>SCMV01000021.1 GCA_005502875.1 Comamonadaceae bacterium 2PF | reverse complement strand
GGGATGGTCAGGTGGGCGGGTTGGCGTTACAAAAGCTTGCGTGAATGGTCAATTGGCTAATGGGTTGCCCACAGGAGGGCAAGACATGGGGGAGGCAGCATGTTAGGCAAGCGATGCAATACCGTTAGGCCAATCAAGTGTTGGAATCGCTATTAGGCTAATTCAGTTAGGCATCACAAGATACGTTAAGCGATTCCAAAAAAATACACCAGAGCACAGAACATAAGCATTTGGAAGCATTCAGATGAACCGCAGGATACTAACATTTGTAGTTTCATTGCTAGCAATTTTTGGAGTCGCAGCGGTGCTTATATATGCTGCAACCAGCGCAGATGAACAAAAATCGCCCCCAATTTTTAAACCCGAACTCAATACAGAAAAAGATAGGGGTGCGGCCACCAAAACGGAGAAAAGGCTTAATGCACAAATTAGCAATCGGGCAGATTTGAATCTTCGAGAGTGCCCAAGCGTAGACTGCAATGTAATCGCAATTCTAAAACGAGGCGGAGACGTCCACTTAACAGGCCTGCGTAAAATGGTAGAAGGCCCCTCTGGCGCGGCCATTCCGTGGGTTGAAGTAAATGGACAGTCGGAGTACTGTATCAAGCTAGCCCCAGGCAGGAGCCTCGAGTGTATTGAGTGGGGAAGCGGTAGTGCCTATAGCGGGTGGGTCAATGAACTTTATATACAAAGCAAGTGAGGGGTACGATGTTTGATTCTTCTGATAGCAAAGATGCGCTAAAGTCTCACCTCAGTTACCTAACACCACGACAAGCCCCATATTACTTCATAATAATTGGAATCGAAATTTTCCTTTTCCGATCGGCGCATGAGTTATTTGACGGGGCATGGTTGGCATCTTGCACGTTTGCTTGCGTCGCGATCTCAATATGTCTGTGGTTTGCTCTGAGCCAGCCATGCGACGCAGATGCAGAAACGGAAAAAGATCAACTTCGAATTGCTCGCATAGCCGGAATAACGATCCCATTGGTAGCAATGGCAATATCAATGAATAGAATCAAAAATGAGCCGCTTCTGCTCGATGTTTCCCTGGCGATTACATTTTTGCAGGTCATTTTGTTTTTGTTTCTAATCGGGGAAAGCCCAGCCAAAGAAAAGAAGCCGGTCAATGTGCCTCAATTGCTGGTAATTTGCAGTTCACTGGTACTATCAATCCACTTCACACTGGCTTCGCTTTCATCAAAGCTATATGTGGCGAAGTTGCCGTCAGACATGATGATAGAACCCGGGAAGGACTACCTAAAAAAGATTATCGAAGCTAAGGCGCCGACACCTGACCCCGCAGCAAGCGATGCTTCGCCACGCGAGGCCTCACAGGAAGAGCGGGATAAAATGATCGAATTTTATCGAAAAAATCAAATTGCGCAATCAATCAACGACGACAACTCAGCTCTACCAATTTTCCCAGTAAATCAGATATCCGCCGAATATATTTTCGGCAGCAAAGGTGTTGGGGTGAACGTCGTTAGCATAGAAAATTCAAGGAGGCAATCGGAAAATCTAAAAATACTTGCTGCTTTTCTAATCGCATCATGGTTGAGCGTTCTCGGACGAGTTGTGATTTTTGCAAGGTGATTACATCAATGCATCTCGGCAATGTGCCCAATGGAGCATGAATGCATTTTCAGTACCATGAATCATCTGCGAGCGCAATGCTATATAAATGTAGGTTCAATAAGGATAAAAATGCTTCGCATTTTCGCTGGTTAACCTGGGCGTTAGACCTCAACACGAATTTGATGTGACATGGCAACCGGAAACAAGGCACACAAATCAACGGTGGGTAATCCGATTGTCTGGGCCATTGCAATAGTGATCGTGGTTGTTGGTTGCGCCTATGCGTACTCAGTTGTCACGAGATGCCAAACCAGCACGTTTAGTGCACTAAAAGCCATCAGCATCAGCCTTGGTCAGTGCGAAGTACCGACACCGCCAACCAAAGATCAGGTGCCTCCCGCGCAGCCAATAGTTCCTTCAGTAAGTCGCAAGGTTACACGATCGGATATGCCGTGTCGCTGGGCTTGGGTCTACTTGGGGAAGTACAGTCCTCAAAAGAATGGCTATCTCTTTCCGCCTGCCTTCCGATTTGTAGACGGCCGCGGACCTTCATCGCCATTTCCGAATGTTGGTGATCAAATTGCGATAACCACTGACAAAACGCTGATCGTCACGGGTTATGGCAGCGCCGCCAAAGAGCAGCAATGCGCGAGCATGTTGGATCCCCCTTGGGGTTACTCACCACAAACTGCGTCAAAGTTCGAGGCAGGCACGCTCAAGAAGGACTCTGAGGTCGCTGTTAATATGGTTACCCTTATGCCAAAATCTGGAACAGAGCCAACCTACGTATGGGCGCTTGTCGGGCCTGAGCAGTGAGGATGCGAATGTGGTTTAACTGTCGGTTCAACGCGGACGCGTGAACTTGGGCGTTAAGCCATGAATTCCAGGGGCACCCGTACACTGCAAGAGTCACTTGCATGTCACTTCTTCCGTGCAGACTCAATCTTTTCCTTCACGATAACGAATAGGCCTAGGGGAAAGGAGTCGTCCAAAATGAAATGTCCTTACTGCAACCAATCTGTCAGAATATTCTCGAAAGAGATGAACCGCTTTGGCAGAACCAAAGCCTGCCCACACTGCAAAGGATCAGTCAAACTTCGAGTTGGTCTTGTGCCAGCACTCGCCGGCTTCGTTCCTGCTGTTATTGCAACAGCACTGCTTAAGCCGTGGCTTGGCCCTTTGTCCGTGGGCATCGCGATTGGCGCCCTGATGTTCCTTTCATTCCGACTTCGCCCCGTTTCCCGATAGAAGATGGTGGATTCAACCATGAAGTGCATCGCCATAGCTCAAAATGCGGCGCGTAACTGGGCGGTCAAGCGGACGCCAACAAGGGCCATGCCTTCGGCATCTTCTTGGCCCATGTCGGTGCCCTCCGCCCATGCGGGCTCCGGCGCCGTTTACCTTGTTCGTTAACCCTCGCATGCATCGTCACATGGAGATGGATGTGCAGTTTAGACAAGTCATCTTTGCGTCATCTGTCGCACTCACGGCAATACTCTTCAGTGCTTGCGCCACCAATCCCGATGGCCCACTCAGGGATCGCCATGGGCTGATGTCAGTTAAGCTGCCTCGGGAATGGAAGGACGCGACCGCGGCTTTTCGCGCTCAAAGTGACGCCGCGCAGAGCTTTGGGCGTCTGCGCAATGACACTGGCATCAAGCTTCTGCTTTACGTCGAACGACAAAATTATGGCGACTGTAAGTTCCGCGAATTGACTTATGTGCCGGGGGAAGAAGGCTATGCCTGGAGTTTGGAAAAGCTCAACTACGAGGTGGCTCAGGCGCGCAACCATTTTTTGGGAAAATCGCATGACGAATTCTGGAAGCTGGGCATATTGCCGCCGGCTTCCAATACCAAGGCAAAATCCACCGAGCTGACGTTGTCGGGCGCCACCGCCTTCACCCGCTTCCAGGGATGGCAGCACCGCTATCGACATAGGTTCAACGGCGACCGTGGCAGTCAGCTATTCACTGACACATGGACCCTCAGCATGCGCTTTGCTTCCAACGGTACGCCAGCTAGACGCTATCTGGTGGCCGAGTGTTCGCTGGATGGTTCTGACAGGAGGTACCAGGAGGCTGTAACCGCAGTCGAGGAGTTGATGGCGAGCGTGGAATTCGATGGTGACTTCCGTTTCGTGCCGCCAGGGCCGGGGATCGGGTTGCAGAAGAATACGACGACTCCAAGGTGAATAATATTGGCGGGCTAAGCCGTCGCTCAATACGGGCCCCCTGCCTAGCGGCGGCGCGCCGGTTAGCTAGCTTTTTGGGCTTCAAAATCCATTTTTCAGCAAACCCACTTGGCATTCATGCTGCCGCACCGATAAATTAAAATCAAGCATAAGACACCACCATCCCAATTGAGCCCAAATCGAATTGGAACTATTCCATCACGCACCTCATGAAAAAATTTTACGCCTGCTTTGCAATGGGGGCTTTCATCGCCGCCATGATCCACCCCGTAAAGAGCGCAGCACAGGAAGCCCAAATAAACATGCCGTCAATAATGAAATACGGCAAACCCTGTATTAGTGGCGGCACCAAGGTGCCGCCACTAAATTATCCAAAATTGGCACTTGAAAAAGGTCTCAGCGGTTGGGTGGTGGTGCAGTTTGACGTCATCGGTGGCAAAACATCCAATCTGGCAGTTGCCGCCTCAAGCTCGAATATTTTTAACGAATCAGCACTTGAGGTCGCTCGTGGAATAGACTTTGAAGGACACTTAGATAAATTCAGGTGTGCAGCGCCGTTCCGCTTTATTTTGGAGGACTGATGTGGGTGAGCTCAGCCTGAGCCATCAGGCAGGCTCTCTGAAAAAGTCAAAAAGAGCGTCTGTGCCACTGAGTTGTGCATCGAACCACGCAGCGGTCGCCGCAATCTCCACGCCCGCTGCTTCGCGACTCGGCCTATGTGTCAGGACAACGTGGAGGCAACGAAAGTCCTTGTCTTCGGCACTCTAATGGCCTGTGTTGTTGCCCTGCGCACCTGCGGTGCTCCGGCACCGCATACCCTGGTAGTTGGTGCCTGTCGCATCCAAAACAACGCAATGATTTCAACCAAGAGAGGATCCCCATGAAATCAAACGTCCTGAAGACCATTCTCGCGCTCGCCCTCATCAGCCCCATGCTCGCGCAAGCCGAGAAATACACCTTCAATTTCAAAGCCAACCCAGGCGCAGACGGCGGCGGTTCACTCTCTGCCGACAACGACATCGACTTCAAGCTGCTCGTTGACACCTCCATCGCCCCCTCCATCAGCCTGTCCAACCTGAACCAGTCCCAGCATTGGAAGAGCGGCGGCTTCATCCTGGAGATGTCTCACAACGGCAAAACCGTTCGCCTGAACGACGCCATCGTCAGCTCCACCGGCTCCCTGCAGCTTGGAAGCGGTGGCTTCGTCGAGATCTACTCAGACATCGACGACTTCTTCGACGTTGACTTCCACCCAGGCGCGCCGTTCGTTGAAGCCAATGAGCTGCCATACGACGCATTCGTCTACGGGCAAATCGACGTGTACAACGACCAGAAGCCCTTCCAGGACCTCTTCGCCATCGCCACCACGGGCGACACCTCCAAGCAGAAGAGCTACGTTTCCGAGGTTCCGGAGCCGTCTGTTGGCCTGCTGGCCATCCTTGGGGCAGCGGGCCTGTTCCATCGCCGCAAGCGAATGAACGCCTGACCGACCGCTCAACACGAAAACCACCAACAGGGAACCCACATGACCTTCACCGAATCCGTCAAAACCTGCTTCACCAAGTACGCCGACTTCAAAGGCAAAGCCTCCCGGCCCGAGTTCTGGTGGTGGGCGCTGTTCAACTTGATCGCCGGCATCTGCCTGAGCATCATCAACCAGCGGCTCGCCTGGGCCTTCTCCTTCGCCACGCTCCTGCCTTACGTGGCCGTGACCACGCGCCGCCTGCACGACGTCGACAAAAGCGGCTGGATGCAGCTGGTCGGCTTCGTGCCCGTGATCGGTTGGATCCTGGTCATCTACTGGCTGGCCCAGGAATCAAAGCCCACCGCCCGCTTCGCGTCTTGAATCTGTTCCCTTGCCCGCCTCAACATGAAAAAAATCGCCCTTTGCGCCCTGGCTGGCGCGCTGTCGCTCCCGATGGTTGCTCAAGCTTCTGGCAGCTTGCTGGAGGTGTCCGGCGGCCTGCTCACGCCGACCGACCTCAGCATCCCCGGCTCGGGCTTTCAAACGCCGCAGTCGTTCACGTACAGCCTCAGCTTGAAGTCGCTGGCTGACGATGCGCACGACCTGGTCATCAACAAGATCACGATCGCCTTGTATGAGGAGGACGTGAGTTTTGACGACCGGTTCTTCACCAAGACGTTTTTCTTTGGACGGCCCCTGATCGACCCCAACCGCAAGACCTTGGACCTTGAGCTGAAGTTCGATGTTCCAGCTGCCAGCTTGAACGACCAGTGCGCTGGCAGCTGTTCAAGCTTTTGGGGGCGGTTGGCCGAGCTTGGTGGGCTGGAGTTCTACGCCCGCCACACCGTCGACTACACGGTCGTGCCCCGCCTGCCCGTGAGCAGCGTGCCCGAGCCCCTGGTCTGGCCCATGTTCGCCTTGGGCGTGCCGCTTGTGCTGGCCTTGCGCGACCGCCGCCAACAAGCCGCGCCCCATGCCAACGCGTGAGGCGCCGGTGTTGGTGAAGGCGTTCATCGCCGCTGCGCTCGCGCTGCTGGGTCTTGCATCACCCACAGCGCGCGCACAAGACATTGACACCCGCCTGACAGAGGATCAGGGCAACGTCCGCGCGGCTCGGACCTATCACGTGCTGTTCAAGAAGCAGGACGAGGCCGCTCGGGCCTTGGCCGGTTTGCTTGGGCAGCCAGAGGCGGCGCGGTTCGAGGCCTTCAAGAACCTGGCCCGCACCCGCAGCATCGATGGTGGCAGCGCCAAGTCAGGTGGCGACCTCGGCAAGGTCTACCCCGGTGAAATGGTCCGCACGTTCGAGCAAGCCGTCTTCGCCAGCAAGCTGCGCGAGGTCACTGGCCCTGTTCGCACCGACTTCGGCTGGCACCTGGTCTACGTCGAATCGTTCAGCGAAGAGCCGGTGGCACAGCTTTGTCAACGCGGTGCGGAGCTGTCGCACGCCAAGGCCACAGGCATCGACCAGTTGGGCTTGAAGGCGGCGCTGGACCGCCCGAGTCGCGCTGAGCTGGACAAGGTCGTGGTGCCCCTGTTGGGCCCAAGCTGGTTGGGTCCGCTGCAGGACGGTGACCGCAACATGCTGTTCCTGCAAGCGGCGGCACCCATGATGGGCAGCGAGTTCAAGCTGGTGAGCCGTCACATCGAGTTCACGCACGCGAAGCTGGCCACCAGCAATGCACAGCCCCATTGCGTGCGCTCCAAGCGTGACGGCTGGGCGATCGACTGCAAGAACAAGCTCATCGGCTTTGCTTACATCGTCGAGTACGAAGGCCGCGCCGGCACAGGCCCCAAGGTGATGGAGCATCGCTTGCCGGTGCGCCAGATCCAGATGCGGCCAGTCAACCCTGGCAACTCGGAGATCCAGCTTCACGATTTCGCCTGCCGGCCAAGACCTGGCAATGCCATGAGTTGAACCCGGCATCTAAGCTCTGTCCCACATGAAAAACTCCGAAAAGAGCCTCCCGCGCTAACCGAGCCATCAGCGATCTTCTTGGCAAATCGCTTCGATCATCATCGCGTACTGCGCCACCCACCCACTCACTCACTTCGTCATGGTCATGAACGTCAAATCACTGATCGCCATCTCGGCCGCGCTGCTCGCCGGCTGCGCCTCTCGCACCCTGCCTGAGCAGTACACCCTCGACCCGAAAGGCGACAAGGGCCTGGTCGTCGTCTCGCTGTCCTACGCGGGCACCATGGGCCTGTACAACCTGTACGTCAGAAGCGTCGACGGTTCCGTCCGCGAGCGCTTCGTGGTCGGCCAGCCTTCGTATGTGCCCATCCCGCAAAAGTTCGACTTCCACGAGGGCGCGTTCCGGGGCGATGTCTACTCGACCGAGCTCCCGGTTGGGGCGTACACGGTCGAGCGCTGGAACGTGGACACCTACTCGTCTCACGTCGGCGCCAACACGCAGATCCCCTTCACGGTCGAGCCGGGCAAGGTCACCTACCTGGGGCGCTTCGAGTTCGTGGCGACCGAAACCAACGGCGTGGTCATTTACGGTGCGAGGGCTTCGGTCAAGGATCGCAGCGAGCAGGACCTGGCCATCGTCGCCAGCCGAACCCCGTCGATCAAGAACGAACCCATTGCGCTCAACGTTTCGAACTCCGAGGCGGCTCAGGGCCTGAGCGCCAAGCAGCCCAAGAGCGAATACGTTCCGCCCTTCATCTTCATCCCGCCTGCCAGGTGAGCGCGGCCATTGAGCTTGGGCTGAAGTGAGCCGCTTTCCGATGTCCCGCAAAAACACCCTCTCCATCCCCGAAGCCCTGATCGTCGGTGGCATCTGCTTCGGGCTGTTCATCCTGCTGTCGTTTCAAGCCATGCTGGCCGGCTTTCCGGACGAGCCGTTTTCCGATGCGGGCATGGTGTGGGGGCTGGGCTGCGAACTGGTGCTCGCCGCAGCGGCTTTGACCTTCTTGCGCGCGCGAGGTTTCGACATCGCGTCACTCGTGCCCCAGCCCACGTTGAGGGGCTCCGTCGCGGGGCTGGGCCTGTTCTTCGGGGCTTGGCTGCTGGGCGCGGTGGTGACGTCGGTGTTCCAGGGCGAGCCGGGCTCTCAGCCCATCGATCGGATGGTCTCTGAGTCCCGGCTGTCCATGCCCGTGATCATCGTTTTCGCGCTCGTCAACGCCACCTTCGAAGAGGTGTTCTTCATGGGTGTTCTGGTGCGAGGCCTGAGGTCGCACGGGCTCGCCATCGCCATCGGCTTGCCGCTGCTGATGCGCGTCATGGGGCACCTGTACCAAGGCCCGGTGGGGGTGGTGTGGATCCTGGCCTTCGGCCTGCTTTTCTCAGTCTGTTACGTCAGGCGGCCTGTGCTTTGGCCGCTGGTCCTGGCGCACATCCTGTGGGACATCGTTCCGTTCACCACCCTGGCGGAATGAACGCGCTGCTTGTCACCCAACTCGTCTGCGTCGCCGTCGGCTGGGCCGCATCGCGGTTTGAAGGACTTGCTGCACACTCCGTGGCAACTCGCCAACCACCTCGCACCGCATAGGCCTTCATGCACATCCTCCCCTTTTACGCCGCCCTGCTGGGCATCCTCTTCTTCTACCTCAGCGTGCGAACCATCGGCCTGCGCCGCAGGCTCAAGATCGGTGTCGGCGCCAAGGACAGCGACGAAATGCTCCGGGCCATGCGCGTGCATTCGAACTTCGCTGAATACGCGCCCATCACGCTGTTGCTGATCGGCTTCGTCGAGGTCCAGGGCGCACACCCCTGGGTCGTCCATGGGCTGGGCGCCTTGCTGCTGGTGGGGCGTTGCGTGCACGCGCACGGCATGAGTCAGATGAATGAAAAGTTCGTCTTCCGCGTCACGGGCATGACCATGACGTTCGTGGCCCTGATCGCCGCCTCAGGGCTGCTGATCTTCAATTTCATGACCCGATGAGTCGCTGATCAGGCGCCATGTGCGGCGCGGTTTTTGCTCCATGCTTCCGGTCAACGATGGAGCAAAAGATGAACAGCCAACGTGTCTACAAGTCCAGCGAGCACATGCAGCCGTCCGACGGTGAGCCCGTGCGATCGGTGGTGCTGGAGTCCGAACACTCGGTCATCGTGGCGTGGCACGTGGCACCAGGGCAGCGCATCGCTGCGCACACCCACCCGCAGGGGCAGGACACCTGGACCATCCTGTCTGGCCACGGGCAATACCAAACGGACGAGCAGGGCGGTTTCGTGAATGTGGTGCCAGGCGATGTCGTCGTCGCCAGGAAAGGGGAGGTGCATGGCGTGGTGTGCACCAGCACCGAGCCCCTGATGTTCGTTTCCGTGGTCGCGCCGCTCGAGGCGGGGTATGTGCCGTTGGCGTGAAGGCGCGCTGGCTGGCGCCTGAGCCGTCGTCGCCGTCTAGGCGCGCGCCATCGTGGTCTGGCGGTAGATCCGGGCACCCGGCATCGCTCACAATCGGGGCACAGAAAAAAACCAGATTGGGAGTCCCCTGCATGGCCGCGTACTTGTCACTGCTGTTGGCTTTCGTGGTGGGCGCAGCCCTGTGCACCGCCACCCGGCGCGAAGCCCGCTCATGGCTGGTATCGTGCGCTGTGGTGCCGGCTGTTGTTCTGGTCTCCGAGTTCGTGCTGCCCTACTCGGGTGGTGGGGCGTCGATGTGGCCCATCGCGCTGGCCTTCGGCGGGTTCATGGGCGCCCTGGCGGGTGGTGCGGGCGTGCTGCTGGCATCGTGGTTTCACAACAAGCGGGCCTGACGCAAGGCACCTCATGCCATGAATCAAACCGCTGACAACCTCACCAAGGTCTGCATCGACCTGCCCAACCATTGGTGGCTCAAGGGCGAGTCCTTCTGGGCCAAGCCCCTGGGCGGTGACCTCTACGAGCTGCAGAACGTGCCGTTCTGTGCCTACGGCCTGAACTTCGGTGACACCGTGCGGGCCGTGTCAGCTTCGCCTGAGCTCAAGCCCGAGATCACCGAGGTGGTCGAGCGCAGCGGCAACCAGACGCTGCGCGTGAGCTTTGCCATCGAGCGCGAACAGCAGACGCCTTGCATCGAACACCTGCAGGCCCTGGGCGCCGAGGTCGAGCGTGCGAACGCCACTTTCGTGGCGCTCAACGTGCCACCTGACGCGGACATCGACGCCTTGCTCGCACACCTCGATGAGCAGGAAGAGCTGGGCGTGCTGCATTTCGAGACCTGCGAGGAGCGGGTGCCAGGCTCGTTTGATGACCGCGCTGATGATCCTGGCGATTTGGATGAGGCTTAGCTTGCAGTCAAACCATCCGCAGCGTGTCGTCCGACATCTGCGCCAAGCACCGTTGATGTTGATTTCTGTTCAACATCGCAGATGCCTTGGAACTCAGACATCAGGGTTCTTGGCCCAATGGCGCACTGAATCACTCGACTGATTGACTGTCGCCCCCTTGCGTGTTCACATCGTGGAAAACGGGGGTGGACATGAAAGTCGCTGCAGCCTTTTTGTTCGGACTTTTGCTTGGTGGGCAAGTGCTGGCCGAGCCGGCCGCTCCTGCATACCTCACAGGTGCCGAGTTTCACTTGTACGGGCGACGCTACGCAACGCCCAGCATCATCAAAGATGGCTACTCAGCCAGCTTGAATGTCTCGGGACACACGGACTCCGCCGTCATCACGGGGGATGCGTCTGTGGCGCGCACCCAGGCTTGGGCGTTCAGTTCGGGCGTACTGGGCTCTTACACAACGTTGGAGTCGTCTGCCGCCCTGGCGGGCACGGCGTTGGATGTTTTCAGTTACGCCATCCTTGGTGACTCGATACGCGGGCCAGTCGGCGATTTCGGTGTGAGCCCCACCCAGGTCAAGTTGGCGGTGGACGGGCTGTACACGGGGACTTTGCTAGACGGCGGTGTGACTGCGTCGTTTGATGTTTTCGTGCTCGCACCGGGCGGGCTGGCTGCCTTTGCCGACTACTACAACGACCCCACCAAAGAGAACGAAGCCAAGGCCTACAGCCATCAGATCAGCAAGCAGAGTGCAGGCTTCTCGAGCTCGACGGGCGACCTGACTGCCAGGAATTTGAAAGGCTTCAAGACGCTGGAGCTTTACGCGCCACAAGAGTATGACCTGATGGTCAAGTTTGTGGTGTTTTCCACCGTGAAGCGACCAGTCAAGGCCAGCGACCTGTCCCAGGTCACTGCAGACTTTTCTACGGCTGGCAGGGTCAGCCTGTTCAATCCTGATGGCCTGGTTTTCTCGGCCTCAGGTTTGTTGCCGGGGACTCTGCCCATGTCGGTCCCCGAACCTGACGAGCTGTTTTTGGCTCTGGCTGGTGTGGCAGTGTTGATGTTCAGGCCGCGCGCTGTCAGGCCCGTGGCGTGATCAAGCGTCGCATGGCGATGTGGCGTCCGAGCCATCTTTTGTGCTCGCACGGGGCTGAACGATCCAGCCCCGTTTGATGGGGACTTACTTGCGCTTGCGTGCGGCGGTGGCGCCCACTGCAGCCAGGCCAACCAGGGTCAGCGCCAGCGAAGTGGGTTCCGGCACGCTCGACGTGACCAGGTTGTCAATCGAGAAGTTGAACGAGCTGCTGCCGGAGTGAGAGAACATCCGCAGCGAGGTGATGCCATTGAGCGACAGGGTGGCGATGCCGGAGCGCACGTCGCCGACGATGGTGCCGCCCGTGAGGTTGACGGAACCCAGCAAACCTGCCTGCCCGTACGCCTCCATGGTGAAGTCGGCCGACAGCGATGTGCCGAAGAGCACATCGACGCGATCGAATGACGAGGTGAAGTCAATGTCGAGGTACTGACCAGTGGTGCTGCCGCCGCCTTGGTCCACCCACAGCACATTGGGAGCGCTGGCGCCGGCGATGAGGCCCGTCAGCGTGTTGTTTGCGCGAGCGCCACCGCTGTGCGTGTCCTCGAAGGTCACGCCAAGCGACTGGTATTGGGTGGTGACTTGTTCGCCAGCCCAGATCGGCCCGCCTGCCAGCGAGTCGAAATCAATGGTGACGGCGCCAGCCGAGGCGTGGATGGCGAAAGCGGCGAGCGAGGCGCTCAGGGCAAAAAGTTTGGACATGGTTTCCCTATTTAGGTTGAAGTTTGATCACATTGGGGTGACCTGGGGCTGCTTGCTTGGCGGGCTGCGTGTTCGACACTGGGCCTTCGCCGCACGTTCAGCATGCTCAGCACGTGCCCCGATAGGATAGGGTCTCGCCATGAACAAAATCGGCCCGAACGAACCCCTAGATCAAGGGAGGGCTGAACAGATCCAAACTGACTTTCAGGGGAACCATGAAGCTCGCACACACAGCCGTTGTTGCTGGCCTGTTCGTCGCGTCTCAGTCGTGGGCGTACGAGCCCCGAACGGGCGACATCGTCTTTCACACCTCGACTTCGGCCCAAAGCGCAGCCATCCAGGCGGCCACCCACTCCGCATACAGCCATGTCGGCGTCGTGGTCCACGACAAGGGCCAGCCCAAGGTGCTCGAAGCGGTGGAGCCTGTGAAGCTCACTTCGCTGCCAACCTGGCTGAAGCGAGGCAAAGGGCAGCACTACGTGATCAAGCGCCTCAAGCAACCCCTGGCGGCATCGGCCGCAGCGCAAATGGAGCTTGACGCAAAGCGGTTCATCGGCAAGCCCTACGACCTGACCTTCGAGTGGTCTGACGAGCGCATTTATTGCTCCGAGCTGGTGTGGAAGCTCTACAAGGGCAGTGCCGGCATCGAACTGGCGCCGCTGTCAGAGCTCAGGAGCTTCGACCTCACATCGCCCGCCGTGCAGTCAAAGCTCAAGGAGCGCTATGGCAGCAAGGTGCCCCTGGATGAGCCTGTCGTGCCGCCGTCGGCATTGTTCGACTCGCCTTTGCTCGAGACGGTCGCCGAGCGTTGATGGGTGTTGGTGGCACAGATCGGCGCCCGTCTCCGCGGCTGTGCACACCCGGGGCGCTCCCCCCAGTTTGCAGTCTGCACGGCGCGCCCAGGTCGTTGACATCGGCAAGCGCCTCATCAGAATGAGATCCCTCATCAACCGGGAGGTCCACATGAAAAATCGGGCTCTTTCTGCCGCCTTGGTCGCCGCCTTGGCGATGGCGAGTGCGTTGCCAGCTCAGGCGCAGTCCGTCTACCTGAATCAGGACAACATCGCGGTGTCCGTGGGCGCAGGCACGTCTGCTGGCACGTTCAACAACACGTTCTCGGGCGGTGCCACGATCGCCAAGGTGATCGACGCCCCCACGGCAGACGCCGCTGAGTTCCACAATCAACAGACCCACATCTGGTTCACCGCCAGCAGCGTGGGCGGTGGGCTGGAGTTGCTGTTCGATTTCGGTCAAGCCTACGACATCCAGACGCTGCATTTCTGGAACTACGACGGCGAAGGCTTTGACGTGGACAACGTCAGCTTCAAGTTCTTCGACGCGGCCAACCAGCAGGTGGGGGCGTTGGACATCCAGCCTGCCCTGGGCAGCTCGCCCGCCATCTACGCGCAGGACATCGATCTGGCCGCGCCGCTGAACGTGCGTTACGTCAGCGCCTTCCTGACCGGCTCGAACGCCCAGGTGGACTTCCAGAACATCGGCTTCACGGCCGTGGCGTCGGTGCCCGAGCCGGGTGTGTTGGCGCTGGTGGGCTTGGGCGGGCTGGTGCTGCTGCCCACCTGGCTGCGTCGCAGGCGCGGCGCTTCGTTCTAGGGGGCAGGGGGCTGGGCGGCAGGGCCTTTCCACGTCAAAATGGATGTGAAAGCGCAGGCCCAACGCAGGTCGTGCGCGAGGCACACAACAAGACCCGTGTTTCAGGAGGTGGCCCATGGCCGAATCGTTTCCGCCCGCCCGCCCGGTGGCACCCAGTGCAGAGCCCTTTGGCGCGCGACGCGTGCCGCTTTGGATGGTGGCTTTGCTCACCTTGGGCTCGGCCTGTGTCGCGGCTTGGGCGACCCAGGCATGGCTGTTGGGTGGCGCCGCCTCAGCCCAGGCGGTGCCCGCCACCTTGTCAGGCGATCAGGGGCTGATCGAGTTGATGCCGACCGCAGCCGGCCCTGCTGTCCAGCGTCTGTCCGAGCACGCCCCCACCATGCTTTACGGCCTGCTGCCCCTTCACACGGGTCATGGCTTGCGTGACGAACAATGCCGTCAGCTTGCTGCCGACGCCTTGAAGGAGGCCGGCGTCACCGAGATCGACCAGACCGGGGACGCCGCCCTGTTCGCCCGCCAGGGTGACTACGCCTTGTTCGTCGGCTGCCACCTGGATCAGAAGCTGGTTCTGGTGGGCGCGGCCGGTCCCGTGCCAGAGCAGGCCGAGTCGCTCCAGGAGCAGCTGCTGCGCTCGCTGCAGACGCGCTTTTGAGCAGGGCGTGAGCTTGGGGCTGTGCGCAGCCCGCCCGGGGCGGCGGCACAATCTCGCCCATGTGGACCCAGATCACCCTGGCCGACCTCGGCCACCCCGAACACGCCGACGCCATCGTCAACCTGCTGGATGCCTACGCCCGCGACGAGATGGGTGGCGGGCGCCCCTTGAGCGAGCACGTGCGGCGCAACCTCGTGCCGGAGTTGCGCAAGCGCCATGGCGTGCACGTGGTGCTGGCCTTTGCGGGCGACGACGCAGCGGGCATGGCCATCTGCATGGAGGGGTTCTCGACCTTCGCTTGTGAGCCTTTGCTCAACGTGCACGACATGGTGGTGCTGCCGGCGCACCGCGGGCAGGGCTTGGCCGGGCAACTGCTGGCCGAGGTCGAACGCCTGGCGCGTGAGCGGGGCTGCTGCAAGGTCACCCTGGAGGTGCTCGAGGGCAATGTGTCGGCGCAGGCGGCTTACCGGCGGGCAGGCTTTGCGGGTTACCAGCTCGACCCGCGCATGGGGCGCGCCTTGTTCTGGCAGAAGCTGTTGGCCTGAGTTTTTCGGCCACCGTTCCCGCGTTTGGTCCGCGTTTCACCGGGTGATGCCGCGCCTGGAACCTCGGCATCATCTGCCACACCGTTTGCTGGAGTTTGACCATGGATGCCCCACGAGCCACCTTCACCCGAATGGAAGACAGCACCCAGGCCGACTGGGCTGTGATCCTGCCCGAGGCCATGAAGATGGCTCGCTCCCTGCCCGATCGGGTGATGGATCACCTGCGCCTGCTCGACGGCGACTTTGGCGGTTTTCCGGTGGACCGGCTCAGCCACTGCCTGCAGGCCGCCACGCTGGCCGAGGCCGATGGGCGAGACGAGGAGTACATCGTGTGCGCCCTGTTGCACGACATCGGCGACACGCTGGGCAGCTACAACCACCCCGACATCGCCGCAGCCATCCTCAAACCCTTCGTGAGCGAAGCGAACCTTTGGATGGTGCAGCACCACGGGATCTTTCAAGGGCACAACTTCTTTCACCACATCGGGCTGGACCGCGACATGCGCGATCAGTTCGCTGGACACCCCCACGCAGAACGAACCTCGGAGTTCGTTGAGCGTTACGACAATCCAGCGTTCGACCCAGCCGCGCCGACTCGGTCGCTGAGTCACTTCGAGCCCATGCTGCGGCGCGTGATGGCCAGTCCCAAACAATCGGTTTACAAGGCGGCCATGCGCGAGGCGTGAGTTCGCTCAGGGGGGGGGCGCACCCGGGATTGCCCTGCCCCGTGAATCCGGGAGACGAGGGCAGTTTTGCGACAGTTGAGGTGTGCCTCAAACGCCCCCGGTCGATCAGGGGATTGGAATCGCACCGCATCAGTGCTTTACTAGCTGTCTTGAGAAATATGTCTCACCCGAATGGGTGAAGGGATGCCCATGAAGACCCTGTCGTCGCTGCTGCCGCTTGGATGGATCCTGTCTGCGGCCGCTCTCCTGCCTGGGCAGGCGATGGCGCTGGCCTATTTCGACTCCGCCGAGATCACGGCGGCTTCGACGGTCAGCAATTCCTCGTTCAGCTACCTCGATGGCGTGGGTTATGTGCTGACGGCGAACCAGTCTGCCGGCAACTACGTGGCCTGCACGGGCGCGGCCTTGTCGTCGCGCCTCATCCTGACGTCCTCGCATTGTTTCGATTTCAACTACGACAACAAGACGGACAACAGCCGCTCCATGTTCTACGCATGGGAAGGCGAGGGCGCAAGCCGCGGGCTGACCCTTCACAACGGTGATGTGGTCGTGTCCCCGAAATACGAAATCATCCTGGCTGGGGGTTACAAGGCCTACAGCGACGTGGCCTTGATCGTGCTGGACACGCCCCTGGCGGCCACCACGCAGACCTACTCGGTTTACTCGGGCGAGCTGTCCGACAGCGCCCTGTCCAAACTCGGGGACGGCGCCATGGTCGTGGGCTATGGTCAGCACCACGAAGAGGGGCGCTTCATCGAGGGCGGCAGTGTTTACAACCGCTGGATGGGCTACACCCAGATCACCGGTTACGACGACGAGAAGGGCGGCACCTTGTCTGCCGTCCTGGTTCCTGGTGGTGCGGCCCTGGCAGGTGGGGACTCCGGTGGCCCGCTGATGTCCTGGACGTCGTCGGGCCAGGGCGTGATCTTCGGCACCGCCGCTTACGCCCGCGACAACCAGAACAACGGCCGCTACACCGACCTGGGCGATGAGTCGTTCTGGAGCTTCATCGGTGAGCAAGCGGACTTCATCCGCGATGTGGCCCTGAAGTACGGTGAGACGGTCAACTTCTACAACGATGCCGAGCTCGCAGCCTGCCGCCAGGGCAGCACCTGCCCCTTGAGCGGCCCAGGCAGCGTGAGCCACGCACCCGAGCCCAGCGAATGGGCCCTCCTGCTGGCGGGCCTGGCCACGGTGTGGGGCGTGTCGCGCCGCCAAAAACGATCAGCCTGAGGCGACTCGCTTGATGCATGAACAAGGCCCGCGCGATGCGGGCCTTTTCGTTCAGGGCTGACTTGTTGGCCCTGGGGGGGTCAGTGGCTGATCATCCACGGGCGCTTGCTCGGGAAGGCCTTGGCGCCATTGGCCGCCGTGACCGTCGCGCTGCGGATGCCCTTGCTGCCGCTCGAGCAGCAACCGCAGCCCGATGGGTGTTTCAGCCGGGCGTAGCCGCCCTCCTGGTAGCCCTTCGATGACATGGGTGCATGGCGGGCCGTTTCGTTGCGGTCCATGGCCGTGCGCGTGTCGCTGCTCAGGCAGGCCAGGCGCGGCGCGCTGACGAACACGCGCGGCGAATGGGTGCCGCAGTCGGGGCAGGCGGCCGGCTCGTTGCGCTCGGCCAGGCTGCGAAAGGCGTCGAAGCCCCCGCAGCTCGGACAGTCGTAGTCGTAGGTGGGCATGCGGGGGGCTCCTCGGTCACTTGACGATGTCGTACGAGATCGGCATGTCGATGCTGCCGTCGAGCATCTTCACGGGGCCGGCGGCCGTCGGGTTGATGTCGAAGTCGAAGATCTCGGTGGGCAGCCACAGGGTGGCGCAGGCATTGGGGATGTCGACCACGCCGCTGATGTGGCCCTGCACCGGCGCCGTGCCCAGGATCGAATAAGCCTGGGCCTTGGAGTAGCCGAACTTGGTCAGGTACTCGATCGCGTTCAGGCAGGCCTGGCGGTAGGCCACGTGCACGTCCAGGTAGTGCTGTTTGCCGTATTCGTCCACCGAGATGCCTTCGAAGATCAGGTAGTCCTTGTAGTTGGGCGTGACGGGGCTGGGCTTGAAGATCGGGTTCTTGATGCCGTACTTGGCCATGCCGCCCTTGATCAGGCTCACGCGCATGTGCACCCAGCCGGCCATCTCGATGGCGCCGCAGAAGGTGATCTCGCCATCGCCCTGGCTGAAGTGCAGGTCGCCCACGCTGAGGCCGGCGCCGTCCACGTACACGGGGAAGAAGACCTTGGAGCCGCGCGAGAGGTCCTTGATGTCGCAGTTGCCGCCGTGTTCGCGCGGGGGCACGGTGCGGGCGCCCTCGGCGGCGATCTTGTCCTTGACTTCACCCGTGGCCTTGCCGGCGTGGGTGGTCTTGGCGAACGGTGGGTTGGCCAGCGGGGGCACGCGGTCGGGCTGGGTGGCGATGAAGTCCACCTCGCGCTCGTTCCACATGTCGAGCATCTTCTTGTCGGGCAGGCAGCCGATCAGGCCGGGGTGGATCAGGCCTGCGAACTCGACGCCGGGGATGTGGCGGCTCTTGGTGAACATGCCGTTGAAGTCCCAGATGGACTTCTGCGCGTGGGGGAAGTGCTCGGTCAGGAAGCCGCCGCCGTTGTTCTTGCTGAAAAAGCCGTTGAAGCCCCAGAGGCTGTCGGCCTTGGCGCCGATGTCGAGCAGGTCCACCACCAGCAGGTCGCCAGGCTCGGCACCCTTGACGCCCACCGGGCCGGACAGGAAGTGCACCGTGGTCAGGTCCACGTCGCGCACGTCGTCGGCGCTGTCGTTGTTCTGGATGTAGCCGCCGGTCCAGTCGAAGGTTTCGAGGATGAAGTCGTCACCCGGGTTGACCCAGCAGGCCATCGGGATGTCCGGGTGCCAGCGGTTGTGCACCATCGGGTTGTTGTAGGGGGAGTCTTTGAGGTCGACCTTGATCAGGGTTTCGGGCATGGTTGGCTCCTTGGTACGAACGGGTGTCAGCAAACGAGTGAGGCGTTGGGGCGGTGCGGTCGGCGCACTCAGACCGACAGGTAGGCTTTGATGCGCTCGGCATCGGTGTCGGCGCGGGTGGTTTCGTGCACCAGGCGGCCGCCTTCGATCACGAAGAGGCGGTCGGCCACGTCCATCGCGAAGCTCAGCACCTGCTCGCTGACCACGATGGTGATTTCGCGCAGCTTGCGGATCTCGTTGAGCGCCTTGGCGATGTCTTTGATGATCGAAGGCTGGATGCCTTCGGTGGGTTCGTCGAGCAGCAGCACCTTGGGGTTGGTGACCAAAGCGCGCGCGATGGCGAGCTGTTGTTGCTGGCCGCCCGAGAGGTTGCCGCCCTTGCGGTGCTTCATCTCGAACAGCACGGGGAACAGGCTGTAGATCTCTTCGGGGATGCGCTTGTGCTTGGCGTTTTCCAGACCGGTCTGGATGTTCTCTTCCACCGTGAGGGTGGGGAAGATCATGCGGCCCTGGGGCACGTAGGCGATGCCCTTACGCACGCGCTGGAAGCTCTCGTCCTTGGTGACGTTGTTGCCGGCCACGGTGATTTCACCGGATTTGGTGGGCAGCACGCCCATCAGGCTCTTGAACAGCGTGGTCTTGCCCATGCCGTTGCGGCCCATGATGGCAATCGTCTCGTTCTTGTTGCCTTCGAACGAGATGCCATGCAGCGCCTCGCTCTGGCCGTAGGCGACGTGAAGGTCCTTGACTTGCAGCATGGTGAGGTCCTTTCAGTGACCGAGGTAAACGTCGATGACCTTGGGGTCGCTCTGGACCTGGTCCATGGTCCCTTCGGCCAGGATCTTTCCCTGGTGCATGACGGTGACCTTGGAGGCGATCTGCTTGACGAAGTCCATGTCGTGCTCGATGACGATCATCGAGCGGCCCTTGCAGATGCGCTTGAGCAACTCGGCGGTGAGCTCGCGCTCTTTGGCGCTCATGCCGGCGATCGGCTCGTCGAGCATCAGCAGCTCGGGCTCCTGCATCAGCAACATGCCGATCTCGAGCCATTGCTTCTGGCCGTGGCTGAGCAGGCCGGCTTCCATCTCGAGCTTGTCGGCCAGACCGATTTCTTCGGCCACCACCTGCACGCGCGCCTTGACCTCGTTGGTGCACTTGAAGGCCAGCGCGCCCAGCACCGATCGGCCCTGCGGGAAGGACACCTCCAGGTTCTGGAAGACGCTGAGGTTCTCGTAGATGGAGGGCGTCTGGAACTTGCGACCCACGCCCGAGCGCACGATGGCGTGCTCGGACTTCTTGGTCAGCTCCTGGTCTTTGAACTGGATGCTGCCCGTGGATGCCTTGGTCTTGCCGCAGATGAGGTCGAGCAGGGTGGTCTTGCCGGCACCGTTGGGGCCGATGATCACGCGCAGCTCGTTCTTGTCGACGTAGAGGTTGAGGCTGTCGATGGCCTTGAAGCCGTCGAAGGACACGGTCAGGCCTTCGATGTAGAGCACGAACTCTTTGGGTGCCATGGTGTGGACTCCGGTTGTCGATGCGTTGTGTGCGGGGGTCAGGCCTGTTGGCCGCTCATGCCGGGAGGCATGCCGCCGCCGCCAGCAGGTGGCTTGCCGTTGGGGGGGACCTCGGGGTAGATGGCTTGCGCGGTCTTGATGCGCTCGGCCTGCGCCTTGCGATCGGCCTGGCGCTTGGCCCACCAGGGCTTGATCTTTTGCTCCCACAGGCCGGCCAGGCCGTCGGGGAAGGCCATGGTCACGCCGATGAACAGCGCGGCCATCAGGAACAGCCACAGGTCAGGCGCCGATTCGGAGAAGTAGGTCTTGCCGAAGTTGACGATGAGCGCGCCGTAGATGGCGCCCACCAGGCTCATGCGGCCACCGACCGCGGCGAAGATCACCATCTCGATGGACGGCACGATGCCGACGAAGGACGGCGACATGAAGCCCACCTGCAGCGTGAACATCGCGCCACCGATGGCCGACAGACCCGCCGCCAGGCAGAAGGCGAACACCTTGAACATGGCGACGTCGTAGCCCGAGAAGCGCACGCGGTCTTCCTTGTCGCGCATGGCCAGCAGCAGCGTGCCCAGCTTGGACGACTGCACCCAGCGGCACAGCAGCACCGAGGCCAGCAGCAGGCCTGCACACACGTAGTACAGGATCAGCTTGGCCTGGTCGGTGCGGATGTCCCAGCCCAGCATCGTCTTGAGGTCGGTGATGCCATTGACGCCGCCGGTGTAGCCCTGCTGGCCGATGATCAACACCGTCAGCACCAGGGCCACGGCCTGCGTGATGATGGCGAAGTACACGCCACCCACGCGCCGCTTGAACATGGCGAAGCTGATGCTGAAGGCCAGCAGCATGGGCACGATCACCACGGCCGCCAGGGCAAAGCCCAGGTTGTCGAAGGGCTGCCACCACCAGGGCAACTCGGTGAGCTGGTTCCAGTCCATGAAGTCGGGGATGCCCGGCGTGGACTGGATTTTGGTGCTCTCGGGGTCGGAGGCCTCCAGCTTGAGGAACATGGCCATCATGTAGCCGCCCAGGCCGAAGAAGCAGCCCTGGCCCAGGCTGAGGATGCCGGCGTGGCCCCACAGCATGACCAGACCGATGGCCACGAAGGCGTAGGTCAGGTACTTGCCCACCAGGTTGAGGCGGAAGGGCTCCAGGGTCAGCGGGAAGGCCACCAGCAGCACCAGGGCCAGCAGCAGGAAGCTGCCGAGCTTTTGTTTGGCCAGCCAGTCTTGCATAACGTTCATGTGAGTGCTCCTTTGGATCTCGTGTCCAACTTCAACGGCGGACCTTGGAGGCGAACAGGCCTTGCGGGCGCAGCATCAAGATGGTGATGACGGCCATCAGCGTGAGCACCTTGGCGTTCGAGCCGCTCATGAAGAACTCGGAGATCGACTGCGTCTGTGCGATGCCGAAGGCCGATGCGACGGTGCCCAGCAGGCTGCCCGCGCCACCGAAGGTGACCACCAGGAAGCTGTCGACGATGTAGAGCGAGCCGCTGGTCGGGCCCGTGGAGCCGATGGTGGTGAAGGCCGCACCCGCCACACCGGCGATGCCGCAGCCGATGGCAAACGTCAGGCGGTCGGTCTTCTTGGTGTTGATGCCGATGGCGTTGGCCATCACGCGGTTGCTGACCGTGGCACGCACGCGCAGGCCCCAGCGGGCCTTGTACAAAGCCAGCAGCAGCAAGGCGGTGACCAGCGCGGTCAGGCCCATCACGAACAGGCCGTTGATGGGGATGTCGAGGCCCTCAGCGGGGGCCCACGAACCCATCAGCCAGTCGGGCAGCGTCGGGCTGACTTCCTTGGGGCCGAAGGTGGAGCGAAAGACCTGCTGCAGACCCAGGCTCAAGCCCCAGGTGGCCAGCAGGGTGTCGAGCGGTCGCTTGTAAAGGTGTCTGATCAGGGCCCACTCGGTGAGCCAGCCCGCCGCGAAGGCGAACAGGAAGGCCGCGACGATGGCCACAGGGAAGTACATCTGCACCAAGCCGGGCGCGAAGGTCTCGGTCAGTGTCGAGCCCAGGTAGACGGTGTAGGCCCCGATGGTCATGAACTCACCGTGGGCCATGTTGATGACCCCCATCTGGCCGAAGATCACCGCCAGGCCGAGGCCCATCAGCAGCAGCACGGAAAACAGGCTCAGCCCGGCGAAGCCTTGCATGAGCCCGATGTTGAGCATGTCGTTGAGTGTCATGTCCATGTTGTTCACCCTCGCATCCGCCAAAAAACCTGCGCGGCCCGCCCAGCGCTGGCGCGGGCCGCAGCAGGAAGCAGGTGGTTTCAAACCGCACCACCCGCGCGCTCACTCGGTCACTGATATCCCTTGGGGAAGGGATTCGGCTCGATCAGCTCGGGCGACTCGGCAACCACCTTGAAGGTGCCGTCGGGCAGGCCCTGGGCGATGCGCGACTTGCTCCACAGGTGGTGGTTCTGGTGAACCTTGACGTAGCCTTCCGGTGCGGTCTTGAGCTCGATGCCAGGCGATGCGGCCACGACCTTGTCGACGTCGAAGCTGCCGGCCTTCTCGACGGCGGCCTTCCACAACCAGGGGCCCAGGTAGCCGGCCTGCGTCACGTCGCCGATCACCGACTTCGGACCGTAGGCTTTCTTGAAGGCTTCGACGAACTTCTTGTTGTTGTCGTTGGTCAGCGACTGGAAGTACTTCATCGAGCTGTAGAAGCCGGCGAAGTTCTCGCCACCGACGCCCAGCATTTCGTCCTCGGTCACCGACAGGGTCAGCAGGAACTGCTTGGCACCGGTGATGCCGGCGGCTTTGAGCTGCTTGTAGAAGGCCACGTTCGAGCCACCCACCACGGCGGCGAAGATGCAGTCGGGCTTGGCGACCTTGATCTTGTTGATCAGGGAGTTGAAGTTGGTGTGGCCCAGCGGGTAGTACTCTTCACCGACCACCTTGCCCAGCTTGCCCACCGACTCGATGTGCTTGCGCGCGATCTTCATGGAGGTGCGCGGCCAGATGTAGTCGGAGCCGACCAGGAAGAAGGTTTTGGCCTTCTTCTCCTTGGCGCCCCAGTCCAGGCCGTAGATGATCTGCTGCGTGGCTTCCTGGCCGGTGTAGATCACGTTCTTGGACTGCTCCAGGCCCTCGTAGAAGGTCGG
Source organism: Comamonadaceae bacterium 2PF (assembly GCA_005502875.1). GTDB lineage: Bacteria > Pseudomonadota > Gammaproteobacteria > Burkholderiales > Burkholderiaceae_C > Aquabacterium. The sequence continues at coordinate 40,493 of SCMV01000021.1, read as the reverse complement.
GTAGTACAGCAGGCCGTTTTCTTTCTCGAAGATCGGCAGCACGGCCTTGCGCGACGCAGACGTCCAGCAGCCAAAAACGGCGGCGACCTTGTCGTTGACCAGCAGCTTCTTGGACTTCTCGGCAAACGTCGGCCAGTCGGAGGCGCCGTCTTCCTTGATGACCTTGATCTTGCGACCCAGGATGCCGCCCATGGCGTTGATCTGGTCGATGGCGAGTTGCTCGGCCTGGATGGAGCCGGTCTCGGAGATGGCCATGGTGCCCGTGGCCGAGTGCAGCTGACCGACGATGACCTCGGTGTCGGTCACGGCCAGCTTGGTGGTGTTGACCTTGGCGGTCGGGAAGGACTGGGCGTTGGCCGAGGTGGCCAGCATGCCCAGCCCGCCCGCACCGGCCATGCCGGCCAGGGGCAGGGCGCCCATGCCTTGCAGCAGGCGGCGGCGGCTGCTGCGGTTGTGGGACAGGTCATCTTCGCGGTTCGACATGGAAAGGCTCCTTGCACAAAAATGGGTTGCCAACGGGACTCGGATGCCGCATCCCGGTGCATGCCATTTCAAACAGCGAGCCCGGCGCGGCCTTGGGTCACACCTTAGGCAGGGCCAGGGTTTCCATGAATACGTCAATTAACGTAGTCGTTGCGCAGGGCCACGGTTGGACTGCTTCTTGCACACCCAGGGTGCTGGTGTTTCAGCTGGAGCCTGTTCGTGTCCGTTGCCCGGCAGAAGATTTTTCGCATTCGCCGTGACTACAACTCCTGGGTCGCCAACGAGACCCTGGAGGACTACGCCCTGCGCTACACCCCCCGCACCTTCCGCAAGTGGAGCGAGATGCGGGTGGCCAACACCGCTTTCGGCGCGGTGTCCTTCCTGGCGCTGGAAGCCATCGGCGGGGCCATCGCGCTCAACCACGGCTTCAGCACGGCGCTGTGGGCCATCCTGGTGGTGGGCATCATCACCTTCCTCACCGGCCTGCCGATCAGCTACTACGCCGCCAAGTACGGCGTGGACATGGACCTGCTCACCCGTGGCGCCGGCTTCGGCTACCTGGGCTCGACGCTGACGTCGCTGATCTACGCGAGCTTCACCTTCATCTTCTTCGCGCTCGAAGCAGCCATCATGGCGCTGGCTTTGGAGATGCTGTTCGGCTGGTCGCTGCCGGTCTGCTACGTGATCTCGTCGCTGGTCATCATCCCGCTGGTCACGCACGGCATCACGTTGATCTCGCGCCTGCAGACCTGGACGCAGCCGCTGTGGTTGGGCCTGTGGGTGCTGCCCTTCATCGCGGTGGCCTGGCACAAGCCCGAGGCCTATGTCGAGTTCACGCAGCTCGCTGGCCGCGCCACGGGTGACAGCGAGTTCCACTGGCTGGCTTTCGGCATGGCGGCCACGGTCGCGTTCTCGCTGATCGTGCAGGTGGGCGAGCAGGTGGACTTCCTGCGCTTCCTGCCCGAGAAGACGAAAGAAAACCGCGTGCGCTGGTGGACGGCGGTGCTGGTGGCAGGGCCGGGCTGGATCGTGCCGGGCATGCTCAAGATGCTGGCCGGCGCCTTCCTGGCCTACCTGGCCTTGCAGCGCGAGGTGCCGGTGGAGCACGCCATCGAGCCCACGCAGATGTACCTGGCCGGCTTCAGCGAGGTGTTTGGCTCGCCGACGGTGGCGTTGTGGGTGACGGTGCTCTTTGTCATCGTCTCGCAGGTCAAGATCAACGTGACCAATGCCTACGCGGGCTCGCTGGCGTGGTCGAACTTTTTTGCGCGGCTCACGCACAGCCACCCGGGGCGCGTGGTGTGGCTGGTCTTCAACGTGATGATCGCCGTGCTGCTGATGACGCTGGGCGTGTTCGGGGCGCTGGAGCGGGTGCTGGGGCTCTACAGCAACGTGGCGATCGCCTGGGTCGGGGCGCTGGTGGCCGACCTGGTCATCAACAAGCCGCTGGGCTGGTCACCCAAAGGGGTCGAGTTCAAGCGGGCCTACCTGCACGACCTCAACCCCGTTGGGTTGGGGGCCACGCTGTTGGGGGCGGGCGTGGCGGTGCCTGCGCACGCGGGGTTGCTGGGGGCGAGCCTGGTGCCGTGGGCGCCCTTCATCGCGCTGGCATTGGCCTTGGTGGCAGCCCCCTCCATCGCCTGGTGGACCAAGGGGCGCTACTACCTGGCCAGGCAGCCGCAGACGCCCTGGCGACCTGGCCAGCTGGTGCACTGCAGCGTGTGCGAGAACGCCTTCGAGTCCGAAGACATGGCCACCTGCCCGGCCTATGACGCGCCCATCTGCTCGCTGTGTTGCACGCTGGAGTCGCGCTGCCACGATCGGTGCAAGACGCGTTCGCGCGCGGCCGAGCAGGTCTCCGACGTGCTCAGCTCGGTGCTGCCAGCCTACATGTCTCGGCGCATCAACTTCCGCGTCGGGCATTACCTGGTGGTCTTCCTGTCGCTGGCGGCTTTGCTGGCCTTTGTGCTGGGCGTTGTGTACTACCAGGAGGGCGTGGTGCGGCCCGAGCTGCTGGCCGACCACACCTTGCCGCCGGGTGCGCTCGAGAGCCCCTTCGTGAAGGTCTATGCCTTGCTGCTGCTGGCTGCGGCCGTGTGCGCCTGGTGGGTGGTGCTGGCCTCCGAGAGCCGGCGCATGGCGCAGGACGACTCCAACCGACAGAACCAGTTGCTGCAGCAGGAAATCGACGCCCACCGCCGCACCGACGCCGCGCTGCAGCAAGCCAAGGAGCTGGCCGAGGCCGCCAACCAGGCCAAGACCCGCTACGTGGCCGGCATGACGCACGAGCTGCGCACGCCGCTCAACAGCATCATGGGCTACGTGCAGATCCTGCTCAAGGACGAGCCTCCAGTGGGTGCGCGCCGCGGCCCGCTGACCACCATCCAGCGCAGCGGTGAGCACCTCAGCGGCCTCATCGATGGCTTGCTCGACCTGGCCCGCATCGAAGCCGGCCGCCTGCGGCTCGACCCATCGCCGGTGCCCCTGATCGAGTTCCTGGAAGACGTGGTCGGCATGGTCAAGCCGCAGGCCGAGGCCAAGGGCCTGGGCTTTCGGTTGGAGACGCGCGGCCGAGTGCCCGCCTGGGTGCACGCCGACGCCCGGCGCTTGCGGCAGATCCTCATCAACCTGACCAGCAACGCCGTGCGCTTCACCGAACGCGGGCAGATCACGCTGCGGCTCGACGCCCGCCGCGAGGTGCTGCGCTTCGAGGTTGAAGACACCGGCATCGGCATCGCGCCGCAGGACATGGAGCGCATCTTCCTGCCCTTCGAGCGCGGCAGCGGCGGGCGGCGCAGCAGCGAGCCCGGCACCGGCCTGGGCCTGACCATCACCCACCTGCTCACCGAGCTGATGGGCGGCGAGCTCAGCGTGCAAAGCACCATGGGGCAGGGCAGCACCTTTTCCGTTCGCCTGTACCTGCGGGAGATCTCCGAGCCGGTGCCGGCGCCCGAGGCGTTGTCGTCAACCCGAGGCGCCCAAGCCTGGCAGGTCAGCGGGCACGCCCACGACGCCAACGGCGCCCACCATGTTCACAGCGATCTCATCGCCCGCGACTACCGGCCCGTCATTGGCTACAGCGGCCCGCGCCGCACGCTGCTGGTGGTCGACGACCAACCCATCCAGCGTCAGATGCTGGCCGGCATGCTGATGCCCCTGGGCTTCGTGGTGCGCGAAGCCGCCAGCGGCCACGAATGCCTGGAGAGCGTGCGCGAGGCCCCGCCCGATGCCGTGCTGCTGGACATCAGCATGGACGACATGGACGGCTGGCAGACGGCACGTGCCCTGCGCCAGGCCGGCTGCACCGACGTGCCCGTGATCATGGTCTCGGCCAACGTGTTCGAAAACCGACCCGAGAACCTCGCTGCAGCGCAGGCCCAGGCCTTCGTGGCCAAGCCGGTGATGGAGTCCGAGCTGCTCGACACGCTGGGCGAGCAGTTGGGGCTGCATTGGCAGACCGAGGCATCACCAGCGCGCACGACCCCGACCGACGCGCTGGCCGAGGTGCCAGTCAGCGAACCAGGCCTGGTGTCTTTGGGCATGTCCAACGAGCCGTGCCCTGTGCCGATCGAGGCCGCCAAACCCCCGGTCGCCCCGCTGCCTCCTGACGCCGCGTGGGAACTGCACCGCCTGGCCCGCCGTGGCCACGCCCAGGCCCTGGCCGAGTCCCTGGCTGGCTGGCGCACCGAATCGCCCGAACACGCTGCCCGCTGGCGGCAACTGCAGTCCTGGCTGGAGGCCTTTGACCTCGATGCCATCCAGGCCGACCTGGCACCCGAATTGATGGAGGAACAGGCCGATGAGCCCCGACGTTGAGGCCCCGCCCGCCCAGGCAGCCACGCCCCCTGCGCGGGCCGGCACGGTGCTGGTGGTGGACGACGCACCCGACACCTTGCGCATGCTGTGCGACGCGCTGGCCGGCGAGGGCTACACCGTGCTCGTGGCCCGCGATGGCCCGCAAGCCCTGGCGCGGCTCGATGTCGTCACGCCCGATGCCATCCTGCTCGACGGCGTCATGCCCGGCTGGAGTGGTTTCGAGACCTGTCAGCGCATCAAGGCCCACCCCGTTGGTCAGGCCATCCCGGTCATCTTCATGACCGGTCTGAGCGACACCACCGACGTGGTCACTGGCTTTGAAGTCGGCGGGGTCGATTACGTGGTCAAGCCCATCCGCATCGAAGAGGTGTTGGCCCGACTGAATGCGCACGTGCGCAACGCCCGCGCCGCCCGCGAGGCCCTGGCCCAGGCGAGCATGCAGCAGCGCCCGCTGCCGCTCAACGCCTCGCCTGAAACCGATCGGCTGCTGCAGGCCTCGCTCACCCCGCGCGAAACCGAGGTCCTGACCTGGTTGGCGCGCGGCAAGACCAACCGCGACATCGCCGAGATCCTGGGCATGAGTCACCGCACCGTCAACAAGCACCTCGAGCACATCTTCGAGAAGCTGGGGGTCGAGACCCGCGCGGCAGCCGCTGCCCTGGCCACCCGGGCCATCCCGGTTTGATGCGAGGCTGATCCGACTCGCGGCCTTGTTGCCTTTTGCTGCGGCATCCATGGTTGGCTGGCCGAAATCGACCGTGCCCGACGCGCCACAATGCCGGGGTTTCTCGCAAACCCCCATCGCATCGTGCCGACCACCGCTTCACCATGCGCTAGTCTCCTTGTCCTGATCCCGGTGAGATCAGGCGTGGCAGTCGAGGCCCAGGAGTAAGCAGTAACCATGGCATCACCGCCTTCCCCATCGGCCCCTGCGGCCTGGGTTCCTTATCAGCGTTTCAGTGACCTGCTGTTCGTTTCGGTGGCGGGGCACTTGGCCTTTGCCGTTTTTTTCGGGCTGTTCTGCGCTCAACCCTGGATCGGCCTGAGCCTGGGCCTGAGCAGCGCCATGGTGGGTGTGCTCTTCCCGCTGATGCGCTCCAGTGTGGCGGCCGCCAAGGTGCGCGTCATCGCTCATGCTGCGCTGTTTGCCAACATGCTGCTCGTCATGGTCAGCCTGATCTGGATGGGGCAAAAGCCCGAGGCCAGCGTGTGGTGGCTCGTCTGGTGGCCCATGTTCGTGGCCCACGTGCTGGGCTGGCGCGATGGCGTGGCCTGGGTGCCCGTGACGCTGCTGGCTGCCGCTGGCATGTGGTGGCATGAACTGAATCCTGTGTTGCAGCCACACATGGACGCGCGCGAGTTGCCCATGCCGCTGCTGCAAATCGGTTTCCTGCTGATTGGCTGTGGCGTGGGCCTGGTGGTGCGGCGCGCCTACGAGGGTTACCAGCGCGACATCGGCCGCCAGCAGGCCACCATCCGCGCCCAGCAGATGGAGCTCACCGAGCACACCGCCCACCTTGAGGACATGCTCCAGGCCCTGCAGCAGGCCAACCTCGAGCGCACCCGCCTGTTCGCGCAACTCAGTCACGAGGTCCGCACCCCGCTCAACGGCGTGCTGGGTTTTGCGCAACTGATGGGTCAGACCCCTTTGAGCGAAACGCAGTCGCGTCATCTCGCGCAGATCAACCAGTGCGGCGCCACCTTGCTGCAGATGGTCAACGAGGTGCTTGATTTCTCGCGCATGGAAGAGCGCACCACCCGCGTCGAGCAGGTGCCATTCGACCTGCTGCGGGTCACCCAGGAGGCCATGGACATGGTCTTGCCCGTGGCCTTGGCCAAGGGCGTGACCCTGCACCTCGAGCGAGACCTGAACGAAGGCTTCTGCGGAGACATGGTGGGCGATCCTTTGCGGATCAAGCAGGTGATGCTCAACCTGCTGGCCAATGCCGTGAAGTTCACGCCCGCCGGCGAGGTCACGCTGCGCTGCCGCATGGAGGCCCCGAGCTGGTTGCACATCGAGGTGCAGGACTGTGGCATCGGTGTGCCATCCAGCGCCTTGCCACACCTTTTCGAGCCCTTTTGCGAGGCCAGCGACCGCACGATCGCGAGCCACGGTGGCTCTGGCCTGGGCCTGGCGATCTGCAAGCGCCTGGTCGACGCCATGGGCGGACGCATCGGCGCTTCCAGTCAGCCAGGTCTGGGCAGCCTGTTCTGGTTCGAGGTCCCTGTGGCGATGAGCGCGCCCGCGACCTGAGCGTCGGGCCCGAGGTCTCAGGCCTCGGGCGAGAGCTGCCCCAGCAACTGGGGCGCCTGCTGACGGTGCAGCACCCGCCCGTCGGGCGTGAGGTCGAGCGCGCCCTGAACAAACCAGCGCACCGCAGCCGGGTACATCCGGTGCTCCTGGGTCAGCACGCGCTGGGACAGTTGCTCGGCGGTGTCGCCCACCAGCACTGGCACCACCGCCTGGGCCACGATGGGGCCATGGTCGAGCTCGGGCGTGACGAAGTGCACCGTGGCCCCAGCCAGCTTGCAGCCGGCCTCGATGGCGCGCTGGTGCGTGTGCAGACCGGGGAAGGCCGGCAGCAGCGAGGGGTGGATGTTGAGCAACCGCCCCTCGAAGTGGCGCACGAAACCTTCGGTGAGGATGCGCATGAAGCCGGCCAGCACCACCAGGTCGGGTGTGAAACCGTCGATCACCTTGGCCAGTTCGGCGTCAAAGGCCTCTCGTGATGTGAAAGCCTTGTGGTCGACCACGGCCGTGGCGATGCCGTGCGAGGCCGCGAACTGCAACCCCGAGGCGTCGGCCTTGTTGCTGACGACGGCCGCGATGCGGGCAGGCCAGGCTTCTTGCTGGCAGGCGTGCACGATGGCTTCCATGTTGGAGCCGCGGCCGCTGATGAGGATGACGATGGATTTCATGTTGAGGCGCGCATTTTAGGTTCTCGGGGGCGGGGGTGTTTTGGATGTTGGGTTTCGTGCGGCGGTGGGTGCATGGCTCGGTGGGTGGGGAGCGTGTGATCCGGCCCTGCGCGGGGCACCACCGAGCTTCGCGGAGGTCATCCCTTGAACATCAGCCAAGTGGTTGCCGAGCCATGACACCGCACATGTCGGGCCGGCTCACACGCTCCCCACCCACCGAACCCGAACCACCGCGCACTGCGGGGGTTGCGGAAGAAGCAGGGCGACGCTTGCGTCGCCCTGCTTCTTCCTTCTCCGCCTGCCACGGTTTGTCGCGGGATGGGGGCGAGGGGGGCCTGCGCAGGGCCCATTCGCGGTGTCATGGCTCGGCAACCACTTGGTCGGTGTTCAAGGGGTGACGAATGCCGTGCTCGGTGGTGCCCCGCGAGCGTGGTCCCGGAGCAGGCCCCCCTCGCCCCCATCCCGTTGCTCAAACCGTGAGCAAACCCACACCCACTCCACCACCCCTAAAATCGCCGGATGAACCAGCGCGTCCTCACCGGCATCACCACCACCGGCACCCCCCACCTCGGCAATTACGTCGGCGCCATCCGCCCCGCCATCGCGGCCAGCCGCGAGCCTGGCGTGGAGAGCTTCTTCTTCCTGGCCGACTACCACGCCCTCATCAAGTGCGACGACCCGGCGCGCATCGCCCGCTCGCGCCTTGAAATCGCCGCCACCTGGCTGGCCGCAGGCCTGGACACCCAGCGCGTCACCTTCTACGCGCAAAGCGACATCCCCGAGATCACCGAGCTGAACTGGCTGCTGACCTGCGTCACCGCCAAGGGCCAGATGAACCGCGCCCACGCCTACAAGGCTTCGGTCGACGCCAACGAGGCCAAGGGCGCCGAGCCCGATGACGGCGTGACCATGGGCCTGTTCTGCTACCCCGTGCTGATGGCCGCCGACATCCTGATGTTCAACGCACACCGCGTGCCCGTCGGCCGCGACCAGGTGCAGCACATCGAGATGGCGCGCGACGTGGCCCAGCGCTTCAACCACCTCTACGGTGGCGGCAAAGACCTGTTCGTGCTGCCTGAGGCCGAGATCGAAGAGAGCGTGGCCACCTTGCCCGGCTTGGACGGCCGCAAGATGAGCAAGAGCTACGACAACACCGTGCCGCTGTTCGAAGGCGGCGCCAAGGGCCTCAAGGACGCCATCGCCCGCGTGGTGACCGACTCTCGCCTGCCTGGCGAGCCCAAGGACCCGGAAACCTCGCACCTGGTCACCCTGCATGACGCCTTCGCCGACTCCCCCACCCGCGAGGCCTTCCGCCGCGACCTGATCGCCGGCCTGGGCTGGGGCGACGCCAAGCAGCGCGTGGTCGACCTGATCGAGGCCCACGTGGGCCCCATGCGCGCCCAGTACGCCGAGCTGGTGGCCCACCCCGAGCGCATCGAAGAGGTGCTGCAGGCCGGCGCTGCCAAGGCTCGCCGCACCGCCACGCCCTTCATCGCCGAGCTGCGCCAGGCCGTGGGCCTGCGCAAGATGGTGGCCGTGGCCCAGCCGGCCGCCAAGGCCTCCGCCGACAAGCAGGCGCTGCCGCAAATCAAGCAATACCGCGAGGCCGACGGCCTGTTCTACTTCAAGCTCACCACCCACCAGGGCGCGCTGCTGCTGCAAAGCCTTGGCCTGGCCGATGGCCGCGAAGCGGGCAACTGGGTCAAGCGCCTGAAGACCGAAGGCGAAGCCGCCCTGGCCGAAGCCCCGGTGAGCCGCGCCGAAGGCGTGGACGCCACCGCCGTGTCCGAAGCCCTGGCCAGCCTGGTCGAGGCCACGCGCCAGGCCGAAGCCGAGAAGGCCGCCAAGGCCGCTCAGGCTTGATCCCCGTTTGGGCATCAGGCACCTGCTCGCGCACCGCCTCCGATCAAGCACCCATGGCCGGCATCCACATCACCGACATCGAGTCCGCCATCAACTGGTGGCGCGAGCGCTCGCCATCGCCCGACGGCATCAGCTTGGCCGACGAGGTCAAGAAGCTCGCCGAGGTCTACGCGCTGATGGTCTACCACCACGAGCAGCTGTGCGACGAGGACAGCATGCCCCGAGCGGCCTACCAGGCCTGGCTGAAGTGGTACGACACCACGCCGGACACGCCTTGCATCGCGATTTGCTCGACCAGCCAGGGCGATGACCTGTGCAAGGGGTGCGGGCGCACCTTCGACGAGGTGCAACTGTGGCCCGAGATGAGCCCGGGCGAAAAGCGCGAGACCTGGCGGCGCATCACCATCGAGTCCAGCGCCTGGCGCTTCAACCGCTATGCGGAGCGCGCCGCCGAAGGCAGGCGGGCCGCAGCCGCCCCAAGCCCCGTGCAGGACTCGGCCTCAGGTTCGGCTCAGACCGAACGAGCGGCCGACTGAGCTGCCGACTGGGGTTGCGGCGCCGCGCGACGTGCCGCCACCTTGCTGCGCCACACCTTGCGCAGGAAGGGCACGATGGCCTGGCAGAAGGCCGACAGGTCGGTGCGGGCGATGCAGGGCAGCTCCGTGCCTTGCTCCCAGGTCGGGTTGAGCCGCTCGAAGTGGCGGATGTCCGGATCGCGGCGCATGTCGTCGGTGATGTCGGCCACCTCCGGCTTGAGGCGGTTGGCGTCGTCGCCGAAGTGCAGCAGCATCGTGCTGGTGTTCAGCTTGCCGGGGAACATCGCCTCGCAGTAGTCGCGCACCAGGCCCGCCATTTCGGGGTTCGGGTGGTCGCGGCGGGGGTGGAAGTCGGGGAAGTTGCGCGCCATCAGCAGGTAGGTCTTGTAGCCCTTGCTGATGAGCATCCAGTACTGCGGCGTCAGCGGGGCCTTGATGGCCTCGATGAACAGCTTCCAGGCGAAGGCCTGCTGCAGCGTGCGCGAGCCGCGGTGGGCGCTTTCGATGATGGTGTCGCCGCTGAACATGCCCTTGACCTGCCGGCCGCCGATCCCGAAACGGTAGACCCCCAGCGTCGAGAAGCCGACGATTTCCGCGTCGCTGCGGCGGCGCACCACGAAGACGCCTTCCTTGCGGGAGAGGTCGTCCAGGAAGGTGGCAAGCGGGCTGCTGGCGTAGTGGGCCTCGAACAGCGCGTGCATGCGGATGACGTCGGTGACCGTGAGCGTCTGGACCTTCTGGTAGCGGGTGGTGAGCATGGCGGCAGGTGGTTGGTGTGGCTTGGGATGGATCTTCCCGGGCCACGGCCACGCTCCCGCACAGGGTTTACGCGCCGAATTGATGCCTGACGCTTAAATGGGGGGTGTTTGAAACGACGTGTTTTTCCCAGTGTGGCCGATTCAATCGTTTGTTTGAATCGGCAGGGGGAAAGGCGGCAGCGGCGCATGTCCGGCAGGGTAGGTCTCCTTGCCTGGCCGGCCCTCCAGGGGCGGCATGTCGATGGTCTGCTCGGGCACCTTCTGGTCTGGCAGGTGGTCCAGCAGGTGGCGGATGAGGGTCAGGCGGCCCAGGCGCTGGTCGTTGAAATCGACCAGCGTCCAGGGCGCGTGCGCCGTGTGCGAGGCCTTGAGCATCGCGTTGCGCGCCTTGCCGTATTCGGCGTACTTGGTGCGCGCGACCACGTCCACGGGCGATAGCTTCCAGCGCTTGAGCGGATCGGCCAGCCGCTCGGCGAAACGCGCCTCCTGCTCGGCCTGGTTCACGCACAACCAGTACTTGAAGACGATGATGCCGTCGTCGGTCAGCATGCGTTCGAACAAAGGCACTTCGCGCAGGAAGCGGCGGTGCTCTTCGTCTGTGCAAAAGCCCATCACCTTCTCGACGCCAGCGCGGTTGTACCAGCTGCGGTCAAAAAGCACCACGTTGCCGGCAGCGGGCAGGTGCGGCACGTAGCGCTGGAAGTACCACTGGCCGCGCTCCTGCTCTGAAGGCTTGCCCAGCGCCACCACCTGGCAGCGACGCGGGTCGAGCACCTCGGAGATGGCTCGGATGACGCCACTCTTGCCCGCCGTGTCGCGCCCCTCGAAGATGATCAGCAGGCGCTTGTGGTGGTGGGCCAGCCAGCGCGACATCTGGGCCAGCTCCAGCTGCATCGGCTCCAGGGCCGCTTCGTAGGCTTTGCGACCCAGCTTGGCATCGCCATGGTTGTTGCTTTTTGCTCGGTCTGATTTGCTGCCCATTGGTGCCCTCCGGTTGGGTGTTTGGATCCAACCATACCCGACGAAGCGCTGGTGCGGCCATGTGGCGATGTGTTCGTTGCGCCGCCTGCAGGGAGCACGGCGCCTTGCCTCGATAGAATCGGGGCATGACCGACGCCACCGATCCGAACGTTCCCCACAAGCCCACCAACTTCCTGCGCGGCATCATCGACCGCGACCTGGAGCAGGGCACCTACGCCAGCCGCCGCTGGGCCGGCTCGCCCGGTGACGCCGCCCACCACGGGGCCGGCCAGCCAGACCCCGCCAAGGTCCGCCTGCGCTTTCCGCCCGAGCCGAACGGCTACCTGCACGTCGGCCACGCCAAGAGCATCTGCCTGAACTTCGGCCTGGCGCGCGATTACGGTGGCGTCTGCCACATGCGCTTTGACGACACCAACCCCGAGAAGGAAGAGCAGGAGTACGTCGACGCCATCCTGGACGCCGTCAAGTGGTTGGGCTTTGGCTGGGACTCGAACTTCAACGGCCAGGCCGAGAGCCACCTCTACTACGCCAGCAACTACTTCGACTTCATGTACCGCGCGGCCGAGGCGCTGATCGGCGCCGGCCTGGCCTACGTGGACGAGCAAAGCCCTGAAGAGATGCGCGTCAACCGTGGCGACTTCTCCACGCCCGGCAAGGACAGCCCTTTCCGCGCCCGCACGCCCGATGAAAACCTGGCGCGTTTCCGCGAGATGCGCGACGGCAAGCACCCCGATGGCTCGATGGTGCTGCGCGCCAAGATCGACATGGCCAGCCCCAACATCAACATGCGGGACCCGGCCATCTACCGCATCCGCCGCGCCACCCACCACAACACCGGCGACAAGTGGTGCATCTACCCGATGTACACCTTCGCCCACCCGATCGAAGACGCGCTCGAGCAGATCACCCACAGCATCTGCACGCTGGAGTTCGAAGACCAGCGCCCTTTTTACGACTGGCTGGTCGACAACCTGGCCAAGCTGGGCCTGCTCCAGCACCCGAACCCGAAGCAATACGAGTTCGCGCGCCTGAACCTCACCTACGTCATCACCTCCAAGCGCAAGCTGAAAGCTTTGGTTGACGAAGGCGTGGTCAGCGGCTGGGACGACCCCCGCATGCCCACCATCGCCGGCCTGCGCCGCCGTGGCTACACGCCCGAGGCCATCCAGCTGTTCTGCGAGCGCATCGGCGTGAGCAAGTCTGACAGCTGGATCGACTACAGCACGCTGGACATCGCCCTGCGCGACGACCTGGAAAACAAGGCCCACCGCGGCATGGCCGTGCTCGACCCCGTCAAGCTGGTGCTGAGCAACTGGGATGAGGTGATGGGCGCTGGCCACCTGGAGCCTTGCTCGCTGCCCGCGTTGCCTCACCCGCCCGAAGGCACCGAGTCTCCGGTGCGCCACTTCAAGCTGGGCCGCGAGGTGTGGATCGAGCGCGAAGACTTCGAAGAGGTGCCGCCCAAGGGCTACAAGCGCCTGTTCCCCGGCAACAAGGTTCGCCTCAAGGGCGGCTACGTCATCGAGTGCACCGGCTGCGCCAAGGATGCCGATGGCCGCGTCACCGAGGTGCTGGCCACCGTCGTGCCCGACACCAAGAGCGGCACGCCGGGCGCCGACAGCGTCAAGGTCAAGGCCGCCATCACCTGGGTGGGCGTGGCCGATGGCGTTGCGGCCGAGGTGCGCGTCTACGACCGCCTGTTCACGGACCCGCAGCCCGATGCCGGTGGCAAGGACTTCAAGGCCAGTCTGAACCCGGACAGTTTCAAGGTGGTTCAGGCCTACGTCGAGCCTTCGCTGGCGGCGGCTGTGCCCGATCAGAAGTTCCAGTTCGAGCGTTTTGGCTACTTCGTGGCCGACCGCCAGGATCACGCCGCAGGCAAGCCGGTGTTCAACAAGATCACTGGTCTCAAGGACAGCTGGAAGTGATGCAGGTGGCGGGACGCCTCCAACGCAGCCTGCTGGTTGTCGCTGGGGTGGTTTCGCTGGTGCTGGCCGTGGCCGGCGCCATCCTGCCTGGCTTGCCGACCACGCCCTTCGTGCTGCTGGCGGCCGCTTGTTTCGCCAAATCCTCGCCGCGCCTGCACGCCTGGCTGCTGGCCAATCGGTGGCTGGGGCCCATGGTGCGCGACTGGGAGGCAAACCACTCGCTGCCGCTGAAGGTCAAGTGGCTGGCCACCACCATGATGTCGATCATGGTGACGCTGTCGGCCTGGCACCTGCTCCACCGCCCCTGGTTGGCGGCCTTGGTGGTGGGGGCAGGGCTGGTGGGGGCATGGGTGGTCTGGCGCATCCCGACACGGCGCGCGCCCGCAGGGCCCCCGGCGGCTTGACCGCGCCTGGGGCCTCGAAGCGGCCGCTCGGGGCCCGCCCCGATGCCCGGCTTCATCGCGGTCTGCGTGAAGTCAACGCAGCTCGCCTGCCGACTGCAGGCGCGACAGCAACTCGTCCATCTGCTTGAGCTGCTCGCGCTTGCGGCTGAGCGCCAGCTTGGTCGCGACCTTGCTGCCTTCCAGCGCGGCGGCCTCGAAGGTGCGGTGCGGCACGATCTCCTTGACGGTGGGCAGCTCTGCCAGCCGAGACGCCACGCCGGTCAGCATGCCGCCCGTGGTGGCGTGGGCGATGTCCTGGTTGCGCAAGGCGGTGGCGCCGTCGGCCTGATCGAGCAGCTTGAGGGCTTCGGCCTCGCCCAGGCTCTCTGACAAGGTGTCCAGCACGAAGGCGTTGACCTCCCACGGCGCCAGGCGGCGCGACAGGCTTTGCAGCAGGGCCGCGCCCGCTTCGGTCAACTCGGCCACGGTGGCTTCCTTGATGGGCTTGAGCTCGAGTTCTTCCATCAGCGGGAAGCGCGAGAGCTCTTCGAGCACCAGCGGGAAGCGCAGGCACTTGCGCACCTTCTTGGGCATCAGCCAGGTCGCCAGGTTGACGTAGTGCTCGCGGATGCGCTTGAGCGCTTCCGTGTCCACCCCTGCCGGCGATTGCAGACCGTTGAAGCCAGGTTCACCCGTGCCATCGAGGTTGATGTTGATGAAGTGGTGCCAGGTCGAGTCGGTGCTCACGCGGCCTTTGTTGGCGCGGTGCCCGTCGTAGGCCACGATGGAGGCGAACAGCTTGGGGATGAGCGCCTGCTTGGGGCCGGTGGGGCCAGCCGGGAAGCCATCGCCATGCGACACCGACATCGCCACGACTTCCGGCGACAAGGCCGCGCCGGTGAGGTCGTTGGGCCACTCGGGCACAGACTGACCACCCACCGAGAAATTGCCCGCCAGGCTGGCCGGCACCAGGCATTCGCCTTCGTGCGGGTGGTCGGGGTAGACCTCCATCGCGCGACGCGGGGCCTTGAGCTGCACCAGCGGGTGGGGGCTGCCGACGCCGCCGGCCTGGGTGCGGAAGTTCAGGTACAGGCGCTGGGGTTCGGTGTTGGATTGGTCGCTGAACTCTTCACCCTCGTTGGGCCCCGACAGGTTGGTCGAGAAGCGGTTGGTGTTGCTCACGTGGGGCGGCGTTTGCGCGGCCTTCCAGCGGCGCATGGCGCGCACGCGCGGCACGTTGCCGCACAGCGAGGCGCCCAGCGTCTGGTGGTCGCCCGTGGCGAAGACGCCGCCGCCGGCTTCCATGAACTTGGCGATGGCTTCGACCTGGGGGGGAGGCAGGTCGCTCACCCCTTCGGATCGGGCCCCGAACAGGAAGACGACGTCGTAGCGAGAGATGACGAGGCCCTTGCTGGCGTCGTTGAAATCGAAGTTGGGGATGTCGGCGTTGGGGTCGGCGCTGCGGCTGGCCGTCACCACCTTGGGCGTCATGCCATGGATGGTCGAGCCCTTGAGCGTGTTGACGAACTGCGTGAGACCAAAGCCTTGGCTGGGGTCGAAGTTGAGCGTGTCGGTCACAACCAGCACCCGTGGCTGGCACTCTTTGTAGAGGCTGAGCAGCTCGGCGCGGTTGAGGGCGACCAGGGGAGACTGGAAGGTGAGGGTGGGCATGATGGGTTCCTTTCGTTGGGGTTTGCAGACAGCACCCGAACGGTAGGGACTCGAGGTCCGCGACACATCCTGCGAACTAGGGCCTCCCCCTAGCTTGTGCCCACCCCCTCATGGGTGAGGCGCACGTGGTCGACGAAGGCGCGCAGCCCCGCTGACATCAGCTTGCGGCTGGGGTGGTACAGGCAAAAGCCCGGCACGCGCGGGCACCAGTCGTCCAGCACGGTCACGAGGCGACCGGCCTGCAGCCCGGGCAGGGCGTGCTGCTCGTAGGTGTAGGCCAGGCCCACGCCCGCTTCGGCGGCTTGCACCATCAGCGAGAGGTCGTCGCTGGCCAGGGGCCCGTCGACCTCGACCTGCACGGCGTGCTGGCGCTTGATGAACTCCCACTTGAAGTAGCTGCCGCTGGGAAAGCGCACGCGGATGCAAGGGTGGCGCTGCAGGTCGCGCGGGTGCTTGGGGCGGCCGTGGCGGGCGATGTGCTCCGGCGAGCCCACCACCACGAAGCGTTGGGGTGGACCGAGTGGCACGGCGACCATGTCTTGCTGCAGGCTCTCGCCAAAACGCACGCCCGCGTCGAAGCCTTCGGCCACGATGTCCACGAAGCGGTCGTCGGCCACGACCTCCACGCGCATGCCGGGGTGGCGCTGCAGGAAGGAGCTCACCAGCGGCGGCAGCACCCACTGGCAGGCGGCACGTGGGGCGTTGATGCGCAAGGTGCCCATCGGGCTGTCTCGGAAGGCGTTGATGTCCTCCAGCGCGCAGGCGATGTCCTGCAGGGCCGGGGCCAGCCGAGCGAGCAGTTGCCTGCCGGCCTCGGTGGGCGAGACGCTGCGCGTGGTGCGGTGAAGCAGGCGCAGGCCCAGGCGCTGCTCCAGGCCTTTGATGGTGTGGCTCAGGGCCGAGGCGCTGACACCCATTTCGACCGCTGCGCGCCGGAAGCTGCCCAGCCGGGCCACGGCGGAGAAGGCCTGGAGGTCTTGCAGGGGAGGGGTGCTCATTGCTGAATCCTGCTCATCAATGCATTGAATGGTAGGCGGATTGTGCGATGAATGTGCCGCGCCTACGCTGTGCTGCTTTCCACCTTTTCACATCAGGAGCCAGACATGGGCATGCAAGGCCAAACCTTCTTCATCACCGGTGCGTCTTCGGGCATGGGCGCCGACACCGCGCGCCTGCTGGGCTCGCGCGGAGCCAACGTCGTGCTGGCGGCGCGGCGCGAATCGGCCTGCGCTGACGTGGCCAACGAGATCGAAGCCGCTGGCGGGCGCGCGCTGGTGCTGCGCATGGACGTCGATCGCGAAGACGACGTGAGCCGCGCGGTGGCGCAGGCCGTGGAGCACTTCGGGCGGATCGACGGCGCGTTCAACAATGCCGGGCTGCTGGGCACGGGCCAGCCGCTTCACGAGATGCCGACCGAGGCCTTCGAGGCCGTGATGCGCACCAACGTGCTGGGCGTGTTCTGGTCGATGAAGCACCAGATCGCGGCGATGCTGAAAACCGGTGGCGGTGCCATCGTCAACAACGCCTCCATCGTGGCGCAGATCGGCTTTCCTGGCATCGCGCACTACAACGCGAGCAAGCACGCCGTCATGGGCCTGACCCAGACGGCGGCGCTGGAGTATTTCAAACAGGGCATCCGCGTCAACGCCGTGCTGCCCGGGCCCATCGAGACGCCCATGGCGCTGCAGGGATTCGGCGGCCGAGAAAACCTGCACGGCATGATGAGCGGCTCGCCGGCCGGGCGAGCGGGCCAGCCCCGAGAGGTCGCCGAGGTGGTGGCCTTCCTGCTGTCGGCCGCTGCCAGCTACGTGAGCGGGCAGGGCTGGGTGGTGGACGGCGGCTACACCGTTCAGTGAGCGACCCTGAGCAAGGCTCACGCCACGTGGCCTTGCGGTGGCCTCTGGATGAGGCACGCAAGACCACGCTGAGCCCGTGCGGGCCCTGGGGCTTCAGGCGCGTCAGTTGACGTTGAAGCGAGCCTTGGCCGAGGCATGGCAGGCGTCCTTGGCCGAGCCGGCCAGGCCGTCGCAGCGCTCTTGCGCCACCTTCAGTTCGGCATCGCGCTTCTTTTGCGCCGCTTCGTCACGGATCTCCTTGATCTCCTGGCGCGCCTTCAGGCTGACCATCGCCTTGTCGTGCTCGGCCTTGGCCTGCTTTTCACAGACGTCCTTCTGGTTGCCTTGCAGGTCGTCGCAACGCTCCTTGGCGATCTTGTGGCGGGCGTTGATGCCGGCTTCGGTGGCCGCATCCTTGTCGGCCTGCTTGCCGGTGTGCTGGGCCTTCAGGCGGGCCTGGGCCACCTTCTCGGCGCCGGTCACCTCGGCCTGGCAGATGTCTTTGGCGTTGCCGGTGACGCTGTCGCAGGTGAGTTTTTCGCGTGCGTAGTGTTGTTCCAGGTCGTCCTTGGCGAGCTTGTAGACCTCTTCGGTGATCGGGGCCGGGTTGGCCGCCTGAACGTGCTGCAAAAAGCCAAGTGTCAGGGCGATGGGCAGGAGGGCAATGTGTCGCTTCATGTGGGTTCCTCTGTTGTGATGAACGGCGGGTGCCGAAGCGCCCGTGTGACCTGTTGGTCACGGGTTCACTGTGCCCATTGAGCGGCGCCAAGGAAGCAAGACGAGGCCGTGGCTGTTTGTCAGCCAAGGCCTACGCGGCACGCAATTTGTTTCAGCTGGGGCGCACTTGCACGTCGCGGGCCTGCAGCACGCGCCCGTCTGCCGCCTGCACTTGCAGCGTGGCGATGGGGCGCCCCTCCTGGCGATCGACCACCTGCACGGGCGGGCCTTCGGGGGCCGGGGCGTGGCGGTCGCCCCATTGCATCAGCGCGATGACGATGGGGAAGAGGTCGCGGCCCTTGTCGGTGAGCCGGTAGCCGAGCACTCGGCCGTTCTCGCTCTCGGCCATTGCCTGCAGGATGCCGTCCTGCACCAGGCCTTGCAGCCGCGCGGTGAGCACGTTGGGCGCGATGCCCAGGTGCGACTGGAACTCGCCGAAGCGGCGGGTGCCGAAGAAGGCCTCGCGGACGATGAGCAGCGTCCAGCCGTCGCCCACCTGCTCGAGGCAGCGGGCGATGGAACAGCTCATGTCCGAGAACGAGGTGCGTCGCATGGTGGGTGCATCTTACTTGCTTCATGCAAGTAAAGCGAGTAGGCTGCGAAACTACTTCTTTCAAGCAAGCAGTTCCGAAAGGCCCCCATGTCCGCTCCTTCGTCCGATGTCGCGCTCTTCATCCACTCCACCGGGGTGGGCCCGTTCATGTGGAACAAGCTGCTGGTGGACCTGCCGGCGGGCGTCACGCCCCTGACGCCCACCAACCGCGGCTACAGCCTGCCTGACCTGGTGGCGCGTGGCACGAAGGTGACGGTGGCCGAAGAAGCGGCCCACATCAAGGCGCAGATCCCTGCGGGCACGACGGGTGTGCACCTGGGCGGGCATTCTTATGGCGGGCTGGTGGCGCTGACGCTGGCGCTGGACCCCGAGGTGCCGGTGAAGTCGCTGTGGCTGTACGAACCGGTGCTGTTCGGCGCCTTGCGGCCCTTGGTCGATGAGCTGCCCGAAGACGTCGCGCAGCAGGTGCGCGAGTTCACCGAAAAGCCCGATCGTTTCCTGGACGCCAGCACGGGCGGGCAGGACGCCTGGCTGGAGAACTTCGTCGATTACTGGAACCACCCGGGCATGTGGGCCTCGATGCCCGACAAGGCCAAGGACATGGCCCGACTGGTGGGCTGGAAGATGTTCCAGGAGGTGCGCATGGTGTTCGAAGAGCCTCAGCCCTTCGATGCCTACCGCTTCCAGGTGCCCCTGACCCTGGTCAAGGGCGAGCGCACCCAGCCACCCGCTCGCGAGATGGTGCGCCGCCTGGCGGCGGTCAACCCGCATGCGCAGGTGGAGGTGCTCAAGGGCTTGGGCCACATGGGCCTGGTGGGCAACCCGGCGGGGGTGCTGCCCACGCTTGCGCAGCACTGGGCGCGCGTGCTGGGCTGAGGGCAGCCCGAGGTTCGAGCTCTGGATGGGGCGAGGCCGTCTGCCCGCGATGGGGATGACCTGGGCCAGGCGGGCCCTCGCGCCGGATCAGGCCTGATCGCTGCCGGTGGATGCCTTGGCTGATTTCTTCGCCGGGGCCCTGGCGGTTTTTCGAGCTGGCTTGGCTTGGGCGGCTTCGCCGGTCTTGGCCGCGGTTTTGCGAGGCGCGGCCTTGCGAGCCGCCTTCTTGGCCGCCGGGGCGTCGGCTGGCGTGGGAGCAGGGAGCGGGCTTTCGACCGGGGTGGGTCGGGGTGCAGGCGCGTCGCCGATCACCGCCACATCACGGGGGGGGCGCTCGGTCGGGTTGCGCGAGTCACCGCGCCCATGGCCTCGTTCATCCCTGCGGTGGTCGCCACGGGCTTCTGTGCGTTCTTCGCCGCGTCCTTCCGCACGCGCCTCGCGGCCATCGCCCTTGTTGCGGCCACGGCCACCTCGGCTGCGGCGACGGCCTCGTCCCTCGTCCGCCTGGGCTGCATCCGGCGTGCCGGCTTCAGCCGCCACGTTGCCATCCGGCTCGTCATCGGCGTGGTCGGCAGGCTCGGCCTGCACGCGAGCCGGGGCCTCCTGCTCGGGCGCCAGGCGCACGTCCACGTCCTGCTCGGCGACCTGCGCTTCGGCCTGGGCTGCGGCGTCGGCGCGGGCGCGTGCTTGGGCGCTGGGCACGCCGCTGCCACGGGCCACCCAGGTGCCCGACTTTTCATCGCGGCCGAAATCCAGCAGGCCGCGCGCCAGCGCCTCTTCGAGCAGGTTGCCGAAGGTGCGGAAACCGTAGTAGTTCTCGTTGAAGCCGGGGTTGCGGCGCTTGATGGCTTCCTTGAGCACCGAGGCCCAGATGCGCCCACCGTCGTCGCGGTCGGTGACCAGCGCTTCGTAGGTTTCGGCGGCCATCTCCACGGCCTTGGCGCGGCGCGTGTCCATCTCTTCGCGGCGGCGCTTTTCTTCTTCGGGGCTGCGGCGGGTGTTGCCACCGCCATCGCGACCGCCCTGGGCGTTCGCACCTTGGCGGCGGGCGGTGCCGCGCACCAGGTCGTCGTAGTAGATGAACTCGTCGCAGTTGGCGATCAGCAGGTCGGACGTCGACTGCTTCACGCCCACGCCGATGACGTGCTTGGCGTTCTCGCGCAGCTTGGAGACCAGCGGCGAGAAATCGGAGTCGCCCGAGATGATGACAAAGGTGTTGACGTGGGCCTTGGTGTAGCAGAGGTCGAGCGCGTCGACCACCAGGCGGATGTCGGCTGAGTTTTTGCCCGACTGGCGCACGTGCGGGATCTCGATGAGCTCGAAGTTGGCCTCGTGCATGGGGGCCTTGAAGCCCTTGTAGCGCTCCCAGTCGCAGTAGGCCTTCTTGACGACGATGCTGCCCTTGAGCAGCAGGCGCTCGAGCACGCGCTTGATGTCGAACTTCTCGTAGTTGGCATCGCGCACGCCGAGGGCGACGTTCTCGAAGTCGCAGAACAGCGCCATGCTGATGTGGTCGTGTTGGGGCATGGTGTCTCTTTTCTTGTTTGTTGTTGTGGTGTGGGGGAGGGCGCGGGTCAGAGCAGACCGGCGTCCCGCAGGTAGGCGCTGGGGCGCTCCGCATCGCACAGGATGGTCAGGCGCCGCCGCGCGCGGGTCATCGCGACGTAGAGCAGGTTGCGATTGTCCACCGAGTGGCCGCCGAGTGCGAATTCGCCTTTGTTGAGGCCCGGCAGGATGACGTGGTCGAACTCCAGGCCCTTGGCCGCCTCGATGCTGGACAGCAGCAGCGCGTGCTTCTTGGGCATGCCGTGCTGGCGCACTTCGCGCTCGTTCATCGCCCTGAAGAACGAGGTGAGGTGGTCGTAGCCCGAGGCCGATCGGATCAGGCCTTCGAGGTTGCCGATCACCTGCTCGATGTCCTGCTTGCGCACCATCATGCGCGCGGCCAGGCGCTGCGGTTGCAGCACGCGCACGAATCGGCGTTGCCAGACCTCTGGGTCGTCGCTGTCGATGACGTCGAGTGCGTCTTCGAGCAGGGGCCGGATCGAATCGGGCGCGTTGCGCAGCACCTGGTTGCTCAGGAAGTCGGGCGCGAGCGAGGGGTCGTCGCAGACGGCCTTGATGGCCTGCTTCTCCAGCTTTTCAAGCAAGGCGGTGTCTTCGGCCTGTTCGGGGCTGAGGTCGCCCGTGTCCACGCGCGAGCCCGCAAAGCGCAGCAGCGCGCGCAGCACGGCTTCGCGCGTGTCTGTGCGTTCGATCAGGCCGAGCGCGTTGCGGGCGCAGGCGTGCAGGCCGCGCACGAACAGCACCTCGGGGCGCTGCAGGTAGGGCAAGAAGCCGCTGGTGCGGTGGTCGATGCCGTGGTCGAGCAGCAGGTTCTCCAGCTCGACCGACTGGTGGGGCTGGCGCAGCAGGATGGCGATGCCCGAGAGCGGCGCCTTGGCGTCCAGCCCGACGCGCTCGGTGATGAGCTGGCGCAGGTGAAAGCGCAGGTCGCTGGCGCCTGTGGTGCGGATGAGCGTGACCTCGGTGTCGGCCAGGCCCGCAGGGCGCTGCGCCACGCATGGCTTTTGCGCCAGCTTGCCGACGGCGTCTGCCAGGCGCTGACCGAAGCGCCAGGTCGTGCTCAGGGGCATGCGCGTGGCCGGGGCCACTTCGCGGTCGAAGGCCTCGGTCATGAAGCGCGCGTCGGCGCCGGAGATGGCGTGGATGACCTGGTCGCGGTCGCCCACGCCGACGAAGCCCGCGCGGTTGCGCGCCATCAGCTCGCGCAGCACGGTGAACATGGCGCGGTTGGTGTCGTGCATCTCGTCGACCAGCACGAGGTGCAGGCCCATGGCGAGCGGGTGTTCGCCTTCCGCGCCCACGCCGATCCAGGCGTCTTCGTCGGTCAGCAGGCGGGCCAGGTCACAGGTGGCATCGTGTTCGGCGCGGAACACGGGGTGGTCAGGGTGGCCCCCTCGGCGGATGTGCTCGTACGCGTGGAAGATTTTGAGCGTGGCGTACTCGCGGCCCAGCTCGGCCGCCAGCTTCGGGGTGAGCACGCGATCAGAGGCCTCCACCTGCAGTTGCATCGTGCCCTTGAGGTGAAGGAAGTCAGACAGCAGTCCTTCGACGCTGGCTTCGTTGCGGCCGTCGAAGGTGAACTCTTCGGGGTGGCGCTCGTCGGCGTTGTGCAGCACGCGGTCGATGGCGGCCAGCACGTGCGGGCGCAGCAGCTCGGATTTGTCGAGCAGGGGCACGCTCGCGCCTTCGATGGCCAGCAGGCGCTCGGTGCAGAAGGCATCAAACGTTTGCACGCGCACCTGCCGGCGCACGTCGGCGCCCAGGCCGATGCGGGCCATGGCGTCGCTGAAGGCCTGCACCGCGGCCTCGGTGTAGGTGAGCACGCGCACGCGTTGGGGGTCGGCGCCGCGCAGCAGGGCCTGGGCCAGGCGCAGTGCCAGCGTGGTGGTTTTGGCCGCGCCCGCGTTGGCCTCGATGATGAGGTGGGGTTTGCGCACCAGTTGGATGGCGCGCTGCTCGGCCGTGGGCGCGATGCCTTTCGGGGTGAAAACGCCTTCAGCCTCGGCGCCAACGGGGGCCGCAGACGTGGTGCGGGCGTTGGGCGGCAGCAGGGGCGCGCGTGGCTGGCTCATCTCGGTTGGTGGTGGGCGGTCGGCTCAGTCTTCGGCGTCGGTTTCGTCATCGGGCAGGGCGTCTCGCGTGCCGCGTTTGGCTGCCTTCTGGCGCGCCAGCTTCTTGGCTTGTTTCTCGGCCTCGGCGGCCTCTGCTGCTGCGCACCAGGCTTGGAACTGCTCGGGTGTTTCGAGCGTGATGCGGCCCATGATCGAGGAGCGGAAATCGTTGATCAGCACCTCGGCGGCCTTTTGCATGTTGACCCGCCCGCCGCTCATCACCGCACCGCGTTTGCGGCCGATCTCGGTGAGCAAGGCGTCGTCGTGCATGGCCGGAATGGCGTCAACGTCGTCGAGCTTGTAGCGTGCGGCCAGCAGGTGAGGGTAAGGGGCCTTGAGGCTGTTGGCCAGCTCCAGCGCCACCTCCTCTTCGTCGTAGGCGTTCTTGCCCACGGCGCCGCTGGCGGCCAGGTGGTAGCCGCTTTTCTCGACGTGGATCTTGGGCCAGAGCATGCCGGGGGTGTCGAACAGGTAGAAGTCGCTGGCCAGGTTGATGCGCTGCTCGATGCGGGTCACGCCGGCCTCGTCGCCAGTCTTGGCGGCCTTCTTGCCGACCAGGGTGTTGAGCAGGGTGGACTTGCCCACGTTGGGGATGCCGCAGATCAGCACGCGCAGGGGCTTGTCCATGCCGCCGCGGTTGGGGGCCAGTTCGCGGCAGGCGTTGATGAGGCGCTGGGCCGGGGCGCGCTCACCCGCGTCCAGCGAAATGGCGCCGGTGTCGCTTTGTGCCCGGTACCAGGCCAGCCAGGCCTCGGTCTGCACCGGGTCGGCCAGGTCCTGCTTGTTGAGCACCTTGAGCTTGCGCCGGGTGCCGGTCATGGCGGCCAGCATGGGGTTGGCGCTGGAGCCGGGCAGGCGCGCGTCAAGCAGCTCGATGACGACATCGATGTCTTTGATGCGTTCGAGGATGGCTTTTTTGGTCACGTTCATGTGACCGGGGAACCATTGGATGGCCATCGGGCGGGGCTTTCGGGGCTCGGGCGTCTGAGGGGGCAGGACAAGGCGCCAGGGGCGTCGATCAAGCGGCCTGCGGGGCGCAGGCGTGATTGTCTCCGACGCCGCTGGTGTTGGTGGGTTCTTCGCAAGGCGGCGTGAGGTGCGCGTCCAGCCAGGCGGTGACCTGACGGGAATCGTTCAGCGTGCGCAGCGCCTGGTAGGCCTCCTCGGCCTGCGGGTGACGGCGCCGCAGGAAGTTGAGCCACTGCTTCATGCGGCCGGCTTGGTGCCTGGGCTCCACCCGGGGCTGGATGAGCCGCCAGTAGCGGTGCACCAAGGGCTGCAGGGCGTCCCAGTCTGCCCAGGTGCGGCCGGCGTCGCCCGGACAGGCCGGCCAGCCCAGCTCGGCTCGGATGGCCAGCGCCAGGCCGGGGTCGGCCACCATGCCGCGCCCCAGCATGATGGCGCTGCAGCCGCTCTCGAGCAGGCAGCGCCTGGCGTCATCCACCGTCCAGATTTCGCCGTTGGCCACCACCGGGATGCCCACCGCTTCGCGCACATGGGCGATGCGATCCCAGTAAGCGGGGGGACGGTAGCCGTGCGCTTTTGTGCGGCCGTGCACGACCAACTCGTTGGCGCCCGCAGCCTCGATGGCGCGCGCGTTGTCTTCTGCGAGCGCGTCGTCGTCAAAGCCCAGCCGCATCTTGGCCGAGACCACGGTGTGCGCAGGCACCGCCTCGCGCACGGCTTTGACCACCCGGTGCACGTGCTCGGGGTCCTGCAGCAGCGAGGCGCCACCGCCGTGGCGGTTGACCACCTTGGCGGGGCAGCCGAAGTTCAGGTCCACACCTGGCGAGCCCAGTTCCGCCAGGCGGGCAGCGTTGTCGGCCATGCAGGCCGAATCCGAGCCCAGCAGCTGTCCTCGCACGGGGATGCCAGCGGGGGTGCGAGCGCCGCGATCGAGCTCCGGCATGATCCGGCGGAAGGCGCGTTCGGGCAAAACGCGCTCGGTCACTCGGATGAATTCGGACACGCAGCGGTCCACGCCGCCAGCACGCGTGAGGATGTCACGCAGGGGCGCATCAAGCAGGCCTTCCATGGGCGCGAGCAGGATCTGCATGGGGTCTGAAGCGGGACAATGAGAACCAGTCGAAGGGCGCCAGTGTACGCACCCACCGAGCCCTGCGCTTTGGGCTTCAGTCGGGGCTGGTTTGCGCCGATATCCTCGAATCAGAATGCCTGCAGTTGCCATGATCACCGCCACCGAATTGCCCACCATCGACGCTGTCCTGCAGGAGCTCGACAAGGCGCGCCGCAATGGCCCCTTGCAACACATCGTCATCCCACCTTGCCCCGAGTTGCTGACCCGGCTGCAAAAGGCCATGCTGGAGGCCGAGCCCGACCTCAACGAAGTCGCCCGCATCGCCACCAGCGACGTGGCGATGTCGGCCACCCTCCTGCGTGCCGCCAACAGCCCGGCCTATTCAGCGGGCGGTGCAGCGGTTCAGACCATTGGCCAGGCCATGAACCGCCTGGGCTTGCAGCGCACCGCGGCGGTCATGACGGCTTTCCTGGCGCGTGGTGCCATGAAGGTCACCGCACCACAGCTTCAGCGCTTCTGGGAGCGATCCACCAAACGCGCGCTGGCCATGTCTCACCTGGCGGAGCGCCTGCCGGGCATGTCGGCCGACCTGGCCCACACCTATGGCCTGTTCTGCCACGTCGGCATGCCGGTGATGGCTCAGAGCGTCAAGGGCTACCTGGGCACGATGGTCGAGGCCAGTGCGCGCATCGACCGCTCTTACGTGCAGACCGAGAACGCCAACCACCGCACCGATCACGCCGTGGTGGGGGCGCTGGTGGCTCGCCTTTGGCGTCTGGCGCCTTCCGTGACGGCCGCCATCCGCCTTCACCATGACCTGGAAGCGCTTGGCGAGCGCAGCGCCGATCCGGATGTCAATGCCTTGGTCTCGGTTGGCCTGCTTGCTGAGTGGTTGATGCGCCGTCACGAATCGCTCGACCCGGATGCGGACTGGGTTGTCCACGGTGCAACGGCGTTGGGCTGGCTGCACGTCAACGAAGACGACCTGCACACCTGGTTTGAAGAGCTGCAGGAAGCCTTCGATGCCGTCTGATGCCGGGTGAGTGATCCTTCTGCCCCCGGGGACGTGGAGCCGATAAGATCCGGGCTTCAAAGAACCAGGGAGAAACCAAGGTGGCGTCCAGCCTGCTCATCCTCCTCGATGACATCGCGACCGTGCTCGACGACGTCGCGCTGATGTCCAAAGTTGCTGCCAAAAAGACAGCAGGTGTGCTGGGCGACGACCTCGCCCTCAATGCCCAGCAGGTCTCGGGCATCCGAGCCGAACGCGAGTTGCCCGTGGTCTGGGCTGTTGCCAAAGGCTCGTTTCGCAACAAGCTGATCCTGGTGCCATCGGCCCTGGGCATCAGCCTGGTGGCGCCATGGGCCATCACGCCCTTGTTGATGGCCGGTGGCGCGTTCCTGTGCTTCGAGGGGGCAGAGAAGATCCTTCATCCCCTGTTGCACCGCGACGAAGAGGCTGCGCATCACACCGCGCTCACGCAGGCCGTTGCCGACGAGCAGGTCGACATGGTGGCCTTCGAGCGCGAAAAAATTCAGGGCGCGGTGCGAACCGACTTCATCCTCTCGGCCGAAATCGTGGTCATCACCCTGGGCACGGTGGCCCTGGCGCCCCTGACGCAGCAGGTGCTGGTGGTCAGCGGCGTGGCCCTGGCCATGACCGTGGGGGTGTATGGCCTGGTGGCCGCCATCGTCAAGATGGACGACGCTGGTTTGCACCTGAGCCGACGGCCTCAGGCGATCGCGCGCGCGACGGGGGGAGCCCTGTTGGCGATTGCACCCCGGATGATGAAGACGCTGTCGGTGGTGGGCACGGTCGCCATGTTCCTGGTCGGGGGCAGCATCCTGTTGCACGGTGCGCCGGGCGTGCACGACTGGGTGCACGGCCTCCAGCACCGCGTCGCGGAGCTGCCCACGGTGGGGGGCGCGTTGAGCGGGCTGGTGCCCATGCTGGCCGACGGCGTGGGTGGCTTCGCTGCGGGTGTGGTGCTCGCAGCGGTGGCCGCAGGCGTGACGTCCATCTGGCGGCGCCTGCGTTCTTGAGTCACTCAGGCTGAGGTGCGAGCCCGCTGGCGTCGGGCCACCAGGCTCAGGCCGACCAGGCCAACACCCAGCATCGCGTAAGCCGATGGCTCTGGCACCGCAGAGGTCTGAACCATCGCGATCACAGGGCCCAGGTCCCAACCCAGGTACGTGGTGTTGGCGACCCTGCCGTCGATGACGTCGGCAAGGCTTTGCCCTGCCAGCTCACCATCAAATCGAAACTGGTCGGTGCGCAGGTAGGTCAGGTCGTAATTGAAGACCTGCACCGTGTTGTCACCTTCCAGGAAGTACAGGTTGCCTTCTTCGTAACCGATCAGGTTGCCCACTTTGCTCAGCAAGGTGCTGCCTTGCCAGCCGCTGGGGCCACTCGTGAAGCTGGTCTTGGTGGAGTTGAACTCCAGCGTACCGGTCGGGTAGTTGTAGTAGCTCAGGCTGCCGTCGGCATCGAGCCACAATGAGTTGTCATCGCCCATGGCCAGCAGGTTGTTGTTGCCGATGAGCGATTGGCCTGCCTGTGGCCCGTTCACCAGCGTGAGAGGGAAGCTGGATCGCGAGATGGTGTTGCTCGAGTTGTCCGAGTAGAAGTCGAACCAGTAGTTGACGCTGTTGACCGATGGGTTGATGAAGTTGATGTCCCAGTCTTCGACGAAGTCGCGGGCACGGGTCAGCGTGGTGCCGTTGCCGATCACGTTCTCGGAGGTGGCCAGCGCGGCCCACAGGTTGTTGCTCGTGGCCTGGTTGTTGCCGGTGCCCACGATCGCATCGGGGAACAGCGTGCGCGTGGCCTGGTGAGGGCGCACGTCATAGCCCTTGGATGGGAAGAACTCTTCGCGGTAGACGGTGTTGCCGCCCGAGAGGTAGCGGTCTTCTTCCTGCCAGCGAGACACCTGCGTCCAGGTGTAGCTCTGCGCGAAGGCGGGGGCGGCGATGCCTTGCAGGGCGCAGGCGCCCAGGATGCTCAAGGTGATGCGTGCGGTGCGGCTTTGTCGGGTCGTGCGGGCCATGCTTGTCTTTCTTGGGTCGGTGGATGAAACGGGCTCGATGCCCGATGTCCAGATTCTTCGACGGGTGCGAATCAGGGACTTGACATTTCCCGCAAGCCTTTGGCGCTCATCGCCAAAGCACCGCCAGTTTTGTGACTTCCTCACACCGCTCCACTTGAACACGGGGGCAGGTTCGGGTGCGACATGCATTGATCCGGGATGATGTTTGGCATTAGCCTGCGCCTCCTCCCAGTCATCCGGCACCAGCGCTCATGAACGTTCCACGCATCCACACATCCAGCACCGGGGCGGCCCTCCTGCTGGACTTCATGCGCTCACGGGGGGTGGTGGAGCCGGAGCTACAGGCTCGCCTGATCGCCCTGTGCGAGGCGCCCCGCGTGCCCATCGATGTCTGGTTCGGGTTGCTCGCTTCTTTGCAAAAGCTCACGGGCTCGCCATCGGTGGGCCTGGAGGTGGCCAGCATCGTGCAGCCTCGGCACGTCGGCACCCTGGGCTACCTGACCGTGCACAGCGACAACATCATGCAGGCCTTGACCCGCTACTGTCGCTTTCAGGGCCTGCTGCACAACGTCATCGAGTTCAACCTGATGGTCGAAGGCAGCGAGCTCGTGATGCGCTGGTTCGGTCATGAGCAGAACCCGGCGCCCCTTGTGTCCGACGAGCTGTTCCTGGGAGGCATCGTGACCCTGGTTCGCACCCATGCGTCACCAGGGGGCATCAACCCAACGGGCGTGACCTTTCCGCAGGCCGAGCCGCCGCACGGCGATGCGCACCGGCGGTACTTTCAGTGCCCCGTTCACTTCAAGGCTTCCGTGCTCAGCCTGCGCTGGCCATTGAACCTGCTGGACCGGCTCAACAGCCACCGCGATGCTGACCTTGCCGAACAGCTGGAGCACCATGCCGAGCAGATCCTGTCGTCGATGCAGGCGCGGGACCCCTTGCTGCCGCAGTTGCGCCACCACATCCTGCACTGCCTGCACGACGGCGAGGCGGACTTCGCAGCGGTGGCCCGTCGAATGGGTGTGGGCGAGCGCACCTTGTACCGGCAGATGCACGAAAGAGGCATCCGCTTCAAGGCGGAACTCAACCAGATTCGTTTCGACATGGCGCGTCAATACCTGGCGGATCGAGCGCTGTCGCTGATGGAGATCGCGCTGCTGCTGGGTTACACCGACCAGAGCGTTTTCACGCGGGCGTTCCGGACCTGGTCAGGCATGACACCTCAGCAGTTTCGCCGTGGGGTGGCGGCCGTGTCCAGGCTCTGAGCGCAGCGCCTTCAGGCGTTGGTCGCCACGGGCAACCAGCGAGACAGCAACAGGGCCAAGGCCTCGCGGTCGAAGGGCTTGGTGAGGTAGTCATCCATCCCGTTGGCCAGGCAGACCTCTCGGTCGCCACTGAGGGCGTGTGCCGTCAGCGCGATGACCGGTGTGCGCTCGCGCGCGGTGTCTGCGGCCTCCATCTGGCGGATGCGGCGAGCGGCCTCGTAGCCATCCATCACCGGCATTTCGCAGTCCATCAGCACCACATCGAACGCGCTCTGGCCGAACAACGCCAGGGCGTCCTCGCCGTTGCGGGCGTGCTGACAGCTCACGCCCAGGCTCTCCAGCGTCATCGTGGCGATGAAGGCGTTGACCTCGTTGTCCTCGACCAGCAGCACCTCTCCTTGCAGGCGCAGGTCGGCCAGGGCAGGGGGGTGGGTGTCGGCAAAGCCCTCGCCACCTTGCAGCCGTTCGGCTTCGCTCAAAGCCTCGGTGCTGTAGGGCATGTCCACCGCGATCTCGAAGGTCGTGCCGATGCCCAGCACGCTGCGCACGGTGATCTCGCCGCCCATTTCGTCGACGATCTGTTTGCAGATGGCCAAGCCCAGGCCGGTGCCGCCATAGCTGCGGTTGCTGCCTGACTCCACCTGGTAGAAGGGCTGGAACAGCTTGTCGATCGAGTCGGGCGGGATGCCCACGCCGGTGTCGGACACATCGAGCGTGACGCGCGCCATCTCGGGCCCGAGCTTGCGCACCGACAGGCTCAGCAGCACCTCCCCACATTGCGTGAACTTGACGGCGTTGCTCACGAGGTTGAGCAAAACCTGGCGCATCTTGCTTTCGTCACCCGTCAGGCTGCGGATGTCGGTGGGGACGTGATGGCAGTCGCGACGGATGCAGATGCCTTTTTGCTCGGCGGTGGCCTGGAAGGCATGGGCCACGCTGCTGATCAGGCTCAACGGGTCGAAAGGCGTGGGTGACAGGCGGACCTTGTGCGCGTCGAGCTTGGAGTAGTCCAGGATCTCGTTGAGCAGGTGCATCAGGTTGCGCGCCGAGTCCCGGGCCGACTTGACGAACAACCGGTCGCGCTCCGACAGGTGTTCATCGTTGAGCATGCTCAGGGCCCCGATGACGCCGTTCATGGGCGTGCGGATCTCGTGGCTCATGTTGGCCAGGAAGGCGGTTTTTGCGCGGCTGGCCGACTCGGCCTGTTCCTTGGTGCGGCGCAGCTCGGCGATGTGGTTCTTGCGCTTGGATTGCAGGAACAGCTTGCGTTCACGCGCCAGTGAAAAGCGGTACAGGCAGTAGCCCAGTGCATTGGCCGCCACCAGGTGAACCACCATGCGCTGGAAGCCGACGCCGTGTGCCTGGGGCTGCTGGTGAGCGAACGCCAGCGCCAGCAGACCGATGCCCGATGCGATCAGCAAGGTGGGGCCCGCGGTCAGGCGGGCAAAGCCATAGACCATGACCGTGGCGAACACCGTGGCCGATGTCAGTCCCCACAGCAGGCTCATCGGGTCGTCCTGCCAATGACCCGTGGTGATGATCATGTTGCTCAGCAGGCAGACCAGGCTGACGATGGCCACGAAGGCGGCCGTGTAGTGGCGGGTGAAAAACGCCTTGTTCAGTCGGGTGGCCGAGCCGAACAGCAACAGGCCGCACGACAAACCCAGTCGGCCCAGTTGCACCTGGTCGGTCACCTGACGGTGGCCGGTCAGCAAGTCGAAGCTGAAAAAGACCAGGAAATAAACCGCTGCGACCATCGACGACACGAACAGGAAACGCGTGCCGTAGGAGCGATATGCCACCTGGAATTCGGTTTCCAGGGAGGCGTTCGAAAACCCTCGGTTACCCAGGGTGCGCAACATGTTCTGCATGGTTGCTCTGACGGGCCCCATATCACCTCTGCGCTGGGTGGTGTTGAGCCTCCCCCCAAAATGGGGGAGGCGATTGGGGCCCCATTATTCCCCTTTTCAAGTGGTGCAATGCAGGCATCACCGGATCAAACCGCTGCCTTTTTCGCGCAGTTGGCCGATTCGCCGTCAAACTGTCGCAAATTGGCCCGATCTCTGGCCAAGGCCATGGCCTCGGGTGGTCAGCTGAGGGATTCGCTGAATTCGGGCTGGTCCGCCACCGAAAGGGGCACGCAGAACTTGCGCTCTGCCCGCTCGAAGTCGATGTCGATGTCCGGGTGCAGGGTTTGGGCCATGAACCCGTAGAGCGGGCAGGCCGCGGCAATCCAGCGGGCATCGGCCTGGGTGATGTCCATGTAGAACAGCGTGACCGGCACGCCGGGCTGGGCCGACGTGACGACCTTTTCACCGTCGAACACGTCCTGGAACTGCATGGCGTGGTACATGCGGTCGATGGGCGCACGACCGATCAGCAGCGAATGGTCGATGCCCACCCGGTGGCTGATTTCGAAAGCGGCTTTGACCAGCGCAGGCAGGACCATCCGTCCTTCCGGGCCATTTCGCACCGTCATGCGCCCGGCTTCGAGCAGGTGCTTGCCCTTGAAGCGCTCGGGCAGGGGCAGCTCGGTCTCGAAGCGCAGGGGCTGGTTGAGGTTGGTCTGCAGGCGCAGGGCCCCGACCACTTCGCCGCTGTCCTTGGACTCGGCCATCAGGATCAGCACGTCCTCGCGCAGGTCTTCGGGTTCGGGTTTGGAGAGCGTCAGCCGCGTGACCAGATCGGGCTGGTGGCGCCCGTAAGCCTGGGCGCGCTGCAGGCAGACCTTTTCGATGTCGTCCTGACCATTGGCCAGTCGGATGGTGAAAGGCAGCAACTGCGTATCGGTGACTTGGTGACTGTAGGGACGGTCGAGCCTGACAGTGGGCCTGGACATGAACAACACCTCTCAAGACCGGTGACGAACCCGCTGAACCGGGCGCAACCCGGGATACAGCAACCCTCGTGAAACCTGGGCAGCCAACGAGGTTGCATGCTTCCCCGTGACTTCACACATTCTTACAGTGTCAACAGCTTAAATGACAAAGGGTGTAAAAGCGTGAGGTTTTAACGGTTTTGTGTTGTAAACCTGCTTTGGGGCGCGTTCGGATCCACCGGATTGAGGGTGGTGTGGCGAGGGTGTTGCTGGATTGCGGGCGGTGTCACCCGTGTGTTTCCGCAGGCCAGGTGCTCGGTGCTGGCGCGCTGATTCTTACACCCGCATGAATAGGTATCTTTGGCTTACATGGTATCGATCGCGAATCCGCGTCGGGATGGCAATATCGCTCAACGGGGCGGGTTGCTCACCTGCCATCCGACATCAATCAAAAAAATTCCAGGTGGGTCAGCATGGCCAAACGAAGTCTGGGGCTCGATGCCATCCGACTGATTGCGTGCCTCATGGTGGTGGTCTTTCACGCCTCCAAAACGGCGTCTGCGCCGAAGTATTTCGGGCCACAAGGGCACGATTGGTTGTTCGAGATCGAACACATTCGCATGCCCCTGTTTTTCGTCCTCAGCGGTTACCTGATGTCCACGCTGTACCTGCGGCGCGCCGGCGGGACAGCCCTCGCCGCAGATTTCCTGCTCAAGCGAGCCAAGAAGATTTTCCCGCTTTACTGGCTGGCTCTTGGCATCATGAGCCTGGCGACGGTCGTGGTCGTCGGCTTCCTGCCCTTTGACGGCGCCATGGGCGTGATCAAGACATTGCTGTTGTTGCCCCAGGACCCCAGTGAAGTCGGCGGAACGGGGGCGCCCGTCGTGTACCCGGCCTGGGTGCTCCAGTACGAGATCCTGGCCTACGGTTTGGTGGCCCTGTCCATGTGCAGCCGCTTCCTGCTTGGGGGCTTTTTGTGGTTCTGGCCTGCTTTGTTCGTGGTCGCTGCGGGCAGTGACACCTGGCTGCTGTCGTTCCTGGGTTCCCAGTGGTTGTTGATTTTCTGGTTTGGGGTCGTGCTGGGGCAGTTCCTGGGAGGGGTGGCGGTTCGGCGGGGCGTGGCGCTCCTGTGGGCCGTTGTGTGGTTTGTCGTTGCTCTGGTGACCAGGCACGAGGGCCTCATCGACCAAGTCACCGAGGAGTTGACGCACGGGCTGGCCTTTTGTGGCTTGATCCTTGCCGTGCGGTCGTTCAACTACCCGGATCTCCAACGCGGGTGGGCCTCGATCGTGAGGGCGGGTTCAGACGCGTCTTACGCCACATTCCTGTTTCACATTGGCGTGGTCAGCGTTGGTTGTCGCGTCGTGCAGGCGTGCGGGCTCGATGGGGCTGCAGCGCACCTCATCAGCGTGTTGCTTTGCCTGGTCGTCTCGTTTGCCGTGGGTGTGTGGGTCAATCGGCATGTCGAGCCGCGCATCGCCCATTTCCTGAACCGCAGGACAACCGAGGCTCCTTATGCAACGCCTTCCGGCAATGCGTGAGCTTCAGGATTTGAGTTGTTGGTGAAGCGCCAACAGTTCCTGGCTGAGCTTGTGGCGGGCGTCCAGGTGGATCATCGGCCGTGACAGCTGGTGGGATTCCTTGATCTTGACCGAGGCGCTCAGGTAGGGCTGAAGCACCGGCAGGCCTTCGTCGATCAATTCCTGAACCAGTTTCTGGGGCAAGGTGGCCCGGGGTTGAAACTGGTTGACCACGATGCCGGAGACTTTCAATTCCTCGTTGTGGTCGGCGCGGATTTCCTGGACGTTTTCCAGCAGGGTGTAGAGCGCACGCCGCGAGAAATCGTCGCAGTCGAAGGGAATCAGGCAGCCTTGTGCGGCGATCAGGGCCGAGCGCGTGTAGAAATTCAGCGCCGGCGGGGTATCGACGTAGATTCGGTCGTACGTTTGGCCGATTTCCTCCAGCGCGTCCCTGAGTTTGTAGATCTTGTATCGGGATTCGAGTTTGGCGTGCAACTCGTCCAGCGAAGGGTGCGAGGGCAGCAGGTCAAGGTTGTCCCAGGGCGTGGGCACGATGTGGTCGTGGATGTCGCTGGGCTTGGCCGTGAAGCGCAGCGTCTGCTCGAAGAAGGCGGCGGCGCTGCGGCTGGCGTCTTCTGCGGGCGCACCTTGCAGGTAGTGGCTGGAGTTGCCTTGCGGGTCCAGGTCGACCAGCAGCGTGCGAAGGCCTTCGGCGGCGCTGATGGCGGCCAGGTTGCAGGCGATCGTCGACTTGCCGACGCCCCCCTTCTGGTTGAAAACGACGTAGCGCATGGTGGCTCGGCCCTTCCGCGATGTGGTTGCTTGGCAAGCATTGTGCACCGCAACAAGAGCGAAGCCGGCCACCTCCTTGCAGGGAGGGGCCGGCTTCGGCGGGGACTTGGCGAGCCAGAGGCCCTGGCCGCCATGCGGCTGGGGCCGTGGTTCGCGGCGCGGGCTCAGCGCCCGGCTTCGGGCAGCTCGATCTTGACTTCCAGCACCTCGAGGTCGCCCTGGCGTTCCATGGCCACCTTGATGTCGTCCGGGTTGATGGACACGTACTTGGAAATCACGGCCACCAGTTCCTTTTGCAGGTCGGGCAGGTAGCTGGGGCTGTGGCTGCGACCGTTGCGCTCGTGCGCCAGGATGAGCTGCAGGCGCTCCTTGGCGACCGAGGCCGTCTGCTTCTTTTCACCGAGGAAGAAGGAGAGGAATCCCATGGCGTTCACTTGCCTCCGAACAGGCGCTTGAAGAACCCGGGCTTCTCGGCGTCGATGAAGCGCAGGGGCTTGTCCTGACCCAGGAACCGGTCGATGACGTCGCTGTAGGCCTCGGCCACGTCGGTGCCCTTCATGTGGATGGTCGGGATGCCCTGGTTGGAGGCGTTGAGCACGGTCTCCGATTCGGGGATCACGCCGATGAGCTTGACCTTGAGGATGTCATAGACGTCGTCGAGCGAGAGCATCTGACCGCCTTCGACCCGGTTGGGGTTGTAGCGGGTGATCAGCAGGTGTTCCTTGATGGGCTCGCCGCCTTCTTGCGCACGCTTGGTCTTGCTGCTGAGCATGCCCAGGATGCGGTCGGAGTCGCGCACCGAGGAGACCTCGGGGTTGGTCACCACCACGGCCTCGTCGGCGAAGTGCATGGCCATGAGCGCGCCGGTTTCGATGCCGGCGGGCGAGTCGCACACGACGTACTCGAAGCCCATGTCGCCCAGGTCCTTGAGGACCTTCTCGACGCCTTCCTGCGTCAGGGCTTCCTTGTCACGCGTTTGCGAGGCGGCCAGGATGAACAGGTTCTCGCATTGCTTGTCCTTGATGAGGGCCTGGTTCAGGTTGGCCTCGCCATGGATGACGTTGATGAGGTCGTAGACCACGCGGCGCTCGCAACCCATGATGAGGTCGAGGTTGCGCAGACCGACGTCGAAGTCGATGACGGCCGTCTTGTGGCCGCGCAGGGCCAGGCCCGATGCGAAGGAGGCGCTGGTGGTCGTCTTGCCGACGCCACCTTTGCCGGAGGTCACGACGATGATCTTGGCCATGGGAGGGCGGTCCTTTCAGGGATCGGTGCGAGGGGTTTCAGGAAGAAATGGGTTCGAACACCAGGCGCTCGCCGTCGAGGCGGATTTGCGCTGGCTTGCCGCGCACGTTGTCGGGCAGCGGGTTGTCGGTGGTGCGGTAGGTGCCTGCGATGGACAGCAGCTCGGGCTCCATCACGGTGGCGAAGATGCGGGCCTGGCGGTTGCCCTTGGCGCCCGCGATGGCCTTGCCACGCAGCGGTGCGTAGACGTGGATGCTGCCGTCGGCGATGACCTCGGCGCCGTGGTTGACCACCGCCGTGATGACCAGGTCGCCGCCCTTGGCGTAGAACTGCTGGCCCGAGCGCAGCGGCTTGTCGAGCACCACGGTGCTGGCGGCCACGGGCACCTCGACTTCAACCGGGACCTCGACGCGCACTTCGCGAACGACCTCGCGCACCACCTCGACGGTTTCGACGCGGGCGGGCGAGGCGACGCTGTCGGGCGCTTCGACCAGGCCGGCGGCGCGCGCGGCCTCGCCTTGCTTGCGGGTGGCGCCGCGCACGGCGATCGGCTTGAGCTTGTACTGACCCAGCAGCTTGATCAGCGCCGGGAAGTCGATGGCGACGTCGAGGCTGGCCAGGTGGGTCAGGTCGATGACCAGGGGCTCGCCGTCGAAGAGGTCGGGTGTGGCGCCGAAACGGTCTTCAAGCGCCTGTGCCAGCGTGGTCAGGTTGCCGGTCTTGAGCAGGAAGGCTTCCAGCGTCAGCGAAGCGCTCTTGAGATCGAACAAGGCGGAGGCGTTGGCGGCAGGGGCGTTCATGAACAGCAGCGCTGGTAAAACGTGAAGTTTAAGGCAGCGCAAGGGCGCTTCCAGGGGGCGAAGGCGAACGCATTGGATACTTTCGTCCGGGGATTGACCCGCACGCAGCGCTTGGCTGCCGGTCGCAAGTGGTGGAGAAAAGGGCAGGGCATGGGGTGGCTTGAAACGTGGTCGTCGGCGCAGGTGGGCCTGCTGGTGGCGTTCGGGGCCGGCCTGCTCGTGGGGGTCGAGCGCGAGCGGCGCAAGGGTGAAGGCCCTGACCGCCATGCGGCGGGCCTGCGCACCTTCCTGGTTGCGTGTCTGGCCGGGGCGGCTGGGCAGGTGCTGTCACCGCTGGTGGCGGCGGTGGTCCTTGCGGCGGTGTCGGGTCTGGCGGGGCTGTCCTATTGGCGATCGCGCTCGGACGACCCGGGCCTGACCACGGAGCTGGCCCTCATCGCCACCACGCTGATCGGCATGCTGGCGGTGTCCCAGCCCGAGCTGGCCGCTGCGCTGGCGGTTGTGCTCGCGGGCGTGCTGGCCCTGAAAAGCCGCCTGCACCAGTTCGCCACCAGCTGGCTGAGCGAGACCGAGCTGCACGATGGGCTGTTGCTCGCGGCCCTGGCGCTGGTGCTCCTGCCCTGGTTGCCCACCGAGCCGATTGCTTGGCTGGGCCACCTCTCGCCGCGCCGCGTCCTGATGCTGGTGCTGGTGATCCTGCTGATGCAGGCGGCGTCGCACCTGGGGCAGCGCCTGCTTGGGCAGCGCGCTGGCGTGCCCGTGGCGGGTTTGCTCGGTGGCTTCGTCTCGAGCACGGCCACCATCAGTGCGTTGGGCAGCCAGGTGCGCAGCGGTGAGATGCCGCTGCGGCTGGCCTGGTGCGGCGGCGTGCTGTCCACGGCCGCGACCTGGTTGCAGGCCTGGCTGATCGGGGGGGTGCTGGCGCCCAGGCACGTGTCAGAGATGATGACCCTGGCGCTGGTTGGCGCGGCCATGCCCTGTTTGATCGGCCTGGCCTTGTGGCGCCGACAGGAGGCGGGTGAGCCAGCCATCGCCGCTCGGGTCAACGGATCGATGCTCCGGATCAAAGAGGCCGTTCAGGTCAGCGGTTTGCTGCTGGCCGGGGCGGTGCTGGTGCAGTGGGCGCATGCCCTCAGCGATGCGGGCTTGTTGATCGGGGTGGCGATCGCGGCGATCGCCGATGCGCATGCCCCGGTGGCTGCGCTGTGGAGCATGCGTGCCGCCGAGGGCGTCTCGTCGAGTGAGCTGCTGCACGGTGCGCTGGTGGCCATCAGCGTCAATGCGGGCACGCGCACCGTCGCGGCCTGGGCGGCGGGTGGTGCGCGTTACGCCACGGGCATCGGCGGTGCTTTCGTGGTGAGCCTGACGGTGGCCTGGGGGTGGGATGCCTTCATGAACTGAGGGCTCAGCCCTCAGCGCGGTTTGGGCTTCTTGCGTGCTGGGCCGGTGCCCGCCCTGGGCGGAAGCCCTGTGTGCTGCGTGAGCACCTGGCCCGGTCTGGGGCGGCGAGAGCTCACCTGCGGCAGGTCGCGCGGGTCGTGCTCGGCCTGCTTGCCTGCGCGGCGCTGCGACGCCGGTTGCGGGGCCTCGTTGCGCTGCACCCGCCCCACGGTCACCACCGACGTCTTGGTGCCGGCCTTGGTCGAGTTCTTGCGCCGCGCGCTCTCGTAGGTGCCGTCGGTGGCCGGCTGGTAGGTGGGGATCAGGTGGTGTGGGCCGTTGCCGATCAGGTCGCGGCGGCCCATGCTCATGAGCGCCTCGCGCAGCAGCGGCCAGTTGTTGGGGTCGTGGTAGCGCAGGAAGGCCTTGTGCAGGCGGCGGCGCTTCTCGCCCTTGACGATGTCCACTCGCTCGCCTTTGCGGGCATCGCGGCTGATGCCCTTGAGCGTGTTCATCCCCGAGTGGTACATGGCCGTGGCGGTGGCCATGGGGCTGGGGTAGAAGGTCTGCACCTGGTCGGCCTTGAAGCCGTTGCGCTTGAGCCAGATGGCCAGGTTCATCATGTCTTCGTCGGTGGTGCCCGGGTGGGCGGCGATGAAGTAGGGGATGAGGTACTGCTTCTTGCCGGCCTCGGCGCTGAACTTCTCGAACAGCTCCTTGAAGCGGTCGTAGGCGCCCATGCCGGGCTTCATCATCTTCGACAGCGGGCCCTGCTCGGTGTGCTCGGGCGCGATCTTCAGGTAGCCGCCAACGTGGTGGGTCACCAGCTCCTTGATGTACTCGGGCGAGCGCACGGCGAGGTCATAGCGCAGGCCCGAGCCGATCAGGATCTTCTTGATGCCCGGCAGCGCGCGCGCACGGCGGTACATGCGGATCAGCGGGCCGTGGTCGGTGTTGAGGTTGGGGCAGATGTCCGGGTAGACGCACGAAGGCTTGCGGCAGGCGGCCTCGATGACGGGCGACTTGCAGCCGATGCGGTACATGTTGGCCGTGGGGCCGCCCAGGTCGGAGATGACGCCGGTGAAGCCTTTGACCTGGTCGCGGATGGCCTCGATTTCGCGCAGCACCGAGCCTTCGGAGCGGCTCTGGATGATGCGGCCTTCGTGCTCGGTGATGGAGCAGAAGGTGCAGCCGCCGAAGCAGCCGCGCATGATGTTGACGCTGAAGCGGATCATGTCCCAGGCCGGGATTTTTCCCTCGCCATAGCTGGGGTGTGGCGCGCGCGCGTAGGGCAGGTCGAACACCAGGTCCATCTCGGGCGTGGTGAGTGGGATGGGTGGCGGGTTGATCCAGACCTCGCGTGCGCCCGGGCCTTCGCCGTGGCGCTGCACCAGGGCTCGGGCGTTGCCGGGGTTGGTTTCGAGGTGCAGCACGCGGTTGGCGTGGGCGTAGAGCACGGGGTCCTGCGACACCGCTTCGAACGAGGGCAGGCGGATGACGGTGCGATCGCGTGCGGGCAGCACGAGCTTGCCGGTGCGGGTCGCGCTGCCGTCGTTGCCATGGGCCGTGGGCGCTTCCAGCTCGTCGGCCTCGTCGTGGGCGTGAGCGCTTGCCTCAGCCATGTTGTCGGAGGTCGTGACGGCGGTGGCGCTCGCGGTTGCTTCGGCCGACGCCGACTTGCGCTTGAGCGCCGGATTCGGCACGAGCTTGATCGGCTTGGCACCGTCGGCTGGCCTGTTGGCGCCCGCAGTCGGCTTGAGCGGATCGAACGCACCGGCGTCTTCGAGCGCGCAGCTCTGGCCCTGCTCGGCCGCGGCCTCGGACATGCCCATGTAGGGGTTGATGTGCTGGTCGATGCGTCCGGGGCGGTCGACCTCGGTCGAGTCGAGCTCGAACCAGCCTTGCGCGGTGGGGTCGTTGCGACGGCGGATGAAGGCGGTGCCGCGCACGTCGGTGACCTGCTCGACGGGCTCGCGGGCCGCCAGGCGGTGCGCGATCTCGACGATGGCGCGCTCGGCGTTGCCGTAGAGCAGCAGGTCGGCCTTGCTGTCGGTGAGCACGCTGCGGCGCACCTTGTCGGACCAGTAGTCGTAGTGCGCGATGCGGCGCAGCGAGGCCTCGATGCCGCCCAGCACCACCGGCACGCCAGGGAAGGCTTCGCGGCAACGCTGCGAGTAGACGGTGGCGGCGCGATCGGGGCGCTTGCCGCCCACGCCGCCGGGGGTGTAGGCGTCGTCGCTGCGCAGTTTGCGATCAGCCGTGTAGCGGTTGATCATGGAGTCCATGTTGCCCGCGGTCACGCCCCAGAACAGGTTGGGCTTGCCCAGGGCCTTGAAGGGCTCGGCGCTGGTCCAGTCGGGCTGGGCGATGATGCCCACGCGAAAGCCCTGGTTCTCGAGCATGCGGCCGATGACGGCCATGCCGAAGCTGGGGTGGTCGACGTAGGCGTCGCCCGAGACGATGACGATGTCGCAGCTGTCCCAGCCCAAGGCGTCCATCTCGGCGCGGGTGGTGGGCAGGAATTTGGCGGGTCCGTAGCGCTTGGCCCAGAAGGGCTTGTAGCTGCTCAGCGGTTTGGCCTGGGGGCGGGGC
>SCMV01000020.1 GCA_005502875.1 Comamonadaceae bacterium 2PF | reverse complement strand
GTCGGGACAGGTGCGGGGGCCGGCTTGGCCGCCGGGGCAGGGGCCGGCATCGGGGTCGGTGCGGCAGCAGCCACGGCGATCTGGTTGCGCTCCTTGGGGAACAGGTCCCGGATCATTGCCAGCTTGGGCGCCACGGCCGAACGCGTGTCGATTTGCAGCGCTTTGGAATAGGCCTGGCTGGCCAGCTTGGCGTAGACGTCACCCAGGTTTTCGTATGCGGTGGCGTAGCTGGGGTTGGTTCGGATCGCCATTTCCAGGGCGTTGCGTGCCTTGTCGTACTGACCTTGCTGCGCATACAGCACCGCCAGGTTGTTGAAGGGCTCGGGCAGCTCCGGGTAGTCCTCGGTCAGCTTTGTGAAGGCGGTGATGGCTTCGGGCGCGCGGCCGGCCTGGGACAGGCTGATGCCGCGCAGGAAGCGCATCATCGGGTCACGCGGTTTGGCGGTCAGGAACTGATCGGCCTTTTGCAGGGCTTCGGCGTTCTTGCCGGCGGCCAGCAGCTTCTGCACGTCGGAGACGTCGTCGGCCTGCGCGCCCATCACCGTCAAGGACAGCGCAGCGGCGGCGATGCAGCGAGCCGCGATGGCGGTCAGGCGGGTTCCGATGTGAAGCACTTCAGTCTGCATGGATGGTGATGTCAGAAGGGTTGTTCGGGCAGGGGCTTGGGCACAAGGGACTGCTGGCTCGGGCCATCCACCGTCGCGGCGTCGGCTTTCCGATCGTGCTCAGCATGCGAAGGATAACAGCCGCCGTCACATGAAAAACGGCGGTCTGACCCGCAGATCGGGCCTTGTTGTGGCCCGGCCGCTATACTCGGCAAATTGTATCTGAGCGACGCCCAGGAGCGCGCTGTGCTCTGGCGGTGGCATGTGCCCCGCGCAGGCTCACGCGAGCAAGCCCGGCGCCTCAGCCCGACCCGCCTCCGGCGCCCCGCCGCGGGGCCCGGTCCCGACCCCATCATTCCCACATGAGCCTGCGTCTTTTCAACAGCCTGTCGAGACAGGTCGAAGCATTCGTCCCCATGACGCCGGGGCAGGTCCGCATGTATGTATGCGGCATGACCATCTATGACCTCTGCCACGTCGGGCACGCCCGCATGATGATGGCGTTCGACGTCGTGCAGCGCTGGCTCAAGGCCAGCGGCTACGAAGTCACGTACGTGCGCAACATCACCGACATCGACGACAAGATCATCCGCCGTGCGGTGGAGCGGGGCATCCCCATCCGCCAGCTCACGGACGAAATGACGAAGGCGATGCACGAGGACATCGCTGCGCTGGGCATCGAGCCGCCCACGCACGAGCCGCGTGCCACCGAATATGTCGGGCAGATGCTCGACCTGATCGGCAAGCTCGAGGCCAATGGCCTGGCTTACCGGGCATCGAATGGCGACGTGAACTACGCGGTGCGCAAGTTTCCCGGCTACGGCAAGCTCTCGGGCAAGAGCCTGGACCAGCTGCGCGCAGGCGAGCGCGTGGCCGTGGACGACGGCAAGCAGGACCCGCTGGACTTCGTGCTCTGGAAGTCGGCCAAGCCTGAAGAGCCTGCTGACGCGAAGTACGAGTCGAGCTACGGCCCTGGGCGCCCTGGCTGGCACATCGAGTGTTCAGCCATGAGCTGCACCTTGCTGGGCGAGCAGTTCGACATCCACGGTGGCGGCCTGGACCTGCAGTTTCCCCACCACGAAAACGAGATCGCGCAGAGCGAAGGTGCCTCGGGCAAGCGCTTCGTCAACTACTGGCTGCACAACGGTTTCGTCAACGTCGACAACGTCAAGATGTCGAAGTCGCTGGGCAATTTCTTCACCATCCGCGACGTGCTCAAGCACTTCGATGGCGAGGCCCTGCGCTTTTTCATGCTGCGCACGCAGTACCGCAGCCCCTTCAATTTCAGCGACGCGGGCATCGACGACGCGCGCAACGGCTTGCGCCGCCTTTACACGGCGCTCGACGGCGTTGATGTGGGCGAGGTGGGGCTTGCCGACATCGACTGGGCGCACCCGCAGGCGGCGCGCTTCAAGGCGGCCATGGACGAAGACCTGAACACGCCGATGGCCTTGTCGGTGCTTTTCGACCTGGCGGCTGAGCTCAACCGCTCGCGCTCGGGTGATGTGGCTCGACTGCTCAAGGCCCTGGCATCGGTGTTGGGGGTGTTGCAGCAGTCGCCGCAGGCTTACCTGCAGGCGGGCTCGGGCACCGGTGCGCCGGATGCGGCCGCCATCGAAGCGCTGATTCAGGCCCGAGCCGACGCCAAGAGGGCGCGCGATTTTGCCCAAGCCGACCGCATCCGTGACGAGCTGGCGGCTCAGGGCATCGTGCTCAAGGATGGCCCGCAGGGCACCACCTGGGTGAGCGCCTGATGCCCAGCGCTTCCAAAGCCAGCCCTCGCAGCGGGGGCAGCAGCCCCTCTTTGGCGTCGGGTCTGGTCACGCCTGCCTACTGGGAAGAGGCCTGCAAGCACCTGAGCAAGCGCGATCGCGTCATGCGCAAGCTGATCGCCGACCATGGCTCGGCCGGTTTGCAAAGCCGTGGCGATGCGTTCACCACCCTGGCGCGCTCCATCGTCGGGCAGCAGATCTCGGTCAAAGCCGCGCAGTCTGTCTGGGAGCGCCTGGTGGTGGTCCTGGGCGGGAGCGCCGAGGCCCACCGCGATCCCCTGTCTCCGCTGACCATGTTGAGCAAGACGACCGATGAATTGCGCCAAGCCGGGTTGTCGGCCCGCAAGGTCGAATACATGCTCGACCTGGCCCGGCATTTTGCCGAAGGCCGGGTGCATGTGGCACAGTGGCAGGAGATGGAAGACGAGCTGATCATCGAGGAGCTCGTTGACATCCGCGGCATCGGTCGCTGGACGGCCGAGATGTTCCTCATCTTCCACCTGATGCGCCCGAACGTGCTGCCCCTGGACGATTTGGGGCTCATCAAGGGCATCAGCCAGAGTTATTTCAGTGGCGAGCCGGTCTCGCGCGCCGAAGCGCGGGACGTGGCCGAAGCCTGGTCGCCCTACCGAACGGTGGGCACCTGGTATCTGTGGCGCAGCCTTGACCCGCTGCCCGTGGCGTACTGACGGGTGATCCTCGTCGTTGCGCCCTCAAGAAGGACCTCACCATGAGCAAGCGACACTTCCTGGAGTTCGAGCAACCGATCTCCGAGCTGGAATCCAAGATCGACGAGCTGCGCTATGTGCAGAGCGAGTCGGCCGTCGACATCTCCGAAGAGATCGACCGCCTGAGCAAAAAGAGCACCCAGCTCACCAAGGACATCTACGCCAACCTGACGCCCTGGCAGGTCACGCAGATCGCGCGTCATCCGCAGCGCCCTTACACGCTGGACTACGTCAACGAACTGTTCACCGATTTCCAGGAAATGCACGGC
Organism: Comamonadaceae bacterium 2PF; assembly: GCA_005502875.1. Lineage (GTDB taxonomy): Bacteria > Pseudomonadota > Gammaproteobacteria > Burkholderiales > Burkholderiaceae_C > Aquabacterium. The sequence goes on along the minus strand of SCMV01000020.1, from coordinate 61,197 downwards.
GACCGCCATTTCGCCGATGACCTGTCCATCGTCGGTGGCCTGGCCCGCTTCAACGGCCAGCCTTGCATGGTCCTGGGCCACCAGAAGGGCCGCGACACGAAGGAGCGCGCCGCGCGCAACTTCGGCATGTCGCGCCCCGAAGGCTACCGCAAGGCCCTGCGCCTGATGGAAACCGCGCAGAAGTTCAACCTGCCGGTGTTCACCTTCGTCGACACCCCGGGCGCCTACCCCGGCATCGGCGCGGAAGAGCGCAACCAATCGGAAGCCATCGGCCGCAACATCTTCGAGATGGCGCGGCTGGAGGTGCCCATCATCACCACCATCATCGGTGAAGGCGGCTCGGGTGGTGCGCTGGCCATCAGCGTGGCCGACCAGGTGCTGATGATGCAATACTCGGTGTACTCCGTGATCTCGCCGGAGGGCTGCGCGTCCATCCTCTGGAAGACGGCCGACAAGGCCTCGGATGCCGCCGAAGCGCTGGGCATCACGGCGCACCGCCTCAAGGCGCTGGGCCTGATCGACAAGATCATCTCCGAGCCCGTGGGTGGCGCTCACCGCGATCACAAGCAAGCCTGCGCCAACCTCAAGCGCGCGCTCAACGATGCCTACCGTCAGGTCGCCGACCTGAAGGTCAAGGACCTGCTGCAGGCCCGCTACGAGCGCCTGCAGGCCATGGGTCGCTTCAACGACACCACCGAGCACTGAGCGCTCGGATCGCTGTCAGCGAACAAGGGCCTGCCGATGCCGGCTTTGGCGGTGGCCTACAGTTGCGGGCGCGACTCGACCGCCTTGTTGCACGTGACGGCGCGTGCGGCGGCCGAGGTGCCGGGCTTGCACGTGTTCGCCCTGCACGTGCACCATGGACTCAGTCCTCAGGCAGATGCCTGGCTGGCGCACGCTGAAGCCACCTGCCGGCAGTGGGTCGAACAAGGCCTGCCTTTGAGCCTGCTCAGCCGCCGGGTGTCCGTGCCGCTTGACGCCGGGCTCAGTGTGGAGGCCGAGGCACGTCGATTGCGGCATGAGGCCCTGGCTGACATGGCCCGAGAAGCGGGGGCGGACCTGCTGCTGCTGGCCCAGCATCGGCGTGACCAGGCCGAAACTTTTTTGTTGCAGGCCCTGCGTGGCGGCGGCGTGGCCGGATTGGCCTGCATGCCCAAGGACGACTGGCGTGACGGCGTGCGCTGGGTGCGGCCCTGGCTGGACCTGCCTCGCGAGGCCATCGAAGCCCACGTGGCGCAGCATGGCCTGCGCTTCGTTGAAGACGAGAGCAACGGTGATCGGCGCTTCGCGCGCAATCGCTTGCGGCTGGACGTGTGGCCGGCCTTGCTGGCTGCCTTCCCCGATGCGGAGTCGACCCTGGCGCAGTCGGCCGAGCGCGTGGCGGACGCCTTGCCGGCCTTGCGCGCCTGGCAGGCCGAGGCCTTGCAGCGCTGGGGGGGAGAGGTCGACCCCGGCGCTTTGAATGCGGTGTCGTGGTCGGTGCTGCCCGATGCGGAGCGGCGACAGGTGTTGCTGGCCTGGCTGGGCAAGCATGGCGTGGGCGGCGCGAGTTGGGTCGATCGGTTGAGCCGCGAGGTGCCCAGGGCGCTGGCGGGGCAGGGCAGTGCCCGATGGCCTGAGTTGGGTGTGTCGCTTTACCGCGGTGTGCTGCGCTGTGTGCCTGAGGCCGGGGCAGATGGCGGTGTCCATGGCGATGAGAATCGCTTGGCGCCCAGGCCCGAGGTGGTGCTGAGCGTCGACCAGCCAGGGGACTGGCCGGTGCCGGGCTGGCGAGGTTGCCTGAGGGTCGAGGAGGTGGCTCGGGGTGGCGTGGCGCCGCAGCGCTTGCGGGGTGGGCTGCAGGCCCGAGCGCGCTCTGGCGGCGAGGGGTTCCAGATGGGGGCAGGGCGCCCGGTGCGCGACCTCAAGCGTCAGTTCCAGGCCGTGGGGGTGCCCGCCTGGGCTCGCTCGGTGCCGCTTTTTTTCTCGGGCGAGTCGCTGGTTTTCGTGCCTGGTCTGGGTGTGGATGGGCGCTTCCAGGCACCCGAAGGGGTGCCGCAATGGGGTTTGCGCTGGCTGCCTGACGCGTGAAATGCCCGCGAGGGCGCCTGTCTCGCGTTAAAATCGCGGGTTCGACCGTGCGTCGGTATTTTTGGCGGGCAGCAACGTTCAGCGATGGAGCGGCCCCACGCGCACGGTGGCATCACCAACCTCTGACATGGCACTGATCGTTCACAAATACGGCGGCACGTCGATGGGCTCGACCGAGCGCATCCGCAACGTGGCCAAGCGAGTGGCCAAGTGGGTGCGGGCGGGTCACCAAATCGTGGTCGTGCCCTCGGCCATGAGCGGCGAGACCAACCGACTGCTGGGCCTGGCCAAAGAACTCTCCGACCGCGCCAACCCGCGCGAGCTCGACATGATCGCCTCCACCGGTGAGCAGGTCTCCGTGGGCCTGCTGTCGATTGCGCTGCAGGCCGAAGGCATGGATGCCATCAGCTACGCTGGCTGGCAAGTGCCGGTCAAAACGAATTCGGCGTTCACCAAAGCCCGCATCGAGAGCATCGACGACGCCCGCGTGCGTGCCGACCTCAACGCCGGCAAGGTGGTGATCGTCACGGGCTTCCAGGGCGTTGACCCCGAAGGCCACATCACCACGCTGGGCCGCGGTGGCTCCGACACCTCGGCCGTGGCGATCGCCGCCGCGCTCAAGGCCGACGAGTGCCTCATCTACACCGACGTGGACGGCATCTACACCACCGACCCGCGCGTGGTGCCTGAAGCCCGCCGCATGAAGTCCATCAGCTTCGAAGAGATGCTGGAGATGGCTTCGCTGGGCTCGAAGGTGCTGCAGATCCGCTCGGTTGAATTCGCCGGCAAGTACCGCGTGCCGACCCGCGTGCTCTCCAGCTTCACCCCCTGGGACATCGACCTGGAAGAAGAAGCCAAGTCGGGCACGCTCATCAGTTTTGAGGAAGACGAGAACATGGAACAAGCCGTTGTTTCCGGCATCGCGTTCAGCCGCGACGAAGCCAAGATCACCGTGGTCGGCGTGCCCGACACCCCCGGCATCGCCTACCAGATTCTGGGCAAGGTCGCTGAAGCCAACATCGACGTCGATGTGATCATCCAGAACGTCTCGCACGACGGCAAGACGGACTTCTCGTTCACCGTGCCGCGCGGCGACTACGCCAAGACGCTGGAGCTGCTGCAAACGAACGTGCAGCCCACGCTGGGCGCGCGCGAGATCGTGGGCGACCCGAAGATCTGCAAGGTCTCCATCGTGGGCATCGGCATGCGCAGCCACGTCGGCATCGCATCGACCATGTTCAAGACGCTGTCGGACGAGGGCATCAACATCCAGATGATCACCACCTCGGAGATCAAGACTTCCGTCGTCATCGACGAGAAGTACATGGAGCTGGCCGTTCGTGCGCTGCACAAGGCTTTCGGCCTGGACGAAGCCAAGGCTTGATCGCCTGCTGATGGTTCGTGCTCGCCGCGTTCGCGCGGCGTGTGTTTTGTTCAACACGCCGATGAGCTCAGGTTTTCTGGGCTAGAATCCGCGCTGTTGTTGGAGACGTGGCCGAGTGGTCGAAGGTACTCCCCTGCTAAGGGAGCATACGCCAAAAGCGTATCGAGGGTTCGAATCCCTCCGTCTCCGCCAAAACAAGAGCGCCCCTGATTCGTCAGGGGCGTTTTCTTTTGTCTGGATCCCATCATGTTCAAGAACCTCATCGTCTACCGCATCGGCGAGGGTTGGTCGGCCTCGGCCAGCCAGCTGGAGGCCGAACTGGACAAGGCGCGCTTCGTGCCCTGTGGCCTCACGCAACAGAAGTCGTTCGGCTGGATCGAGCCGCGTGGCGAGAAGCACGGGCCGCTGGTCGAGGCCATCGGTGGGCAATGGGTGCTGCGCCTGATGACGGAGCAGCGCGTCGTGCCGGGTTCGGTGGTCAAGCGCCGCACCGAAGAGATCGCAGACCAGATCGAAGAGCAGACGGGCCGTCGCCCGGGCAAGAAGCAGACGAAGGAGCTCAAGGAGCAGGCCTTGCTGGAGCTGCTGCCGATGGCCTTCACCAAGGTGGCGACCAGCTGGGTGTGGATCGCGCCCAAGCAGCGCCTGCTGGTGCTGGACTGCGGCAGCCAGGCCAAGGCCGACGAGATCGTGACTTTGCTCGTCAAGGCCATGGACGGCCTGGCCGTGAGCCTGATCCAGACGGAGATGTCGCCTGCCGTGGCGATGTCGCACTGGCTGGGCACGGGCGAGCCGCCGTATCAATTCAGCGTGGACCGCGAGTGCGAGCTGAAGTCGCCTGACGAGATGAAGTCGGTGGTGCGTTATGCGCGCCACCCGCTGGACACCGATGAGGTCAAGCAGCACATCCAGGCTGGCAAGGTGCCCACGCGCGTGGCGCTGAGCTGGCGCGAGCGCGTGTCCTTCGTGCTGACCGAGGCGTTGCAGCTCAAGAAGCTGGCCTTCCTGGACGTGGTCTTCGAGAGCGAAGGCGCGCCTTCTCGCGGTGGCAAGGTCGACCCGTCAGAGGCCTTCGAGGCCGACGTGGCGATCTCGACCGGCGAGCTGATTCAGCTGATCCCCGACCTGCTCGAGGCACTGGGCGGCGAGGCGCTGACCATGGGCTCGGTGGGCACGCTCAAGCCCGAGGCCCCGGCGGGTGATCCGTCTGGCGCTGTGTCAACCAGCGCAGCACCTGTTGCCTCACCCACGGCCCCGCATCCAGCGGCAGATCATGCCCCGCCGTGGGATGCCTGACGATCGGCGCGCCCCAATGCTCGGCCAGCACGGTCGAGCAATGGGGGTGGACCAGCTGGTCTTGTGAGCCATTGAGCAGCAGCAGGGGCACCGATGGCGCCGAGGGCGGCGCCCGGTATCGTGCGGCGGCCCACAGTTGACGCAGGCCATTGATCGGCTTGACGGGATGGGCCTGCCTCAAGCGCAGCCAGTGCGCCAGCGTGGCGTTGGCGTCTGGCGGATGCCGCGTGGTCATCGCCAGGATGGTCCGTTCCCATTGCGCGGGCGGCGCGCGACCGATCAGCAGTCGCAGGATCACGGGCCACCAGCGCGGTTGCAGCCGGTGCCAGATCGGGCTGTGCGGCTTCAAGCTGGTGTTGATCAGCACGGCGTCCTCGAGCTCGCTTGGGTATCGGTGCGCCCACTCGACGGTCACCATCGCACCCAACGACATCGCGATCACGCGGTAAGGCGGGGCGAAACCTTGTGCCAGCAAGTCGTGGCGCAAGGATGCCAACAGGCCAGGCACCGAGGCAGGGCTGCGGTCATGGCAGCGCACGCCGTTGCCGGCCAGGTCGGGCGTCAGCACGCGCGAGTTGGCGGGCAGTTCGGCGAGCCATCGATCGGCGAAATCGCCCCAGTGGCCGTGCTCGCGGGTGAGGCCGCGCAGCAGAAGCCAGGTGCCTGCGGCCTCAGGCGTGGCCTCAAGTGCCTCCGGGCTGGCTGACGCGCCAATGGCGGTTGCGGTTTTGAGCGGCTTGCCGGCGCCCATGTTGACGTCATGGTCCATCGCGAGCCTCTGATGAGGGGGCTGTGGCGGGTTTGGTGCCCTGGCCGGCACTTCGCCGTGGCCTGTCCTGGTACCAGCGGGCGCGCGCTTGCCGCTCATGCAGGTCGCGGTCTTGCGGCTCGGGCAACCAGCACCCATGGCTGGCTGCGGCGCGCCCGAGGAAATCGAGCAAGGCCATGTGCCGGCGCAGCACGCGCTGCTGTCGGTGAGCGATCAGCGGGTTGAAGATGCCGTGGCGGCTGAAGAGCTGGCGCGGGTTCTTCTTGACCCACATCCATGAGCCCATCTCCAGTGTCAACGGCAAAAAAACGTGGCCCGGGTGCTCATGGCCGTGCCGCAGGTAGAGGTGGTCCCACAGGTCGCCGTGCGTGAGGTACTGCATGTTCTGCGGCTCGAACACGTAGTTGTGGTGTGCGTGCGTCTGCTGGAAGACGCGGTGCAGGGCGTGCAGCTCCGCCAGGTGAGGCAGGGGCTGGCAGGTGTGGGCGTAGGGGAACCAGATGCGGTCCTGCAGGCCGAAGCCCGAGTGACAGTCCAGCGCCAGGCTGAACGGGCGACCGAACAGTTCTTCGTCCACCAGCCAGCACAGGGCCTGGCTCTCGGCTTCCATGGGGGCGCCATGCGGGCCGCGGTACCAGGGCAGGGCGGGGCTCATGCGGTGACCGCTCAGCAGCCAAGGCACGGGCTCGGTGGCTTCGATCGGCGCGTTGCGCATCAGGTCCACGCCGCTCGGGTTGGCGCGGGTGCCCAGCCACAGGCCGCCAGGGTTGACCAGCGGCATGAAAACCATGCGCAACCGGGAAAGCTGGTGGTGCAGCACCTCGTCCCAGCGCAGGCGCTGCACCAGGCTGGTCAGGTAAGCGATGACCACCTCGGCGCCGATGCGCTCCAGGCCATGGACCCCACCGAAGTAGCCGATTGCAGGGGCGTCTCGCGAAGGATTGCCCAGGGAGATGGACGGCACCTCGAAGACCTTGCCGCCCACTTCGACGCGGCACAGCGTGCGTGCCTGCACATGCTCACCACCCAGCTCGATGAGGCGGAGGATGTCGTCGAGTTCAGGCAGTGGTTGCTTGGGGCTCACGGCGAAGGGGCGCGGTGGAGATCGGCTCACCTTAACGAGTCCAGGGCGGCATTTGTGTGACGGCGGCTCATGCGCTTGTCACGGGGCTGACACGCACGCCGCCTACTGTGGCGTTTTCGCAGCAAGCCCGCCACGAACGATGCGCGTCACGTCCTCTCGCACCACGCCCGGCACCGCCGCTGGGCGCTGGGTTGTCATCGCCCTTGCGCTGGTCGCCGGCCTGGGCGAGTGGTTGGCTTTGCTGCGTGCCCGCCGTCGCCAGCAGGTGGCGCAACACATGGCGCAACACTGACGGGATCGCACCAGGGTTGAAGCGGCCACGCTCGGTCACAATGGGGGCATGAGCCCATGTCCTTCTTTGATCATTCACAGCCCGGCCGGTGTCGTTGCGCAGGCCGCCTCGGTTCGCAAGGCAGCCAAGCGGCTCAAGGCGTTGGGTTTTGATGTCTCGGTTGACGCCTCCGCGCTGAAAAAGCACCAGCGCTTCGCTGGCGAAGACGCCGAGCGCCTGGCGGCCATCCACCGTGTGGCGGATGCTGCACCCCAGGTGGTCCTGGCCACGAGGGGAGGCTACGGCCTCAGCCGCCTGCTCGATCAGATCGAGTGGCCGAAGTTGGCGCGCAGCATCGAGCTGGGCACGGCCTGGGTCGGCTACAGCGACGTCACGGCCCTGCAGCTGGGCGCCATGGCGCACGGCGCCGCCGGCCCGCTCAAGCCGGGCGAGAACGTGTCTGCAGGCTTCTGGGCTGGCCCCATGGCCTGTGGCGATTTTGGGCAGGCTGACATGCCCGAGGGTGGGGATGACGTCACCCAGGCCTGCTTCGTCGAGGCCGTGACTGGTGACCTGGAGGCCGTTGGCTTTCGCACCGAGGTCGGTTTCGATGGCGTCGAGGTCGCTGGGCGCCTGTGGGGTGGCAACCTGGCCGTGGTGCAGGCTCTGCTGGGCACGCCGCATTTCCCGAAGGTCAAGGGCGGCATCCTCTTCCTGGAAGACGTCAACGAACACCCGTACCGCGTTGAGCGGGCGCTGCTGCAGTTGCACCAGGCTGGCGTGCTCGGTGCGCAGAAGGCCGTTGTGCTGGGCGCTTTCACCGAATACCGCAAATCGCCTTTGGACCGTGGCTACACCCTCAAATCGGCCATCGCGCACCTGCGCAGTGTCTGCCCAGTGCCCATCCTGACGGGGCTGCCGTTCGGGCATGTGCCCACCAAGGTTTGTCTGCCTGTGGGGCGGCAGGCCACGCTTTCGGTGCAGGGGCGCGATGCCTTCCTGCTCTGGTGACCGGGGCGACAAGCGTGCGCGGGGGCTCGGTGACCATGAGCGGGGTGTGGGCGGCAGCCCGATCAGCCTTGAGGGGCTCGGCGGCGTTGCTGACTGCATCGTGCATGTCGCATGCAGCGCCTGCCTGGGGGGCGCACGCCTACGCACAGTTCGGCGACATCAAGTACCCCTCTGGCTTCAGCCATTTCGATCACGTCAACCCCAAGGCGCCCAAGGGCGGTGACTTTTCGCTGGTGGCGCCGGTCATCGCCAACAGCTTTGACAAGTTCAACCCGTTCACGCTCAAGGGCACCTCGCCGCCGGGCCTGAGCTCGCTGGTGTTCGAGACGCTGCTGACCACCAATTTCGAAGAGCCCACGACCGCGTACGCCCTGCTGGCCGAGGACGTGACCGTGGCCCCCGACGGCTTGTCGGTCACGTTTCGCCTCAACCCGAAGGCCCGCTTTCACAACGGCGATGCCGTGCTGGCCCGAGACGTCAAGCACAGCTTCGACATGCTGACCAGCAAACAGGCCTCGCCTCAATACGCCGCGTATTTTGGCGGCGTGGCAGGTGTGCAGGTGCTGGGCGAGCGCTTGATCCGCTTCGATTTCAAACGCCCTGACCCGGACCTGCCCTTGCTGGTCGGCAGCCTGCCCGTGTTCAGCCACAAATGGGGCATGGTCAACGGCAAACCGAAGCCCTTTGATCAGGTCGTGGGCGAGCACCCGATCGCCTCGGGCCCGTATCGCATTGGCAAGGTGGTGCCCGGGCGAGACATCACGTACGAGCGCGACAAGTCGTACTGGGGTGCCGACCTCAATGTGCGGCGCGGACAGTTCAACTTCGACCGCATCACCTACCGGATGTACCTCGACAACGTCACGGCCTTCGAGGGGTTCAAGGCGGGCGAGTTCGATTTCATCGAGTCCTACATCTCCAAGGACTGGGTGCGGGCCTACAAGGGCAAGCGCTTCGACTCGGGTGAGCTGGTCAAGAAGACGTTGCCTCACCGCAATGCGGCCAATTTTCAGGGCTTCATTTTCAACACGCGCCTGGACAAGTTCCAGGATGCGCGCGTGCGTCAGGCCATCGGCCTGGCCATGGATTTCGAGTGGATGAACCGTCAGCTTTTCTACGGCATCTATTCGCGCATCACCAGCTACTTCACCAACAGCGATTACGAGGCCAAGGGCTTGCCAACGCCGGACGAGCTGGACCTGTTGGCGCCCTGGCGTCGCAGCCTGGAGCCAGCCGTGCTGAGCCAGCCGGTGCCCATGCCCCCGGTCACCAGCCCGCCGGGCTCGCTGCGAGCGAACCTGCGCCAGGCCCGCGACCTGCTGGCCGCCGCCGGCTGGAAGCTGCAGGATGGCGTGTTGCGCAACGCCCAAGGGCAGGCCTTCACCATCGAATTCCTGGACAACTCACCCAGCATGGGGCGCGTGGTCACGCCGCTGTTGCGCAACCTCGAAAAGCTCGGCATCCAGGCGCAATACCGCGTGGTCGACTACGCCGTCTATGAAAAGCGCATGAAGCGCTTCGAGTACGAGATGGTCAGCCTGGCCTTGCCCGGTCAAGAGGTCCCAGGTGCCGAGTTGCGGCAGTACTACCACTCGTCCCAGCGTGACCTCGAAGGCTCAAGCAACCTGATCGGCGTGAAGGATCCGGTGGTCGATGCCCTGCTCGAGAAGGTTGCTCAGGCCAAGACTCGGACCGAGTTGGTGGTGGTGTTGCGCGCCCTCGATCGGGTCATGCGACACCAGCATTACTTCGTGCCGCATTGGTACTCGCGCACCTTCCGCGTGGCCTGGCGCGGTGGCCGTTTTGGCATGCCGGAGCCGCCGCCGCACTACCGCCCCGATGCCTGGGCGCTGAGCAGTTGGTGGCGCCAATGAACACGAGCCTGGAAAGCCATTGACGACCATGTGGGCCTACATCCTCAAACGCATCTTGCTGATGGTGCCGACGCTGCTGGGTGTGCTGCTGGTGACCTTCGCCATCATCCAGTTCGTGCCCGGCGGGCCGGTCGAGCAGGTGATGTCGCAGCTGACCAGTCGCACCTCGGGCGGGGAACGAGCCGGTGCCGACAGCGCCTACCGTGGCCGCCAGGGGGTGGACCCAGCGCAGATCGAGGAGCTCAAGAAGCTCTACGGTTTCGACAAGCCCGCGCATGAGCGTTTCATCAAGATGGTGGCCGACTACGCGCGCTTCGACCTGGGGCAGAGCTTTGTGCACCACAAGGACGTCTGGGGCCTGATCCAGGAAAAGCTGCCGGTCTCCATCAGCCTGGGGTTGTGGACGTTTTTCCTGAGCTACCTGGTTTCGGTGCCGCTGGGCATCGCCAAAGCGGTTCGCGCGGGCAGTCGCTTCGACCTCGTCTCGAGCATCATCGTGCTGGTGGGCTACGCCATCCCGGGCTTCGTGCTGGGCGTGGCGCTGCTGGTGCTTTTCGGTGGTGGCAGCTTTTTGCAGTGGTTCCCGCTGCGCGGCTTGACCTCGGCCAACTGGGATGAGCTCAGCCTGGGTGCCAAGGTGGTGGACTACCTGTGGCACATCACGCTGCCCGTGACCGCCAGCGTGGTCGGCAGCTTTGCGGTCATCACCATGCTGACCAAGAACGCCTTCCTTGACGAGATACGCAAGCAGTACGTGCTGACGGCGCGAGCCAAGGGCCTGGACGAGCGCAAGGTGCTCTGGAAGCACGTGTTTCGCAACGCGCTGATCCCGCTGGTGACGGGCTTTCCGGCGGCGTTCATCGGGGCTTTCTTCACGGGCTCCCTGCTGATCGAGACGCTGTTCTCGCTCGATGGCCTGGGCCTGCTGGGCTACGAGTCGGTCATGCGGCGCGACTACCCCGTCGTGTTGGGCACGCTCTACCTGTTCACCCTGATCGGCCTGGTCACCAAGCTGATCTCCGACCTGTGCTACGTGTGGGTGGACCCGCGCGTGAAGCTGGATGCGTGAGGCCGGCAGCAACATGAGCGACATCACCCCGTCCCCCGCATCGATCTCGCCCAGTCGGCGCGCATGGCTGCGCTTCAAGCAGCATCGCCTGGGGTTCTGGAGCCTGATCCTGTTTTCCGCCTTGGTGCTCATCAGCCTGGGGGCCGAGCTGGTGTCCAACGATCGACCCTTGCTGGCCCGCTACGAGGGACGCTGGTACGTGCCCGTGCTGCAGGACGTGCCCGAGACCACCTTTGGTGGCGACTTCGAAACCGCCACCGACTACCTGGACCCCTTCATCCAGGCCCAGTTCGACAAGCCGGGCAACTTCGCCATCTACCCCATCAACCGCTCGCACCACCGAACCATCAACTACTTCGCCAAGTCGCCCAACCCATCGGCGCCATCGGCCGACAACTGGCTGGGCACCGACGACCGGGGGCGGGATGTGTTGGCGCGCCTGATCTATGGCTTTCGGGTGTCGGTGCTGTTTGGCCTCGCGCTGACCTTCATCGGCGTGGTGGTGGGGGTTCTCACGGGTGCCATCCAGGGCTTTTATGGCGGGCGCACCGACCTGCTGTTCCAGCGCTTCATCGAGATCTGGGGCTCCATGCCCGAGCTTTACCTGCTCATCATCTTCTCGGCCGTGCTCTCGCCCAGCGTGGGTCTGTTGATCCTCCTGCTGAGCCTGTTTGGTTGGATCGGTCTGTCCGACTACGTGCGTGCCGAGTTCCTGCGCAACCGACAACTTGATCACGTGCGCTCGGCGAGGGCGCTGGGCCTGACCAACTGGCAGATCATCCGTCGGCACATCCTGCCCAACAGCCTGACGCCGGTGGTCACCTTCCTGCCGTTTCGCATGAGCGCGGCCATCCTGGCGCTGACCTCGCTGGACTTCCTGGGGCTGGGTGTGCCGCTGGACACGCCCAGCCTGGGCGAGATGCTGCAGCAGGGCAAGAACAACCTCGACGCCTGGTGGATTTCGCTGTCGACTTTTGGTGTGCTGGTGTTGAGCCTGCTGTTGCTGACCTTCATGGGCGACGCCTTGCGCGATGCGCTCGATCCGCGCAAGGAGCACGCGCCATGAACAACCAGGCTTCGAGTGCACCGCTGCTTGACCTTCAGGATTTGCACGTCTCCTTTGGCGACAAGGCCGTGGTCAAGGGCGTGAGCCTGCAGATCCGTGCGGGCGAGAAGCTCGCCCTGGTCGGTGAGTCGGGTTCGGGCAAGTCCATCACCGCGATGAGCCTGCTCAAGCTGGTGCCGCAGGCGCGCGTCTCTGGCCAGGCCTGGTTCAATGACCTGGGCGACAGGTCCGAGCGCCGCGACCTCCTGCAATTGAGCGAGCGCGAGCTGCGCGGCGTGCGCGGCCGCGACGTGGCCGTCATCTTCCAGGAACCGATGACGGCGCTCAACCCGCTGTTCACCATTGGCGACCAGATCGCCGAGGTCCTCGAGTTGCATCAGGCGTTGAGCCGGGCCCAAGCCTGGCAGCGCGCCGTCGAGTTGCTGGCGCAGACCGGCATCCCCGAGCCCGAGCGACGGGCGCTGAGCTTTCCGCACCAGCTCTCGGGCGGGCAGCGCCAGCGCGCCATGATCGCCATGGCCCTGGCCTGCCAGCCCAAGTTGCTGCTTGCTGACGAGCCCACCACCGCGCTGGACGTGACCTTGCGTGGCCAGGTCCTTGACCTGCTGGACGGGCTGCAGCGCACCCACGGCATGGCCGTGCTGATGATCACGCACGACCTGCACCTGGTGCGCCGCTTTGCCGATCGGGTCGCCGTGATGGAGCAGGGCGTGCTGGTCGAGAGCGGCTCGGTGGCCGACGTGTTCGCCAACCCGCAGCACGCCTACACCCGCAAGCTGCTCGACAGCCAGCCGGTGCGCGACCCGCAGCCCTTGCCGCCAAGCGACGGGGCTCCGCTCATGCAGGGGCAAGGTGTGTGGGTGCGTTACCCGGTGCCCAAGCCTGGCATCGCCGGCTGGTTCGGTCGGGGTCATTTCGACGCGGTCAAAGCCGTCGACTTCACCTTGCCGCCGGGGCGCACGCTGGGCGTCATCGGGGAGTCGGGCTCGGGCAAATCGACGCTGGCGCTGGCCGCGCTGGGCCTGCAGCCCAGTGAAGGGCATTTGTCGGTCAAGGGCCTGGCCTGGCGGCACCAGGCCTTGAAGGACCGGCCCTTGCGACGGGCTGTCCAGGTGGTGTTCCAGGACCCGTTCTCGTCCTTGTCTCCCCGCATGACCATCGAAGAGCTGGTGGGAGAGGGGCTGGGCATCCACCAGCCGGGCATGACGGCCTCGCAGCGCCGCCAGCAGGTCGAGCAGACGCTGGCCGATGTCGGCTTGACCGAGGCCCAGTTCCCTGGTCTTTTGTCTCGCTACCCGCACGAGTTTTCGGGAGGGCAGCGCCAACGCGTGGCGCTGGCACGGGCCCTGGTTGTCGAGCCCCAGGTCCTGGTGCTCGACGAACCCACCAGCGCGCTCGATGTGACGATTCAAAAACAGGTGCTCGCTTTGCTGCAACGCCTGCAGCGCGAGCGCGGCCTCAGCTACCTGCTGATCACCCACGACGTGGACGTGGTCGCCGCCATGGCGCACGAGCTCATCGTCATGAAGTCGGGTGAGGTGGTCGAGCGCGGAACGGTGGACGAGGTGCTCAAGCACCCTCGTCACCCCTACACGCAGAAGCTGGTCTCGGCCAGCCTGGGTTGATGCCAGCTGTCTTGGCGCTCAGGTGCCGACTCAGATGCCCATCTTGCCCAGGCGGTCCATCAGGTCGCGCAAGGTGCCGATGAGCACCGGGTGATCCGTCTCCAACTTGGCTTCCAGCGTTTGGGCCAGCGCGTTGATGTCGTCCTGATCGGCGGCGCTTTGTGGGTCGTTGGCAGCCTGTTCGCCCGACTGGGCCAGCACGCGCTGGATGTCGGTGTCCAGGCTCTGCAGGGCTTGGCGCGTGGATGCGTCAACCTGGGGGCGCGCCGCCAGCTCGGTGTGCAGCTTCTGCAGCAGGGCAGTCAGTTCCTCGCGGTTCATGATCGGGTCTCCTTTGAGGCCCATTCTGCCGTTTCGCGCCAGGGATGCAAGCTCAGAACACGCCGCCTTTCATCGTGCCGCGCTGCGTGTCATAAAGCTCACGCACCCACGCGATGCCGGGCCGCCCTTGCCACTCTTGCACAGCGGCCTTCATCCCCTCCCGGTAGGCGGGGTCGCCATAGACCGGGTGCTGAGCGGGGCAGGCCAGCGGCGCCAGCAGCGAGGCCGCGGTGATGTCTGCCACCGTGAACGTGTCCCCGACCAGGAAGCGGCGCCCATCGGCCAGTTGTGCATCGAGCCAGTCCAGCGCCTCGCGGATGCGCTGGCGTGCCAGCTCCACGCGCTTGGGTTTGATCTGCAGCTTCTGTTTGAACACCCAACGCATGATCGGGTAGCTGACACGGATGAAGCCGGCCTGCAAGACGTTGGCATGGTCGGTCCACAGCTTGACGATGTGTTCGTCGGCCACACCAAAGCTGCCGGCATACAGGTAACGCGCCACGTCCTTGCCGATGGCGTTGAAGCGCTGCTCGACCGCGCGGGTGTCGGTGTCGATGGGCAGCGGCATCACCGCCAGCGGTCCGCGGTTCGATTGCAACCAGGTGAGGATGCGAGGGCTGTCCTGGACCGAGTACCCATCGCCCTGGATGATGGGCAGCGTGGTCTGGCCACGGCCGCCCATGCGAAGCGCGGGGGCCATGTGAAACGCAGGGCTCAGGCAGACCTCGCGGTAGGGGATGTCACAGGCATCGAGCGTCCAGCGGATCTTCTCGCTGTAGTGCGACATCGCGAAGGTGTAGAGGGTCAGGGGGGCTTGTGCGGGCATCGTGTTCTTTCAAGCCGTTTGCTTGCCCTGAGCCGCCTTGAGGCGGTAGCCGGTTCGTGGAAAGTGAACGTGCAACTCGCCGCAACGCTCGCTGTGCAGGCGCAGGGTCAGGCGCTGAGGCAGCAGGCTGACGAGTTCGCCGGTGACGCTGGTGCCGTGACCCAGTTGCTCGGGGGTCACCTGCACGGCCTGCCCCAGGCTCAGGCCTGTGGCGTCGGCGGTGTCGGGCTGCAAGGCCGCATCAGGCAAGGGGGCGGGCAGGGCGGCCGCAGCCTCGACCAGGGACTCCTCTGCGCTGATGTCCTCTCGCCGCCCGTGGCCGATGGCGATCATGCGCGTCATCCATGCCTGCACCGCGGGGTGGTGGCCGAAGTCGAAGCGGCCATTGGCCAGGAACCAGAGGGTGGCGTAGAGCGTGAAGTCGCCGTTGCCGGGGGTCTCGCCGTTGACGAAGGGGCTGCTGCCGCACAGAGCTGTTTCCAGCCAGGCGATGTGGGCGTGCAACTCTTGCGTGGTCAGGGGCAAGGCTCGCTTGAGGGCCTCTCGATCAAGCGGAGCACCTCGCAGCGCCGCGCGGTCTTCGAGCAAGGCATCGGGCAGCAGGTCGGCCAGCGCGCCGAAGGTGTAGCCCACCGCGCGACCAAAAAGCTGCGTGTCCACCCAGTTCGCCACGATTTCATCGAAGTGGCCGGCGCGAGCGCGAAGGCTGGGTTCCGGCTGCAGCGAATCGAGCACCTCGGCGATCAGGCGTGTGTCGCAGTAGATGTCCGCACCCACTTGGAGCACCGGCACCTTGCGGTAGCCGCCGGTCAGCGCGACCAAGTCCGGCTTGGGCGCGATGCGGGGCACCTTGACCGAGCGCCATGCCAAGCCTTTGTGACCCAGCATCAGGCGAGCCTTCTCCGCGTAGGGAGATTCGTTGTAGTGGTGGAGGATGGGGGTGTGCATGGGCGGACTTTGCAAAGCGATGCCAGCGATTTTCCCCAGGGGGGTGCGCACATGGTATGGTCGCCAAAGACATCTTTGATGCCGATATGGACAAATCGCAATCACCTGACGCTCCGAGCGCACCGACCGCATCGCGCCGTCCCAGGCAGGTTCACCGGGTTGCCGTGGTGACCTGCCCACAGCACAGCCTGGGCAGTTTGGGCCTGGTCCTCGACGTTTTTCGCATGGCCAACCAGATGCCCGGCGCACACCGTTTCGAGCTGATCCGTGTCAGCGAGGACGGCGGCCCGGTGGCACACCCCGATGGCTTGCTGGTGGTCGAGGGCGGCCCCGAGTGCTTGGCCCAGGCCGACCTGGTCGTCATCCCGTCTTTGTGGACCCATGGGCCCGCCGCTGCCGCCAGCCACCCTCTGGTCATCGCGGCCCTGAGCGCCCTGCCAAGCCGCGTGAGGGTGGCGACGCTTTGCTCCGGGGTGTTCCTGCTGGCCGCCACGGGACGGCTTGACGGCCACGTGGCGACAACGCACTGGATGTTGGCCGATGACCTGCAGGCGCGCCATCCTGATGTGCGCGTGCAAGCCAGCCTGAACCTGGTGCAGTCCGATGCCGATGGCTGGATGTGCTCGGGTGGCTCGCTGGCCGGTGTGGACGCCTGCTTGCGCGCGGTGCAGGCCCTGACCGACCGAGAAACCGCACGGGACCTGGCGCGCATGCTGGTCACCGAGCTCGACCGGGGGCCGCAGGCGCTCTACATGCCCCCGCCCGGTTGGCGACGCCATGCCGATGCCGACATCCGCCGCTTGCAGGACCACATCGAAGCCGATTGCGCCAGGCCTTTGTTGCTGGTGGAGTTGGCGGCAGCCATCCACGTCAGCGTGCGCACCTTGCAGCGGCGCTTCCTGGCTGCCACGGGCGTCACGCCCATCCAATACCAGCAGGCCCTGAGGCTGGCCCGCGCCCAGGCCTTGTTGGAAAGCGGCCGCCTGCCTGTGGCCGAGGTGGCCGAGCTGGTGGGCTATTCGGACCGCGTGGCCTTTGGCCGCCTTTTCAAGCGGATGACGGGCCTGACGCCGGCGGCATGGCGTCAGCGGCACGCCGTTGAGCCCCTGCGGGCGTGACCCCTCGCCGCAGCTCGGGGTGCCGCCTGGGCATCACTCGGCCAGGTCGCCCAGCCCGCCCATGACGTGGCTGAAGCCACCGTCCACGTAGGTGATCTCTGCCGTCACGCCGCCGGCCAGGTCGGAGAGCATGAAGGCGGCCACGTTGCCCACGTCCTCGATGGTCACGTTGCGGCGCAGCGGCGCGTTCTGCTCGACCACGCTCAGGATCTTGCTGAAGCCCTTGATGCCCGAGGCGGCCAGGGTCTTGATCGGGCCTGCCGAGATGCCGTTGGCGCGGATGCCCTTGGGGCCCAGGCTGGCGGCGGTGTAGCGCACCGATGCCTCGAGCGAGGCCTTGGCCAGGCCCATGGTGTTGTAGGCCGGCACGATGCGATCGGCCCCCAGGTACGACAGCGTCAGCAGCGCCGACTTCGGGTTCAGGTAGGGCAGGGCCGCCTTGGCCATGGCCGGAAAGCTGTAGGCCGAGATGTCGTGGGCGATGCGGAAACCCTCGCGCGAGAGCCCATCCAGGAAGTCGCCGGCGATGGCTTCGCGCGGGGCGAAACCGATGGAATGAACGAAGCCGTCAAACGTGGGCCAAACCTTGGCCAGGTCGGCGAACATCTGGGCGATCTGCTCGTCGCTGCCGACGTCGCAGTCGAAAATCAGCTCGGAGTTGAATTCCTTGGCGAAGTCGGTGATCCGGTCCTTGAAGCGCTCGCCCACGTAGCTGAAGGCCAGTTCGGCGCCTTCGCGGTGGCAAGCCTGGGCGATGCCGTAGGCGATGGAACGGTTGGACAGCAGGCCGGTGATCAACAGGCGCTTGCCAGCGAGGAATCCCATGGAGTCTCCATTCGAGGGGTCAAACCAGCCGCGGATTCTGACACGTCGCGCCCCCGGGCGGCTCAAGGCGATGCGAAGTGGCCTCAACGATGAATTTCATGGGGTGCTCTTGATGTGAGCGTTTCATCGGGGTAAAATGCGGGATTGGCTGCTCAGGCTGATTCACGGTTTTTGCCCTGCAGGGTGCCCGACATGGTTTTCAGGGGTGCCCGTTTTGCTTGGGTGAAACGAAGTGGTCGGCCTGGCGGTTCGCTTCGTGAATGTGGCGGGCGTTGCTGGCTGCGTGTGTTGTGCACATGCTTGCCCGGCGGCTTTCCGTGCAGTGTGAGGGCGGATCATTCCAGCCCTTTTTTTTTGCTTGACTGTTTTTCGTCGATCGCACCCATCAGGATGAGTTGGCTCAATGTCGTTGAAACCACCGTGACCGGTCTCGGTTACGAGCTTGTGGACTGTGAACGCAGTTCGCAGGGTTTGCTGCGCGTGTACATCGACCGGCTGCCTGAGCAGGCCTACGACCTGCCCGGTGACCTCGTCACCGTGGACGACTGCGAAAAAGTGACCCGCCAGTTGCAGTACGCGCTGGAGACGGTCGATGCCGATTACGCGCGCCTGGAGGTCTCGTCTCCTGGCGTGGATCGCCCCCTGAAGACGCCGGCGCATTTCGCCCGCTTCCAGGGTGAGCGCATCACCATCGCGCTCAAGGCCCCGTTCCAGGGGCGCAAACACTACAACGGCGTGCTGTGCACCTCACCCGATGGGGACGAGGCGGCCATTGCTGCGGGCCAGGCCTGGGGCCTGTTGCTCAATTCGGCCGATGCCGACAAGCCGCTGTCCAAGACGGCGGCCAAGAAGCTGGCCAAGGAACTGGCGGCCCGGGGTGAGCCCGAGCCGCAACAGGTGGATGAAATTTTGGGTTTCACACTCGATGAAATTCGCGAGGCCAGACTGGTGCCTGAAGTGAGTTTCAAGGGTCGTGTGCGTCGGGAGGCAACCCCGGCGAGTGAAGTTGCCGTCGATGAGGCGCAAGAACTCGGAGGTCAGAAGAAATGAATCGTGAATTGCTGATGTTGGTGGACGCCATCTCCCGTGAGAAGAGCGTGGACCGTGACGTGGTGTTCGGTGCGGTCGAATCCGCCCTGGCCTCTGCCACCAAGAAGCTTTACCAAGGTGAAGTCGACATCCGTGTCGCCATCGACCGCGAGAGCGGTGAATACGAGACCTTCCGCCGCTGGCTGGTCGTGCCCGACGAGGCCGGCCTGCAGAACCCGGAGGCCGAAGAAATCCTCTCGGATGCCATCGACCGCATCGCCGACATCGAAGTCGGTGACTTCATCGAAGAGTCCATTGAATCTGTGCCGATCGGCCGCATCGGTGCACAGGCCGCCAAGCAGGTCATCCTGCAAAAGATCCGCGATGCCGAGCGCGAGCAGCTGCTCAACGACTTCCTCTCGCGCGGCGAGAAGATTTTCGTGGGCACCGTCAAGCGCCTGGACAAGGGCGACATCATCGTCGAGTCGGGCCGCGTCGAAGGGCGCCTCAAGCGCACCGAGATGATCCCGAAGGAAAACCTGCGCTCCGGCGACCGCGTTCGCGCCTACATGCTGGGCATCGACTCGCTGGCCCGTGGCCCGCAGATCATGCTCTCGCGCTCTGCCCCTGACTTCATGATCGAGCTCTTCCGCCAGGAAGTGCCCGAGATCGAGCAAGGCCTGCTCGAAATCAAGAGCTGCGCCCGTGATTCCGGCTCGCGCGCCAAGATCGCCGTGCTCTCGCACGACAAGCGCGTCGACCCGATCGGCACCTGCGTCGGCGTGCGCGGCTCCCGCGTGACGGCCGTGACCAACGAGCTGGCCGGCGAACGCGTGGACATCGTGCTGTGGTCCGAAGACCCGGCGCAGTTCGTCATCGGCGCGCTGGCCCCGGCCAACGTGCAATCGATTTTTGTTGATGAAGAAAAGCACGCCATGGACGTGGTCGTTGACGAGGAAAACCTCGCCATTGCCATCGGCCGCGGTGGTCAGAACGTGCGCCTGGCGTCCGAGCTGACTGGCTGGAAGATCAACATCATGTCGGCCGAGGAATCGGCCCAGAAGCAGGCTGTCGAATCCGACTCCATCCGCAAGATCTTCGTCGACAAGCTCGACGTGGACGCGGAAGTCGCCGACATCCTGATCGCCGAAGGTTTCTCCAGCCTGGAAGAAGTGGCTTACGTGCCGCTGCAGGAAATGCTGGAAATCGATGCCTTCGACGAAGACACGGTCAACGAGCTGCGCAACCGTGCCAAGGACGCGCTGCTGACCATGGAAATCGCCAAGGAAGAAGAAGTCGAAGCCCTGTCGGAAAGCCTCAAGGGGCTGGAAGGCCTGACGCCGGAGCTGATCAACAAGCTCTCGGAAGCAGGCATTCACACCCGTGACGACCTGGCCGACCTCGCTGTGGACGAGCTGACCGAGATCACCGGTGTGTCCGATGATCAGGCTCGCGCGCTCATCATCAAGGCCCGCGAACACTGGTTCGCCTGATCGAAGCCCGACCACCGCCCGTACTCACTCAAGCAAGCTCATCGCAAGGATCTAAACAATGGCCGTGACCACCGTCGCACAATTCGCCGCGGAGCTCAATCGCCCGGCTGCGACACTGCTGGAACAGCTCCAGTCTGCAGGCGTGCCCAAGGCAGCGCCTGAAGACGTGCTGACGGAGGTCGACAAGGAGCGTCTGCTCGATCACCTGCGCACCGCCCACGGCACCGCCGGCGGCGATCGCAAGAAGATCACCCTGACGCGCAAGTCGACCACCGAAATCAAGCAGGCAGACGCATCTGGCAAGGCCCGGACCATCCAGGTCGAGGTCAAGAAGAAGCGCGTCTTCGTCAAGCGCGATGAGTCCGGCGCGGAAGAGTCCAACGAAGCCGCGCAGGCCGAGGCCGAACTGGCCCGCCGCGAGGAAGAGGCACGTGCTCAGGCCGAGGAGCTGCGTCAGCAGGAAGAGGCCCTGGCCGAAGCCCGCCGCCAGCGCGAAGAGCAGGAGCGCCAGGAGCGCGAAGCCGCAGCTGCGGCCGCTGCCGCCGCCCGCGAAGCCGCAGAAGCCGCTGCCCGCGAGCAAGCTGCCCAAGCCGCTGCTTCGGTGGTTGCCGAAGGTGGCGCGAGTGCCCCCGCAGCCGATGACGGCGCGGAAAAGGAAGCCGCTGCAGCGCGCCGTGCCGCCGCTCAGGCCGCAGGCCGTGCCGAAGCCGCCGCCCTGACCGCCGCCGCTCAGCGCGGTGCGCGTGGTGGTGTGCGCAAGGCTGCTGCAGACAAGTCTGCCCCCGACGCCGCGCCGGTTGAGCAGGCGCAGGCACCCGAACCCGTTGCCGAGGCGGTCCCCGCTGCGGCGCCTGCGCCCGTTGTCGAAGCGCCGAAGGCCCCGGCCGTTCGCGTGGTCAAGGCCGCCGACATCGAAGCCGAAGAAAAGCAAAAGGCCGCCGACCTGGCCGCGCGCCGCAAGGCCGCCGAGGCCGAAGCCGCCGCCATCCGCGCGATGATGAACGCGCCCAAGAAGGTGCTGACGGCCAAGAAGCCCGAAGAAGCCAAGCCGGCCGACGCCGCTGGCATCAAGGGCACGATCCACAAGCCCAAGGGCGCACCTGGCGCCACCGCCACCCCTGGCAGCACGACTGCCAAACCGGGCGACAAGAAGTCGGTCAAGTCCGAGAAGCTGTCTTCCAGCTGGGCCAACGACGACAAGAAGCGCGGTGCACCGGCCGGCAAGGGCCGCTCTGATGCTGGCGCCAACGCCCGCAACAGCTGGAAGGCCCCGGGTGGTCGCGGTGGTCGCCGTGGTGGTGACCGTGGTGGCGACAACCAGTCGAACTTCGTGCCGCCGAGCGAGCCGCAGATCATCGAGGTGCACGTGCCCGAGACCATCTCGGTGGCCGACCTCGCCCACAAGATGTCCGTCAAGGCCTCCGAAGTCATCAAGCAGATGATGAAGCTGGGCCAGATGGTCACCATCAACCAGCAGCTGGACCAGGAAACCGCCATGATCGTGGTGGAAGAAATGGGCCACAAGGCGCTCGCCGCCAAGCTGGACGATCCCGATGCCTTCCTGGAAGAAGAACACGCCGAACAAACGGCCGAGCTCTTCCCCCGTGCGCCGGTGGTCACCGTCATGGGTCACGTCGACCACGGCAAGACCTCGCTGCTGGACTACATCCGCACGTCTCGCGTCGCCGCAGGCGAAGCGGGCGGCATCACGCAGCACATCGGTGCCTACCACGTGGACACCCCGCGCGGCATGATCACCTTCCTGGACACCCCGGGTCACGAGGCCTTCACGGCCATGCGTGCTCGCGGTGCCAAGGCCACGGACATCGTCATCCTGGTGGTGGCCGCGGACGACGGCGTCATGCCCCAGACCAAGGAAGCCATCCACCACGCGAAGGCCGCTGGCGTGCCCATCGTTGTCGCGATCAACAAGATCGACAAGCCGGGCAACAACATCGAGCGCGTGACCCAGGAGCTGGTTGCCGAACAGGTCGTGCCTGAAGCTTACGGCGGCGACGCCCCGTTCTGCCCTGTGTCGGCCAAGACCGGCCAAGGCATCGACGAGCTGCTGGAAAACGTGCTGCTGCAAGCCGAAGTGCTGGAGCTGACGGCCGCCAAGGAAGCCATGGCCAAGGGCCTGGTGATCGAAGCGCGCCTGGACAAGGGCCGCGGCCCTGTGGCCACCGTGCTGGTGCAGTCCGGCACGCTCAAGCGCGGCGACGTCGTGCTGGCCGGAGCTTCGTATGGCCGTGTTCGCGCCATGCTGGACGAAGATGGCAAGCCGACCACCGAAGCCGGTCCTTCCATCCCCGTGGAAATCCAGGGCCTGACCGAGGTGCCCTCGGCCGGTGACGAGTTCATGGTGCTGTCGGACGAGCGCCGCGCCCGTGAAATCGCCACCTTCCGTCAAGGCAAGTACCGTGACGTCAAGCTGGCCAAGCAACAGGCCGCCAAGCTGGAAAACATGTTCGAGCAAATGGGTCAGGGCGGCGACGTCCAGACGCTGCCGATCATCATCAAGGCCGACGTGCAAGGCTCGCAGGAAGCGCTGGCTTCTTCGCTGCTCAAGCTGTCGACCGAAGAAGTGCGTGTTCAGATCGTTCACGCTGCCGTGGGTGGCATCTCCGAGTCGGACGTCAACCTGGCGATCGCCTCGAAGGCCGTGCTGATCGGCTTCAACACCCGCGCGGACGCCAACGCCCGCAAGGTGGCCGACCACAATGGCATCGACATCCGCTACTACAACATCATCTACGACGCCGTGGACGATGTGAAGGCAGCGATGGGCGGCATGCTGGCTCCGGAGCAGCGCGAGGAAGTCATCGGTACCGCCGAGATCCGCCAGGTGTTCATCGCCTCGAAGATCGGCACCATCGGTGGCTCCATGGTCACCAGCGGTGTGGTCCGCCGCAGCGCCAAGCTGCGCCTGCTGCGCGAGAACGTGGTCATCTACACCGGCGAGCTCGAAGGCCTCAAGCGCTTCAAGGACGACGTCAAGGAAGTGCGCGAAGGCTTCGAGTGTGGTCTCAACATCAAGGGCTACAACGACATCAAGGAAGGTGACGTGCTCGAGTTCTTCGAAATCAAGGAAGTGGCTCGCACGCTGTAAAAAACGCAGCGACCGCTCCCCCGATCAACCCCGCCTGAAACCCAGGCGGGGTTTGTGCTTGGAGGGCGGGCACCAGGAAAGAGTCAAGCACCATGCGCCACAAACGTTCCACCCCCAATCGCGGCTTGCGAGTGGCCGACCAGATCCAGCGTGACCTGGCCGAGCTCATCCGCGACCTCAAAGACCCGCGCATCGGCATGGTCACGATCAGCAACGTCGAGGTGACGCCGGACTACGCTCACGCCAAGATCCGCTTCTCGCTGCTGGTGGGTGACCCGACCGCGTCCGAAGAAGGCCTGAACGAGGCCGCCGGCTTCCTGCGCAACGGCCTGTTCAAGCGCCTGCAGATCCACACCGTGCCGACGCTGCATTTCCACTTCGACCGCACCACCGAGCGCGCGGCCGAGCTCAACGCCCTGATCAACCGCGCCGTTGCCGACAAGGCCAAGGACGCCGACGAGCCGGGTACGGAGGGGCAGGGCGCGTGAACATGGCCACGGCATCGCAACAGCTGACCCGCCCGCCGCGTCAACCGCGCCGGGCGCTGCATGGCGTCATCCTGCTGGACAAGCCCCTGGGCCTGTCGAGCAACGACGCATTGCAGAAGGTCAAGCGCTTGTTGCGAGCCGAGAAGGCCGGTCACACCGGCACGCTCGACCCGTTGGCCACCGGCCTGCTGCCGCTGTGTTTTGGCGCGGCCACCAAGTTCTCGCAAGTGTCCCTGGACGCTGACAAGCGCTACACCGCCACGCTCCAGCTGGGCGTGCGCACCACCACAGCCGATGCCGAAGGCGAGGTGCTGAGCACCCGCGAGGTGACGCCTGCCATGCTGGATGCCCAGAGCCTGCGCGCCGCCTGCGATGCCTTCGTGGGCGCGATCGAGCAGGTCCCGCCCATGCACTCGGCGCTCAAGCACCAGGGCAAGGCGCTGTACGAATACGCCCGCGAAGGCGTCGAGATCGAGCGCGCGCCCCGGCGCGTGACCCTTCACGCCATTGACATCCTGTCGGTGCAAGGTGCGGTCGTGACCATCGACGTGCGTTGCAGCAAGGGCACCTACATCCGCACCCTGGCCGAGGACATCGGCGAGCACCTGGGTTGTGGCGCCCACCTCATCGGCCTGCGCCGAACCGGCAGCGGCGGCGTCAGCCTGCAAGGCGCGGTCACGCTCGAAGCCTTGCAGGCCATGACCGAGGCCGAGCGCGACGAACACCTGATGGCGCCCGACGTCCTGCTCGCCGATTGCTCCGAGGTGGTCTTGTCGCAAGACGAAGCTGCGCGTTTCCTCACCGGCTTGCGCCGCAAGGTGACGCTGCCCAATGCCGATTTGGTGCGCGTCTACGGGCCCATGCCTGGCGCCACCGCCTCTGAAGGCCGTGTGCTGCTGGGCAGCGCCCACGTGCAGTCCGGCGAACTCATCCCCACCCGCCTGCTCAGCCCCCTCGAGGTGCAGGGCCTGGTGAGCCAGCAAGCAACCGAGCCAGTCGCGCTGGCCACTCACTGATTTCAGACCTGAGAGATTCCCATGAGCACTCAAATCCGCAACATCGCGATCATCGCCCACGTGGACCATGGCAAGACGACCATGGTGGACCAACTGCTGCGCCAGTCCGGCACCTTCGCCGACCATGAAAAGGTCGTCGACACCGTGATGGACAACAACGCCATCGAACGCGAACGCGGCATCACCATCCTGGCCAAGAACTGCGCCGTGAGCTGGGAAGGCACGCACATCAACATCGTCGACACCCCGGGCCACGCGGACTTCGGTGGTGAGGTCGAGCGCGCGCTGTCCATGGTCGACGGCGTGGTGCTGCTGATCGACGCGCAAGAAGGCCCGATGCCGCAAACGCGCTTCGTGACCAAGAAGGCACTGGCCCTGGGTCTGCGCCCCATCGTCGTGGTCAACAAGGTGGACAAGCCCGGTGCCAAGCCGGATGCCGTCATCAACGCCGCCTTCGATTTGTTCGACAAGCTGGGCGCCACCGACGAGCAGCTCGACTTCCCAGTGGTGTACGCCTCGGGCATCAACGGCTGGACCTCGCTGGAAGAGGGCGAACCCGGCGCGCAATGGGGCCCCGACATGTCGGCCCTGTTCAACACCATCCTCAAGCACGTGCCGGCGCAAAAGGGTGACCCGACCGCGCCGCTGCAGTTGCAGATCTCCGCGCTGGACTTCTCTACCTTCGTGGGCCGCATCGGCGTGGGCCGCATCAGCCAGGGCACGGCCAAGCCCGGCCAGAACGTGGTCGTGATGGAAGGCCCCGGTGGCAAGACCGTCAATGGCCGCATCAACCAGGTGCTGACCTTCCAGGGCCTGGACCGCGTGCAGGTCACCGAAGCCGGCCCCGGCAACATCGTGCTGATCAACGGCATCGAGGACATCGGCATCGGCGTGACCGTGACCGACCCGGCCAACCCCGCGCCGCTGCCCATGCTCAAGGTGGACGAGCCCACCCTGACCATGAACTTCTGCGTGAACACCTCGCCGCTGGCTGGTCGCGAAGGCAAGTTCGTGACCTCGCGTCAGATCTGGGACCGCCTGCAGAAAGAGCTGCAGCACAACGTGGCCCTGCGCGTGAAGGAAACCGACGAAGACGGCATCTTCGAGGTCTGCGGCCGTGGTGAACTGCACCTGACCATCCTGCTGGAGAACATGCGCCGCGAAGGCTACGAGCTGGCCGTGTCCAAGCCCCGCGTGATGTTCAAGGACATCGACGGCGTGAAGTCCGAGCCGATGGAGCTGGTCACCGCCGACGTGGAAGAAATCCACCAAGGCGGTGTGATGCAGGCCCTGGGCCTGCGCAAGGGCGAGATGATCAACATGGAGCCGGACGGCCATGGCCGCGTGCGCCTGGAGTACCGCATCCCCGCTCGCGGCCTGATCGGCTTCTCCAACGAATTCATGAACCTGACCCGTGGTTCGGGCCTGATCTCGTCGATCTTCGACGGCTACGAGCCGCACAAGGGCGAGATCGGCGGCCGCAAGAACGGCGTGCTGATCTCGATGGACGACGGTGAAATCTTCACCTACGCCCTGGGCAAGCTGGACGACCGCGGCCGCATGTTCGTCAAGCCGAACGACCCGGTGTACGAAGGCATGATCGTCGGCATCCACAGCCGCGACAACGACCTGGTGGTCAACGCCACGCGCACCAAGCAGCTGACCAACTTCCGCGTTTCGGGCAAGGAAGACGCCGTCAAGATCACGCCGCCGATCGACCTCACCCTCGAATACGGCGTGGACTTCATCGACGACGACGAGCTGGTCGAGATCACGCCGAAGTCGATCCGTGTGCGCAAGCGCTTCCTGAAGGAACACGATCGCAAGCGTGCTTCGCGCGAAGCCAACGCCTGATCGAGCATCTACCCCGAACGGGTAGATGATGGAAGCCCTGATCCCGCCATGCAAGGCGGCATCAGGGCTTTCCCACATCTGGCCGGCAGGTGGATATCACTGGCCGCATCGGTGAATGCGGCGCGGTGCCCCGGTTCCTACGATGGCTGTACTTCCAAAACACGGAGCACATGCACATCATGAACAAGTTCAATCGTCGCCAGTGGGGGCAAAGCGTTCTGGCCGTTGGGGCCCAGTTGGGGTTGGGCAGCGTGGGCCTGCCCATGCGTGCGGTCACGGGGGGCATCACCTCGGCTGCGGCCCTCGCGGGGCTGATGACCGAAGAGGCATATGCCGCACAGGCAGAGGAACACGTGCCCAACCTCGTGGTGGGGACGGGCTACGGTGGTGCCGTGACGGCGCTGCGTCTGGCGCAAACAGGCCAGCGCGTGACGATGCTTGAAATGGGCAGGCTGTGGAACACGCCAGGCTCCGACGGCAAGATTTTCTGCAAGCCTTTCTCGCCTGACGAGCGCGCCATGTGGTTCAAGGACCGCATCACGGCGGTGTTCTCGACCATTGGCGGTGTCATCCCGTTGAACAGCCTGCTGAAGGTGCCAGTGGCCGCGGGCATCCTCGACGTGGTGTCCTCACCCAACATGGACGTCTACCTGGGCCGTGGCGTGGGTGGCGGCTCTCTGGTCAACCTGGCCATGCTGATCACGCCTTACCGCGAGACGTTGCAGCGCATCCTGCCTTCGGGCATCGACATCAACGAGCTCTACAACGTCTACTACCCGCGCGCGCTGGCGGGACTCAAGGGCAACAAGATCCGCCCGGCCTACTACCAGGCCAGCGCCTACCACCGCTATGCGCGTGTGGCTTGTGCGCAGGCGGCCAAGGCGGGCTTCCAGTGGCGCACGCTCGACTCGGGCTACGACATGGCCTACATGGAGCAGGAAGAAGCGGGCACGGTACCGAAGTCGGCGCTGGGTGCCGAAGGTGGATTCGGCAACAACCACGGCAAGAAGAGCCTGGACAAGACCTACATTGCCGAAGCGCTGGGCACGGGTCTGGTGCGCATCCAGCCCTTGACCGAGGTGACCTCGATCGGCCGCGCTGCCGACGGCCGCTACGTGGTCGCCACCAAGCAGATCGACGTCAAGGGCACGGTGCTGGCCACGCGCACCATCAGCTGCGATCGGCTGTTCCTGGGCGGTGGCTCCATGGGCACCACCAACCTGCTGGTCAAGGCACGCGCCACCGGCACGCTGTCCAACCTGAACGAACACATCGGCACGCGCTGGAGCTCCAACGGCGAGATCTTCATGGTTCGCAACGTCTACACGCCCACGGGCGCCAAGACCTCGGTGCTGCCGGCCACGGGCATCGACGCCCACGACCACAAGGGTCAGCAGGTGTACTCGATGAACATCGCCATGCCGCTGGGCATCGACACCTTCAGCACCGCGCACATCACCATGACGCAGACGCCGGAGCTGGGCAAGTTCAGCTACGACGCGAGCAAGCAGCAGTCGGTTCTGAACTGGTCGGCCACGGCCAAGAACGAGCCGGTGACCAGCGCCAAGGCCGTGTACGACAAGATCAACAAGGCCAACGGTGCGACCTACAACAAGAGCTGGTTCGGCGGCAAGACGGTGGGCGACAACGCCACCTACCACCCGCTGGGCGGCTGCCCGATCGGCCTGGCCACGAACGACGTGGGCGAGGTCAAGGGCTACCCGGGCCTGTATGTGATGGACGCGGCGCTGTTCCCGGACTCGCTGGTGGCCAACCCGGCGCTGTCGGTGACGGCGTTCGCCGAGCGCAACATCGAGCGGATCATCGCCCAGATGGTTTGAAGATGACTTGAGGCACTGAGAAGCATGGGGCGCTGTAATACAGTGTCCCCATGTCTGCTCCTGTCCTCACCGAAGTCGTCGGCGGCCTGGGTGTCATCACCCTGAACCGCCCCCGCGCCCTCAATGCGCTCAACCTCGAGATGGTGCGTGAACTCACCACCGTCTTGCGCGGCTGGTCGAGTGACCCGGCCGTGCTCGCCGTGCTGCTGCGCGGCGCCACCCGCGAGGCCAGCGACGGCAAGCAGCCGGTGACGCACTTCTGCGCTGGCGGCGACATCCGCTTCATGCACGACGCGGCCCTGGCGGGCGACCCCGCGGTGGAGGACTTCTTCACCGAGGAGTACGCGCTCGATCACCTCATCCACGTGTTCCCCAAGCCCACCATCGCCTGGCTGCAAGGCGTGACCATGGGTGGTGGCATGGGCCTGGCACAGGGCTGCAAGCTGCGCGTGGCCACCGAGACGCTGCGCATGGCCATGCCCGAAACGCGCATCGGCCTGTTCCCCGACGTGGGCGGTGGTTACTTCCTGCCGCGTTGCGCGGGCGCCATCGGCGAGTACCTGGGCGTGGTCGGGCCACACCTGCACGTGACCGATGCGCTCACCCTGGGCCTGGCCGATGTGGCCGCTTCGGGTGACTGCCTGCCCGCCTTCCTCGATGGTTTGCGAAGCTCGCCTGAAGACACGGGCGAAGCCATCGTGGCCCGCCTGCGCGCTCACCTGGATCTGCACGCGCTGGACAAGCTGCCCGAGGCCACCGTGACGGTGCATTTCGACGCCATCCAGCGCCATTTCAGCCTGCCGACCCTGCAGGACATCGTGGCCTCGCTGGAGGGCGATGGCAGCGAATGGGCGCAGGCCACGCTCAAGCAGATGGCCGGGCATTCGCCGCTGATGATGGCCGTCACGCTCGAGCAGGTCCGGCGTGGGCGCAGCATGCCGCTCGCTGACGTGTTCCGCATGGAGCGCAACCTGGTGCGGCACTGCTTCCAGTTGCGCAAGGGCGCTGACAGCGAGACCGTCGAGGGCGTGCGTGCCCTGGTCGTTGACAAGGACCACGCGCCGAAGTGGCGACCGTCCACGGTGGCCGAGCTCGATGCTGCGCAGGTCGAAGCATTCTTTGAGCCTGTCTGGCCCATGCACGCGCACCCCTTGCGTGACCTGTGATGGATCGGGTCAGGGCGTGCACCAGGCCACGCACGCCGAGTGTTCGTCCGTGATGGGCAGCCCACCGAGGTCTGTCCACCAGACGTTTCGGCCGTCCTCGCTGCGCCATGACCCGTGTGAAGGCGAGGGAGACAGGCCCATGTCAACCTGCTGCGCAGGGGTGAGCAGTCCGGTGCCGATGGCCTTCAGACACGCTTCTTTGCGTGCCCAGGTGCGGTAGAGGGCTGTCAGACGATCTGCGGGCGCAGTGGCCATCCAGTCGACCCGTTCTCTGGCGCTGCACACACTCAGTGCCAGCTCGTCCAGTCCATCGATGGGCCGGTGCACTTCCAGGTCAATGCCCATGGCCTGATCCGGGTGAAGCACGATCAGTGCCCAGGCGTCACTGTGCGTCACATTGAAATGCATGGCACCGGTTGCCGCCTTCAGGATCGGTTTGCCGTGCTCCTGGGTCGTCAACGGCACGTCGTGGGGGGCGCAGTTGCATGTGCCGGCCAAGGCGCTGCGCAGTGCGGCGCGTGATGCCATGTAGCGAATGGCGTCTTTGCTGCGGGCGAATTTGCTCGCGCGTTGAAGATCCTGGGCGTTCAGGCAGGCCATGGTGTTGGCGCTGAGGCTGGCATCTTCATGTGGCAGCCTGACCACCAGAAGCTGACCGACGCCACCGGGACCTTGCCAAGGGGCTTGCTTCGCGGCAACGTCAATGTCCCAGCTCACGGCTTGCGGCGGAAGTACAAACCGCTGTAAGCGTCAAAGCTGTCGTCATCAAAGCCCAGTGAGGTGAACTTGCGGTCCGGGACGTCCCAGGAGTCGATCAGTTCGTACCCAGCGCCCGCGATGGCCTGTGTGAAGGCCGTCTTGTTGTAGACCCGATGAGGAACGAACGATCCGAAGCCAATGTTCTGGGTTGACACGAAGGCGGGCGCATCGGTCAGGGGCAGCTTGTTGATGAACAGGTGCGTTGGCTTTTGCTGCGCGCGTGACAACAGCGTGGGCAAATCGAACGCCTCGACGAACTCAAGCACGCCCGCTGCAATCCAGATGTCGCTTTCGAGCCAGCCTTGTGGCCAATCGTCCGAAAAGGACAGGGCCTTGGCGCCTCGTTGTTCGGCAAGCTCTTTTCCCTGGGGAACGAACGCCGGCAGCTCGTGCACGCGCCACTCAATGCCTTCAGGAAATGTCAGGTAGCGCTGGTAGGCGTAGAACTGGTTGCCAATCGAGCCGCCAATGTCGAGCACCGAAGTTGCACCTGCAGCGAATGCCTCACGCAGCCAGAAGATCACCGGGTAGTCGAATGAGCCAATGTGCTTGGATCGCTCGTCAATGTATTCCTGCGTGAACTGGTCATGGCTGAACTCGGGCGAGTCGGGCAACCATGCGCGAGCTTGTGCAAAGGTGTCGAAGTGGCCGCAGTGATAGCCCCGCCCGCGCGGACCGAGGAACTTGCGGATCGCGCGGGCGCGCAACAAGGTCCGAATCAGGGGCAATCGTTTGATTTGAGCCAGTTGCATGGTGGTCACGCGGCAAGTCGCAAGAGCGGATTGGCAGAATTAAGATGGCGTCGGTCCGCATGCAGTTGTGCGGTGGTGTGTGCATGCAGAGCTGAGCGACAACATCATGAGACGGGTTCGATGGACCATGACAGCCCTCCTGGGGCTGGCCATGGTCTTGGTCATTCTACTGATCGTGGAGGGGGCCCTTCAAAAGGCTTGGCGCACTCCGGCCAACCCCGCTGCCACGCCGTTTGGTGTCCTGGGAGACTCGGACAGCCATGCCTACCATGACGAGATCGCATTCGGCAGCCTGCCCGCGGCCCGTGGAGGGGACTTGCGTGATCGCACCTGGCAGTGGACGGAAGTGCTGGGGCACTTGCGGGCTGGGCAGCTCGACCCTGGTCCCTGGGGCAAATGGGGGACACCGTACCGACGCTTGTCTCTTTTGCGCTCGGGCCTGGGCCTGGATGGGCGCTTTCCGCGCAAGCAGGACTTCCTCTACAACCTGGCGCGCTCTGGTGCGGTGTGTGCCCACCTCAATGAGGCACCGCAGGACCAGGTCGGGCACTTGCTGGCGACCATGTCTGACGAGTCGGAGCGTTGGCAACGCGGCGTGGTGGTGATCCGAATCGGCACCAACGATTTTGGTCGCATGGAGAGCCTGGATGCGCTGTCGCGTGATCCGCGCGCACCTTCGGCGCAAGGCCTGATCGATGCTTGCGTGGGACAGATCACCTTGGCAGTCAAGCGCTTGCGCGGGACCTACCCTGGGCTGCGGATCGTGCTCGTGGGCATCTTCAACAACGCAGAGTGGGAGAAATTCCACCACCTCTGGCGCTCGCCCCAGGCCCAGGCCAACATCGGGCAGGGCCTGTCGAGGTTTGATGAGGCCTTGCGATCGCTGGCCAGCGCCAGCCCGCAACATCTGGCCATGTTCGACGATCAGGCCTGGTTTGCCAGGCTTTGGGGGTCTCGTCGGCACAGCGGAGAGCCGGTGTACCGATCAGTTCGATTCGGCGATCGCTTTGAAGTCAGCAACACCGGTGGCGATGCACCCAACCATGCCACGCTGGCTGACGGCCATGCGGGAACGGTCTGGAATGCCTTGTGGGCGCAGGCACTGCTTGAACTGATGCGTGACAGCTTCGGGGTGCAGGTGCAGCCCTTGTCGACCCGTGAGTTGGTCGATTTTGTCGATCCCGACGGTCGATTCGGCATGCGCTGAGGCATGGGCGGCAGGCTCAGCCCTGGTAACCCTTGAGTTTCAGGTAGCGGTGCCACATGCTTGATTTGATGGCGTCCCTGATCGCTGAGTGACCCACGCCCGTCGGGCTCATGCCGAAGCGGGCGAGTTGCTTGCGCAGCACGTGGTTGAAGGACAGGGCGTCTTTCCAGCGCATGCTCTCTGCGGTGTTGAAGATGATCGACATGGAAATCGACACGTCGTCTGCGCCGTTGCGGACGTGGTGCCCGGCGATGAACGGGATGTGCAGCGCTTCGCCGGGAGAGAATTCGAAAGCGGTGGCAAAAGCGTCGCGCTCGACCGACCAGGGCAGTTTGGTGTTCTGGCGCACGACATAGGCTTCCCGGTTCGGTCGGGAAACCAGCCGGTCATCCCAGGGCATGCCCACGGTCACGGTCTTGCTGCCGCGAAATTGCATCAGGAAGGTCGAATAGCGGTCGATGTGAAATGGCGTGACGCTGTTGGGTGAGGCAATGAAGAGATAGAGCTGCGAATCGATGGGGGCTTTGCCCACGCCCCTTGCCATCATCAATGCCGAGACCTCGCTGCACAAGGCCTTGTACAGGTCGGCAAAGGACGGGTCAACTTCGGGAGATCGGACCATGATGTAGGAGTCCGTGGTCCGGATCGATTCGATGGTCTCTTCGAGAGAGCGCTCTTTGGGGCGCTTGCGGAAGGTGGATTCGAAATCGGCATCGACGTCCAGCAGCCCCTTGGAGTACATCACCTGAGGTTTGGGCAAGGTGGGCAAGACCCTGGAGAGGTTCTCCAGGGACAGCGCCGGATGACCGAGCAGGTTGTGGTGGAACTTGAACGGCTGTCGGTCCAGCAGTTCGCTCTTGATGTCTTCGGCAAAGTTCGGCGTCATGTTGCTTGGCGGTTGTTCAGCTCATTTGGGCGGCGAAATGCGACACGGATCCGATCAATCGCTTTTGAGCGTGCAGTGTCGCGGCAGTGTGGTCCACGTCAGACATCAGTTCGCAAGGCAATGCGGCAACCGCTGGACGATCCCGAAACGTGTCTCGCCACTGGCCTGGGTAGCTGAACTGCCACAGGAAGCTGCCCGAGTAAACCAGCTGCACTTGCACCCGCTTGTCGACGATGGCCTGCATGCGTGTTGCGAACTCGTCGAGAGACGGCGATGGGTATGGATTGTTCAGGACTTGCGTCTCGGGGGGCGAGGAAAGGGCCTGTGGTGCGACACGCTTGAGGAGCAGGCCTGGTATCCGGCGAGCCCAGTCCAGCAATGTGCCCGGCAAGTTGCTTTGCAACTGCCGCCTGGCGCGCATCAGCGTTGTCTTGGCATTGGGATAGGCGTGTGTGTCCATCAACCAAAGCGCCTTGAGTCGGTCGTCTGCGAGGGCCACCGACACGCCGTGGTGTGCCGCCGAGCAGATGCCCGCCAGCGCGAAGCTGCGGATCGAAGTCAGGCGCTCGAGGTGATCCATCGCCGATCGGATGTCGATGACGGCTTGTTCTTCGTAAGGCAAGACAGCTTCCGAGTTCGCGCTGTCGCCTTGCCCTGAAAGATCCAGTCTCAAGACCGTGTGCCCGTTGGCAGCCAGGTGCCGCGCCAGCTTCACATTGATGCGGTGCGGACCCATGCGATGGATGACGCCGGCATTGAGAAGCAAGATGGCTGTGGCCCTGGACGGGCCCATCGGGCGCGTCAGCGTGGCGGTCAAGTGACTTTCGGGCCCAAAGGTGAGGATGTTTTCCGTCATGTCGCCTCACCCTTGATGCTGGCGATCAGCAAGCGCAGCAACTCGGGTGGTGCCAGTGACGCGCCATCGGCTTCTTCGGTGTGCCAAGGTATGTCCAGACATGGCATGGTCTGTTGGCGCCATGCATGCCCACGGGTCTGCTGAAGCTTGATCCATTCGTTTGCTCGTTCCGATGGGTTGCCGGCCAGGTGGACGCAGTCCTCGACCGGCGTCGAGGCCAGTGCCTCGATGTTGAGCGATGCCACCTCGCGAATCCATTCGGGGCTCACCCCGAATCCGATGACTTCGTCTCTGATGCTTTCGGGTGGGCGGGTCGGCTGTATGAAGGGATCGTAGGTCTGCTGTGCGTGAGCGGCCCCGAGTTCCCGCAGGTAGGCTGGGCCGTCGAGGATCGGCTCCCAAAGGACCATGCGTTGGGGCGGGGAGGGGGTCGTCGCAGATGCCATGAGTGCCAGCGTTGCGCCCAGGCGCACGCCAAGCCAGACGGACTGAACAGCGCGAGTGCGGCGATCGAGCTCCTGTTGGGCCAGTGCGATGTCGTCACGCCACAGGGTCAGGCAGCCTTCTTCGTCTGACCCGGCGGACTCGCCAGTGCCGAAGTAGTCGAATCGCATGGCAGGGATGCCATGGCGGCCGAGCTGTTCTGCCAGGAGCCGCATGAGCCGGTGTGTGCGAACCGCCTCCTGTCCGAAAGGGGGGCACAGCAGCACCTGGAGCGCGGCCCTGTGCGATCCGGCTGGCGGGTGGTAGACACCGTAGAGGCGACGTGTCGGGGGACCAAAGAAAAAGGGTGTCATCACAAAGTCAGGACAAGGGCGCGGTAGGTCATTCGTTATCAGCGACGCAGCACGCGCTTGAGCCATCCACCCTTGCCATCGGCGTTCTCGGCACTGGACTCGGTTGCAGGCGAAGTGGCGGCAGCCGCCACGTCATTTGCAGCAGGCGTGGCTGCCAGTTGCCCCAGCGTTTCAAAGATGATCCTGCGCACGCTGATGGAGATGCCCGTTCTGCGCAGGATCTCGCTGACGGCCCTCATTGCCAGCAGCGAGTGGCCGCCCAGGTTGAAGAAGTTGTCGTCCAGTGAGATGTCATCGACCGCCAGCAACTCACGCCACACCTCGGCAATGGCTTTCTCGGTGGCCGTGACCGGCAGCCTGGTGTTTGCACTCGCGGTGTGACCGGTCGGAGCGCCGTGGACCGGCTTGGGCAGGGCCGACCGATCCGTCTTGCCGTTTGGCAGTCTGGGGAGCTGGGGCAGCAGCACAAAGTGCTGAGGCAGCATGTACTCGGGCAATGTCTTGGCCAGCGCCGATTTCAGTGCCTGAGGCGATACCGCGGGGCTTTGTGGGTCGCGGGCCACGCAGTAGGCGACCAGTCGCACATCGCCGGGTTGGTCTTCGCGGGCCATCACGACGACCTGCGAGACATCGGGGTTGAGCTGAAGCGTTGCCTCGATTTCACCAAGTTCGATGCGGTGGCCGCGCACCTTGACCTGGTGGTCAAGGCGGCCAAGGTGCTCGAGTTCACCATTGGCGTGCAGGCGGCCGAGGTCCCCGGTGCGATAGAAGCGCGCCGAGTCGTGCTGCCCGTTGGCCACATGGATGAAGCGCTCGGCGGTCAGTTCCGGGCGGTTCAGGTAGCCCTCGGCCAGCCCGGCGCCGCCGATGCAGATCTCGCCAGCTTGACCTGAGGCAACGGGCGCCCCCTGTTCGTCAAGGATGAGGATGTCCGTGTTGGCAATGGGCTTGCCGATGCGAATGCCCAGCTCTGGGGACTGGACTTGCCAGCAGGTCGACCAGACCGTGGTTTCCGTCGGGCCGTACATGTTCCAGACTGCTTCGCAGCGAGTGAGCAGTTGGTTGGCCAGCTTGAGCGACAGTGCTTCTCCTCCGACCAGGGCTTTGAAGCCGGGGCGACCGCCCCATCCGGCCTCGATCAGGGCGTGCCAGGTGCTCGGTGTGGCTTGCATCACATCGATGTCGTCTTCCAGCAATGCCTTGAGCAAGAAGGGGTCGCGCATGTCTTCGTTGCGACAAAGCACGATTTCGGCCCCGACCAGCAAGGGCAGCAAGAGCTCCAGAACAGAGATGTCAAAGCTCAGTGTCGTCACGGCAAGCAGCCGCTGCCCTGCCTTCAGGCCGGGCTCTTTGGCCATGCTTTGAAGGAAGTTGCAGGCCGCTGCATGGGCAATGACCACCCCCTTGGGCTTGCCTGTCGATCCAGACGTGTAGATCACGTAGGCAGGGTCTGTGGACCGGGCGTCCAGCCGGGCATCTGCGATGGGTGGGGTTCCTGGCTGGGCCTGCAGGAGCGCATCGTCCAGGTCCACCAGCAACGTCTTCTCGCGAGGCCAACGCAGGGCCTGCATGGCATCCGTGTGGCTGATGACCCACTGCAGCCCCGAATCATCGACCATGTGCGCCAAGCGATCAGGCGGGTACTGCGGATCGAGGGGCACATAGGCTGCGCCCGCCATCAGGGTGCCCAGGATGGCGCAAACGAGGTCTGGCGTCCGCGGCATGCAAATGCCAAGCAGGGCGCCTCGACCAATGCCCTGGGCGCGCAGGTGGTGCGCGATCTGGCTGGCGCGCGCCCACAGCTCAGCATGGCTGTGGGCCCTTTCGCCGGGCTGGCTCACGGCCAGGGCATCTGAAGCCATGTGGGGCTGTTGGCACAACAGCGAGATCAGGTTGGCTTGTGGCGCCGTTGCAGGGAGGCGCGGTTGGGCAGACACGCTTCCTGCCCCGAGGCTGGCAGGTTCTGTGGGGCGCTTGAAGGTGTATCCCGGCAACGGGCGGTCCGGGTCGGTGACGATTTCCCTCAACAGGTTTTCGAGGTCTGTGGCGAAGTTCGCCACCGATGCCTTGTCCAGGATGTCGGCGTTGAAGGTGAAGACAAATTCGATGTGGTTGCGAGTCTCCACGCACCACAGTGCCAGGTCCTGTGCGGCACCCAGCATCGGGGTGGGCATCCGCTGATGGTCAACGTTGCCCCAGCGGGTGGTGCGTTCCCGGACGTCTTGATAAGAGAAGGAGACCTGGTGGATCGGCGGGCGGCTGTAATCGCGTGGCACCTGCATCACGTGGACGAGGTGATCGAAGGGCACGTCCGGATACGAGAACGCATCCACCACCTTGCGGTGAACGGCGGCCAGCCAGGACTGCATGGTCATGTCGTCGCGCGGCTGCATGCGAAGTGGCAGCATGTTGACGAAGAAGCCCATCAGGTTCTCGAGGGCGGGCTGTTCCCGGCCTCTGACCGGCGTGCCGATGACGAAGTCGTCCTGCTTGCTGGCCCGATGCAGGGCCAGTGCGTAGGCCGACAGCAAGGTGATGTAGAGGGTGCGGCCTTGCTGCTGAGCCTGCGTGCGCAGGGCGTCCGTGATGTCTTTGGCGAGGTTGAACTGGAACGAGCCTCCACGACCCGACATGGCTGGCGGCCTCGGGCGATCCAGTGGCAGATCGATCGAGGGTGGCAGCGGGGTCAGCTGTTCTCGCCAGTAGCCCAGCTGTCGCTGAAGCTCAGGCCCCGCCATCCACTCGTTGTGCCAGGCGGCAAAGTCGCCATAACTCACCGTCAGGGGCGGCAGCTTCGGGGCGCGCTTTTCCAGGCAGGCGGCGTAGAGCTCAGGCAGGTCAACGTAGAGCAGGTCGAAGGACCATGCATCCCAGATGAGGTGGTGAGCCTGGAACAGCAGGCCATGTTCCTCAGGTGCCAGGCGGAACAGGCGTGCGGTGAACAGCGGCGCTTTTTCTGGGTCGTAAGGTGTCTCGACCAGCTCTGCGATGACCCTGTTCATCGCCGGCTTGCGTTCGTCTTCAGGCAAATGGGTCAGGTCGTCACAGGGCAGCAGGCTGAACGGCAGATCCGCAAGGATGCGCTGCACATCGCCATGTGGTGTGCGCTCGATCACGGTGCGGAAAATGCTCTGGCGTTGGATCAGCATGCGCCAGGCTTCGTTGAAGGCCTCCAGGTTGAGCGGGCCGAGCAAACGGTGGCCGGTGGGGATGCTGTGGACGACGGTTCCCGGCGTGAGGTTCTCCAGGAACCAGACACGCTCTTGCATTTGTGACAAGGGCGCGGTGGACTGGTCGGCGCGGATGGGGATGGTGTCGGCCGGTCGGTTGGCAGCTTGGGGAGCCTGAGCCACAGCGCTCTTCGCATCGAGCAGGGCCTTGGCCAGCGTCGATGGCGTGGGGTGATCGAAGATCATGCGCAGGCCCGGACGGTGCCCAATGGCCGCGGCCAATGAAGCAGACAGCTTGGCCGCAATCAGCGAATGACCGCCATGCTCGAAGAAATGATCGTGGTCGCCAAGGCGTTCACGGTTGAGCAGTTGACCCATCTGTCGCGCCACGGTGTCGACGGCCTCAGCCAGGGGACCCGTCAAGGTGGGGGCCGTGGTGGACTGGGAAGCGGTGGGGGCCTGGGGCACGTGCTCCGTGCTGGGTGTCGGTGCCGGCAATGACTTGCGATCGACCTTGTTGTTGGGCAGCAGTGGCAGCGAGGCCAGGATCAGCACGTGACGAGGCACCATGTAATCGGGCACCACATGACGCAAGCCGTTGCGCAAGGCCGACGTGTCCAGTGCAGCGCCGCTTTGTGGCACCACATAGGCGATCAGGGCCATGTCGCCGGGCGTGATTTCGCGGGCGACAACAACGGCGCGGGCAACACCTGATGCGCGCTCGAGGTGGGCCTCGATTTCACCCAATTCGATGCGGTAGCCGCGGATCTTGACCTGGAAGTCCATGCGTCCGAGGTGTTCCAGCTTGCCGTCGTCCCTCAGGCGACCCAGGTCTCCGGTGCGGTAGATGCGATGCCCGGGGCGAGGGCCCCAGGAGATCGGCACGAAGCGCTCGGCGGTGAGGTCGGGTCTGCCGTGGTAGCCCAGTGCAACGCCATCTCCGCCGATGCAGATCTCGCCTTCTTCGCCAACGGGTACGGGCTTGAGCGACTCGTCGACGATCCAGACCTGGGTGTTGTCGATCGGGTGGCCAATGGTGATTCGCGCGTTCGGGTCGATGACGTGGGACAGGGTGGACCACACGGTGGTCTCGGTCGGGCCGTACATGTTCCACACGTCCACGCCCTTGGCCAGCAGCGCTGTGGCCAGGGATGGCGGCAGCGGCTCGCCACCGACCAGCGCCCGGAAACCACGTCGTGATTGCCAGCCAGCGTCGAGCAGCAGCAGCCACGTGGTCGGCGTTGCCTGCATGACGGTGACCTCATGCTGAGACAGCATCGCCAGCAAGGCTTCGCCATCCATGGCTTGATCGCGCGTGGCGAGGATCACCGTTGCTCCCGTTACGAGGGGAAGCAGCAACTCAAGCACGGCGATGTCGAAGCTCAGGGTGGTCACTGCCAGCAGGCGATCAGAGCTCGAAAGGCCCGGCTCGCGCTGCATGGATGCCAGGAAATTGCAGACGGCCCGATGTGGCACGGCCACGCCTTTGGGGCGTCCGGTTGAGCCAGATGTGTAGATCACATAGGCCGCAGCTTCGGTGTCAGGCGCATGGGCCACAGGCGCATCGCTGGTGGCCTCGATGAGGGCGGCATCCCTGTCAAGCTGAAGCTGTGTGGAGGCCGGCATGCCGCTGGCTTGCGCGCACGACGAGTGCGTGACGACCAGCTTCAAGGCGGCATCCTCCGCCATCATTTTGAGTCGGTCTTCCGGGAAGCCTGGGTCCATCGGCACATAGGCGGCACCTGTCTTGAGCACGCCCAGGAGGGCGGCAAGCAGGTGAATGCCACGAGGCAGGCTGACCCCGATGAGCTGCCCTGGGCCAGCGCCTCGGCTCTGCAGCACGCGTGCAATCCGGTTGGCGCGCGACTCCAGCTCTTGGTAGTTCAGCGAGCCATCTTCGCTCACGACCGCTGTGGCCAGAGGTGTTTGCGAGGCTTGCCGGGCTATCCAGGTCTCAATGCGGGCGGTCGGATCCAGGGGGCGATCTGTTTGGTTCCAGGTGAGCAGCCTCGGATCCAGCTCGATGGGTGAGCCTGGCTGCGCGGGGGCAAGCATGCCCATCAAGCGGTCAACGAGTTGCTGTGCGCGCGACAGGCTCAACGATTCACTGCTGTGGTGCAGGTCGAGCGTCAGGGCATCGGACTGCTCATAGAAATTGAAGAACACCTCGCTCAACAGGCCACGCTTGCGACCTTCGTGCATGGCGGCGTTCAAGGGTGCCCAGCTCGAGAGGTCGACTTTGGGGTTGAGGTTGAAGTAGATCGAGCTCAGCGGCGGGTTGCTGCCGGCTGCCTGAATGCCCAGCGCCCGGGCGGCCGTGCCTTGGGTCATCAATGGGTGTTCCATGGCGTCCATCAAAGCCGCCTTGACCCGACGCAGGCGTTCGCTGCTTGGCTCGCCAGGGGAGGAGTTCAGGCGCACCGGCAGGTCCAGCACGCCATCAGCGATCAGCGCTGATCGACGCTCCAGACTTTGGGCCGCAAAGGGAATGCTGATCACCAAGTCCTGCTGCCCGGTTTCCTGCACAAGCAGCTCGGTCACCGTGTGAAGCAGCCACTGAAAGAGCGTTGCGCCATGGGCCCGGGCCTGCTCTTTCAGGTGGCTCAGGCGTTGGCCGTCCAGGCGGGCTCTGACGGTGTCCGCCGCGAAGGTGCGTGGGTTGCCCGGCTTGCGGTCGCTCAGGGAAATGGCTTTGGGCAGATGGGCCAACGCTTGTTTCCAGTGCGCCAGGCTGGCCTGGCCTTCGGTGCCTGCAAACCTTGCGTTCTCCGATTCAGAGAAGGACAAAGGTGAGGCGGGGGTGTCCCACTGTGGGGCGAGCCCCACGCATCGGGCCCGATATGCTTGCGCCAACTCGGCGTTGAAGACACTCGATGCCCAGCCGTCGAACACCAGGTGGCTGGCGACCAGGTGGACCACGACCCGTCCGTCGGCCAGCAGCACGATGCTCGCGCGCGCCAAGGGCGCCTGGTCAAGCTGGAAGTCGGTGGCGCTGGCCCGCCAGCAGAAATCGTCCAGGGCTTTGTCGCTGTCGGATGCTTCGCGCAGGTCGACCTGTGCCACGGCAACCCGGGCTTGCGTGTCGATGCACTGGCGTGGCTCGTCGAGGTCGAAGCGCAGCTTGAACGCGTCGTGGCGATCCAGCACATCCTGCAGCGCTTGTTGCAAAGCA
Organism: Comamonadaceae bacterium 2PF; assembly: GCA_005502875.1. Lineage (GTDB taxonomy): Bacteria > Pseudomonadota > Gammaproteobacteria > Burkholderiales > Burkholderiaceae_C > Aquabacterium. The sequence goes on along the minus strand of SCMV01000020.1, from coordinate 20,045 downwards.
CCTTGGTTCACCTGTCCGCCAAGGGTGACGCAAAAGGACTCATTGAGCGCTTGGCGAGCGGCAGGGTCGTAGCTGGCGGCCAGCCAGCGTTCTGTCTGACCGGGGGCCAAGGCCGCAGTGCGAGCCGTCACCGGCGTGGTCAAAGAGGGCGAAGCACCGTTGCGCGCAGGAATGAACCCGAGCGACATCAGTTCGTTCATCGCGCTGATGTAGGTGTCCGCGATGCGCGTGCAATCGACCTCCGACATCGCCTCGGTCACGAAATGGCCGAACTGCTCAAACAAGTGCAGGCCATGGTAGCGAGCCAGGTAATAGAACAAGCTGATGTTGGGCGTGTTGTCGTCCCACTGGAGGCGCCACAGCGAGGCGCAGTGGACGGCTTTGACCGGGGCCTGGCATTGTTCGAACGCGGTGTTGATGCGCTCGATCATCCGGTGTGTTCGTTCGTTGATCTGCTGGTAGAGCGCTCGTCCGCCGCGCTTGATGTGCAGCAGCGACGCGTGGGCTGCGGCCAGCGCCAGCGGGTGGCGCACGAAGGTGCCGGCAAAGTAGGTGACGCCTGCCTCGGGGTAGGAGTCGTCGCCGTACTGCCAATGGCCGCCATCCAGTGCGTCCAGCCACTGGCTGTTGCCCGCGATGGCCGCGAACGGCAAGCCGCCGCCGATGATCTTGCCGTAGGTGGCGATGTCGGCGCGCACGCCGTAGAACTCTTGTGCGCCGCCCGGGGCCACGCGGAAACCGGTGACCACCTCGTCGAAGATCAGCGCGGCGCCGCCCTTGGTGGCGATCTCGCGCAGCTGCTGCACGAAGGCGGTGGGCTGCAGTGTCGGGTACTTGTTCTGGATCGGCTCGATCATGATGGCCGCCAGCTCGTGTGCGCACTTGCGCAGCACGTCCAGCGACTCGGGGCTGTCGTAGTCGAGCACGAGGATGTTCTCGACCGCGTTGGCCAGGATGCCCGGTGCAGCCGACAGCGAACGCAGCTGCTTGGTGCCGCGCACGATCACTTCGTCGAAGATGCCGTGGTAGCTGTTGTTGAAGATGGCGATCTTCTTGCGGCCGGTGACGGTGCGCGCGATGCGCATGGCGCCCATCACGGCTTCGGAGCCGGTGTTGCAGAAGGCCACGCGCTCCATGCCCGTGAATTCGGAGATGAGCTGCGCAACGTCGGCGGCCAGGGGGTGCTGCGGACCGACCTCGATGCCCTTGTGCAACTGATCGATCATGGCCTGGGTGACATCCTCGCGCTTGTAGCCCAGGAAGTTGGCGCCGAAGCACGAGAGCAGGTCGATGTACTCGTTGCCATCGATGTCCCAAATGCGTGCGCCGTCAGATCGGTCGGCAACGATGGGGTAGACCAGGTCCTTCCATTGGGGATTGAAGCCCGTGACCACGCGCGGGTCGGCCATCACCTTGCGGTGCTGCTGACTGAAGGCTTTCGAGCGCGCGGTGCGGTCGTTGTAGCGCTTGACGAAGTCGTCAATCCATTCTTTCTGCGCAGGCGTGTACTGGCTTTGCGCCGACAGCACGATGCGTGCCGAGGCGCCAAAGGGCTTCTCAACGAGGGCGTTCTTGCCGGGCTGGGCGTCGGCTGAGGGTTCAGCCGGGGCGCTCGCGGTGGCTTGTGCAGCGACGACAGGTGCTGGTTGGGCGGCGACGGCAGCCTGCGCGACCTGCAAAGGCTGCCCGGCCAGCAGCGCCAGTTGTTGCTGCATCAGCGCCATCTGCTGCTGAATGAGGGACTGCAGGCCATCGCCAGCGACAACGGGGGCCACAGCTTGCGGCAACTGAGCCATCGCAACGGCCTGCATGGCGATGGCGGCTGGCGCCTGGGTTGGGGCTTGCGGCGCAGCCACTTCGGAAAACCGATCAGCCGGCAGTTCGCCATCGAAGAACGCAGTGAGCTTGGGCAGCGTGTCGAGGTCTTCCAGGAGGCGGCGAAAGCGCAGCCGGATGCCGAAAGCCTGCTCAAAGGCCAGGGTGGCCTGTGTCAGCGAGAGCGAGTCCAGGCCTTGATCGACGAAGGTGGCGCTGCGGTCGGTCGCTTCCGGTGGCAGGCCCGCCACATCGGCGAGGATTCGGACGATTTCTTGCTCGATACGGGGCAGTCGATTCATGGCGGTCGTCGATGAAGGGCTGGAAACGGTGGGCAGCGGGGTGATTGGTTCGGTTGCGGCAGCGCCCCGCTTGAACCAGTGCACTTCGCGGCGGAATGGGTAGGTGGGCAGGGCCACGCGCGGCGTGCGTGCAGGCAGGGGCCAAGCGGTCGACAGGCCCAAGCACCAGAGCTGGCCCAACGCCTGCAGGGCATGCCTTGCGGGCGGCAGGGCAGCTTGCGCGCTGCTCAGCAGCGGCACGACCTTGGGCAAGGCGCCCTGGATGCGGTGCTGGCGGATGAGCGCGGTCAGCGCCTGACCGGGGCCGACTTCGATGAAAGTGACATCGCCCAGGGCTTGTTCGGCCTGCACGGCCTGGCTGAAGGCCACGGGCGCGCGCACCTGAGAGGCCCAGTAAGCCGGATCGGTGGCTTGCTCGGCGCTGAGCGGTGCGCCGCTCACGCAGGAATAGGTGAGCAGCTTCGGTGCCGACAACTTCGCGTGAGAAAGGGCCGCCTGCACGCGGGGCAGGGCGCCTGCCATCGAGGCGCTGTGAAAAGCGTGGGACACCTTCAGCCGAGTGACGGCGATGCAACGTTGCTCAAGCGAAGCGGCCAGCGCATCGATGCCGGCGTGCGGGCCGGCCAGCACCGTGAGCTCGGGCGCGTTGAGCGCGGCCACGTCGATGCCGGCGGGCAGTGGTTGCAGCGCCGCCAGGCCGCTGCGAACGGCCAGCATGCCGCCGGCCGGTTGCGCGAACATGGCCTCGCCACGCTCGATCACGGCGCGCATGGCGTCTTGCGGGCCGATGACGCCGGCAAAGCAGGCGGCTGCGTACTCGCCGATGCTGTGGCCGATCAGCGCATGCGGGCGGATGCCAAGGCTGTCGAGCCAGGCGCCCATCGCGTGCGAGACGGCGAACAGCGCCGGCTGGGCCAGGCGGGTTTCGGCCAGTTCGGCGGCGGCCGCTTCGTCGTTGGGCGAGGCCTCGACCAGCAGGCGGCGCAGCGTGGTGGCCAGCTCATCAGGGGCGGCAGCCAGCACTTCGTCGAATGCATGTTGGAAAGCCGGGAACTGGGTGACCAGCTCACGCGCCATGCCGGGGTGCTGCGAGCCCTGGCCCGGGAAGGCGAAGACGATGCGGCCACCGCGTTGCGCGGCCTGGCCCTGTGTGATCGCGCGCAAGGCGGCAATGGCCTCGTCGCGGTTGTCGGCCACGACACATTGCCGCTGCACCATCGCCTGGCGACCGCGCATCAGCGTGGCGGACACCGCGGCCAGCGGCAGATCGGGGTGGCGTTCCAGGTGGTCGGCCAGATCGCGGGCACGTTGCAGCAAGGCCTCGGGGTGCTTCGCCGAAATCGGCAGCAGTTGCAGGCCGGGGGCGTCGGGCAGGTTTTGCTGGGCGCTGGCAGGTGCCTCGGCAACGATGACGTGCGCATTGGTGCCGCCCACGCCGAACGAACTCACGGCGGCGCGGCGAGGTGCTTCGCCACGCGGCCAGTCCAGCGCATTGGCAGAGACCTGGAAGGGCGAGTGCGCGAAGTCGATCTGCGGGTTGGGCTGGTCGAAATGCAGCGTGCCGGGGATGCGGCCATGGTGCAGCGACAGCGTGGCCTTGATCAGGCCGATGACGCCGGCTGCGGCCACCAGGTGACCGACGTGCCCCTTGACCGAGCCCAGGGTGCAAAAACCAGTGTCGCGCGTGTCCTGCGACCAGGCGCGCGACAGGGCGGCCACCTCGATGGGGTCGCCCAACGCCGTGCCGGTGCCGTGGGCCTCGACGTAGCCGATGCTGCGCGCGTTGACCTGGGCATGCTCCAGCGCCATGCGGATGGCCTGGGCCTGGCCGCTGACGCTGGGCGCGGTGAAGCTGGCCTTGTCGCCGCCATCGTTGTTCAGGCCCACGCCTTCGATGACGCCGTAGATGGTGTCGCCATCGGCCAGGGCCTGCGACAGCCGCTTGAGCACGACCACGCCGCCACCGCTGCCGAACACCGTGCCCGAGGCCTGGGCGTCAAAAGGACGGCAGCGGCCATCGGCCGATTCCATGCCGCCTTCGACGTGCAGGTAGCCGCCGAGCTGCGGCACGATCACCGTGGCGCCACCGGCCAGGGCGATGTCGCATTGCCCTTGGGCCAGCGCGTGCCAGGCCTGGGTCACGGCCACCAGCGAGGTCGAGCACGCGGTGTGGATGGACACCGCCGGGCCGTTGAAGTTGAGCCGGTGGGACACGCGGGTGGCCACGTAGTCCTTCTCGTTGGCCAGCATGGCCGCGAACTCGCCGGCTTGCGCGATCAGCTCGGGGTTCTCGGCGCGCATGGCCGGCAGGTAGGCGTTGTTCGAGGTGCCGGCGTAGACGCCGACGCGGTCGCCTGTGTCACCGCCCAGCTTGCTGGGGTCGATGCCGGCGTGTTCGAGCGCGCTCCAGCACAGCTCCAGAAAGAGGCGCTGCTGCGGGTCGGTCAGCGTGGCTTCGCGTGCGGACAGGCCGAAGAAGCCGGCATCGAAGCAATCGGCCTGGTACAGCACGCCACGCGCGGCCACGAAGTTGGGCTGTTCGCGCAGCGCGGCGGGCACGGACGGGTCGATCTCGTCGGGGCGGAAGCGGCGCAGCGTTTCGACGTTGTCCAGCAGCTGTTGCCAGAAGGTGTCGACGTCGGTGGCGGTGCCCACGCGGGCTGCCATGCCAACGATGGCCATGCCTTCGCCGGTGCTTGCCGAAGCCTGACGACGAGCCCGGGCGGCACTGGCTTGCCCGCTGCCTGCTTGGGCCTGTGAAGACAGCAGGGCGCTCAGGCCCGCCACGCTCGGGCGGTCGTACACATCGGCCACGTTCAGCTGCACGCCTTGCTCGCGCGCACGGCTGACGAAGCGCATCACCAGCAGCGAGCGGGCGCCGTGGTCGAAGACGTTGGCGTCGTCGGGCAGATGATCCAGGCCCAGCAGTTCGAGCCAGAGGGCGCGCAGGCGGTCGATCAGTTCACCGGATGGTGCAGCGGTGGCCGAACCCGAACCTGCGGCGCGGGCAGCCGGCACGGCCGATGGCAGCCCACGGCGGTCGATCTTGCCGCTGGGCGTGGTCGGCAGCTTGTCCAGCACGGCGAAGCGCACGGGCACCATGTATTCGGGCACGCGGTCACGCAACCAGGCACGCCAGGCGGTGACGGTCTGGTCGGCGGGGGAAGAACCTGCGCGCAGCACGACGTGGGCGGTCAGCACTCGGCTGCCGTCCGGGTCGGTGGGGGCGGTGACCACGGCGTCCTGGATGCCGGGGTGGGCCATCAGGGCCAGCTCGATGTCGCCGGGCTCGATGCGAAAGCCATCGACCTTGAGCTGCTGGTCGGCGCGACCCAGGTAGGTGAGGGTGCCATCCGTGTCCTGGCGGACCAGGTCGCCCGTGGCGTACCAGCGGGCGGGCACACCGTCGGGGCCAGGCAGCTGGTCGAGGAAGCGCTCGGCGGTCAGGTCGGGGCGGCCCAGGTAGCCCTCGGCGAGGGTGTCGCCGCCGAGCATCAGCTCGCCTTGGTTCAGTTCGCTGGGGGCGGTATGGGGCTCGGGGGCGTCGTCGTCCTGCACTGGGCGCAACCACACGCGCACGTGCGGCAAGGCGTTGCCGATGGCCGGGATCTGCGGCCAGTCGCGGGCGTCGCCGTGCAGCTCGAAGGCGGTGACGACGTGGGTCTCGGTCGGGCCGTAGTGGTTGTGCAGCACGGCGCCACCGAGCCGGCTGAACAGCGAGCGGATGTCGGGTGTGACCTGCAGCTGTTCACCAGCGCTGACGACGTCTTGCAGCGACAAGGGCAGGGCGCCAGCACGGCTGTGGGCCTCGGCGTCGGCCTGGGCCAGCATCTGCAGTGCCACGTAGGGCAGGTACAGGCGCTGCACGCGTTCCAGCGCGAGCAAGGCGCGCAGACGCGCCGGGTCGCGGCGGTCGGCGTCGTCGGGCAGGACCAGGGTGCCGCCTGTGGCCAGGGTCGAGAAGATCTCCTGGAAGTGCACATCGAAGGACAGCGGTGCGAACTGCAGCGTTCGCGCGGCCTGGCCCAGGCGGGCATGGGCCGCGTGCCAGGCAGTCAGGTGGGCGAGCGGCGCCAGCCCCATCGCCACGCCTTTGGGGCGCCCGGTGGAGCCAGATGTGAACAGAACGTAGACCAGGTCGCCATCGGCAGCGTGCGGTGGCGGGCCGGCTGGCCGAGGCGAGGCCAGGCTGGGCAGCGCATCCAGGCGCGACTGCAAGGTCTCCAGCGCTTCGGGTTCGCCCACCACTGCGCGCACCTGGGCGTCGTCGAGCATGGCTTGCAGGCGGTCGCTCGGGTAGCCCAGGTCGAGCGGCACATAGGCCAAGCCCGACTCGACGGCCGCCACGATGGAGACGATGGTCTCGATGCTGCGGCTGGCGGCGATGCCGATGCGGTCTCCTGTGACCAGGCCGGCGGCGCGCCAGGCATCGGCACGGCGGGCGACCAGGTCGGCCAGCACCCGGTAGCTCAGCACCTGTTGGCCATTCGACAGCGCGGGGGCATCGGGCCAGCGCTGGGCGGCCTTTTGCAAGGTCTGGCGAAGGGGGAACAGGTCGCGAGTGGGCATGTCGGTGCTGGAGTGGGAGGTTGCCATCTCAGCGCACCGGGGCTGGTGGCAGGGTCAAGGGGCTTGGGCTAAAGTGCTGGGCCGTCACGCTTGGCGTGGATGGGTGCTGGGTCATGACGTCCTGTCCTGTTTTCTGTGTGTTGGTTGGAGCGGGCGGATCAGGCTCGTTTCGGCCTGTTGGTGAGTTTCCGAAATGCCCGGAAAGCCCTTGTCCGCAGAACGGACGCCCGTGTTCATCTTATTTTGATTTCATCCTGCGTAACTACCTGTATCGGCCCCACGATTGAAGGGTGACAGGGCAGGTTTTGTTGATTTCCGTAGCAAATTTCTCTTGTGTCCGATTTACCCACCGCTTCAAGCCTTTCCAATGCCTCGCCATGGCGCGCCTGTGTGGCGCCGATGCTGGACTGGACCGACAGGCATTGCAGGTACTTCCACCGCCTGCTGAGCAGCGAAGCGCGCCTGTACACCGAGATGCTGACCACCGGGGCCATCATCCACGGGGGCATGCACCGTTTCCTTGATTTCGATGAATTCGAGCACCCGGTGGCCCTGCAGCTCGGTGGCAGCGAGCCGGCCGATTTGGCCGAATGCGCCAGGCTGGCCCTGAAGTGGGGCTACGACGAGGTCAACCTGAACTGCGGCTGCCCGAGCGAGCGCGTGCAGCGCGGCGCCTTCGGGGCCTGCCTGATGAACGAGGCCTCGCTCGTGGCGGATTGCATCAAGGCCATGATCGATGCCGTCGATGGCAACCCGAAGATGCCCATCACCGTCAAGCACCGCATCGGCATCGACCAGAGCGAGTCCTATGAATTTGTGCGCGACTTCGTGGGCACCGTGGCCGAAACCGGCTGCCAGGTTTTCATCGTGCACGCGCGCAACGCCTGGCTCAAGGGCCTGAGCCCGAAGGAAAACCGCGAGATCCCGCCGCTGCGCTACGGCACCGTGCACCAGCTCAAGCGCGACTTCCCGCACCTGACCATCGTGCTCAACGGCGGCCTGGCCGACAACGCCGCCTGCCTGGAGCAGCTGCAACCCGATGCCGAGCTGCCCGGCGTGACGCTGGACGGCGTCATGGTGGGGCGCGCGGCGTATCACACGCCCTGGATCCTGTCGGAGTGGGACGAGCTGTTCTTCGGCCACCCCAAGCGCGCCGAGGCCTTGACCCGCGAGGGCGTGGAGGCCGCCATGGTGGCCTACGTCGAGCGCGAGATGGCGCGCACCAAGGGCTGGGCGCATGGCGAGGTGCGCTGGCACCAGGTCATCCGCCACATCCTGGGGCTCTACAACGGCCTGCCGGGCGCGCGCCGCTGGCGCCAGGTGTGGTCCGATCACACCTTGAAGAACGAGTTGCCCTCCGCGGTGATGAAGTTGGCTCACCAGCGCCCACCCCGCCCGGGAGAGCCCGGCACGGGCCTTGCTGCCTCGCTGAACTGACTGCGCTCGCCAGGTGCTTGAGAACCTGGCCAACCTGTTTGCCCATGACCGACACCTCTGTTTCCGGCGCTCAACGCCGCATCCTCCAGGGCGACCTGCTGGACTTCACCGACGACCCGGGCTTCGCCACGCCGCAGGAATCCCCTGGCGTGCGCTGGCGCCCCGGCCACCGCGTGCTGATCGACGCTGGACGCATCGTCGCGGTGCTGTCGCCTGACGAGGCCCTGCCCGCGGGCTGGGAGGGCGTCGCGGTCGAATCGCAAGCTGGCAAGGTGATCCTGCCCGGCTTCATCGACACGCACGTTCACTGCCCGCAGCTTGACGTCATCGCCAGCTACGGCACCGAGTTGCTGGACTGGCTCAACACCTACACCTTCCCGGCCGAGCGCCGCTACGCCGACCCGGCCGTCTCGCGCGAAGGCGCGCACCGCTTCCTGAACGCCCTGTGGGCCCACGGCACGACCAGCGCCGTGGTCTTTCCGACGGTGCACAAGGTCAGCGCCGAGGCCTTGTTCGAAGCCGCACACGCCGCGCAGATGCGCCTGCTCACGGGCAAGGTGCTGATGAACCGCTTCGCGCCGGAAGGCCTGCTCGACGACGTGGAGCAGGCCGAGCGCGACTGCGTGGACCTGATCGACCGCTGGCATGGCCAGGGCCGCAACGCCTTTGCTGTGACGGTGCGCTTCGCGCCCACCAGCACGCCCGAGCAACTGGCCATGGCCGGGCAGCTTTGCCAGACCTACGCCGGCACCTACATGCAGACCCACGTCGCCGAGAACCGCGACGAGGTGAAGTGGGTGATGGAGCTCTTCCCCGACGCGCGCAGCTACCTCGACGTCTACGACCGCGACGGCCTGATCGGCCCGCGCGCCGTGCTGGCCCACGGCATCTGGCTGGACGAGCGCGACCGCGCCGTGCTGCGGGAACACGGCGCGCAGATCGCCCACAGCCCCAGCTCCAACCTGTTCCTGGGCAGCGGCCTGTTCGACTGGGCGCAGGCCCAGCGCGATGGCCTGCATGTGAGCCTGGCCAGCGACGTGGGCGGTGGCACCAGCCTGAGCATGCTGCGCAACATGCAGGACGCCTACAAGATCCAGGCCATGCAAGGCACCCGCCTGACGGCCTGGAAGGCCCTCTACACCGGCACCCTGGGCGCCGCTCGCGCGCTGGGCCTGGAAGGCGAGATCGGCGCCATCGAGCCCGGTCGCCATGCCGACCTCACGGTGTGGGACTGGGCGAGCGACGATGTGTCTCGCCACCGCGACGGCCTGTGCCGCGAACTGCACGAGCGCGCCTTCGTGTGGATGACCCTGGGCGACGAGCGCAACCTGCGCGAAACGCTCGTGGCCGGCCGCACCGTGTTTGCCGCCGCTGCCTGAGTCCGGCACACTGCTTCCATGGCCCGGCCGCGCTCCACGAGGGCGAGCGGGGCGATCTCCCCACGATTCAAGAACCCACCGGATCGACCATGACCTTGCCTGCCGACACCTTTGCCCGCATCCCTGCCGCGCGCTTGCCCGAGCTGCTGGCCGCCATGCCCAAGGCCGAGCTGCACCTGCACATCGAAGGCTCGCTGGAGCCCGAGCGCATCTTCGCGCTGGCCCAGCGCAACGGCGTGCAACTGAGCTACCCCAGCGTCGAGGCGCTGCGCCAGGCCTACGCCTTCACCGACTTGCAAAGCTTCCTGGACATCTACTACGCCGGTGCGTCGGTGCTGCTCAAGGAGCAGGATTTCCACGACATGGCCTGGGACTACCTGCTCAAGGCGAAGGCTGACAACGTCGTGCACGTCGAGATGTTTTTCGACCCGCAGACCCACACCGACCGTGGCGTGCCGTTCGAGGTCGTGATCAAGGGCCTGACCACGGCCTGCGAGCGTGCCAAGGCGGAGCTGGGCGTGAGCGCCTCGCTGATCATGTGCTTCCTGCGCCACCTGTCGGAAGAAGCCGCTATGGAGACGCTCGAGCAATCGCTGCCGCACAAGCACCTGTTCATCGGTGTGGGACTGGATTCGAGCGAGCGCGGTCACCCACCAGAAAAGTTCGCGCGCGTGTTCGAGCGTTGCCGTCAGCTGGGCCTGCACCTGGTCGCTCACGCGGGTGAAGAAGGCCCGCCCGAGTACATCGTCAACGCGCTGGACATCCTGCACGTCGAGCGCATCGACCATGGCGTGCGTTGTGTTGAAGACCCGGAGCTGGTCAAGCGCCTGGCACGTGAGGGCACGGCGCTGACGGTGTGCCCGCTTTCCAACATCAAGTTGTGCGTGTTCGGTGACATGGCCCAGCACAACCTGAAGACCCTGCTGGACGCGGGTCTGAAAGTCACCATCAACTCGGACGACCCAGCCTACTTTGGCGGCTACGTCAACCAGAACTACCTGGCCACCTTCGCGGCCCTGCCTCTGGGCGTGAGCGAGGCCTACACCCTGGCGCGCAACAGCATTGAGGCGAGCTTCGTGACCGAGCAGGCCAAAGCAGGCTGGCTGGCGCGGCTCGATCAGACGTTCGAGAGCTTCGCAGCGGCCTGACCGAAGCCGTGAGCATCCATGGCCAAGTGGCCGTGGGTGACGCTGGCATGCAGGCGCACCGCCAGATCGGGCGTGGCGGCATCGTCATCGCAGGCGGCGCCTGCTGCGAAGAAAAAGGGCAGCCAGTGTTCGTCGGTCGGGTGCATGAGCACGGCGTTGGGCGCTTGCTGCCGGTAGGCGAGCAGCGAGGGCCAGTCTGAAGCGCGCGTGCGCTCGTCCACCCAGGTGCGAAAGGCTGCGCAATCAGCCTCTTCGGGGGCATCGACCGGGGCCGGGTGCGTGAAAAATCGCCTCAGGTTGTGCGTCAGGCTGCCCGAGCCGATCACCAACACGCCGTCTTGGCGCAGCGAGCGCAGGGTGCGGCCCATGGCGAACACCTCGGCAGGGCTCATCGAAGGCACCAGTGACAAAGGCACCACGGGCACGCCCGCATCGGGGAAGGCGTGCATCAACACCGTCCAGATGCCGTGGTCCAGCCCACCGTGGGGCGTCCATTGCGCCGGCACCCCGGCCTGGTTCAGCAGCCCAGCCACCCGGCTGGCCAGCTCCGGCTCGCCCGGGGCGTCGTAACGGACCTCGTCGAGCTCGGGTGGAAAGCCGCCGAAGTCGTGGATGGCTTCATGGTGCGCGCCGCCCAGCACGAAAGGCGTGGCGGTGGCCGTGTGTGGAGACATCACGACGATGGACCGCGGCAGGCCCCATGCGCGCGTGATGGCGGGTCCCAGGCGCTGCATGAAGCGACCTGCCGGGCCGGGCTCCAGCGCGATCATGGGCGATCCATGCGACAGGAAAAGCGTGGGCAAGGGCGAGGGCAGGGCGGCAGACATGCGTCCAGTCTAGCGTCCGACCTCATGCTGCGCAGGGCCGAGGGAATGCTGCGATGATGCCCGCTGGTGTGCCAACCCGGGGCCGATTTTCTCGCCCCTTGTTCATCCGATGCCCGAGACCCTGCCGACCAACCACACAGCGCCCACCCTCCGCATTGCCGCCTGGCGCTGGGCGTTGCTGCAGACCCGACGCGACCTGCGCTCGGGCAGCATGCGTTTCCTGCTGGTGGCCGTGGTGCTCGCCGTGGCCGCGCTCACGGCGGTGGCCTTCTTCGCGGACCGCATCGAGCGCGGGTTGAGTCGGGACGCCGCCCAGTTGATGGGCGCGGACGCCGTGGTGGTGGGAGACCAGCCCCTGCCGGCCGAGTTCGAAGCGCGCGCCGTGGAGCTGGGGTTGCGGGTGGCGCGCACCTCGGTGATGGCCAGCATGGCCCGCGCCCCCGACGACAAAGGTGGCGAAGCTCGCCTGGCGGCTGTCAAGGCGGTCAGCGCTGGGCATCCCTTGCGCGGCCGCCTCACACTCGGTGCCTTGCTGCCCGACGGGCAGGTCCAGCCCACGGGCCCGGCTCCGGCGGGCGGGCCTGAGGCGGGCCACGCCTGGGTCGACGCAGGCATCTTGTTGGCACTCAACCTCCAGGTGGGCGACTCGCTCTGGCTGGGTGAGCGCAGTTTCATCATCGCAGCGGTCATTCAGAGCGAGCCTGATCGCGGGGCAGGGTTCATCAACTTTTCGCCACGTGTGCTGATCCGCGAGTCCGACCTGGCCTCGACGGAGCTGGTGCAGCCAGCCAGCCGCGTGACCCACCGCCTGCTGGTGGCAGGGCCAGCGCGCGCGGGTGATGCGCAGGCTCCCGGCGACTCGGGGGTACCAGAAGCCGCCAAGGGGCCGAAGGCGGCACTCACCAGCGCGGTGGATGCCGAGCACGCGTCAGGCCCAGACAACGGGCGAGCCGCTCAAGCAGTGCAGCGTTTCGTCTCTGACAGCCGTGAGCGCATCGAGGCCTTGCGCGGATTGAAGGTCGAAACGCTGGACCAGGGACGCCCGGAAATGCGCGCCACGCTGGACCGAGCCGGCCTGTTCCTGCGACTGGTTGCTTTGCTGGCGGCCCTGCTGTCGGCGGTGGCGGTGGCCCTGGTCTCTCGGGACTTTGCCCAGCGCCGCCTCGACGATTGCGCCTTGTTGCGCGTCATGGGCGTGCCCCAGCGCACCATGGCCTGGATCTACGGCCTGCAGTTCCTGTTCGTGGGCCTGCTGGCGAGCGCCCTGGGCCTGATGTTGGGTTGGGCCTTCCACCTGGTTTTTGTGGAGCTGCTGGCCAACCTGGTCAAAGTCAGTCTGCCGCAGGCTGGCTGGCAACCCTGGGGGCTCGGCGTGGGTGTGGGCGTGCTGCTGACGCTGGGCTTTGGCCTGCCTCCCGTGCTGCAACTGGCCAGCGTGCCGCCCCTGCGCGTGCTGCGTCGCGATTTGGGCGGCTTGCGACCCTGGTCGGCGGCCATGGGGCTGTTTGGTGCCGTGGCCCTGTTCGGCCTGTTGCTGGCCGTGGCCCGCGACCTGCGCATGGGCGGCATCGCGCTGGGCGGCTTCGTGGCCGCGATGGCGCTGTTTGCCTTGCTGGGCGGGCTCGCCATCGTGCTGCTGCGTCGAGCGGTCGAGCGCCACGGCGAGCGGCTGCCCAATTGGTTGAGCCTGGCCACCCGCCAGGTCACGGCGCAGCCGGGCCACAGCATCGTTCAGGTGTGCGCCCTGGGCATTGGCCTGCTGGCCTTGATGCTGCTGGTGCTCATCCGCACCGACCTGATCACCAGCTGGAAGGCCGCCAGCCCGCCTGACGCCCCCAATCGTTTCGTCATCAACATCCAGCCGGACCAGGTCGAGGCCTTCCAGCTGGCCTTGCGAAAGGGCGGGGTGGACCAATACGACTGGTTCCCGATGGCGCGTGGCCGCCTGGTTGCCATCAATGGCAAACCCGTGCGGCCGCAAGATTTTGCGGAAGACAGGGCCCAGCGCCTTGTCGATCGCGAGTTCAACCTCAGCCACGCCGTGGAGCCACCCCGTCGCAACGACCTGGTCGGTGGGCGATTCCTGCCCGATGAGCCGAACGCGTTCAGCGTGGAAGAAGGCATTGCCCAAACCCTGGGTTTGAAGCTGGGTGACAACTTGCGCTTTGACCTGGCCGGCCAATTCGACGAGCGCCGCATCACCAGCCTGAGGCGGGTGGACTGGTCGTCCATGCGGGTCAACTTCTTCGTGATGACCCCCAGGGCCGCCGAGCCCAACTGGCCCGCGACCTGGATCACCGCCTTTCGCATGCCGGCCGGCTCTGTGCTGGACCGAACCCTGGTGCAAGACTTTCCGAACGTGACCGTGGTCGATGTGACGGCCACGCTGGCGCAGGTGCAGTCGGTGCTGGACCAGGTCATCACGGCGGTCGAGTTCCTGTTCGCGTTCACGCTGGCTGCCGGGCTCATCGTCTTGATGGCCGGGCTGATGACTTCGCGCGAACGCCGGGCGCGCGAGTGGGCCGTCCTGCGTTCACTGGGCGCGACGCAGGGTTTGCTGGCTCGCGTGCAGCGGTTCGAGCTGATCGGTTTGGGCGCCTTGGCGGGGGCGTTGGCCGCGTCGGCATCGCTGGCCATCGGCTGGGCGCTGTCTTCGCGGGTGTTCGAGTTCCCCTGGACGGCTCCCTGGTGGTGGCCCCTGGTGGGCGCCTTCGTCGGGGCCTTGCTGGCCTGGGGTGCTGGCTGGTGGAGCCTGCGTGGGGTGCTGGCGCGCCCCGTGGCCATGACGTTGCGCCGCGCCGACTGACAAAAAAGCCGAGCGCGGTGGCTCGGCTTGGTGCAGCTTCTCGCGGCGTTTTCCTGGGCCCATGGGCCCGCGCGCCGCGAGGGTGACGCTCAGTGCGAGGTCAGGCTGTTGATCAGGCCCATTTCGGCGCTGCCCATCAGCGACTCGATGTCCATCAGGATCAGCAGTCGCTCGTTGATGTTGGCGATGCCGGTGATGTAGCTGGTGTCGATCACCGAGGCGCTCATCTCCGGGGCTGGCTGGATCATCTGCTCGGCCAGCTGCATCACATCGCTGACGGAGTCGACCACGGCGCCGACCACGCGGCCCTTGACGTTGAGCACGATCACCACGGTGAAGCTGTCGATGTCGGACTGGCCGTCGTCGCGCACGCAGTTGAACTTCACGCGCAGGTCCACGATGGGGACGATGACGCCGCGCAGGTTGACCACGCCTTTGAGGTAGGCGGGGGCGTTGGCGATCTTGGTGGGCGGCTCGTAGGAGCGGATCTCCTGAACCTTCAGGATGTCGATGCCGTACTCCTCGGAACCCAGTCGGAACGTGAGGAATTCACGGCCCGTGGCGGCATGGCGCACCTGGCGGGTGTTGTTCTGGCGCGCCCCCAAGCCTGCCGCGGATGAGGCTGCATCGCTGCGAGCGGGGGAGCTGGTCTGGGGGGCGGCTTGCAGGGTTTCCATGTCGGTCCTCTTGGGGTCCTCGTGCGCCGAGCGGGGCGCACACCGGTTCAATGCTCTCAGACTTGGGTATCGGCCGGGTTGCCGGAAAACTGAAGGGCTCTCTTGCGCGCCGGTCAGAACCGGATGCCATACCAGCCGAATCCGACGCCCCACACGCGCGAGTCCGCCCGCGAGTTCGTGCGCATGGCGGTCACGTCCAGCCCCAGCACCTCCGGGATCACCCAGTAGCGCAGGCCCGCGCCTTTTTGCACGGTGTGCCGGGTGTCGCCCAGCGCTTCGGCGTAGAGCATCCAGCGCGGTGACAGGTTCCACATCAGGGCCACGCCATGCGTGGTCAGCTTTTGCTGCTGGTCGGTCAGGTGGCTGTGCCCCACGTTGATCAGCAGCGTCACCGAATCGCTCAAGGGGCGGGACGCCATCACGGCGGCAGACCAGTCACCGTCCTGCCAGCGTGTTTGCCCTGCGGGCTTTTCCTGCAGCCAGCCGGCTTTCAGCCCGAACTGCCATTCGCCCCATTTGGCGGCCTGCGGCACCCAGCGAAAACCCAGGAAGCGCCCTTGCGACTGCTCGCTGGCCGGCGAGCTGCGCACCAGCTCCAGGTTCAGCTCCAGCCCTGGCAGCACGCCGCAAGTGGGGGCCACGTGCACGTGCCTGGCGCCGTGCTCGTGGTCGCGCCAGGATTCGAGCTGGCAGGTGCCGACCTCGTTGACGCCGGTGTCGTCCACCGTCAGCGGGCGAGCGGCGTGAGCGCCCGACAGGCAAGCGATCGCGCCCAGCCCGGACAGGAGCCAATTCATCGTGAGTTGTGCCATGTTCGGCTCCTGTTCGCTCAGACTTGGAAGGCCGCAACCGTCTGCTTGAGCCGCTCGGCCTGCTCCTGCAGGCTCGACGATGCGGCGGCCGATTGCTCCACCAGTGCCGCGTTTTGCTGCGTCATCTGGTCGAGGTTGACCACCGCCAGGTTGATCTGCCCGATGCCATTGCTCTGCTCGGACGCGGTCACTGAGATCTCGCCGATCGTCTGGCTGACCCGCTGGACACTGCCGATGATCGCCTCCATCGCCTGACCGGCTTCCTGCACCAGCCGGGAGCCAGAAGCCACCTTTTCCCCGGAATCCTGGATGAGTTGCTTGATTTCGCGTGCGGCGCTCGCACTGCGCTGAGCCAGGCTGCGCACCTCGCTGGCCACCACAGCGAAGCCGCGGCCCTGTTCGCCCGCGCGGGCCGCTTCCACGGCGGCGTTCAGGGCCAGGATGTTCGTCTGAAACGCGATGCCGTCGATGACGCTGATGATGTCGTGGATGCGCTGGCTCGTGCGCTGGATCTCGTCCATGCTGGAGACCACGCCCGAAACGATGCCGTTGCCGCGCTCTGCCGCATCGGCGGCCTCGTGGGCGATGCCATTGGCGCAACCGGCGGCGTCGGCGTTCTGACGCACCGTCTGCGTGAGCTCGTCCATGCTGCTGGCGGTCTGCTGCAGGCTGGACGCGGCGGTTTCCGTGCGGCCGGACAGGTCCATGTTGCCCGATGCGATCTCCGTCGAGGCAACCGAGATGGCATCGGCTGACTCGCGGACCTCGACCACGATGGTCTTGAGCCCGGATTGCATCAGTTCCAGTGCGCGAAGCAGGTCGCCTGCCTCGTCCTCGCCATCGACGCGAATGTGGTTGTCGAGCCTGCCCTTGGAAATCGACAGCGCCACATCTCGGGCGGCCTCCACTGGCTTGCAAATCGATTCCTGGTTGACCAGGGTCAGGGGCGTGACGATGAGCGCGGCCACCAGGATGACGGCGATGAACAGGGCCTGCGTCCATTTCGCGTTGTTCGCCACCGATGCCTGCCCTTCTACAGATTCCTCGGACATGATCTGGTCGATCTGCCCAAGCTTGGGGCCGATCGGGTCGACCAGCGCAACGGCGGCCATCACCTTGGGCTGAACGTTGTCGCCGCCGAGCTGACCCGTGCTGATCGCCTGAATCAGGCCTTGCATGCTGGACTGGTGCGCTTGCAGGTCCTGCTGCAAGGCGCGAACGATGGGGTTGTCCTCGTCCTCCGGGCCTTCGAGCATCGAGCTGGATTCGCTTTTGAGCTTTTCTGCCTGCTCCTGCCAGGCTTTGGCGTGGTCTTTGAAGCCACCCATGTCGCCCACCGAGGCGAACATCGCCACCCGGATCGCTTCGAGTCGCATCAGCGCGCTGGCCTCTCGCATGTGCGCGAGCTCGCTCATTTCCGAGAAGGTGTGTTCGGCGTGATGCTGGGACTCGTCGATGGTGTGGTGCAGGCCCAAAAGCCCAACCACGCCAACGGTCAGCAGGAGTGACAACACCATCGCGATGGCACCCCTCATGCGGGTGCGGATGGTGAAACGGCGCATCAAGCTGCTCAGGGACATGACTGGCTCCACGGTCAAACGTGTGCGTCACCTTGCAGTCAACCACCCTGCCAGCAACGCTGGATGAGGTGCTATCGGCCGTTTGCCTGAGCGCCTTGAGCGGCCACAAGGACCCTTGGCCGTGAAGGATCACCGCCTCCCGGCGGCGACCCCTGTCATGCCCGGGGTGTGCCCCGGCTCACACGTTGAACAGGAAGTTCAGCACATCGCCGTCCTTGACGATGTATTCCTTGCCTTCGGCGCGCATCTTGCCAGCCTCTTTGGCACCGGTTTCGCCCTTGTACTGGATGAAGTCCTCGAAGGCGATGGTCTGGGCGCGGATGAAGCCGCGCTCGAAGTCGGTGTGGATGACGCCGGCGGCCTGCGGGGCCGTGGCACCGATGGGCACCGTCCAGGCGCGCACTTCCTTGACGCCAGCCGTGAAGTAGGTCTGCAGGCCCAGCAGCTTGAAGCCGGCGCGGATCAAGCGGTTCAGGCCCGGCTCGCTCTGGCCCATCTCGGCCAGGAACATGGCGCGGTCCTCGTCTTCCATCTCGGACAGCTCGGCCTCGGTCTTGGCGCAAATGGCCACGACCTCACCCTTCTGAGCCGCGGCGTACTCGCGCAGGCGGTCCAGGAAGGGGTTGTTCTCGAAGCCGGTTTCCGAAACGTTGCCCACGAACATGGCGGGCTTGGCCGTGATCAGGCAAAGGGGCTTGAGGATGGCCAGCTCTTCCTTGCTGAACTCGATCGAGCGCACGGGCTTGGCCTGGTCCAGCGCGGCCTGGCACTTCTCCAGCACCTTGACCAGTGCGGCGGCTTCCTTGTCGTTGCCCGAGCGGGCAGCCTTGTTGTAGCGATGCAGGCTCTTTTCGACGGTGCCCAGGTCGGCCAGGCACAGCTCGGTCTGGATGACCTCGATGTCGGCGATCGGGTCGACCTTGCCGGCCACGTGGATCACGTTGTCGTCTTCGAAGCAGCGCACCACGTTGACGATGGCGTCGGTTTCGCGGATGTGGCTGAGGAACTGGTTGCCCAGGCCTTCACCCTGCGAGGCGCCAGCGACCAGGCCGGCGATGTCCACGAACTCGACGATGGCCGGCACGATGCGCTCGGGCTGGACGATCTCGGAGAGCTGCGCCAGGCGCGGATCGGGCACTTCCACCACACCCACGTTGGGCTCGATGGTGCAGAACGGATAGTTCTCGGCGGCGATGCCGGCCTTGGTCAGCGCGTTGAAAAGGGTGGACTTGCCGACGTTGGGCAGACCCACGATGCCGCATTGGAGGCTCATGGTGTTCCTATGGCAGGAGGGGAAAAGACAGGAAGAGATGGGCCGCTCAGCGCGAACGCGTGTCGTTGACGCACGGCAGCAATCGCGGCATTTTAAGCGCCCCGTTGCCAAGGGCCGCTCCGTGCCACTGGCCATCGGGTAGATTACCGGGCGCGGTCTTGCCCGGCACGGTCTGCCGGGGTCACCACCGCTGAGGAAAACCATTTCATGAATCCCCCCGCTGGCAAGCGATTCGATGTGTGCGTGAGCGGCTCCGGTGCCGTGGCCATGAGCCTGGCCCTGGGCCTGTCGGCCGAAGGCTTCAGCGTGGCCTGGGCCAGGTCCGAGGCCTTCCAGGCCCCGACCTCGCAGGACGTGCGCACCTACGCCCTCAACGCCCGTGCGATCGATTTGCTGGCCCGCCTTCGCATCTGGCCTGCCCTGCAGGCTTTTGCCGCCCCTGTCTTCGGCATGCAGATCCGCGGTGACGACGGCGGCAGCCTCGAGTTCTCGGCCTGGCAGCAGCGCGTCAACGAGCTGGCCTGGATCGCCGATGCCGGTGCCCTGGAGCGCTTGCTCAGCGACGCTTTGCGCTTTGCGCCAAGGGTGGAGGTGGTGGGGCCTTTGAAAGACGGGCATGCCCCGGTGCAGGCCTCGCTGCTGGCGATCTGCGAGGGCAAGTTCTCTGATTCTCGTCGGGCCTTGGGCATTGGCTTCGACCGCCAGCCCTATGGGCACAGCGGCGTGGCGGCTCGCCTGGTGGCCTCGCGCCCTCACCAGGGCGTGGCCCGTCAGTGGTTCCGCTCGCCCGATGTGTTGGCCTTGCTGCCCTTCAACCAACCCGAGCCGCAGGCTTCGTACGGTTTGGTGTGGTCGGTGCCTCAGGCGCGCGCGCAAGCGCTCACCAGCCTGCCTGCCGCCGATTTCGAGCGTGAGCTGAACCTGGCCATCCAGGCCAGCGACCCGCACGCCTTGTCGCTGATCGGTGAGCTGAAATTGAGCTCCGAGCTGGCCTCGTGGCCCCTGTCGCTGGCACAGGCGTCCCGCTGGGCGGGCCCGGGTTGGGTGCTGCTGGGCGATGCGGCCCACCAGGTTCACCCGCTCGCCGGGCAAGGGCTCAACCTGGGGCTGGCCGATGTCGACACCTTGTTGAACGTGCTGGTGGATGCCCGGCGCGCCGAGCCCTGGCGGGAGCCCGGCGATGAGCGCCTGCTGCAGCGTTATGTGCGCCAGCGAGAATGGCCCACACGCGCCATGGCTTCCGTCACCGATGGCATGCTGCACCTGTTCGCAGATTCGCGCGGCCCCCTGAAGGCGCTGCGCAACGCGGGCATGTCGGCGGTCGAGCGGCTGGGGCCTTTGAAGCACTGGCTGGTTGGTCGAGCCCTCGACGCCTGAGCCACTCTGAACTTTTTTGCTTCCCGCCCCCTGAGGACCGCCC
>SCMV01000001.1 GCA_005502875.1 Comamonadaceae bacterium 2PF | reverse complement strand
CTCCCGCCCCACGGCCTTGCGCACCTGGCTGCTGCGAGTCCTTGCCCTGCTGGGCGCGCTGGCCATGCTGTTCTACGGCCTGCTCGCCATCGACGCGGGCATCGTCAACTTCCGGGCGGCGGGCAACGCCGAGGTGGCTGCCCAACGTCAGGCGATGCAGGCCCGCGCCGAAGCCGGTCAGCCGCTCGGCACGCCCGCCGAGGTGGCCGCACACTCCGGCGCAGCCCTGGCCCTCATCGCCGAATCCAGCTCACCCGGCTACGCCTTCGGCGAACGCGGCCTGAGCGAAACCCTCATCCACTACGCCACGATGCCCCGCTTCAACGGCATCACCCTGTCGGTGCACAACGTGCTGGGCGGCATCACGATGCTGTTCGGCGCGATGCAGTTCTGGCCGGCTTTCCGCCGGCGATTTCCCACCTGGCACCGCGCCTTTGGCGGGCTCTACATCGTCGCCGCGCAGGGGGCCATGGTCGCAGCCATGGTGTTCCTCGCGCGCACGCCGGTGCACCTCATCTACGACCAGCTGACCTTCTACATCGGCCTGTGGGGCCTGGCCATCGGCGTGACCGCCAGCCTGTGGATGGCCATCTACTCGATGATGCGCAAGCGCATCGCCCAGCACCAAGGCTGGATGGCCCTGAACTACGGCATGCTGCTGACCGCACCCATCCAGCGCTATGGCTGGGCCGCGTTCGGCGCCGCCGACCCGACGCTGCGCCAACTCGAAGGCAACTACGCCGTCACCGCCGTGCTGGTGCCGCTGAGCGTGATGATCGGCTACGGCCTCTTCACCCTCAACCGCTGGCTGCAGACCGAGCGCCCCGCAGGCGCACTGGCCCGCATCTCCCAGCCCTTCGAGGGCCACGCCCGACTGGGCCGTGCGCTCGCCTGGCTGATGCTGCCCGTTCTGGCGTTGGCCTCATGGGCCACGCTCGACACCCTGTTGCTGAACCCCGGCCTGGCCCAGCTGCGGGGCGCCGCCACCCTGATCCCCTCGGGCGTGCTGGCACTGGATCAATCGGTCATCGTCGCAGACACCGGCTCGCGCCTGGCCTTTGCTGCGGCCACCTTGGTGGGCCTGCTGGCCCTGGCCGCCTGGCTGCGCGGCACCACCCTGAGCGACGCGCGCACGCCCCCCACCTCCGCTGGCTGGCTGCTGACCGGCGCCAGCGCGGTCGTGGGTGCGCTGCTGATTCAGTGGGGGCTGCGCCTGGGCATGCCCAGCTTCGCCACCCTGCACGGCGGCGCGCTGCACGTTTTCGGTGGCGGCATGACGCTGCTGTTTGCTGCGCTGATGGCCGGGGCCTTGCGCCGCCAGGCCTGGGGCTGGGCGCGCGAGTGGAGCTGGTTCCTGCTGGCCTGCCTGCTCGCCACCCCCAGCATGTGGTGGGCCCTGCCCGCTGTTGGCGGCCTGGGGCTGCCCAGCGAGTACGTGCAGACCGGTCATGCCTGGCGACTGGCGGCCTACGGGCAATGGATGCCGCTGATCGGCGCCTTCCTGTGCGCCATCCACAGCGACGCCACGCATGCCAAACTCGCGCGCTGAGCCCGCAACCACCTGACGCCGATGGCCACACCCGACCGCATCCTGCGCACCCTGGTCTTCCCGATCCAGTACCTGGAAATCGGTGAGTCGCTGGCGCGCGAGCTTGGCCAGGACATCGATGCGCTCTACCAGGCCTGCGGCATCGACCTGCCCCGGCCCTTCATGCCCTGGCACACCATGGACGGGGTGCAAATGAAGCGCTCGCTGGAACACTTCCTGTCGGTCAGCCCGGCGGGGGTGCCGCCGGTGGTGCCCTTCATGGAGCACTTCCCGCTCACCGCTCACGGCCCCATCGGCATGCTGGCGATCACCTCGGCCAACCTGGGCGAGGCCTTGCAGGGCGCGCTTCGATATGCGTCATTGGTGATGCCCGCGTTCCGCATGCACCGCGAAGACGTGGGCGACGAGGTGCACATCGTCGTCGAGGCCAACCACGATTTCGGCACCGTGCACGCCTTCTTCACCGAAACGGTGGTGCTGGCGCCCACCAAGGTGATGCCCTTCCTCAAGCACGGCATCCAAGGCGCCTCGGTGCAGTTTCAGCATGCGCCGTTGGGCGCGCCCAGCGACTACGAGCAGGCCTTCGCCGGCCAGTTCACGTTCGGCTGCGCCCAGAACAAGCTGGTGATCCCGAGGCAGGCGCTGAGCATCCCGCTGATCGCCCCCAGCAAGGCCTCGCACATGATGATGAAGGCCACGCTGGAGCAACAGCGCCTGGCCAGGCTGGACACCAAACCCGTGACCCAGGAGGTCAAGGCCCACCTTCGCGTGGCCCTGCGCAAGAAAAAGCCCACCACGGCCGAGGCGATGGCGCAGGCGCTGGCGATGTCGGCGCGCACCTTGAGCCGGCGCCTGAAAGAAGAAGGCAGCACCCTGCCCCAACTCAAACAGGACATCTGCCTGGAGCACGCGCGCGTGCTGCTGCTGGAGAACCAACTCAGCATCCAGCAGATCGCCGAAGCCACCGGCTTTGCCGACGCCACATCGTTCGCCAGGGCCTTCAAACGCGCCACCGGGCAAACGCCCAGCGAGGCGAGGCAAGGCCAGCTCGACAACCGTCCCACGCAGGACCTCACCCAGGACACCCCATGATCGATTCACCCCGCCTGCGCGGCGCCACCTACGGCCTGGTGGCTGCAGCGGCGCTCGCCGCCACCGCCAGCCAACTGGGCACCTACCTGCCCCTGGGCGTGATCGAGGGCAACGTGCGGTTCTGGGGCGACACCCTGGTCAACCCCGCCAGCCGCTTCATCACGGCAGACATCTTCTTCGTCTTCCTGGTGGTCTGGCACTGGATGCTGGGGGAAGCCAGGCGGCTGGGCATGCGCGGCATCGCCTGGTACTTCCTGGGCTCGCTGCTGATCGCCTTCAGCGCGACGCTGCCCCTGTTCATGTGGCACCGCGAAAGGACCATGCGGGCCCGGGGCGAAGCCGTCACCGGCATCGGCGGCTGGGGCGCGAACGCATCGGTGCTGATGGTGGCTCTGGCCTGCGTGGCCTACACCTGGCGGGCCTGGCCTGGGCATTGAGCCCGTGGGTCAACCAGGGCACGCATCCCGGTCAAAGCGGCATCGCGCGCTCAGCGGTGAGCGGGCAGTGCCGAGTCACCAGGCACCGAGCCCGGCGCGGCCCCGGCCCACAGGCGCTTGAGCCGCGCCAGTTCGGCGTCGTACAGGGCGTTGACCCGCACCAGCTCGGTCTGCTGGTTCTGGATGATGTCGCGCTGCGCCTGCTGCTGCGCATCGTTGGCTTCCAGCTTGGACTTGAGCTTGAACGGCAGCTTGCGCTGCTGGTAGAACTCGGTTTCGGCGATCAGCGGCTTGCGCTCGTCTTCGAGCTCCTTGAGGCGACGCTCGGAGGTGCCGATGGCCCGGCGCAGGTCGTCCAGGGCGGCTTCACGCGCCTTGGTGTGCGCCGCCTCGTCCGGGAAGCGCATCACCAGGTTGCGGTCGCGGCGCACGGCGTCCTTCTGGGCCACGGCGGCTTGATCCTGCAGGCGCTTGCGCTCTTCGGCCAAGGCTCGCTCTTCGGCGTTCATGCGCGGCGGCACGGTGCGGCGCTCCGAGCCATCGCGGTTGAGCAGGCGCTGCTCGCGGTCCAGGCATTCGGGGATGGGGCGGTCGGCCGTGTGGCGCTTGCCCTGGGCGTCGACGCAGCTGTAGATGCCGCCGGACTGGGCATGCACCGGGCCCATGGGGCCGCCCCAAACCACCAGGCCAGACACCGCAGCGATCACCACGCGCGCCACCGCATGGCGCACCGGGTGGTGGTCCAGGAGGGGCCGTGTGGGCGCGCGATCGCAGGCGTCAGGCTTGGTCATGGGACGTTGGGTGAGGGATGGCATCGGTCAGGCGACCCGTGCGTCGGGCATCTGACAGCGGAGCGATCCCGATCGGTTCATCATAGAACGTACAACGCCTCAAACACCGTAACGTTGACGGTAGGCCAACACCGCCGGACGCGCAGCCACCAGGGCGGCGTCTGACTGCACGTCCAGGAAGCCCATCAGGTCGGCCAGCGTGGCGATGGCCACCACCGGCAGGCCGTACTGGCCCTGCACCTGCTGCACCGCGCTCTCGGCGGCGTCCTGGCCATTGGCGGTGGCCTTTTCCTGGCGGTCCAGGGCGATGGTCACGCCGCAAGGGGTGGCGCCGGCGGACTTGATCATCTCGATGGACTCGCGCACCGAGGTGCCGGCCGAGATCACGTCGTCGATGATGAGCACGCGGCCCTGCACGGGCGCGCCCACCAGGGTGCCACCTTCGCCGTGGTCCTTGGCTTCCTTGCGGTTGTAGGCAAAGGGCTTGTTGTGGCCCAGGCGGGCCAGCTCGATGGACACGGCCGCAGCCAGGGTGATGCCCTTGTAGGCCGGGCCGAACAGCATGTCGAACTGCAGGCCCGAGGCGATCAGGCGGCGTGCATAGAATTCGGCCAGGCGGCCCAGCTTGGCGCCGTCATCGAACAGGCCGGCGTTGAAGAAGTATGGCGACAGCCGGCCTGCCTTGGTTTTGAACTCCCCGAAGCGCAGCACCTTGGATTCCACGGCGAAGGCCACGAAATCCTGGGCCAGGGTGTCTTGTGCGGGGGCGTTGCTCATGATGGTGGTGCGCTGTGTTTCGACTGGTCTCTTTCAACCTCAATGGCATCCGTTCGGCGGCCAACAAGGGCATGTTGCAGTGGGCTGAGGGCCACGGCGCCGATTGTATGGGCGTGCAGGAACTCAAGGCCCAGGCGGCCGACCTCACCCCCCAACTTCAAAACGTGGGGGGCATGCCGGGCCAGTTCCACCATGCTGAAAAGAAGGGCTACTCGGGCGTGGGGCTCTACAGCCGCACCGAGCCTTCGGATGTCATCGTGGGCCTGGGCGCTGCCGACAACGGCGAGTTCGACGCCGAGGGTCGCTACGTGGAGATGCGCTTCGACAAACCCGGTCGCAAGCTGTCCATCATCAGTTGCTACTTCCCGTCGGGCTCCAGCAGCGAAGAGCGCCAGGAGGCCAAGTTCCGTTTCCTGGACGTGATCGAGCCCCACCTGGCGCGCCTGCGTGGCGAGCGCGAGTTCATCCTGGTCGGCGACGTCAACATCGCGCACCACGAGAAGGACCTCAAGAACTGGAAGGGCAACCTCAAGAACTCAGGCTTCCTGCCTGAGGAGCGCGCCTGGATGACGAAGCTGCTGTCCGCCGATGGCGCAACGCGGCTGGTCGACGTCTACCGGGGCCTGCACCCCGAAACCACCGACGAGTGCTACACGTGGTGGAGCAACCGCGGCCAGGCCCGCGCCAAGAACGTGGGCTGGCGCATCGACTACCACCTGGCCACCCCGGCCCTGGCCGAAACCGCCAAGGTCGCCGCCGTCTACAAGGACCAGTGGTTCAGCGACCACGCGCCGCTGACCATCGACTACGACTTCAAGTTGTGAGCTGCCCGCACCGCCATCACCGCAGCCCCCGCCAGGCCGGCGCCGGGATGCGGTCGCTTTCGCCCGGGATGGGGTCGAACCCGCCCGCCGCCCAGTCGGCCGCAGCCCGCTCGATCAAAGCCGGATCGGTGGCCACGAAGTTCCACCACATGCGCACAGGCTGAGCCAGGGGCTGACCGCCGATCAGCACGAGTCGCGCGCCCTGGGCCCCCGCCCTCAGGGACACCGGCGCCCCAACAGGCAGCACGGCCATTTCGCGTGGTGCAAGCGCCTCACCGTCGACATCCAGGGCGTCTTCGGGGCTGAAGATGGCCTGCTCTTCGGCCAGCGGCGGCAGGGTCCAGCTCGCGCCGGGCGGCAGGGTGATGTCCAGGTAGAGCGTGGGCGAAGCGGTGCGAACCGGGCTGCGAACGCCAAAGGCCTCACCAACCAGCACGCGCACCGACACGCGGCCCGCCTGCCCGTTCGGCTCGGCCTGCAGCAGCACATGGGGCAAGGCGGCCGCAGCCGCGTGCTGAAAGGAGGGTTCGCACTGCGCCAGCTCCGGCGGCAGCGCCACCCACAGCTGCAGGCCGTGCAGGCGGCGTGGCTGGCCGCGTTCGGCGTCGGGCACGCGCTCGCTGTGCACCACCCCTCGCCCCGCCACCATCCAGTTGATGGCACCCGGCGCGATGGGCTGCACCGTGCCCAGGCTGTCGCGGTGCACGAAGCCGCCCTCGAAGAGGTAGGTCACCGTGGCCAGGCCGATGTGCGGGTGACCGCCAACGTCGGTGTCCACCTCGGGCGGCAGGGTCACCGGGCCGAAATGATCAAAAAAAATGAACGGCCCCACCGCGCGTTTGGCCGCCGCGGGCAGCACCCGGCGCACCGACAGGGCGCCGGCCAGCGTGGTGTCGCGCCCGCTCAAGCGCACGAGGGACGCCGGCGCGGCGGTCTCGCGCACCTGAGACCCGGCGCCTGCTGGGTCGACGTCAGCCGGACTCAAGAGGCCCCCCCGGGCTCGGCCAGGGCCGTCTGCACCTCGATGTCCCCCTCCAGGATGCGGTGGATGGGGCACTTGCCGGCGATCTCCAGCAGCTTGGAGCGATCGGCCTCGCTCACCTCGCCCTCGATGCCCACGGTGCGCTCGAGCTGGTAGCGCACCCGGCCATCGTCACCCCGCGATTCGGTGCGCTCGACGCGCACCTTCAGGTCGGTCACGGGCAGTTGGCGGCGGCGGATGTAGAGCTCCAGGGTCAAGGCGGTGCAGGCGGCCAGGGCGGAGTCGAGCAGGTCGTGCGGGTCAGGCGCCTGGTCGCCCGAGCCGAGCGTCTTGTTGACATCGGACAGCCAGGCATGGCGGCCGTTGCTCAAGGTGGTCAGGGCGCCGTTGGCGCGGTGCAAGGTGGCTTCGATGGTCATGCGGTCTCCAAGGGGGCTCGGGCGGTCACTCGCCCTGGGTGGATCGGCGGATCGACTTCCCAGGGTGCCAAGGGTAGAATCTATTGTTGCCCGATAACCTCTTTTAACCTCTTTAAGCAACCCCAAGCCCTCACAGGAGTCACCTTGGCCAAAGAAGAACTGATTGAAATGAGCGGCAAGGTCGATGAAGTGCTGCCCGACTCGCGTTTTCGCGTCACCCTCGACAACGGCCACACGCTGATCGCCTACTCCGGCGGCAAGATGCGCAAGAACCACATCCGCATCCTCGCCGGCGACAAGGTGTCGCTGGAGATGTCGCCCTACGACCTGAGCAAGGGCCGCATCACCTACCGCCACATCGAGAACCGCGGCCCCACCCCGGGTTTCACCCCCGGCCAGCGCAAGCGCTGATCTGGCTCACGCGGCGGATACAGCTGCACACACATTGGTGGTCAAGGTCGGCACCAGCCGGCCGAAGACGAGGCGTGTGGCCTGTTTTGCCCCCGCAGGGGGTGCAGGCTGCCTCGCCGAGGAGCCACCATGCATCACCCCAGCCGCCCGTCGGTCCCTTCCCGCCTTGTTGCGCGGCTTTCGCCACGGCCGCCCTCGCGGGCCGTTGTCTTGGCCACGCTGGCGCTTTGCTGCGCCTCCTCTGGCGCGCTGGCGGGTGAGTCCTACGTCAAGGTCGGTCTGCCGGGCATTGTGGTGGGCTACGCGCACTCGGTGAACGATCAACTGGGCCTGCGCGTGGATGCAGGCACCACCGGCAACACCCAGCGCGACCGCACCGAATCCGGCGTGCCCTACCGCGCCAGCGTCAAGTACAACCGCGTCGGCCTGTTCGGTGACTACCGTCCCTTTGGCGGTCGCTTTCGCCTGACGGCAGGCCTGACCATCAACGACGCATCGGTGAAGCTGGACAGCCGCTTCGATGGCGTCACCCCCGTGACGATCAACGAAACCACCATCACGCCCACCGCGGCCGACTACTTCAAGGCCCACGTGAAGATCCCGCGCCTGACGCCCTACTTCGGCATCGGCTGGGGGCACCAGCCGCGCGAGACCGGCTTCGGCTTCGTGGCCGACATCGGCGTCTCCATCGGCAAGGCCAAGGTCACGGTCGATCAGAACCTGGTGGAGAACTACCCCGGGCTGATCAGCCAGGCCGACGTGGACGCCGAAACCCGCCAGCTCAAGGACGACGTGGGCAAGCTGCGTGTGCTGCCCCACGTGGCGGTGGGCATGAGCTACCGCTACTGACGGCTCGGTACCGCAGGCTCAGAGCAGCGCCGCGCCGACGTTCACCATCAGCGCCAGCAAGGTGGCGTTGAAGAAAAAGGCCAGCACGCAGTGCACCAGGCCGACGCGACGCATCTCGCCGCTGCCGAAGGACACGTCCGCGGTCTGGGCAGAAGTGCCGATGACCGCCGCCACGTACAGGAAGTCGAAGTACTCGGGCCGGCGCGTGTCGGTAAAGACCAGGCCGGGCGGCTCGTTGGCGTGCAGGGACTGGTAGTACTCGTGCGCGTAGTGCAGCGCGAACATCACCTGCGTGAAGGTCCAGGACGTCAGCACCGTCAAGGCCGCCAGGCCGATGTGCAGGGAGCGCGACAGCCCCACCTCGTGCCGGGCCACGGCCAGCTCGGCCACGATGGCGCCCAGGCCGGACAGCGCCGCCAGCACCACCATGGCCAGGATCACGGCCGCGCCCTCGTCTTGTGTCAGCGCCCGCTTGTGGATGTCTTCGTGCGTCGAACGCACCATCATCACCGTGGTCAGCACCAGGTAGCTCACCGCCCCGACGTTCCAGGCGATCAGGCCGCGCGTGACGTCGCGGGCCTCGAAGCCGAGCAGGGGCCAGGCAAGGGCCACGCCGATGCCGAGCAGGGCAGAGAGCCCAAGGCGGGGTCGTGCACGCAAACTGCGCAGGAGTTTCAGCAGCATGCGGACATGATGCCCGACAACCCACCTCGGTCCAGGCCAGGAATCGGCGCTAACATCCCATGGCCATGCCCGCGAACTACGCCCGCTACCTCGTTGGCCGCCACCGCAGCGTCCACGCCAACCGCCACCTGGGCTGGACGCTGGCCTTCGTGGCCGGGGCCATCAACGCTGGCGGCTTCCTGGCCGTCCAGCAGTACACCTCCCACGTCACCGGCACCGTCTCGTCGCTGGCCGATAACCTGGCGCTGGGTCACATGGACCTGGTCGTCGATGCCATCGTTGGCGTGCTGTCCTTCCTGCTGGGGGCCATGTGCTGCGCCGTGATGGTGAACTTCGCTCGCAGGCGCCAACTCAGCAGCGAATTCGCCCTGCCGCTGATGCTCGAGGCGCTGCTGATCCTGTGCTTTGGCTTGCTGGGTTCGCGCTTGAGCGAGTTCGAGGGCCTGCTGGTGCCCTTCACCGTGGTGCTGCTGTGCTTCATCATGGGCCTGCAGAACGCCGTGGTGACCAAGCTTTCCAACTCTGTCATCCGCACCACCCACATGACCGGCATCGTCACCGACCTGGGCATCGAGCTGGGCAAGGCCTTGTACTGGAACCGCCGCGAGGGCGAGGCCCCCGTGCGCGCCAGCTCCGAGCGCATCGCCGTGCTGGGCGGCCTGTTGCTGGCGTTCACCGGTGGCGGCGTGATCGGGGCCTATGGATTCAAGTTCGTGGGCTATGTGTCCACGGTGCCCCTGGCAGTGTTGCTGGCCGTGCTGGCCCTGGTGCCGGCCTGGGACGATCTGCGCAGCCGTGGCGCCAGGGCGTCAGGGTGATTCGGTCGGCACGCTGCATTCGGCCATCGCCGGGGACGCCTGACAGCGGGCCTTCTTCATCAGGTTGAGCGTGCGCCAACTGTAGAGCCCGGCCTTCGCCCCGGCGATGCGCCCTTCCCGCAGCACATCCACATAGGGCTGGACGTGTTCGGGCGGCAGGTCGAACCAAAGCCGCGAAGGCACTTGCGCTTCTGCGCGCTGGATGGATTTCATCGCCCCTTCGTGCAGGCCAGCCCAGTACACGCGCGATGGCGCCCCGAGGGAAGCCGGCACCATCGATCGGTTGAAGACGATTTGCAGGGTCGGGATCATCACCGGCATGCGCAGCACACCGCCTTTGTTGCCCATGCCCTTTGCCAGCTCGAAGGGCTTGAAAGCGATGGCCGGCATGTGGATGAGGTCGACCAGGCCATTGTTGAACTTGGCGCCCACGTTGACGACGTCCGATGAGATCGCCTGAGCCCCCATCTTCTGGATGAGCATGCCCTGCGCGCGATCGTGGTCGAAGGCTGCCACCCGCTTGCCCGCCAGGGTTTGCGGCGTGATCTCGAAGCGCTCGCGCAACATCGGATACGCCGCGCCCACGGGCAGGATGCCGCCCACTTCGTACTGGCCTTCGGTCATCAGCGAAGCGGCCTGTGGCGCGGCAAACACCTGGATCAGCTTTCGAAGCACCTCGTAGCTGGCCGCGAGGTCGACCCGGCCATCGCGCACCACCACGGCCGAGCCGAGGCTGTCGAGCGAGCCCGTGACCTGGTTGAAGGGGCGGACCCGAAAACCCGTGAGGATGGCAGCAGCGCACTGGCCAGCCCGAAAGTCTTCCGCCACCAGGCGCTCGTCGGTGAAGGTGCGCAGCTGGAAGTGAACGCCTTCGCGAGCCATGGCCGTGGCGTAGTCCTCGGCCAGGGCGTGCACCTCACCGCCCTTGCCCAGCATGTCCCAGGCGCAAAGCAGCGGCCCGGCCCGAGACGGCCCCGCCCAGCCGGTCAGCACGGCGGTCAACAGCCCCAGCGTGGCTGCGCGCGCCCTGCGGTCAATGCCCTTCGATGTCATGATGCCCCCTGCTTGATGCCTTGCTTGTGCGTCACCACGCATATTCAATACTTAAAAGTACAGTAAATGAATCAGGACAAGCCCCCAGCCGCCGCGCGGCGAGGCCGACCGCGCGACCCGGAGCGCCTGCAGCGCATCCTGAACGCCGCCGCACGCCAGTTCCATGAGCAGGGCCTGCCCAACACCAGCATGGACGCCATCGCCGCAGAGGCGGGGGTCTCCAAGATGACGGTCTACAGTCACTTTCCGTCAAAGGAGGCGCTGTTCATCGCGGCCGTGGCCTCGCGCTCGGCTGAGCTGATGGGCAGCGAGATGCCGTCGATGGACCCGCTCAAACCCAAGCAGGCGCTGATGGCGATCGGGCGGGCCTTCCTTCGCCTGATCCGCGATGACCAGGTGGTGCAGCACCACCGCATCCTCTTTGGCCTGCGCGATGCACACCCCGAGGTCCGGCAGGCCTTCCACGACGATGGCCCGGATCGCAT
The DNA here is from genome assembly GCA_005502875.1 of Comamonadaceae bacterium 2PF. Taxonomy (GTDB): domain Bacteria; phylum Pseudomonadota; class Gammaproteobacteria; order Burkholderiales; family Burkholderiaceae_C; genus Aquabacterium. The sequence goes on along the minus strand of SCMV01000001.1, from coordinate 252,875 downwards.
GCGTCAGGCCTTGGCCGCCTACTTGGCGCAGGCCACTCGCCAAGGCTCGCTGAACGTCAGGCACCCTGATCTGGCCGCTGACCAGTTCATGGGGCTGTTTCTGGGCATGGGCCAGCTGCGCCACCTGCTCAACCTGGGCAAGCCCTCAGCGCAAGAGGACGAAGCCCTGCTCAAGGCCAATGTGGCCTTGTTCATCAAAGGTCATGGGCCAGGCTAGCCGCCAAGCCCGGTCCGGTCAGTCGTCGACCAGCGTGTCCGAGCGCAGCCAGGTGTAGCTGGCGCCGATGCCGGCCGTCAGCCCCGCGTCTCGACGCACCAGCGGGCTGGCGCGGTTGGCGGCGCCACCGACGTGATCGACGCGGGCAAAACCGAACACCCGCCAGTCGGGGCCCAGCTTGCGCGACAGCGTCGTGCCCACCCGCCAGGCCACCAGGCCCGGCTTGGCTTCGTAGGCGGGGCGGTCGGCGGTGGCGTAACGGGGCGCCACCTCGTAGAAGGTGTCTGCCAGGCGTTGGTCGGCGATGATGACGCCAAAGCGCATGGCGTAGGTCCAGCCGGTGGAGCTTTCACGGCGGAAGAAGACCTCGGGCTCGAGCGTCATGCCTCGGTGGGCGGCGCGGTCGCTGATGTCGAACACGCCGCGCAGGGGCAGGTCAAAGCGCCATTGGCCACCACCAGGTCCGTCACCCAGCTTCCAGCGCAGGCGCGGACCGAACTCGATCAAGGTGCCCAGGTCGGGCATGCCCCGGCGGGCGTCGACCTTGTCCGAGCTGGCACCAAACGCCCCGGCGAAACTCACGTCGAGCTCGAAGTCCTCGGTGCGGATGGCGCGCAAGCCGGCGGTGTCGCGATCGGCCCGCACGAACTCGCCACGGTAGAGGACATACGGCAGCACCGCTGCGCGACGCACCTGCTGATCGGCGCCGGGGTAGGCCAGCTGGGACACGCCCCCGGCCACGAAACCCACCTCCCACAGGGGCTTGCGGCCTTCGCCCTCGCCTTCACTCTGGGCGTGAGCAGGGGTGCCGACCAACAGCGTGACGGCGCATGCCGCGATCAGCGAGGCCAGGCTCGCAACGGGTCTCAAGGGTGAGCGAACAGCGAAGCACTTCATGTGGGCCACAGCTCCAGGGTCGTTTGCACAGGTGGGCATGAGTGGAACACGAAACCATGACCGCCAAGGTCGCAAGGGTTCCTCAGCCTGCGCCAGGCGGCACGCAACCTGCGCACAATGTGCCCATGGAACGCTTCACCATTTCCCTGGACGACAAACTGGCCCGCGAGTTCGACGACTGGGCGGCCGAGCGCGGCTACGGCAACCGCTCGGAGGCCTTTCGCGACATCGTGCGCGCCGAGATGGACCGCCAGCGGCTCAGCGCAGACCCCAAAGGGCACTGCGTGGCCTGCCTGTCCTACGTCTACAACCACCACGAGCGCGACCTGGCCGAGCGCCTGATGACGCTGCAGCACGAGCACCACGACCTGACGATGTCGACCATGCACGCTCACCTGGATCACGAGCACTGCATCGAGACCGTGCTGCTGCGCGGGCGGGTGGCCAGCGTGCAGCGCTTTGCCGACCAGGTCTGCGCCGAGCGCGGCGTGCACCACGGCAAGCTCAACCTCATCAGCGTGGAGCTGCACCTGCCCCACCGGCATGACCACGGCCCGGGCAGCGAGCGACACGTGCACATCAAACCGGCCAGTTGATCGGGCCGCAAGCCAAGGTTCGCCGCCACGGGTGCTCCGGGCACGCGGCTTGCTGTCTGTATGATGTTTTCACAAATCATCACACCACATCGGTGCAACATGGCCCAGCACAGAACCCGACCGGCCCCCACCCTGCGCTTGACGAGCCTCGCCTGCCTGACCCTGCTGGGCTTGTCAGGCCTGGGCATCCACCCCCTCTCCCGCGCGCAGGCCACGCCCGCAGAAACCCGCTTGCCCGACACCGAGGTCCGCGCCCACTACCTGGGCGCCCAGGGTGAACAAACCAGCGCCAGCGAGGGCACGGTCAGCGGGGCCCTGATCCAGCGCCGGCCGGTGCTGCGCCCCGCCGAGGTGCTGGAGTTCGTGCCCGGCGTCATCGTCTCGCAGCACAGCGGCGACGGCAAAGCCAACCAGTGCTACCTGCGCGGCTTCAACCTCGACCACGGCACCGACTTCGCCACCTGGGTCGACGGCATGCCGGTGAACATGCCCACCCATGCGCACGGCCAGGGCTACACCGACCTGAACTTCCTGATCCCGGAGCTGGTGCAGGCCATCCACTACCGCAAAGGCACCTTCGCCGCCGAAGATGGTGATTTTTCGTCGGCCGGCTCGGCGCGCCTGCAACTCAAAGACCGGCTGGAACACGACCAGGCGAGCATCACGCTGGGCGAGAACCGCTTCGTGCGCGCCCTGGTGGCCGGCAGCACCGAACTGCCCGCCGGCCCCCTGCTCTACGCGGTCGAAGGCGCTTACCACGATGGCCCGTGGCAGCAGCCCCAGCACCACAAGCGCGTCAACGCCCTGCTGCGCCACGGCGTGCAGGACGGCGCCACGCGCCACAGCTTCACGGCCATGCTCTACAGCGCACGCTGGGACAGCACCGACCAGGTGCCGCAACGCGCGGTCGACAGCGGCGAGATCGACCGCTTCGGCGCCGTCGATCCCAGCGACGGTGGCCACAGCCAGCGCAGCAGCTTGTCGTGGCAGGCCACGCGCGTGGTCAACGATGGCGAATGGCAGGCGGGGCTCTACGCCATCCACTCGCGCCTGAGCCTGTTCTCGAACTTCACCTACTTCCTGGACGACGAGGTCAACGGTGACCAGTTCCAGCAGGCCGAAAAGCGCCTCGTGCTGGGCGGGCAGGTACAGCGCAGCTGGACCACACCGCTGGCGGGCCTGGAAAGCCGCCACAGCCTGGGCCTGCAATGGCGCCACGACCGACTGGACCCGGTGGGCCTGTACACCGCCGTGGGCGGCGAGCGCCGAGACGTGATCCAGCAAAGCCGTGTGCGCCAGACCAGCGTCGGCCTGCATGGTCAGAGCGAAACGCGCTGGCTGCCCTGGCTGCGCAGCGTCGCCGGCCTGCGCGTTGACCGCGTCTCGGTCGACGTGGACAGCAGCGTCGCCGACAACAGCGGACAGCGCAGCGACGTGGCCCCCAGCCCCAAGCTCTCGCTGGTGTTCGGCCCTTGGGCCAACACCGAGTTCTTCGCCAACACCGGCTGGGGCTTTCACAGCAACGACGCGCGCGGCATGACCTCGCGCCTGACGGCCAAGGCCAACCCCGACACCAGCAGCCGCGATGCCATCGGCCGCGCCGACCCGCTGGTGCGCACGCGTGGCCACGAGCTCGGCCTGCGTGGCGAGTGGCTGCCCGGCTGGCACACCACCGTCGCGCTGTGGCAGCTCAACCTCGACTCCGAGCTGGTGTTCGTGGGCGACGCCGGCGAGACCGAGGCCAGCGGCGCTTCACGCCGCCGAGGCATCGAGATCGGCCAGCACTGGCAGCCCGCGCCCGGCTGGTGGGTGGACGCCGACGTGGCCTGGTCGAAGGCGCGTTTCCGCCAGGACCAGGGTGATGCGCCCAACGCGGGCCGCCGCGTGCCCGGCGCGGTCGAGCGCGTGGCATCGGTCGGCCTGAGCTACGACGACAAAGGCCCCTGGACGGCGCAATTGCAGCTGCGCCACTTCGGACCGCGCGACCTGATCGAAGACGGCAGCGTGCGCTCCAAGGGCACCACCCTGGCCTACGCGCGCCTGGGCAGGAAACTCACGCCCGACGTGCAGGTGTGGGTCGATGTCTTCAACCTCTTCGATCGCAAGGTGAGTGACATCGACTACTTCTACGAGTCGCGCCTGGCGAGCGAGCCCAGCGGCCAGGCCACGGCGGACCTGCACTCGCACCCCGCCGAGCCGCGCACGGTGCGCGTGAGCCTGGCGGTGGCGTTTTGATTCGCTTGACCCACGTCACATCGGCTGCGTGTGGAACACGTGCATGCGGGAGACACGCAACTTGACAGGTGCGTGAACAAATTTACACTCCCCCACCATGTCCTCGTCCATCCGCCGTCGCATCACCTGGATCGCCGCCCTGGCGGTCCTCGCGATGGCGCTTGCCCCGGCCATCTCCCAATGGATGCTGGTTCAGCGCAACGCGGGGCTGGCCTGGGTGGCGGTGTGCTCCAACACGGGCACACGCTGGGTCGCGGTGGGTCAAGCCACGCATGACCAGCCCACGGACCAAGGCGGCCTGCACGCGCAATCGCACTGCCCGGCCTGCTTCCTGCAAGCGCACGACATGGGCCTGCCACCTGTGGCGGTGACCGTTCTCACGCTGACCTCGGAACCCCAGGCCGTGCCCTGGCTGTTCCTGCATGCGCCCCGCCCGCTCGCGGCGTGGTCGCCTGCGCTCGCTCGCGCGCCTCCTGCTGCGGCCTGAGCCTTTTCCCACCCTTCCTTTTTCATCGTCGCTTGTCGGCTTGAAGCTCGCCCGAAAACGGGCCTGAGTCGGCTCGCGCCTGGAGTCCTCACATGTTCCGCACCGCTTTCATCGCGGGCGTGGTCGCGCTCGCCTGCGCACCCGCCTGGTCTCACGTTTCCTACACGGGCCGCGACTTCGGCTCGTTCACAGGTCTGACCGACGCCAGCCTCACCATCGCCAACCAGGCCATCTCAGGCAACTTCGGCTGGGCCGATGCCGCCGATGCCGATTGGGGTGACAGCCACAAGGCACGCTGGTTCAAGTTCACGCTCGCCAACGCCGCCGATGTCACCATCACCGCCGCGGCCAAGGCGAACGCCACCAGCACCTCGGTCGGTGGGCTGGTGCCGGCCTTCTCTGTCTACCAGGGCCTGGCGCCCATCACCGTTGACGCCGAAGGCGTGTCCTCGCTGTCTTACGACACATCGCCATCGTCGATGGCCTGGCGCGCCACGTTGCCCTCCGCCGTCGAAGGCGTCTGGAACGCCCTGGGCGATTTCAAGATCGGCAACGACGCCGGCGTGCTGGGGGACCTGGTCCATGTCGGCCACAGCGCCGATGGCGTCGGCGCCTTGGGTGACGGCAGCGCCGATGGCTTGACCTCGGCCACCTTCCGGCTGGCCGCTGGCACGTACTCCATCGTCATTGGCGGCAACGTCTACGACGCGCAGAACGCGGGCGTGCCTGGCAACACCGGCAACTTCGGGCTCAGCGCCACGCTGTCGGTTTCGGCCGTGCCCGAGCCTTCATCCGTCGGCCTTGCTTTCGCGGGCGCATTGGCCTTGGGCTGGATGGCCCGCCGTCGCACCGCACGCTGAACACCTCATCAGGACATGACCATGAAACTTCGCAACACCCTCCTCGCCCTCACCCTCGGCGCCTGCGCCAGCATCGCCAGCGCCCACGGCAGCCTCGATGGCGAGACCCTGCTCATCGAGTACGGCATCGACTTCGGCTCGGGCTTCACGGCGCTGAGCAGCCGCACGGTCACCGTTGGCAGCGGACTTGAAGTCAGCGGCTGGTCGCTCAGCAGCACCAAGGACATCCGCTGGGACATCGATTTCAGTGGCGGCGACATCGCCCTGACCTACGTCGGCAACGACGACTTCATGAACGTCGGCACGTTTGCGATGCAAGGCTTTCGCGTGAGCAACGTGCCCCTGGAGATCGAAGACGCCATCGTGACCAACACGACCTATGTGCCGAACGTGCAGGGCAACTTGATCGAGGGCTTCGATCCGGCCAACGCGCTGAGCTTCACGGCCAGCACCGTGTCGGTGAACCTCAACGAGTCGATGTACCACCACCACGCCATGACGGGCATGGGTGACCCGGTGCGCGACGCCATCAAGCTGCACCTGCACCTGGCGCCAGCGGTGCCTGAGCCCGAGGCCTGGGGCATGGCTGCGCTGGGTCTGCTTGGCATCGGCGCCCTGCGCCAACGTCGCCGAGGCTGATCCCTGAGCCTCGCCTGCGCGCCTTGACCTGCCTGGGTCGGGGCGTGCGCTGCCGCCACCTTCGATGTCGATTGCCAAGAAGTCCCCACCGATGTTTCAGCGTGTCGTTTTGCCGGCCTGCCTGAGTGCGACCTTGATCACACCGGCCTGGTCCCAGGAGGTGACCCTCCCAGCGGTCCGCGTTCAGGCTCCAAGCCTGCCGCCCCCGCAGCAGCGCAGCTTCGCGCTCCAGGGGCAGGACGCCCAGGACGACCCCGCCGAACAGCTCCGGCAAGTCAACGGCGTGCGCGTGATGCGCCAGGCTGGCACCTCAGGCCTGGTGTCGGTGCAGGGCCTCAGCGGCTCGCGCGTGCCGGTGCTGCTCGATGGCCTGTCGATCGATGGAGCGTGCAACCACGGCATGGACCCGGCGACGTCCTACCTGACGCTCGACAGCATCGACCGGCTCACGGTGCTCAAGGGCCCTACCACCGTCCGGCACGCCGGCGTGTTCGGCGGCGCCGTGCTGGCCGAGCGCAAGCAGCCCGCCAGCGACCAAGCGCCCGAAGCGGGCTTGCAGGCTCAGGTCGGACGCTTTGGCGAGAGGATGCTGGCCGCCGAAGCCCTGCTCAACACCGAGCCCGCCTGGGCCCGCATCAACAGCCGCCACAGCGAACGCGACGACTACCGCGATGGCCAGGGGCGCCGAGTGCCCTCCCGCTTCGACAAGCGCCAGACGATGGCCGACTTCGGTTGGCGCATCAGCGAACACCAGACCCTGAGCGCCGATGTGGCGCACAGCAACGGTCAGGCCGTCTACCCCGCCTTCCACATGGATGGCACGGCCTTTCGCCAGGATCGGCTGGGCGCCGGTTGGCAAGCCCGCGAGCTCAACACGTGGCTGGAGCAGCTGCAGGTCCGGTGGATGGCCCAGCGCATCCACCACGCCATGGACAACCACAGCCTTCGGCCGATGGAGCCCCTGACCTACGACGGCGAGGCGCGCATCCGCGAGGACATGGTCCAGGACGTGACGCGGCGCCAGCTCAAGGCCGAGGCCGTGCTGCGCCTGACCGATGCGCAGCGCCTGACCCTGGGCAGCCACGGGGCCAGCGACGACCACGACGCCACCAACCACCTGAGCAGCGAAGCCTGCATCGACTTCGGCGTGCCCATGTGTTTTCAACAGGACCCGGGCCTGCAGCCCTACTACCAGGTGCGCCAGCGCAAAGCCGGTTTGTACGCCGAATGGAGCCTGGACCTCGACGCCTGGCAGCTGACGGTGGGCAGCCGCCGTGACCAGGTGGACACGCGCACGGGCGCGATCCGCAGCTTCGCGGTGAACCCGGTGGCCAAGTCAGGCGAGAACGGTCGCAGCGAACACGAGCTCAGCCAGCACGTCGCGCGCCTGAGCTGGCAGGTGGCCGATGCCTGGCGCACGCACCTGGCCTGGGGTCAGTCGCAGCGGGCACCTGACCCCATCGAGGTGGGCAGCGTGGACGCCTTGAAACTCGAGCCCGAGACCAATCGCGAGTTGCACGCTGGCGTGAGCGGGGCATCGGGTCCGTGGCAACTGTCGCTCGACGCCTTCCACAGCCGCATCGACGACTTCATCTTGCTGACAAGCGGCACCACCGCGCGCAACGTGCAGGCCAGGCGCGTGGGCTGGGAGCTTGAAGGCCGATGGCAATGGAGCCCGAACTGGTCCAGCTCTGCTGCCTTCAGCCGGGTGCGTGCCGACAACCTCAGCGAGCGTCGCCCGCTGGCGCAAACGCCCCCGGACGAGTTGCGAGTGAACACCGACTGGCGCTCAGGCCCCTGGCAAGCCCACTTGGAATGGCGTGGCGCAGCGCGCCAAGACCGATACGCATTCAACCAGGGCAACACCAACGGCCTGGACGTCAACGAGGCCACGCCGGGGTTCAGCGTCGTCAACGCATCCGTTCGCCGCCAGTTGCCCTGGCAGGCCAGCCTGGCCATCGGGGTGGACAACGCCTTCGACCGGGCGTACGTTGAACACATCAACCACAGCGTCGACCGCAGCTGGGGCACGCTGGGCTCCTCGCTGAGCACCCGGGTGCCGGAGCCCGGCCGCCGCTGGTGGGTCAAGTGGGTCCAGCAACTTTGATGGCAGGATGGCACCTGCTGCTTTGCACCTCTAGGAGACTGCCATGAAGAACCAACGCACACCTTCCCACGTCCCGCGCCTGCTGGCGGTGGCCCTGCTCACCCTGGCTGGCTCGGCCTGGTCGCAGGTGGCCGTCAGCAACGCCTGGGTGCGCGCCACCGTGCCGGGTCAGCAGGCCACCGGCATGTTCGCCAACCTCACGGCCAAGCAGGACAGCACGCTGGTGAGCGCCAGCTCGCCCGTCGCCGCCACCGTCGAAGTCCACGAGATGAAGATGGAAGGTGACGTCATGAAGATGCGCGCCGTCGCATCGCTGCCGCTGCCTGCTGGGCAATCTGTGTCGCTCAAGCCCGGCTCGTATCACGTGATGCTGATGGGCCTGAAGAAGCCCCTGCCCGATGGCAGCACCGTGCCGGTCAAGCTCGTCGTGGAAGACTCGCAAAAGAAGCAGGCGACCATCGACGTCAAGGTGCCAGTCAAGAAGATGGGGCCAGCGCAAGGCGCCGAGCCCGCCGGGCATGACCACGGACATGCTCACGGCCACGGCGACCACAAGCACTGACCCCACAGCGCCAGGTGCCACGCCTCAGCGCTCAGAACCGCACGCTCAGCGTGGTGTGCGCCTGGCGCCCCGGCATGGGGTAGTAGGTCTGGCTGAAGGCGATGGTGCTGTAACGCTCGTCAAACAGGTTGTTCACCCCCAACGCCAGCTCGATGTCGTCCTGGCGATAGCGCACAACGGCGTCCACCACCTGGTGGGCGCGCAGGCGAGCCAATGGCGGGTTGTCCGCGTCGGTGGCCTTGCCATCGCGACGCGGCCCCACGTGGCGCACCGACAGCGCCGACTGCCAGGCTGGGCTGGGTTGCCAGCCCAGCGTGAGGCTCGCCGTGGTTCGGGCCACCAGCGGGATGTCGCCAGTGCGACCCGCCAGGCTGGGAACCAGGTAGCTGAGCATGCCGTTCAGGCGCCAACCCGGTGCAGGCAGCCATCGGCCCGACAGCTCGATGCCTTGGCGACGTGAGGCCTCGTCGCGGTTGCGGTTGAGTTCATCGCCTGCGGCGTCGCGGCCATAGAAAATCTCGTCTTGCAGGCGCATGTCGAACCAGGTGGCCGACCACGACAGGCTGTCGCCCGCGCGCTGACGCCAACCCAGTTCCTGCGTGACGCCACGCTGAGGGCGCAAAGTGTCGGCGGCCTTGTTGAGCTCGTCGAGGTTGGGCGCACGGAAGGTGCCGTTGCGGCGCACGAAGAAGGTGGTGCCCTCGCTCGGTTGCCAGCTGATGCCCAGCTCGCCGAGCCGGTTGAACCAGTCGCCGGCCACCGGGGCCTGCGTGTCTTCGTAGGCGTAGGGTGAACACACCAGGACCGGGAAAGGCGCGAAGGTGCAGTTGCTCGACCACTTCTGACTCTGCCGGGTGGACTCGAAGTGGTCCCAACGCACCCCCGCCTGCACGGTGACCTCGCGCACGGGCCTCAGCGTGGTCGCCAGCGTCCAGGCGCTGGCGGCCGCTTCGCCCTGTAAGCGCGTGTGGTCCGGGGCGCTGGCTGGCAGGTCACGGCGGGCGTAGTCGCCGTCCATCCGGCTCCAGCCCATCGTCAGCTCCTGCCGCAGACCGCCCACCTCGATGCCGGCGCGGTGACTCAGTCGGTGGTCCCAACGCTCGGACGTGGTCCTTTGCTCCTGGTCGGCCAACGGGCGGCTGGCATCGACACCGATTAGAAATGGGTTGACGCGCTCGCGGTGACTGCTGGCCCATGTGAGTTGCCCGATCGGGCCGAAGTCCAGGCTGGCCCCCAGGTCCTGCCGATCGAGCTCGGTGCGGCCTCCGTTCAGCGGGTTCTGGGTCGCACGCAGCTCGCGCTCGCTGCCTGATTCGAACACCTCGCGCGAGACCGGACCAGGCAATCCGTAGCGGTCGCGCTGGCGCGTGAGCCGCGCGTGTGCATCGGCCTTGACGCCGCCGATCGTGTCCTGCCACCGCAGGCTCAGGGCCGCGCGAGTGCTGTCGAATTCACCGTTGTCACGCCAGCCCGGTTCGCGCCCGCGGTGCAGTTGCAGCACGGGCGTCCAGGCACCGATGCGGGTCGCGAGTTGAAGGTCCCCGATGCGCTCGCCCAGGGTGCCGACGCGCACCTGCGCCCGTGCGCGCCGCTCGCCTTCGTCGAGTTCGGGCAAGGTGGTGATGCGCACCACACCGGCCACCGCGCCACTGCCATGCTCGATGGCCCCACCACCTCGGTCGACCTCGACCTGGCGGACCTCGCTGAGCGACAGCGACGACAGGTTGGCGCCCGACAGATCGTTCTCGTTGATGACCACACCGTCGACCACGATCAGCACGTTGCTGCTGGCGGTCTCGCCCATGCCGCGCATGTCGAGGGTGGCGCTTCGGTCGTTGCCAGAGTAGCTTTGCAGCGACAGGTTGGCCTCGGTGGCCAGCAGCTCGGACACCGAACTCGCGCTGGAGCGCGCGATGTCACGCGCCGTGATCACCGTGACGTTCCGAGGGGCCTCGCCCGATGCGCTGGAGGCCCTTGATGCGTCGCTCGCGCGCACGCTGACCTCGGGCAGCGTCGCCTCGCTGACCGCAGGCTGCTGCGACGACGGCGGCTGCGGCGCGGGGCCCGCAGTCGAAGCGCCAGGGACCTGCGCGGTGGCGATGCCTGCGGCCAAACCCAACGCCGAGCCGAAGGCCACCACAACGCGCCGATTCAGCCCCGGCTTTGGCTGCCCCGGCCACTTGGCCAGGGCACGGTCCGCCAACGCACCGTCAATCATCGCTGCGATCGGCGACGCAGGCCCGTGACTCCCGCCACACCCACCAGCCCCGCCAGCATCATCGCCAGCGACGAGGCCTCGGGCACGGCCGTCACGGCCAAGTTGTCGATGGCGAAGTAAGACGGCGTGTTCATGCCGAAGTCGCCGTTGTCGGACGAGCTCAGCTCGAACTTCAGCGCCGAGACCGTGCCCAGCGAGCTCAGGTTCACGCTGGCCCAGTTGCCGATCACGTAGTCCAGGCTGTTGTCGGCGAAGCGGTAGTCGGCCAGGTAGAAGTCGACGCGACCGGTTTCCTGGTCGGCCTCGTTCAGGCCGATGAAGGTGAGCTTGAGGAAGTCGGCGTCGTTGCCGCTGTCGCCCCCGAACTTCTTGGCGAACGAGTCGCCTTGCAGCATCGACAAGGCGGTGTAAGTGGTGTTGCTCACTTCCACGCTGGCGAGCTCGGCCGGGGCATCGAAGCGGATCACGGGTGAGCCCAGGTAGGCCAGCGCGTAGTTGGCCGAGCCGCCTGCACCCGAGCCGGCGTAAGCGCTGAACTGGTTCTCGAAGCCCGGGGTCGCGGTGTCGGTCTGGTTGGAGTAAGTCCAGCCACTCCAGCAGCAGCCGCCGCCCCAGTCGGTGAAGTCGTGGTTGAAGGTGGCGGCGCCACTGGTGAACGAGGTGGCAGCGCCAGGCAGGTACTGGCTGCCAGCGCTCAGGGGCAGGTCGTCGAAGGTGCTGACGGTCAGCGCGGCGTGGGCGCCGGTGCCCATCAGGCTGGCGGCCACCAGGGTCGCGGCGAAAAGGGATGTGTTCATGGTGCGTGTGTCCAGTGAAGGGTTGAGGGAGCGGTCCGTGGTGGGCGCGCCCTTCAACCAGGTCGATGAGGTGAATCAATCGGCCTTTGCAGGCCGATCAGGCTGTTCAGGCTGCGCGACGGCGGCGGCGCTGCATTGCGCCCAGGGCCAGCAGGCCCACGCCCATCAGCGCCCAGGTCTGAGGCTCGGGCACGGGTGCAAAGTGGATGACGCCCACGGCTTCGAGGTCGAAGCCGCCGCTGCCCGTGGTCGGGTACGGGTCGTAGATGGCGTGCGGGCCGCCGGCGGAGGCGGGGTAGCTGTCGAACTCCTGGCCACGTCCGATGATGTCGACGATGCGCACGAAGCGCACGTTGTCCACGTCCAGGCCTGCGGTGCCGGCCAGCGCGTCCAGGTCGAAGGGCGTGCCAAAACCCTGGCGGTACTTGCCGGCCAGGCCGTCGATGTTGGTCGGGTCGATGTTGCCGAAGCCGCCCACGGGGGCAGGCGTGAACGAGTAGCTGGGGAAGCGGAAGAAGTCGACGCCATTGGACGAGACCTCGACGAAAGCCAGCTCCAGGAAGGTGTCGCTGAAGCTGTTTTCGAAGACCGCGAAGTCGGCGCCCGCGCCGTTGTAGATCGAGCCCCCGAAGGTCAGGGTGATGCGGCCGGCGTCACCCAGCACGACGATGTCGGTGGAGGTGCCTTGGGCCTTGCCCAGGGCCTTCTCGGGCGTCTTCCACTGCGCATCGACGTTGGTGCCAGGCAGGTAGTTTTCCCAGCCGGTGGCCCATTGCACGAAGGACGCGCTGTCCTTGCTGATGGCGGTGGAGCCAGGTTTGCCGGCCGCCGGCGCGAAAGGGCCGGCCGCATGGGCCTGACCGATGCAGGCCAGGGCCAGGGTGGCCGCGCAGGCCGGGACTGAGAGAAGCTTGAATCGCATGTTGTTCCTCCGGCGCCCACCATCCGTGGGCGCATTCGAGCCAACCGGCCGAACGATGGGGAGGAGCGAGACGGGCACGTGCACGCCAGGTCAGGGCGCTTGAAAAGCGCCGAAGGCGTGTCGTCACCGCCTCGCCGCCCACCGCAGCAACCGGGTCCATGCTTCAGGCCGGTCTCCGGGCTCGCGAGCGCCTTGTGGGCCAGCGACCCGCCTTCCCATGCTTCGCAGCACAGTGGCACCGTGGATCGCCTTGACTTCGCTTCACCGTTGCGGGGGCAGCGTCGGGATGGGCGGCCAAAGGGCCCGCGCACCGAACTTCCCGTTTCACCCTTGCAGACCGCTCGCGCGGCCCCAAGGACACCTGAGGCGGGGCCGATTGTAAAGGCGCCCCCGGGGTTTGCCCAGCCCCGCGTTCCAGGCCTCAGGCTTGCTGGCGCTCGGCTTGCGTCGCGCCGCCAAACGTGGCGCGCAGCCACTCGCTCAGCTGCGCCAGCACCTCGCCCCGCTCGCGCTCGTTGAGGATTTCATGGGCCAATTCGGGAAAGGCACGTGCCGTGCACAGCCGTGCCGGCAAGGCCTTCGACAGGTCGCGCGAGCCCTGCGGGCTGACGCAACGGTCCTGCCCCGACCACATCAGCAAGGTCGGCACCTGCCACGCCGGTGCACGCGCCAACACCTGCCGCCCCGCATCGGCGATGAATCGGCCCAACAAGCCGCTGATGCGGTCGTGCACCATGGGGTCTTGCGAGTAGGCCTGCACCACGGCGGGGTCGTTGCAGATCCATTCGGGCTTGAGCCCGTTGTTGACGCACAGGTGGGGCAGCACGCGAGGCGCCACCGCCAGCAAGGCCTTTTGCACGGCGCTCAGCCCAGGGTCGATGGCGGGCGATGACAGCACCACCCCGTCAACCGGGCGACTCCAGGTCGCGGGCTGCGGGGCCGCGGCCTCGGCCACGAAACGCGCCACCACCAGGCCGCCCAGGCTGTGACCGAGCAACGCCAGCGGCCGCGCGGCGTCGGCGCGGCGCACCTCGTCGATGAACGCCCCCAGGTCTCGCAACAGGCTGTCGGACTGGGCGATGTCGCCATGGCGACCACCTGATCGGCCATGGCCACGGTGATCGAAGCCGCGCACGTCCCAGCCCTGCGCCGTGAGGTGCTCGGCCACGTGCTCGTAGCGTCCGATGTGTTCACCCAGGCCATGCACCAGCACCACGGTGCCAAGGGCGGGTGCGGGCGCGCGCCACAGGCGCGTGTGCAGGGTCAGGCCGTCGGAAGTCTTCATGCTTGCAGGTCCTCGTGGATCGGTTGAGAGACGGTGGCGCTCGGCGCAGGGAACATGGCCGCGCGCCCAACCCCGACCGAAGCAAGCGAACGGTGGTGGGCCAACCAATGTGCCACCGCCTCGCGCTGCGCGGGCGTCAGGTGCAGCCCCAGCTTGCTGCGCCGCCACAGCACATCTTCAGCGGTGGTGGCCCATTCGCTTCGCATCAGGTGGCGCAACTCGGCTTCGTGCACACCCGGCACCACCTCGGCGCCCAGGTCGGCCATGCACCGGGCAGGGCCCAGCAGCAGCTCGATGCGCGAGCCGTGGGCACGGGCCAGGCGGTGCGCCAGGTTGGCGGGCAGCCAGGGGTGGCGCTCGCGCACGGCCAGCACGAAACGCGAGAAGTCCTCGTCAGGGCGACCCGTGACTCGGACCCAGGCAGAGAGGTCGCCACCGGGCAAGTGCGCACCCCGGGTCCAGGCCTGGCCCTTCAGGCCCAGCTGGCGGCACACCGTGGTCGCCGCGTCTTCGGCCAGTTGACGGTAGGTGGTGATCTTGCCGCCCCACACGGTCAGCAAGGGGGCGGCGTGCTCGTCTTGCTCAAGCAGGTAGTCGCGCGTCACGGCCGACGGGTCACCCGAGGCATCGTCCAGCAGGGGGCGCACGCCCGAGTAGGTCCAGGCCACGTCGCCGGGCCGGATGGGCTGCGCCAGGTAGCGGCTGGCCTGCTCGCACAGGTACGCCACCTCGTCGGCTTCGCAGCGGGCGTCGCGCGGGTCACCGTGGACCTCCTGGTCGGTGGTGCCAATCAGGGTGAAGTCCCGCTCATACGGGATGGCGAAGATGATGCGTCCATCGGGGTTCTGGAAGATGTAGGCATGGTCGTGCTGAAAGAGCCGGGGCACGACGATGTGGCTGCCCTTGACCAGGCGCAGGCTGCGCGAGGCCAGCCGTTCGCCACCGGGCGCATGGGCCACGTCGCGCAGGAAGCGCTCGGCCCACGGCCCCGCCGCGTTGACCAGCGCGCGGGCCTGCACGTGGCGCAGCCCATCGGGGCCTTGCAGCGTGGCCTGCCAATGCGTCGCACCACGCTCGGCGCGCACACAGCGGGTGCGCGTGAGCACCGTGGCGCCGCGCTCGCGCGCATCGATGGCGTTGAGCACGACCAGGCGCGCGTCGTCCACCCAGCCGTCGGAATAAACGAAGCCGCGCTTGAAGTGAGGGTGCAGCGGCACGCCCAGTTGCGAGCGGCGCAGGTCGACGCCACCGGAGCCCGGCAGCACCTCGCGGCGGGCCAGGTGATCGTAGAAGAACAGGCCCAGGCGGATCAGCCAGGCGGGGCGCATGCCCGGGTCGTGGGGCAGCACGAAGCGCAGCGGCCACATGATGTGCGGCGCGCTGCGCAGCAGCACCTCGCGCTCGCCCAGGGCCTTGCGCACCAGGCCGAACTCGCGGTGCTCCAGGTAGCGCAAGCCCCCGTGGATGAGCTTGGTGGACGCCGACGAGGTGTGGCTGGCCAGGTCGTCCTGCTCGACCAGGCAGACCGACAGGCCCCGCCCCGCCAGGTCGCGGGCGATGCCAACGCCATTGATGCCGCCGCCCACCACGAGGACATCGTGTTCGGCGACCGGGTGGAGCGAGGGGCGTGGGGCGTTCATGGCAGGGTCGGTTTCATGTGGTGCAAGCCAACTTGGCTTCGCTTTCGCAGGCAAAACGAATGCTCGTTTTATTCGTTTTTAGCGTGTCGCATTTTCGTTATCCCGGATGAGCAAGTCAAGCACCGGCGCTTAGACTCGTGCCTGTTCGCTCGGCTTGTTCGTTTTTCGCCGGCCAAGAAAAACCGCGCCCCCTCCACCATGAGCATCAAAACCCGCCACGCCGCCCTGCTCGACGAGGTTCGCGCCCGCGGCTCGGTCAGCGTCGAGGCGCTGGCCGAGCAGTTCGGCGTCACCTTGCAGACCGTGCGCCGCGACGTGCAGCAACTGGCCGACGCCGGCCTGCTCACGCGCTTTCACGGCGGCGTGCGCCTGCCTTCGTCCACCACCGAGAACATCGGCTACCGCCAGCGCCAGGCGCTGCAGGCCGACGAGAAAACGCGCATCGCGCGCGCCGTGGCCGAACGCGTGCCGCACAACTGCTCGCTCATCCTCAACATCGGCACCACGACCGAGGCCGTGGCGCGCGAGCTCATGCACCACCGTGGCCTGCGCGTCATCACCAACAACCTGAACGTGGCCGCCATCCTGGCCGACAACGCCGACTGCGAGGTCATCATCGCCGGCGGCGTGGTGCGCTCGCGCGACCACGGCATCGTCGGCGAGGCCACGGTGGACTTCATCCGACTGTTCAAGGTCGACATCGCCCTGATCGGCATCAGCGGCATCGAGGCCGACGGCTCGCTGCGCGACTTCGACTACCGCGAGGTGAAGGTGGCGCGCGCCATCATCGAGCACGCCCGCCAGGTGTGGGTGCTGGCCGACCAGAGCAAGTTCGGGCGCGAGGCCATGGTGCACCAGGCCCGCCTGGACGAGGTGGACATGCTGTTCACCGACGCGCCCCCGCCCGAGCCCTTCCCCCAACTGCTGGCCGACGCCGGCGTGACCTGTGTGGTGGCCCCATGAACACGACTTCCGCGACGACACCGACCTACCTGCTGGCCCTCGACCAGGGCACCTCCAGCTCGCGCAGCATCCTCTTCACGCCCGATGGCCAGATCGCGGCCATGGCACAGCGCGAGCTGCCACAGGTCTACCCGCAACCGGGCTGGGTTGAGCACGACGCGCGCGAGATCTGGCGCATCCAGCTCGAGACGGCTCGCGAGGTGATCGCCAAGGTGGGCGCCCAACCCGAGCAGGTGCGCGCCATCGGCATCACCAACCAGCGCGAGACCACCGTGGTGTGGAGCCGCCGCACGGGCGAGCCCATCCACCACGCCATCGTCTGGCAGGACCGCCGCACCGAGGCCTTCTGCGCCGAGCTGCGCGCAGACGCCAGCACAGGTCGGCAACGCCCCGATGGCGTCGATGGTGGTGTCGATGCCAGCACCCTGGTGCAGCAACGCACCGGCCTGCGCATCGACGCCTACTTCTCGGCCACCAAGCTGCGCTGGATCCTCGACCACGTGCCGGGTGCGCGCGACGCGGCCGAGCGGGGCGAGCTGGCCTTCGGCACCATCGACAGCTGGTTGATCTGGCACCTGACCGAAGGCCGCGAGCACCTGACGGACGCGAGCAACGCCTCGCGCACCATGCTGCTCAACATCCACACCGGCCAGTGGGACGAGGACCTGCTGCGCCTGTTCGACATCCCCCGCTCGGTGCTGCCCGAGGTGCGCCCTTCGTCGGGCGACTTCGGCCACACGACGCTGCTGGGTGGCAAGCTGCCCATCGGTGGCGTGGCCGGGGACCAGCAGGCCTCGCTGTTCGGTCAGGCGTGCTTTCGGCCCGGCCTGGCCAAGAACACCTACGGCACCGGCTGCTTCATGCTGATGCACACCGGCGATCAGGCCCAGACCAGCCGCAACGGCCTGCTGACCACGGCGGCGGCCCAGCCCGATGCGCGCCACGCCTACGCGCTCGAAGGCAGCGTGTTCATCGGTGGCGCGGTGGTGCAGTGGCTCAGAGACGGCCTGCAGGCCATCCGCGCCTCGGGCGAGGTGCAGCAACTCGCCGAGAGCGTGCCCGACGCCGGCGGCGTGGTCTTCGTGCCCGCCTTCACGGGCCTGGGCGCACCGTACTGGGCGGGTGACGCGCGCGGCGCCATCCTGGGGCTGACGCGAGGCAGCACGGTGGCGCACATCGCGCGGGCGGCGCTGGAGAGCATCGCCTTCCAGAGCGCGGCCCTGCTGCAGGCCATGAGCCGAGATGCCGTGGCGCACGGGGGCTCGCCCGTGAGCGAACTGCGTGTGGACGGTGGCGCCTGCGCCAACGACCTGCTCATGCAGATCCAGGCCGACCTGCTGGGCATCCCGGTGGTGCGCCCCAAGGTGATCGAAACCACCGCCCTGGGCGCGGCCTACCTGGCCGGGCTGGCCACCGGCGTCTACCGTGACCTGGGCGAGCTCGAAGCGCAATGGCAGGTGGACAGGCGCTTCCTGCCCACCCTCTCGCGCGCCGACGCCGCCGCCCGCATGGCGCGTTGGGAACACGCGGTCAGGCAGACGCTGGCGCCCTGAACCCGCCCCTGCTTGCGCAGGCCACCGCCTCGCGCATTCCGCCACGAAAAACCACGGCGCTGGCCACGGCGATCAGGATTTGCACCGATTCGCCACGGGTGCCGCCTCCGGGATGCTCGCACGTGCGCACCAGCCGTGCTCAAGGTGAGCACAATGGCGCTTTTCGTCCGAACTGGACGCCAGAAAACCAGCGGAGCCCTCGCATGCACCCAGTGGAACCCAACCTCGACCGCCGCCAGTGGCTTGGCCTGTCATTGGCCGCCCCCTTGGCCGCATCGCTGGGAGCCCTCGCCTGGCCGGTGCAGGCCCTGGCCCAGGCGGTCGTCAAGGTCGATGGCGTCGAGGTGCCCACCGCCACCACGGTGCGGGGCAAGAAGCTGGTGCTCAATGGCGCCGGGGTGCGCCGCCGGGGGTATTACAAGTCCAACATCGTCGCGCTGTACCTGCCTGAGCGGCTGACCACGCTGGACGCCATCATGAAGCTCGACGGGCCGCGCCGCATTCAGATGCTGCTGCTGCGCGACTTCTCGCAGTCCACCGTCTCGCGCATCTTCCTGGCCGACTTCAAGCAGGCTGCCACCGACGTCGAGTTCAAGACGCTGATCAACGAGGTGGCCGAGATCGGCGCCATCTACAACAACGTCAAGCGCGTCGAGCAGGGCGACAAGGTCAACATCGACTGGCAGCCCGGTGCCGGCATCATCGCGTCGCTCAACGACCGTCAGCTCAACGAAAAACCCATCAACAACGAGCTGGCCTACCAGATCTACCTGCGCATGTTCATGGGCCCCACCGTGCCGGAAGAGCTGCGCAACCGCCTGCTGGGGCTGGGCAACGGCTGACCAGGCTGTCGCATGGCGCAGCATTTTGTCGCGATCCGCCATTCTCATGTCGCGATCAATCGCATTCAATGCAGCCATGCGACACCCCCGGCCCGCTTCGTCCACCGAGCTCATCCCCTTCCCGTGCGCCAGCGCCTGGGTGCGCGCTGCGGCCCTGTGCCACATCAACCTGCCGCCGCTGCTGGATCAGGCAGGCCTGGGCATCGACCACCAGGGCGCCCACCACATCCGCCGCGACGGCATGATCGAGATGATGATGCGCTGTGTGGGCCAGGCTGCACCGACGCACCACTTCCCCTTGGTCATCGGCGAATGCCACGGCTTCGACACCCTGCCGGCCATCGAGACCTTCCTGGCCACCAGCCCCACGGTGCGCGAGGCCATGCCCGTGCTGAACTGGACCAGCCAGATGTTCCCCGGGCTGCACATCCACCTGGTTGAAGGCAAGCAGGAGTCGGCCATCGTCGTCGAGGTCGAGCAACTCGATGGCGACCCACCCAAGGCCGCCGGCTACTTTGTCGAGGTGTCCATGGCCAGCCTCAACAAGTTCAGCCGCATGCTGCTGGGCGGGCGCAACATGGCCACACGCGTCGAGTTCGAGCACGACCCCGGACCGCTGCGATCGGTGTGCGAGATGCAGTTCGGGGTGCCCGTGCGCACCCGCCAGGCGCGCAACGCCGCCGTCTTCCCCACGGCGATGCTCGACTTGCGGCTGCCAGGCGCCTTGCCCGCCCTGCACCGTCAGTTGCAAGGCGTGATCGAGCAGAGCCTGCCCGCGCCCCGCTTCACCACGCTGACCGAGCGCATCGAGCTGCTGTTCAAGCAACAGCCGAAGTGGATGGGCCAGGGCATCCAGAACGTGGCCGAGCACCTGGGCCTGCACCCGCGCACGCTGCAGCGGCGCCTCAAAGACGAAGGCCAGGTCTACGGCGACATCCAGACGCGCTGTCGCTACGCGCACGCGGTCACGCAGCTCAAGGTGGGCCAGGGCGACATCGACACCCTGAGCGAAACCCTGGGCTTCACCGACCGCAACAGCTTCACGCGCGCCTTCAAGCAGTGGACGGGCATGGCCCCGCGCGACTTCCGACGGCTGCACCGCTGCATGGCCTCACCGCAGGCCAGCCAGGAAGACGCCACCGAGGCTCAACCCGGCTGAGTCGGGCGCGGTCGCCCTTGGCTCAAGCCCGACGGGCTCGCACCAACTCCACGCCCCCTTGCGGGCGGCCGAATCGGCGGATGCCCAGCGCCTGCTCGCTGTAATCCCACAGGCGCTGCGCCAGTTCGGGGTTGCGGCTGGCCGGGCTGCCTTGCTCGATCTTCTTGCGAAACCAGTGCTGCCCCGATTGCGCCAGCGAAGGGTCGGTGGCCAGGAAGACCTGCGTCTGAGCGCCCTCGCGCTCGGAGATCAAGCCCGGGCTGATGAGGGCGTTGAACAAGCCGGGTGTGCCGCGCCAGATTTCGGTTTTGACCGAGCCCGGGTGAAACGAGTTGACCAGCACCTTCGAGCCTTGCAGGCGGCGCGCCAGCTCGCGCACGAACAGCAGGTTGGCCAGCTTGGAGCGACCGTAGGCCACGAAGGGCGCCACCATCAGGAAGGTGCTCGACGAAGGCTCACGCAAGCTGCCGAAATCAAAGCCCCCGGCAAAGAAGTGCGCCACCGAGCTGGTCACCACGATGCGTCCTGCCGGCGCCGCCTCGACCAGGGGCAGCAACTGGTGCGTCAGCGCGAAGTGCCCCAGGTGGGTCGTGGCGAACATGAACTCGTGTCCCGTCACACCCGTGCGCAGCTGCGGCGTGAACAAGCCGGCATTGAGCACCAGCGCGTCGATGCGGTCCCAGCGGGCCTGCACCTGCTGCGCAAAGGCCACCACGGCATCGGGCTGCGACATGTCGAGCGCGTGAAAGCTCAACTGCGCCCCCGGGTGCTCGGCCCGGATGGCGTTGAGCACGGCCTCACCCTTGGCGGCATCTCGCGCGGCCACGATGACCTCGTAACCCTTGGCAACCAGGGCCTTGACGGTTTCTTTGCCGATGCCGGCGCTGCCACCGGTGACCAAGGCGCGCCTGGGTGATGTGGGGAACATGGGGACTCCTCTTGGTTCGTGATCAACGGCCGACTGTAGGCAGACCGCCAACACCTCGCCATGGGAAACCGTGACAGAGATGGGGAATGTGGCGACACGCCCGATCCCGCTGGACGGTAAGATGACGGCATGCGTCGCTTCGTTGCCTTGCTTTTGCTCGTGCTGCTCCCGCTGCAAGCCGTCTGGGCTGCGGCGGCGCCGTACTGCCAGCACGAAGGCGAAGCCCAGGGCCACCACATCGGGCACCACCAACCCGAACACGCGCACGACACCCCGGGTGACGACGGTGGCGATGCCACCAGCGCGCACACCGACTGCCACACCTGCCATGGCGGCACGGTGCTGGCCCAAGAGGTGCGCATGCTGCAGGTGGCGGCTGCCTCCGCGCAGCCCGTGCCCACCTTGGTTCACGGCCTGCCCGCGCCGCCCGCCGAGCGCCCCGACCGCCCCAGTTGGCTCGCCCTCGCCTGAGCGGCGAGGCGGCCCTGACCTGCCCCCTCTGACACCTGTGCCCGCGCGCTTTCGAGGCGTGTGGTGGCACGCCTGGTGTGCCTCGCCGATGCCGTCCAACCTCTTCACCGAAAGACGCATCGCATGCACCGACAAGAACGTCACCTCCGTGGCGGGGCCTCGCGCCTTGCCCTTTGCGCGACCCTTTGCCTCGCCCTCGCGGGCACAGCCCTGACCGCCCACGCGCAAGCGCTGGACACCCTCTCGCAAGCGTTCGAGCAGGCCTGGGCCTCGCAGCCCCTGCCCCAATCCCTGTCCGCCAGGCGCAGCGCGCTGGCGTCGTCCCGCCAGGCAGCCGATGCCTGGACGGCCCACCCCGGCGCGCTGGAATGGCGCGCACAAACCGACCGCCCCGGCACGGACCGCGGCGCACAAGAGTTGGAGGTCGGCGTGGCCCTGCCCCTGTGGCTGCCCGGCCAGCGCTCGCGCGGCCAAGCCCTGGTCACGCAAGAGGAGCGCGCCCTGGACGCCCGGCTTGCCAGCGCCCGGCTCCAGGTCGCCGGGCAGGTGCGCGAGGCCTGGTGGACCTGGCAGCGTGCACGCGCCGAACTGGCCCTGGCCAGCACGCAGGTTGCACACGCCCAAGCCCTGAGCGACGACGTGCACCGCCGCGTGCGCGCCGGCGACCTGGCCCGCGCCGATGCACACCAGGCCGATGGGGCCTTGGCCCTGGCCCAGGCGGCTCAGGCCCGGGCCGAAGGACAAGGCCTGCTGGCGTGGCAAGCGCTGCAAAGCCTGGTGGGCAGCGCGCAGCCATGGCCCCTGCACGCGCCAAACGACGCGCGGCCAGGCACACCCGCGAAGCCGGCCCCGGCCAGCCTGGCCACCGAGCCCATCGGTGCAGAGCCTGTGCCCGGCGCGTCCGCACCTGACCTGACCGAACACCCGCTGGTGCGCGACCTCGGCCAGCAAGCCGCCACGGCTCGCCAGGCGGCCGAGCTGGCCGACACGCAATCGCGTGCCAACCCCGAGCTGCTGCTGGGCACCGTGCACAGCCGTGACCGGCGCGGCGAGCCCCGGCAACGCCAGCTCACCATCGGCCTGCGCCTGCCCTGGGGCGAATCGCCTGCGCAGCGTGCTTTGGCGGCACGCGCGCACGCCGACGCCACCGAGCTGAGCGCGCAGGCCACGCGCCAGCACCAGCAGGCCCAGGCCGCGCTAGAGGGCGCACAAGCCCGCTGGCACGCCGCCCAGCGCGTGCTCGAGGCCGCGCAACGCCGCGCCACCCTCGCGCAAGAAAGCCAGAGCTTCTTCGACAAGTCCTTCCGCCTGGGCGAGACCGACCTGCCCACGCGGCTGCGCATCGCGCAGGAAGCGCAAGAAGCCGCGCGCCAGGCCACGCTGGCCGCCATCGACCTGGCCGCCACCACCTCCGCGTGGCGCCAGGCCGCCGGGCTCTTGCCGGAGTCCGCGCCATGACCCAGCTGCTCGCGCCCTTCGCCGCCCGCCGCCTTGGCTCGGGCCTGCCGCACCACCCCATTCGTTTTGCCACCATGTCACCCATTTCAACCTTGCACACGCAGGCGCTGCGCCAAGCCTTCATCGGCCTCGTGCTCATCGGCTCTGCCACCTTCTCACCGCTGGCCTGGTCCCACGAAGGCCACGACCACGAAGACGAGCCACCACCGGCCGCCGTGTTGAGCGAAGCCCCGCGCCGGCAAGGCGATGGCAGCGTGCTCATGCCCAAAGCGGCCCAGCAGCAACTGGGCCTGCGCACGCAGGCGGCGCAAGCGGGCCCGTGGCCCCAGGCCTTCGAGCTGCCCGCCAAGGTGGTGATGGACCCCAACGCCGGCGGCCGCGTGCAGGCCGCCCTCGCCGGTCGCGTGGTCGCGGGCCCCAAGGGCCTGCCGTCGCTGGGCCAGGCCGTTCGACAAGGCCAGGTGCTGGCCCACGTCGAGCCCACCACGGGCTCGCTCGAGCAAGCGGGCCTGCGCGCGCAACAGGCCGAGCTGCGTGCGGCGCTGCAGGTGGCCGAGCGCCGCCTGGCGCGCCTGCACGAACTGGCCGACACCGTGGCGCGCAAGGACACCGAGGCCGCGGCCTCCGAGGTCGAGGGCCTGCGTGCACGGCTGAGCGCTTTGAGCGGCGGCCTCTCGCGCCGCGATGCGCTGGTCGCGCCTGTCTCGGGCGTCATCGCCTCGGCCCAGGTCGTGGCTGGCCAGGTCGTGCAGCCCGGCGACATCCTCTACGAGGTCATCGACCCGCGCCGCCAGCGCATCGAGGCCCTGGTGCGCGACCCGAGCCAGGCGCAGCAGATCGGCTCGGCCCACCTCGTGCTGGGCAACACCAGCGTGCCGCTGCAGCAGGTGGGTGCCGCGCGCAGCCTGCGCGACCAGGCCCTGCCCGTCGTCTTCAGCGGTGAATCGCAGGCCCTGAGCACCCTCGTGCTGGGCCAGGCCGTGAAGGTCGTCGCGCAGACCCGCCAGGCCATGCCCGGCCTCGCCGTGCCCCGCTCTGCGCTGGTCAAAGGCGCGGGCAACCAGGACGTCGCCTGGGTGCAGACCGCGCCCGATCGCTTCGAGCCTCGCTGGGTCACGCACGCGCCACTGGACGGCACGCGCGTGCGCGTGACCGCAGGGCTGAAGGCCGGCGAGCAGGTGCTGGTGCATGGCGCCAACCTGGTCAACCAAGTCCGCTGAGGGGTGTCCACGATGTTCAAATGGCTCCTCGACACCGCCCTGGCCAACCGACTGCTGGTGCTGCTGGCCGCAGCCGTGCTGATGGCACAGGGCGTCTACACGCTTTCACGCACGCCGGTCGACGTCTTCCCGGACCTGAACCAGCCCACCGTCACGCTGATGACCGAAGCGGGTGGCATGGCCCCCGAAGAGGTCGAGCAACTCATCACCTTCCCGCTGGAGACCGCACTCAATGGCCTGCCTGGCGTGCAGGCGGTGCGCTCCACCTCGAGCGCAGGCCTGTCCTTCGTGTACGTGAGCTTCGGCTGGTCCACCGACATCTACCGCGCGCGGCAGATGGTGGCCGAGCGGCTGGGCACGATGGGCGAGGCCCTGCCCCAAGGCATCACGCCGCACATGGGCCCGGTCAGCTCGATCATGGGCGAGGTCATGCAGATCGCCATCCCCATCGACACCGCCAAGGTCTCGCCGATGGCGGTGCGCGAGCACGCCGACTGGGTGTTGCGCCCGCGCCTGATGGCGATCCCCGGTGTGGCGCAGGTCGTGCCGATCGGTGGTGAGGTCAGGCAGTTCCAGGTGCAGCCCGACACCGAGCGCATGGCCGAACTCGGCGTCACGCTGGCCGACCTGACCTCGGCGCTGCGCGGCTTCTCGGCCAACACCTCGGGCGGCTTCCTGGAGCGCAATGGCCGCGAGTACCTGATCCGCCACCTGGGCCGCACCACCGAGCTGGCCCACCTGCAAGACCTCGTGCTCACCACGCGCAACGGCCAGCCGGTGCTGCTGCGCCAGGTGGCCGGCGTGAGCTTCGCGCCCGCCATCAAGCGTGGCGACGCGGGCTTCGAGGGGCAGCCCGCCGTCATCCTCGGCATCCAGAAGCAGCCGTCGGCCGACACGCTGGCGCTCACGCGCACCATCGAGTCGGCACTGCAAGGCATGCGCAACTCGCTGCCCCCAGGCATGGCCGAGCCGCGCGTGACCTTTCGCCAGGCCAGCTTCATCGAGGCCTCGGTGAACACGCTGCAAGGCAAGCTCATCGGCGCGGCGGTGTTCGTCGCGGTGATCCTGTTTGCCTTCCTGGGCACGCTGCGGCCCACGCTCATCGCGCTGACGGCCATCCCTGTGTCCATCCTTGCCACGGTGCTGGTGTTTCGCTGGTTCGGGCTGTCGATCAACACGATGACGCTGGGCGGCCTGGCCATCGCCATCGGCGGGCTGGTGGACGACGCGGTGGTGGACGTGGAGAACATCCTGCGTCGCTTGAAGTTGGAGCGCGCCAAGCCCGAAGACCAAAGGCTGCCCTGGCTGCAGGTGGTTCGAGATGCCTCGATGGAGGTGCGCTCAGGCATCTTGTACGCCACCGCCATCATCGTGCTGGTGTTCCTGCCGCTGTTCGCGCTGCCGGGCATCGAGGGGCGCTTGTTCGTGCCGCTGGGCATCGCCTTCATCGTCTCGACGCTGGCTTCGCTGCTGGTGTCGGTGACCGTCACGCCCGTGCTGGCCTCGTGGCTGCTGCCGCGCATGGCCGCCGAGGGGCATGGCGACACGAAGGCGCTGGCCTGGCTGAAGGCGCGCTACGAAGCGGCGCTGCGGCGCGTGCTGGCCCACCCGCGTCGCGCGCTGGCTGCAGCGACCGTGGCGGTGCTGGCTGCGCTGGCCGCGGTGCCCTTCTTTCCCACCACCTTCTTGCCGCCCTTCAACGAAGGCACGCTGCTGATCGGTTTGCGGCTGAACCCGGGCGTCACGCTGGCCGAATCGTCCGCGCTGGCGGCCCAGGCCGAGCGGCTGGTGCGCGAGGTGCCGGAGGTCACGCACGTGGGGCGGCGCAGCGGCCGGGCCGAGCTCGACGAGCATGCCGAAGGGGTGCACGTGAGCGAGCTGGACGTGGGGCTGCAACCGTCATCGGAGCTGACGCGCAGCATGGCCGAGATCCAGGCCGACATCCGATCGCGGTTGGTGAACCTGCCGGTGTCCATCGCCATCGGCCAGCCCATCTCGCACCGCATCGACCACATGCTCTCGGGCGTGCGCGCGCCGATCGCCATCAAGGTGTTTGGCGAAGACCTGGACACGCTGCGAACCCAGGCCGAAGCCTTGCGCGCGCGCCTATCCACCATCCCCGGTGTGGCCGACCTCGAAGTGGAAAAGCAGGTGCGGGCGCCGCAGATCCAGGTGCGCATCGACCACGAGGCCGCTTCGCTGCTGGGCGTGCCGGTGGCGCAAGTGCTCTCGGCCTTGCAGACGCTGGTCGAGGGCGAAGAGCTCGCGCAGCTCAGCGAAGGCAACCGGCGTTTTGCGTTGGTGTTGCGCCTGCCTGAAACAGCACGCAGCCTCGAAGGCCTGAGCCAGGTGCTGCTGGAATCGCCCAATGGTCGCGTGCCGCTGTCGCAGCTGGCGCGCATCGAAGAAGGCGACGGCCCCAACCAGATCAGCCGCGAAGACGGCCGCCGTCGCATCGTGCTGTCGGCGAGCGCCGAAGGCCGGGCGCTGTCCGAAGTCGTTGCAGACATCCGCCAGGCGGTGGCCCGGCACCCGCTGCCCACTGGCTACTTCGTGACCCTGGGCGGGCAGTTCCAGGCGCAGGAAGAAGCCAGCCGCCTGGTGGGCCTGCTGTCCATCGTCTCGCTGGTGCTGATGTTCGCGGTGCTGCACACGCGCTACCGCTCGGCGCGGCTGGCGGTGCTCATCATGGCCAACATCCCGCTGGCGCTGGTGGGCGCGGTGCTCGGCCTGTGGCTGTCGGGCCAGCCGCTGTCGGTGGCCGCGATGATCGGCTTCGTCACGCTGGCTGGCATCTCGGTGCGCAACGGCATCCTCAAGGTCAGCCACTGGCTCAACCTGATGAGGCTGGAGGGCGAAAGCTTCGATCAGGCGATGATCGTGCGCGGCTCGCTGGAGCGCCTGAGCCCCGTGCTGATGACGGCGCTGGTGACGGCCTTCGCGCTGGCGCCGCTGCTGTTCGAAGCAGAGCGGCCCGGCACCGAGGTCCTGCACCCCGTGGCGGTGGTGATCTTCTCGGGGCTGATCAGCTCGACGCTGCTGGACACCTTCCTCACGCCCGTGCTGTTCTGGCTGTTTGGCAGGCGCGATGCCCAGCGGCTGGCGCAAGCCGAATCGGGGCGCTCGGCGGAGACCTTCTGAACGCGGCCCCGTGGGCACCAGGGTGTGCACCAGGGGCCGCGAGGAAACGGGGTGGTGGTCGGTGCCCGGCGGCGCCGACCTGCGCGCTGGACACGATCAGGTCAACAGCTGCCACGCCATGCCCACCAGGCCTGATGTCAGCACGACCGGGATCACGCCCAGCTGGCATCGGATCAACGCCAGCGCGGCCGCCACCCCTATGACGGCGGCTGACCACTCGAAACCACCGGCCAGGCCCTGCGGCCACAGCACGTGGTGCGCAAAGAACACCGCCAGGTTGGCGATCACGCCCACCACCGCAGCCGTGATGCCCGTCAACGGCGCGGTGAAACCCAGCTTGCCATGGGTCGATTCGATGAACGGCGCCCCCAGGAAGATGAACAGGAACGAAGGCAGGAAGGTGAAGGTGGTGACGACCGCCGCCGCCACGACGCCCGCCATCGGCAAGGCCTCGGGCCCGAACAGCGCCTTCGTCCAGCCGCCCACGAAGCCCACGTAGGACACGACCATGATCAGCGGCCCGGGCGTGGTTTCTCCCAAGGCCAGGCCGTCGATCATCTGCCCGGGCGTGAGCCACTGGAAGTGCTCGACCGCGCCCTGGTAGACGTACGGCAGCACCGCGTAGGCCCCCCCGAAGGTCAGCAGCGCGGCCTTGGTGAAGAACCACGCCATCTGCGTGAGCACGGCGTCCCAGCCCAGCAGGCACGTCAGAGCGCCGATGCCTGCGGCCCACAAGGCCAGGCCCACCGACAGCACCCGCCAGAAACGGCCCCAGGTGAAGCGAGCATGGGTGGGTTTCGGCGTGTGGTCGTCGATGAAGGCGGCCCCGTGGGACGAGCCTTCAGAGCCATGGCCGCCCCCCACCATGAACTTCGTGGGCGCGACGCGGCCACCGATGAACCCGACCAAGCCCGCCATCAACACGATCAGCGGGAACGGCAGGCCCAGCGCGAAGATGGCCACGAAGGCCGCCACCGCGATGCCCCACAACCAGCCGTTCTTGAGCACCCGAGAGCCGATGCGCACCGCCGCCGACACCACGATGGCCGTGACCGCCGGCTTGATGCCATGCAGCACCCCCGCCACCGCCGGCACATGGCCCCAAGCCATGTAGACCCACGACAGCCCGATCAAGATGAGCAGCGAAGGCAGCACGAACAAGCCACCCGCCACGACGCCGCCCCAGGTGCGGTGCATGAGCCAGCCGATGTAGGTGGCCAGCTGTTGCGCCTCGGGGCCAGGCAGCACCATGCAGTAGTTCAGCGCGTGCAGGAAGCGCCGCTCCGAGATCCAGCGCTTGCGCTCGACCAGGTCCTCGTGCATGAGCGCGATCTGGCCTGCAGGGCCGCCGAAGCTCAGACAGCCCAGGCGCAGCCAGTAGAGGAAGGCTTGCCCGAAGCTGGGATGGTTGACGGCTTCAGGGGACGGAGCGTCGGGCTCGGGCGGGAGCATGCGTCGGAGGCGGGTCTGGTGGACAGGTGCCCATCATGATGCCCGACGCCGCTCGCGCGGCGTGCACCCGAAGCGTTGCTTGAAGGCCCGCGTGAAGTTGCTCAGCTCGGTGAAGCCCGCGCGCCGGGCGATGTCGATCAGGGGCATTGACGTGGTCAGCAGCAAGGTGTCGGCCAGCGTCATGCGCGCGTCCGATGCCAGGGTGGCCAGGCTCACGCCCTCCGCGCTCAAGCGCCTGTCCAGGGTGCGACGAGCGAGCCCCAGCGCTTCGGCCAGGGCGTCGCCGTGCAGCGACTGCCCCGCAGCCATGCGCTCGCGGATCAATCGGCGCAGCTGCTGCGTGAGCGCCTGGGCCGGCCCGTCCTGACGGGCCATCTGGTCGAGGGCGCGGGTCAGCTCGGCTTGCAGCACCCGGCTGCCGGTGACGGTGCGCACGGCCATCAGCCGCCTGGGGAAGGTGATCCGGTCCACCCGGGCCCCGAAGTGAACGGCCCGGACCATCGGGTCTGCGGTGGCGAAGGCTTGCGGGCCCGGGCCATGGCGGAAATGCAGCTCGAAATCGCTCAGGGGCTCGGCCACGAAGCGCTGCACCTGCAGGAACACGCCCAGCACGATCTCGGTCAGCAGGTCGTCGACCTCACCGAAATCGCTCAGCCGCGTCACGATCACGTGGACCTCGTCGCGCAGGGACTCCACCCGCATCGCGTACGCGGGGAACAGCAGCCCGACGTAGCGCTCGAGCGCCCGCACCCCGTCGCCCAGGGTGTCAGAGGCCATGATGAGGGTGCCCAGCGGGCCCATGATGGTCAGGGGCACGTGGGCCAGGTACTGGGGCGCCAGGGGCTGCCCAGGCAGGCAGTGCGGCAAGGCCGCCAGGAGCCCGCGCCGGTACTGCTCGCCGTCGATGGTCTGGCGTGGGTCACGCAGTTGGGCCTCGCTCAGGCCGAGGGCGTCCAGCAGGGCAGACAAGGGTGCGCCACGCTCTCGCAGCAGCCCATCCATCACCTCCATGTAGCGCACGGAGAAGGTCAGGTCTTTCAGCGCGATGCTCATGGGCAAGGGGGTGGGCGAAGGGGTGGGCGGCACACGCCCCGCATTCTGCGCCCGCATCACGCGGCCGTTCAGCCTCGGCTGCGCGCGGCCAGGTAAGCCGCCTGGCTCAGCTCCTGGCCACCCACCGACACGATCAACGGCGACTGGGCCAGGTGAAAGCGCTCGCGCGCCCGCCAGACCTGGACGTAGCGGTAGAAGGGCACCAGCGGATACAGGTGATGAACCAGGTGGTAGTTCTGCGCCAGCAACAGCGGCGTCAACCACCACTCACCGCCGGCGCGCACGCTGGTGGCGATGTATTTGTTCTCGGCCTCGGTGGCCTTGTAGGGCGAGTGCGGCCAGTAATCGAACGCCAAGGCCAGGAAGGTGACAGCGATGCGCGCGGGCAGCAACCAAAAGAGCAGCACCTCCCAGCCCCAGCCCAGGCTGATCAGCGCGGCCAGCACGGCCACGCCAACGATCGCGCTCACCACCGTGTCTCGCACCTCGTCGCGCGGGCGAGCCTTGATGCGCGGGGCGTACCAGACGAGGTAGTGCAGGTCCATCAGCGCACAGCGCAAAAGGAGGGTCCACTTGCTGCCCTGCCCCACCCAGTGATCCGGGTCGTCCGCCTCGTTCGAGAAGCGGTGGTGCTGCATGTGGATGAAGCGGAAGGCGCGAAAGATGGGCAGTGGCAACAAGGTCAGCGAGGCGATGCGACCCACGCCATCGTTGAACCAGCGATGCAGGCTCAGCGAGTTGTGCGAAGCGTCGTGGACCACGGTGAACATCCAGTAGGCGCACACCGCGTTCAAGGCCACGCTCGCCCAGGTCGGCCAGCCTCCTGTGACACCCATCACCGTGCTGCCGAGGTAGGCCACCAGGGCCACCCCGAACAAGCCCACCGTGGGCCAGGCGACCTGGGGTCGCGTGATCAGTTCCTTGAATGCCTGCGGGTCATCGTGAACTGCGGCCGGCGCGTGTGTGGGGTGCATGGTGTCTCCTCGGCTCTCTGTCGGAGCGAGCCTGCATTGCACCAGTTGCCAGCGTTGACATGCGGCCAATTCTGATCATTTCCAGCCAACCGCCGATGCGTGCACCACGCCGTTCTTGCCCCGCTGCTTGGCCAGGTACATGGCCTCGTCGGCCCGCTGGGTGAGGACGGCCTCGGTCTGACCATCCTGGGGGCACAAGGCCACGCCAATGCTGGCGGTCACGGACGCAGGCGAGCCATCCAGGTCATAGGGCTGCCCGATCGCAGCGACCAACCGGCGAGCCAGCAGATCGACGTCGTCAACGCCAGAGCCCACCTGGGCGAGCACCACGAACTCGTCACCGCCCAGGCGCGCGACAAAGTCCCCCTGCCGAACCGCATGGCTCAAACGATGCGCCACCTGGGTCAGAAGCAAGTCGCCCGCCTGGTGGCCCAGCACGTCGTTGACCTTCTTGAAACCATCCAGGTCCAGCAGCATCAGCGCGAACGGCTCGCCATGCTCGCGCCACGCAGCCGACATCTCGGCGAGGCGGCTGCCGAAGTGCGCGCGGTTCGGCAAGGAGGTCAAGCTGTCGTGATAAGCCATGTGCTCGATGCGCCGCGCGTTCTCGGCCCGCTCGGCTTGCTCCCGCTCGCGCAAGACCTGGACCTTGCGCATGAGCACGCTCAGCGCCAGGGCCAGCCCGAGCACCACCACGGTGACACCCACGCTGCGCACGTTGCGCGCATGGGCCTCGGCGCGCACATCCTGGAGCCGCTCGCTTTCGCTCAGGGCCACCACCACGGCCAGCGGGAACCCATACAGCGGGCGCGAGCCAATGTAGCGGGGCTCCGAGCCCCAAGGGGTCTGGCGCAAGGCGGCTTCGCCAACGCCCACGTCTTCATCGGGCAGGATCTGCGAGAAGTCCACCTGGTCGCCGAACGCAACCTTCTCCCCCGTTCGCATCGCCCTGACGATGCCATCGTGGCCGATCACCGCCAGCACGCCCGCGTTGCCGAAGCGCTGGGTGTCGTGGTCGCTGACCAGGTAGCTGATCGGCATGGTGATCACGACGATCTCGCTGCCATCGCGGTCTTCCACCCGACGGCTGATGTCCATGACCGCTTCACCACCGCCAGCAGGCCGGTAGGGCCGGCTGACGAACAGCTCCGAAAAGGCCACATGGTGCGCCACCAGTTCGCCCGAGACCGATTCACCCACGCCGTCCGAGCGGGAGCTCGCCAACACCCGTCCCTTGCTGTCGACCAGCCGGGTCGTGAACAGCAGTTTGGGCAGCAGCAGGTTCTGCGCGTGCAGCTCGTCGAAATCGCCCCCCTTGCCTGCAAAGCGCCGCGCGTAAGCGATCAGCTTGAGGTTCTGGTTGATCTCGTTGAGGGCGCGAAGGGTCTGGGCCTCGTAGGTGTCGACCAGGCGCTCGGTGGCCAGCAAGGACGTTTCGTGCGCACGCCTCTCCTCGGTCCGGGACGTGTTGAAAGTCACGCCCCACATGAAGGCCAAAGCGACGAACGCAGCAACCGGCACGAGCACATGGGGTGCCGCCAGCCAGCGCAACGCGTGACGCAAAGGGTTCATCGGTCCATCCTGCAAGTCGAGGTATCGTTTGGGAAATCGGTCGGAACCCGGCATTCTTGAGCCGGACACCACCGAGTCAGCCAGCCCTACAGTTCCCCACCCAACAGCCGATGACGCCAAGATGAGACTGTCCCTCAGTGCACCGCTCCTGATGGCCGTGGGCATGACGCTGAGCGGCGTGGCCCTGGCGGAAAAGGTCGCGGTCATCACCGCCATCAACGCCCCGCCCTTGTCCAAATCGCAGCTGGCCAAGGTCTACCTGGGGCGCAGCTTCGATCGCACCCCGCTGGACCTGCCCGAGGGACACCCACTGCGTGCGGTCTTTTACCGTGCGGCCACCGACAGCGACCTGACCCAGGTCCGCACCACCTGGGCCCGGTTGATGTTCACGGGCCGAGGCGAGCCCCCTCGCGAGTTGCCTGACGCCGCCGCGGTCAAAGCTGCCGTGGCCGCCAACGCCAACGTCGTGGGCTACATCAACGCCAGCATGGTCGACAACTCCGTTCGCACCGTGATGGTTTTGCCGTGAGGGACACATGAAGTCGTTGTCACCCCCCCCACTCCCGCTGATCGCCTGCTGCGCACTCCTGCCCCTGATGGCCCATGCCCAGTTCGAGTCGGCCGACGGCCGGCTCAAGCTCTCCGGTTTCGGCACGCTGGGCGTGGCCATCTCCGACGAGGAGAAGGTCGCCTACTCGCAACCTGGTCGCCTCGATGGCGTGCGCGACGGACTCAACCTCAAGCTCGACACCAAGCTGGCCGCGCAAGGCCGCTACAAGCTCACCGACACCGTCACGGCCACGGTCCAGCTGCTGTCCAAGCACCGCCCCCAGAAGGACTTCAAACCCGAGGTGGAATGGGCCTTCCTGCGCTGGGACGCCAGCCC
Organism: Comamonadaceae bacterium 2PF; assembly: GCA_005502875.1. Classification (GTDB taxonomy): domain Bacteria; phylum Pseudomonadota; class Gammaproteobacteria; order Burkholderiales; family Burkholderiaceae_C; genus Aquabacterium. The sequence goes on along the minus strand of SCMV01000001.1, from coordinate 219,741 downwards.
CTCGCTGTCGCTGCGCGCGGGGCGCCTGGTCTCGCAGACGTTCATGCTCTCCGACGCCCGCGACGTGCACTACACACAGTTGACGGCCCGCCCGCCCATGGACGTGTACGGGCAGGTGCCGGTCAACCGCTTCGAAGGCGGCGACCTCACCTACCGGTTCGAGCTGGCCGACACCGCGATGCAGGCCTCGCTGTGGGGTGGCCAGTCGAAATCCAAGTACGCGGCGCTGATCCTGGCCGACCAAGAAGTCGTCACCTATGAGCTGCGCCACCTGGTCGGGCTCAACCTGAGCGTCGCGATGGACAACGGATTGAGCCTGCGAGCCGGGACGGCATCGGCGCGGATCACCATCCGCGACCACGATGAACCGAGACTGAGTGGTACGCCCGCTTCCGTGCTGTCGGCTCTTGCGGACTTCTACGGTGATGGCGACAAGGTTCGCTTCTCAGGCATCGGCGCGTCGTACGACCGCGACCAATGGCTTGTGAGCGCCGAGTACACGGTTCGGCAAGGCAACAGCCGCATCCCTGACACCAAAGGGTGGTACCTCACCACCGGCTACCGCCTGGGCGCGTTCACCCCTTACATCGGCGTGTCCAGCGTGCAGGTCACGGACTCGAACCGCATCAATGCCTTCCAGGCAGCGCTTGGCCAACCCGTTCCACTGGCGCCAGTGGCCGCAGAGGTCCAGCGCTTCATGGACGGCCTGCACGTGACCGAGCGCACCACGCTCCTGGGCGTGCGCTGGGACGCCGCCAGCCAGGTCGCCTTGAAGCTGCAGCTCAACCACATTCGTAAGCCGGCGCAATCATCGGGCTGGTTTTACGCACCCGATGGCGGCTTCTCCAGCGCATCCGCCGACTTCTATGGGCGCGAACAACGCGTCAACCTGCTGTCGCTGACGCTGGACTTCGTGTACTGAGCACGGTTTCCCGGACCATCGGATGACCGCGCATTTGCTGATCATCGGTCTGAACGGGATGCGGACAGCCGGATGCTTTCCTCCACCCGCCCCCGGCCGTATCCAATGGCATCGACGATCCGCCGGAACATCCCAGGCATCCGCGCGATCAGCGTCAGATGCCTCGGCACCACCACCATGTCGCTGCGGCGCTCGATGCCCTTGACCACCCCCGCCACCACCTCTTCGAGCTCAATGCATTTCCACAACCCAGTGTTGCCATTGAAGATCTTGTGTCCAGCGGGGTCTGCCAGAAGGGCATCGACCATGGGCGTCTTGAAGAAGGTCGGATGCACGCTGCCCACGCCAACGCCCAAATGCCGCAGCTCCACGCGCACGCTGTCACACAGCGCCCACACTCCGGCCTTGGTCGCAGCATAAATGCCGTTGAGCGGGTTATGCACGAATGCGGCCATGGACGAGATGGCCATCATGTACCCGTGACGAGTCCGCACATGCGGCAGCGCAGCGCGGAAGGTGCGCCAGACACCATTGAGGTTGACGTCGGTGTGGCGCTCCATCAGCTTGGGGTCCAGGTTGGCCAATGGGCCAAGCACACCAATGCCAGCGTTGGCGACAACGACATCGACACCGCCAAAGTGCGCGGCCGCAGAGGCAAAAGCGGACTCAAGGTTCTCAAGGGAGCACACATCGACCTGCCATCCGCGCGCAAGGTTCAAGGGGCCCAGTTCCGAAGCCCGCTTGGTCGCCGCATCCAGATTCAAGTCGAACAGCGCCAGCTTCGCCCCTTTGGCGCGCAGTGCCTTGGCCAAGGCATGCCCCAGCCCACCTGTCGATCCTGTGATGACCACAACGCGGCCGCTCAACTCATACTGCTTCATCGTTCTGCTCCAGTGATAGGAAAGTCAACGCAAGGGGACCACGCGTTGAAGAAATGCGAGCTGGTCGGCCACCACGCGCTCGAACGCGTCGCCCAGGTAAATCTCGAAGTGGCCCTCGGCGTAGAGCCTGATCTGTTTGTGAGGCGCTCTTGCCGCATGGCGCAGGGTCGCTTTAGCCGGTGCGACCGAATCGGTTTCGCAAACACAGAAGAGGACCGGCGCATTGATGTCTCGGGTTCGCCGACCGGGGTGGTAGCGGACGATGTCCAGCGCGAAGCGCGCGGCAATGTAGTCGGGAACGTTCGTGCCGGCGGGATGAATGGCACGGAAGCCACTGAAGGCATCCGGCGCGTTCATCAGCGCTGTCTGGCCGGGCGGCGCCGCGAGCGCAACATGCACCGGCTGCCTGCCAAGCCATGAGCCGACACGATCCAGGATCGCCAAGGCAGCCACTTTGATGGAGGTGGCCAAGTCCATCGCCATGCTGGAGGCCAGGCCGTCGGTGAAGGGGCACTGCGAGATCACCGCCGCAACATCAGGCGTGTCTGCGGCCACAGACAAGACGTGCCCCCCGCTGAATGAGGTGCCCCACAGAATCAGCTTTGAAGACAACACCTCGGGTTGGGTGCGGGCACAGGCCATGGCGGCCTTCCAGTCTTCCAACTGCTTGGAGATGTCGACGAGTTGACGCGGCACACCGCCGCTTTCGCCCAGGTGCCTGTAGTCGAAGACGAGGCAGGCGTAGCCCGCTTGCGCAAAGCGTTCAGCGAAGGCGGGCAGACGCATCGCTTTGACACCGCCAACGCCGTGGGCCATCACGATGACCGGGCACCGCCCACGTCGGGCGGGACGGTAGAACGTGGCCGCGCACCAGCTGTCGCCAGACCTGAAGCGCAACTCGACCGGCTCTGAGGATGTGGACATCGGTGATCTGTTCATGAATGCTCTGAAGGTGCTTGCTCAGTCAGTTGCCCGCCACAAGCAAAGAGCCTGTTTTGGGCACCGCGCCATTCTTGTGAACTTCGGCCAGCACTGCTTGACACTTGGCGCACATGACCTTGATACTTTGCGCCATTTGAGTGGAGCGCGTTCAATGGGCAAACCGCGATTTCGCCGTGTGGTGCCGGCAACCTACGTACAGCTTCTCTACGAGTACCTGAGCGCACAGGGGCACGATCCTCAAGGCGTGCTTGGCCATGCATGGCCGACCCCGGATCCACACGGGCTTGGTGGCGTGGATGTCGAGCTTTGGAGCGAGATGCTCGAAGCGGCCCGATCACACTTGCAAGACCCGCTCATTGCCATCCACATGGCGCAAACCGTGCAGACGCGGCACCTGGGTGTGCTGGGCGCAGTGCTGCTCGCATGCGACAACCTGGGCCAAGCGATGGAGCGCTTCGAGCACTACCAGCGGCTGATCTTCGACGTGGTGCAGATGTCGAGCCAGACAGTGCCCGGAGGCGTGGCCTTGCGCTGGGATGTGCACGACTACACGCCCGGCCCCTTGGTCAACGAAGCTGGCTTTGCGGTGATGACGCAAGTCGCCCGCATGCTGGCGCAAGGGCCTGCATCGCCTCGCACGGTGAGCTTCATGCATGCAAGGCCTGCAGACATCCGGCCCTACGAAGATCACTTCGGCTGCACCGTGTTGTTCGATCAGCCCGAAGGCACTGTGACGTTCGATGGGGCGCTTTTGGCATTGCCACTCAAGACCCGCGATCCTGGTCTGATCGCGCTGCTGGCCAAACATGCCGACGAACAATTGGGCAAGCTGCCGCAGGAGGACGGCTTTGTCGAGGCGGTCAGGCGCGAGATCGCGCGGCTGATCACCTCGGGTGAGCCGCACATCGACCATGTCGCCGCGAAGCTTCACTGCCCGACCCGCAGCTTGCAGCGAAAGCTCAGCGCGGCTGGTACGCATTACCGCCAGGAGCTGAACCTCGTGCGCCATGAACTGGCCCGGTCATACCTCCGGGATCCCCGGCTCAAGGTGGTCGACGTTGCGTTGCTGGTGGGGTATTCGGAGCACAGCGCGTTCACGCGGGCCTACAAGGAGTGGACGGGCAAGTCGCCTCAAGATGAGCGTGACGCGCACTTCAAACAAGGGTGATGCGCGGTCAACGAGCCAGCCTCTGAATCACCGGGCACGGACCATCACTTGCCTTCCGAATGGGAAGAGGACCGTCGAGTGGTGATCACAGACCCGCGTCGCAGACTTTGATGGATCTCGGCATTGACCAAAGCGGCCGCTGCCGAGCGGTGGCTTCGAATGACTCTCTTGAACCTTGAACGGCCGTCGGCCAATTTGCACCCAATGACGATCTCATCTGACCGAGAAGGCCAGATCACTCGCAGAGGTCGCGCATTTGACTGCGCCACGATTCCCACTGCGTGCTTCGCACCTTGAAACGGTTTTGATTCAATGCATTTTGAGACGACGTCTTGAGACTTTGCGAGTCGATGCCTCTACCATCAGCGACATGCTGATCCGCCTCACCCTCCCCGTCACCGCCTTCGAACAAAACTGCTCCCTCGTCTGGTGCGACGAGACGAACGAAGCCGCCCTCATCGACCCCGGTGGCGACATCGGCGTGCTGCTGCAGGCCGTTGAAGAGCGGGGCCTGACGCTCAAGGCGCTGTGGCTCACGCATGCCCACATCGACCACGCAGGCGGCACCGGCACGCTGGCGCGCACCTTGGCCCTGCCCATCATCGGCCCCCACCCGGGCGACCAGTTCTGGATCGACGCCCTGCCCCAGCAAAGTCAGATGTTCGGTTTCCCGCAGGCCGAGCCCTTCACGCCCACGCGCTGGCTGCACGATGGCGACGAGGTCAGCATCGGCAAGCAAACGCTCAAAGTGCTGCATTGCCCCGGCCACACGCCGGGCCACGTCGTGTTCTTCCACGACGGCACGCGCCACGCCTTCGTGGGCGACGTGCTGTTCAATGGTGGCATCGGCCGCACCGACTTCCCCGGTGGCAACCACGCCGACCTGATCCGCGCCATCACGCAGCACCTGCTGCCGCTGGGCGATGACATCACGTTCACGCCGGGTCACGGACCGGAGAGCACCTTCGGCGAAGAGCGTCAGTTCAACCCGTTCCTGAAACGCTGACCTGGCGACGCGGCGATCGGGGCCCCGAACTCAGGCGCCCAGGCCTTGCGCCACCGTGGCCTGCCGTCGGAAGTGGTCGAGCGCACCGATGGGGCCGCCACGCGTGCCCGTCTCCAGCCCCCACTCCCGGTAGAGCGTGCAAGCCGAGGTGAACAGCCGCTCGGGCGCCAGCCACTTCGCGAAGGGCGAGCCTCGGAAGGCCGCGCTGCCCAGGCAGGTGCGGCTGGCGTGCCAGGGCGCCATGCCTGCTCGGGCCAAGGGCTGCAAGCTGCTTTGCACCCAGTCCCAGTAGTCGATCTGCAGCTGCACATCGGCCGGGGTGGCCAGCCAGCCGTGCCCAGGCACGATGACCTCGGGGCGCAAGGCCAGCACCCGCTCCAGCGCGGCCACGATGCCCGACACCGGCCCGGCCCAGGCCACGGGCGTCACGCCCACGAACAGGATGTCGCCCGTGTAGACCACGCCTCGCTGAGGCAGGTGCACGATGCAGTCACCATCGGTGTGCCCCGGCCCCACCTCGGTGAGCTCAAACGGCTCGCCGCCCACGTCCAGCGTGGTCTCACCCGAGAAGGTGCGGTTGGGCGCCAACACCTTCACGCCCTTGAAGCGGTAGGGGCGCAGCATGTCACCCATGTAGCGCCCCAAGGCATCCACCTGCCCAATGGGCACGCGCTGCATCAGCGTCGCGCCGAGCTGCAAGGCCCTCAACTGCAAAGGCGGGTGCTGGCGGATCTGCGCGGCGCTGGCGCGGCTGGCCGTGATCGGCACGTGGGCAAACAGCTGGTTGCCCCAGCAGTGGTCGCCATCGGCGTGGGTGTTGATGAGGTGCCGAATGGGCGCGTGGCGCAACACCGGCTCGGCGTGCTGCAGCACCTCGCGCATGAAATGCAGGTCCCAGCAGGTGTCGATCAGCACCGACTGGTCGCCGCAACGCACCAGGCCCAGGTTGGTTTCCCCCCAGCTGCCGTTGGGCACCATCCAGGCAAAGGTGTCGGGCGCCACCTCGTGCAAGCCCTCGGCAAACAAGGCGGCATCGCCCATGCGGGTGCGGTGGCGACCGGTGCCAGCGATCAGCCTCGGCGTCATGGTGTCGCGACGCCTCGGGGCAGGATGGGGTGCACCACCTCGCCCACGCCATCGATCACCAGGCGCAGGGTGTCGCCCGGCTGCAGCCAGCGGCCGTTCTCCATGGCGCAGCCCGATGGCAGGGTGCCGGTGGCGATCAGCTCGCCGGGCCACAGCGGCTCGTCCATCGACAGGTGGCTGAGCGTGCGGCCCCAGTCGTGCAGCATGTCGGCGGTGGAGGTCTCGGCCACCACCTGGCCATTGACCTCGACGCGGGCGCTCAGGCGCCCGATGCGTGGCATCACGTCGGCGGCATCGACGATGGCATCCGACATCGAGCTGCAAAAGTGCTTGCACTTCTGCGGCCCCAGGCCCGTGCCCATTTCGGCGCGCTGGATGTCGCGCGCGCTCCAGTCGTTGACGACCACGAAGCCGCCGATGGCGTCCAGCGCCTCCTCGGGCGTGGCGTTGTGCAGGGGCTTGCGCAGCACCGCGCCCAGCTCCAGCTCGTAGTCCAGCGCCTGCGTGAAGCGCGGCGCCCGCACGGGCGTGCCGCTGGGCACGAAGCTCAGGTGGTTGCCGAAGTAGTACACCGGCTGGCGCAAGGCCAGCGGGTGAGGCCGAAAGGCCGGGAAGGCCCGTCCCGTGAGGCGCTCGAACGCGCCCGTGAAGGCGCCCGCCAGCGGCATGAAGCGCCGGACGTACCCTCGCGAGGCCTGCACCCAGTGGCGCTCGTAGAGGCTGCAGTCGCGAAACGAGCGCGGCTGAAACGGCAGCGCCACACCCGGCATGGGCTCGGGCAACCAGGCGCGCGTGGCGCATTCCTCGGCCGTGGCCACACGCCAGCCGCCCGCCTCTTCGACGTGCCACACCGGCTCCGCCAACCCCATCGATGCCATCCGACGCCAACGCATTGCTTGATCTCCAGGTATCCAACTGGATACAATGTAGCCAAACGGATACCTGCACGTCAAACATGAAGAACCCTGAGATGGCCGCAGGCAAGCGCCAGCTGATGGACGCCGCCATGCGATTGATGGCTCGTCAGCACCAGGCCGAAACGCTGTCGCTGCGCGAACTCGCGCGCGAAGCCGGGCTCAACCACAACACCTTCTACCGGCACTTCGACAGCCTCAGCCAGTTGCAGGTGCAGCTGATGGACGAGTTCACGGCGCGGTTGCGCGAAGGCACTCGCGCCGCACGCGCCGACGTGGCGCGAGACCCGTCGGTGGCGCGCCGCGTGGTGGGCTGGTTGTTCGACTTTGCTGCGCAGCACCACGACCTGTTCATGGTGGCCTACCGCACGCTGCACGGCCCGCCCAGCGAGGGTCGGCTGGGGCTGCAGCGCTGCCTGGATGAACTCAGGCGCGACATGCTGCTCGAGCAGCGGGCCATGAAGCTGCTGCCCGAAGGGCATGACGAGGTGTGGCTGCGCGTGCTGGCCGTCTATGGCCGGGCCGTTTACGGCCTGGTGGTGCGTTACCTCGAAGGCCCCGAGCAGCGCGACGCGCTGCTGGCCGAGTCCGAAGAGCTGCTGGGCATCCTGGTGGTGGGCACGGTGGCGCAACATCCCGCAACACCAAGGAGCCCATCGTGAGCACCCTCGCACCTTCGACCCACATCGACGACATCGCCAGGCAAGCCCAGGTCGCCTGGCAACATGGCCTGCAGTGCGAACGCACCGGGCAGCTCGACGCCGCGCACCAGCACTTTCGGCACGCCCACGACCTCGTCGTCGACTGCCCACGGCTGCACCAGCAGGCCCACCGGCACCTGCTTCGCGTCAACCTGCGGCGCAAAGCCTGGCGCGAGCTGCTGACCGACGTCGTGCTGCTCGGCCTGGCGCCACTTTGGGTGTTCGAGCTGGTCGCCTACGCCATGAGGAAGCAGGTGCTGGGGGGCTCGATCTGCGCTCGGGGCGGCCTGCCCAAGGTGCGCTGAACGCTTCGGGGCGCCTGACAACACACAAGCCTCAACGCCAAGCCTGACGTTCGTACAGGCTGCCGCCCCGAACAAACGACTCGATCACGACGTCTTCCGGTCGGGCCGCCACGTGCCCTTGCGAAGGGGTGAGCAGGTGGTCCACAGGATCGCTTTCCCGCGTCATCCACACCTGCCCCTGGCGAACGAGCAAGGCGTCGCCGGCACGCAGCCGCAGTCGGTGGACCTGGCCAGCAGGCAGCACCACGGGCCCGACGGGAGTGAAGGGTGTGGCGCACAAGAGCGCGGGGACACGTCCCCTGATCCAGTTGAACATGGTGAGCCTCGTGGGTGGATTCTCGGTCCCTCACCTTAGGCAGCAACTGCGCCCCCTGGCCACGTCAGCCAAGCGTCAATGCCGACCACACAGGCCGCAGATCGGCCCGACTGTGCCGGTCGTGTGCGCCGCCATCTGTGCTGGTCAAACAACGAGGACTCCATACAGAATGGGGCTCATGCACACCCACGCGAGCCTGCCCGACACCCTCTACCTGCGCATCGCCGACGCCATGGCGCGGCAGATCCGCACCGGCACCCTTTCGCGCGGCGAGCGCATCCCCTCGGTGCGCAACCTGGCGCATCAGCATGGGGTGTCGCAGTCCACCGTCGTGCAGGCCTACCGCACGCTCGAAGACGCGCGCCTGATCGAGGCCCGCCCACGCTCTGGCTACTTCGTGGCCGCGCGCCCGCCTCAGCTGCCCGAGCCCGACACCTCGCGCCCCCCGAAGCGCTCGGTCAGCGTGGGCATCAGCGCCATGGCCAGCAAGATGATGAGCGTGGCCCACCACCCCGACTACGTGTCGTTCGGCGCGGCCTGCCCCGACGCGGCCCTGTTCGCGCAAGACCGCGTGCGCCGGGCCGTCAGCCGCGCCACCCAGCGCCACCGCGCCACGCTGTGCCAGTACCCCTTCGGCCCCGGCGACGAATCGCTGCGCAAGGCCATCGCTCGGCACGCGCTGCGCATGGGCTGTCACGTCGACGCCGACGACGTCATCGTCACCAGCAGCTGCCTGGAGTCGATCACGCTGTGCCTGCGCTCGGTGACCAAGCCGGGCGACGTGGTGGCGCTGGAGTCCCCCACCTACTACGGCTTCCTCGAGATCCTCGAAAGCCTGGGCCTGCGCGCGCTCGAGATCCCCACCCACCCGCGCACCGGCTTGTCACTGGACGCCCTGCAGCTGGCGCTCGACACCCAGCCCGTCAAGGCCATCCTGGCCGTGCCCACGCTGTCGAACCCGCTGGGCTGCAGCATGCCGCTGGCCGAGCGCAAGCGCCTGGCGCAGATGGTGGCGCGCCACCAGGTGCCGCTGATCGAAGACGTGCTCTACAACGACCTGTGCGAGGACGACGACCGCCGCCGCGCCGTGCAGTCCTTCGACACGGGTGGACAGGTGATGCTGTGCGGCTCGTTCAGCAAGACCATCGCGCCGGGGCTGCGCCTGGGCTGGATCGCCGCACCAGGCCGCACCGAGCGCCTGCAGCGCATGAAGTCGGCCACCTCGGGCAGCGAAACCGTGATGCTGCAGCGCGCCCTGGCCGACCTGCTGACCCAGCCCGGCATCGAGGCCGGCTACCGCCAGCTGCGCGCCGTCGTGGCCTCGCGCATGGACGAGGCGCGTGCGCTGATCTCACGCCACTTTCCCAAGGGCACGCGCATGACCTCGCCCTCGGGCGGCTTCATCCTGTGGCTGGAGCTGCCGGGAGAGGTCGACACCGTCGAGCTCTTCGACACCTGCCTGGAAGAGCACATCTGCATCGCACCGGGCAGCCTGTTCAGCACCAACGACCGCTTCAAGCGCTGCATGCGCCTGGGCCTGGGCGGCAAGTGGGGCGAGGCCGAGCGGCGTGCGCTGGCAAGGGTCGGTCGGCTGGCGGCCGAGCTGATGGCCGGGGCCTGACGCCCCGGCGATCGTGGACTGCTGCGAGACATGACGGGGGCGTGATCGGGCCGTGCCTGGGCCACGCCCGGGCTAGGCCGCTCAGCGCCCATCCGCAACAGCCATCAAACGCTGAAAGCGCGCCTGCAACTCGACATCGGGCACGCGCGTGACCTGGACCTCGCCCAGGTAGACCTGGCCGCGGTGCCCGTCCAGGGTGATCGCGTCGCCCTCGGCCACGAAGGTGCCGACCAGGCGCACTCCGCCGCCCGCCGCGTCGAAGACGAGGCCATCGCAGCCGACCAGGCAGACCTTGTCGAGCTGGCGCGCCACCACCGCCGCATGGGAGGTGCGAGCACCCCGCTGGGTCAGGAGGCCACGCGAGGCCTGCAGGGCCGCCACGTCGCTGGTTTCGGCGTCCTTGCGCACGAGGATGACATCGCGCCCCGCCTGCGCCCACTCGATCGCGCGCTCAGGGGTCAGCGCCAGCACGCCCGAGGCGATGCCCGGGCTGGCCGACACCGCAGCCGCCAGCGCCTGGGCGGGCGCATCGCTGCGCGAGAGGTCGGCCAGGCGCTGCTCGTGGAGGTCGTCCACGTCGATGCCTTGCAGCCGGGCGCGCGCGGTCGCCGCGTCGATGACCTGCTCGTCCAGCAGGTCCAGTGCAATGCGCGCGGCGGCCTGCTTGTTGCGCTTGCCGTCGCGCGTCTGCAGGAAGAACAGCGTGCCGGATTCGATCGTGAACTCGAAGTCCTGCATGTCGTGCTGGACCGCTTCGAGCTGGGTGGTTTCTTCCTGCAGCTGGCGCCAGACGTCGGGCATCCACTGCGCCAGGGCATCGGCGCCCAGCACGGCCCGGCGCCCCGCGACCACGTCTTCGCCCTGCGCATTCGGCAGGAAGTCGACCCAGGTCTCGCGCACACCTGTGGTCGGGTTGCGCGTGAAGCCCACGCCCGAGCCCGAGTGCAGGCCGCTGTTGCCGAACACCATGCGCTGGATGGTCACCGCCGTGCCCAGGTCGTGGTCGATGTGGTTCATCTCGCGGTAAGCGCGGGCCTTCTCGGCGTGCCAGGACTCGAACACCGCCCGCACGGCGCCGCGCAGCTGATCAAGCGGCACCTGGGGGAAGCGCTGCCCACAAGCGTCCTGGTAGGCCAGCAGGCTGCGCCTCGTGAGCTCGCGCATGTCGGCGAAGTCCAGCAGGGCTTCGTCGGTTCCTTGGGCCAGCTCGCTGAGCAGTTGGTCGAATCGGTCCATGGGGATGCCCTGCACCACCTCGCCATAACAGGCCACCAGCCGCCGGTAGGAGTCCCACACCATGCGCGGGTGACCGGTCTGGCGGATCAGCCCAGACACCGTTTCATCGCACAGCCCGATGTTGAGGATGGTCTCCATCATGCCGGGCATGGACACCGCCGCACCCGAGCGCACCGACAGCAGCAGCGGGTTGCGGGCGTCGCCCAGGCGGCGACCCACCAAGCGTTCGAGCGCAGGCAAGCCGTGCTGCAGCAGGTCGGGCATGGCCTTGTCGGGGTGGCGGGCGTGAGCGGTGCCGAGCACCAGCGCCTCGGGCACGTTCAGGCCGAGTCGGCTCATGCGCGCCAGGTTGTGCGCCTTGTTGCCCATCTTGTGAACGTCGGCGTTCGCGGGCACGGGGTGCTCGGGGTCGCCGATGAGGTAAAGGTGCGCCGGCCAGCGGGCCGAACGGGGGGCTTGAGCAGGGTGAGACATGGGCTTCACAGGAAGACCTCGGAGCGTTGGATGACCATGTGGCGCAGGGCGTGTCCGGCGCACAGCAAGGCGTCGGTGGCGCGCTCCATGGCGCTGGCCAGGTCGGTGAGCGACACAAGCATGTTGGGGTCGGTCAGCCGTTCGCGCATCAGCGCCCGCCTGACGTTGCGGTAGAGCACGTCGCAGTGCCGCTCGGCATACAGGATCTGCCAGATGCCCTTGAGCAGGGCCTCCTGCTCGAGCGCGTCGTTTTCCATGTAGGTGTGGCGGGCCATCTCGACGACTCGGACCCAGTCCTGCATGGCGCCCAGGGTGGCCAGCGCCAGCGACTTGATCTCGGGCTGCACGGCGCGCGGCACCACCACCTCGGCCTGGGCGACGAGGCCGAGCACGAAGTGCGCTTCCTCGAGTGCGTCGGCGACGTCGTCGGCGTGGGACATCATGTCCACGAAGGCGTTGCGCGTGGGCCGGCGGTCGAGGCGGGTGCGGGCCTTGATGAGCAGCTCGTCGGCGAGGCGCTCCCACTCCTTGGCCCGCGCGTCGATGTGCTCGACCTCGGCGGCACCGCCGCCCGACAGCAGCACCTCCAGCGAGACCTGCAGGGCCTCGGCCAGGGCGTGGATGGTGGCCGCGTGGTCGGCCAGCAGGTCGAACTCGAAGCTGCGCTGGCGCACGGCTCGCGACAGCAGCAGCCGCGCCTCGTCGGCCACCACCGCCACCGGCATGCCCTGCAGCATCAACTCGCTGGCCGTGCGCAGCAACTGCCCCAGGAAGCGCTGCGCCGCCTGTTCGCCCAGCGCCGTGTCCAGCCTCTCGCCGATGCGAAACAGCTGCTCGTCGAACTGCTGCATGGTCTCGTAAACCAGGCGCTCGCCGCCTGCGAGCAACCAGGCCATGTGCCCATGCTGCTCGCGTGCGGCGGTGTGCAACAGGGAGATGGCCACCGGCTTGCTGACGAACAGCATCAGGCGCTTGCGCGCGCGGTTCCAGTCGATGACGAAGACGATGCGCGCGCCCAGGCACTCCAGCGCGTCGAACACCGCCTGCGGCTCGGCCGACTCGAACCGGGCGTGCCCGACCTGGTAAGGCTTGCCCTCGTTGAGCCCCTCGCTCACGTGGGGCGTGTCCACCGTCCAGCTGAAGCCCACCTCTTCCAGCATGGCGCGGAAAAAATCGAAGCGGGTGCGGTGCAGGTCCGAGTAAGTCAGGCGCACTTCACCGCCTTCGACCTGGATCACCAGCACGTGCGCATCGTTGGTGCCGATGTCGTTCTGGATGAGCAGGACGTCGCCGTCCCGCGTCACCGCCGTGTCCAGGCCGGGGTGCGAGAACTTCAGCGGCGCGGTGTGCGCGATGCCTCGCATGAAGGCCTGGATGTACGGCCGATCGGTGTCGTGAACTTGCCAGACGTGGGCGCCATCGACGATTTCCGTCGACAGGCCTTGCGAGATGCGGTTGATGCACTTGTGCAGGTCCATGACGAGCAGGTGCAGGCTGTCGTCGGCCTTGCGGTCGCCGTGGGTGAGCGCCATCAGCGCGTCGTGGCTGAGCTCGTCCGCCCCGGCGAGCTCGACAAGCCTGGCCTGCCAGATCTCGCAGCGGGCGCGCAGCGCATTCGCTTCCTGTGCGTCGATGGGTTCAGGCTGGGCCAGCACCGGCCTCGCCATCAAGCCGATGTCGGCCTCCAGGATGCGGTAGACCGCCTGCAGCCCCGTGGCCAGCAGGCGATCGTCGTCGAGGTAGGCTCGCTCGGCCAGGCCGTCGATGAGGCCCACGTCGGGGCAAGCTGCCTTGCGCAGTTCGGCCTCGAAACTCAGGCCCTGGGTCTTGCCGGTCTGGGCCTGCTGCCAGGCCGACTGCAGCAGGGTCAGCAGCAGCTTCAGGCGGTCGTTGGCGGCCAGGGCGGAACGGATCCATGCGGGCATGAGCAGGGACGCGGACCCCAGCTCCTCCACGGCTTTTTCTTTGAGCATCGTGACCTCTCGCGGTGATGCCTGCATGGTGTGCAGCGCATCTTTCGGATTGGTGACACCGATGATCCGAGCCACCCCAATCGCCCAAGAACTGATCTGCATCAAGGGTTCGGCGCAATCGGCGGTCTGCCACGAAGCCGTCAAACACCGCATCAACACTGCATGGCATCCCTCGTCCCCATCACCACCTTCATCAAGCCGCCATGTCGCCGATGCCCTTGCCAACGCCGCCCCAGGCCCCGAGTGCCTCCACCCAGTTGGCCAGCCTCGACTGGCTGCTGCACAGCCTGGCTTCGCCCCAGAACGCCCAGCGGTGGATGAGCCTGGCACAAGCCTCCGGGACGTCGCCGAACCCGGCGGCCAACGCGGCCCCGGACGCCCGCTTCGCGCACCCTGCCTGGCAGGTTTGGCCGTTCAACACCCTCCGCGACCGCCACCAGGACTGGGCGAATCGGCTCGTGGACAGCGCCAGGCTCGAAGGCATGCAGCCCCATCACCAGCAGCTGATGGCCTTCCTGGCTCGCCAGTGGACCGAGCTCGGCTCGCCCGCCAACTGGCCGTGGAGCAACCCCGAGGTCGCCGAAAAAAGCCAGTCGACCCTCGGCATGAGCCTGCTCAAGGGCGCTCACCTGTTCTGGCAGGACCTGCCCGGCCTGATGACCCGCAGCGTGGCGTCGCTCACCCGCTCACCCGCCCCCGAAGCAGGCGAAGAGGCCTTGCCGCCCCTGAGCCACGAGGTGGGCCGCGATGTGGCCATCACCCCCGGCAAGGTGGTGATGCGCAACCACCTCGTCGAGCTGATCCAGTACGCACCGACCACGAAGGAGGTGGCCGCCGAGCCGCTGCTGATCGTGCCCTCGTGCATCATGAAGTACTACATCCTCGACCTGTCGCCGCACAACTCGATGGTCAAGCACCTGACCGATCAGGGCCTGACGGTGTTCATGATCTCCTGGCGCAACCCCGACGAAGCCGACCGCGACCTGGGCATGGACGACTACATCCGCCTGGGCGTGCTCGACAGCATGGCCGCGATCCGCCGTCTCACCGGCAGCGAGGCCCTGCACACCATGGGCTACTGCCTGGGCGGCACCTTCCTCGCGATGGCGGCCAGCCTGCTGTCGCGCCGCGATGGCGACTCCCGCGTGCGCGTCGACGACCTGCCCACCCTGCGCAGCATGACCCTGCTGGCCGCGCAGACCGACTTCTCCGAGCCCGGCGACCTCGGTGTCTTCATCGACCCCGACCAGGTCTCCCACCTGCGCGAGGACATGGCCCGCCGTGGTTACCTCTCGGGCCGGCAGATGGCCCTGGCCTTCCAGCTGCTCAACGCACGCGACCTGATCTGGTCGCGCATGACGCGCCGCTACCTGCTGGGCGAAGAAGAAAACGGCATGGACCTCATGAGCTGGAACGCCGACGCCACCCGGCTGCCGGCGCGCATGCACGGCGAGTACCTGCACGAGCTCTTCCTGCGCAACGCACTGGCCACCGGCCACGCCCGGGTGTTGGGCGAACGTGTGGCCCTGATCGACATCCAGTGCCCGCTGATGGTGGTCGGCACCGAGAAAGACCAGGTCTCGCCGTGGCGCTCCGTTCACAAGCTCACGCTGCTGACCGACACCGACACCACCTTCGTGCTTGCCGCCGGCGGCCACAACGCGGGCATCGTCACCGAGCCAGGCCACCCGCATCGCCACCACGCCTGGCGACATGCCCCGCGCGGCAGCACCTGGCTGGCGCCCGACGACTGGCTGAAGGCGGCCGAGGTGCGCGAAGGCTCGTGGTGGCCCACCTGGGTGACCTGGCTGCAGGCCCACAGCAGCGGTCAGCAGCCTGCCAGGCCCATCTCGCGTCGGCACGCTTTGGCCGACGCCCCCGGAACCTACGTGAAAGTCCGCCATGCCGATTGAACCGATTGAGCACCCCGCCCCCATCAACCTGTCCGGCAAGAAGGGCCTGGTGCTGGGCCTGGCCAACGAACACAGCATCGCCTGGGGGTGCGCCAGCGTGGCGCGCGCCTGCGGCGCCGAGGTGGTGGCCACCTGCCTGAACGACAAGGCACGTGCCCACGTCGAGCCTCTGACCCGGCCGCTGGGCATCGAGCTGCTGAACTGCGATGTCGCCTCGTCGGAGCAGCTCGCGCAGACCGTGGCGGCAGCCGTCGAGGCCCTGGGCTCGCTGGACTTCGTGGTGCATTCGATCGCCTGGGCGCCGTTGCTGGACCTGCACGGCCAGGTGCTCGACAGCAGCCGCGAGGGCTTCGCGCAGGCGATGTCCATCTCCTGCCACTCGCTGGCCGAATTGGCTCGGCTGTGCGCGCCCCACATGCCCCGTGGCGGCAGCCTGCTGACCATGAGCTACCTCGGCGCCGACGTGGCGGTACCCCACTACGGCCTGATGGGCCCGGTCAAAGCGGCGCTGGAGTCCATGGTGCGTTACCTGGCCGTGGAGCTGGGGCCGCAGAACGTGCGTGTGCATGCCGTCTCGCCCGGCCCGATCCTGACTCGCGCGGCGTCCGGCATCGATCACTTCGACGAGCTGATGGCGTCCGCCCGCGCGAAGTCGCCCATGGCGCGGCTGGTCACACTCGACGAGATCGCCCAGCTGTGCGCCTTCCTGTGCTCCGACGCCGCCAGCGGCATGACCGGCCAGACCCTGTACGTCGACGCCGGCGCACACATCGTCAACTGACCCCGCCCCCGAAAGCCCCCACCATGAACACCCGTGACGACGCCTGGCAGGAAAACTTCACCCACGACGAGCTGCAGGTCGGCCAGAGCCAGACCCTGGTGCGCACCCTCACCGAGCAGGACATCCGGGCTTTCGCCGCGGTCTCGGGCGACACCAACCCGGCCCACCTCGACCCGGAGTACGCCAGCCACACGATGTTCCACAGCGTCATCGCGCATGGCATGTGGGCGGGCTCGCTGATCTCGGCGCTGCTGGGCACCCGCTTTCCGGGCCCCGGCACCATCTACCTGCACCAGGAGCTGCACTTCTGCCTGCCCGTGCACATCGGCGACACGCTCACCGTGACGGCCACCGTGGCCAGCAAGGACGACACCAAGCGCCGCGTCGAACTCGACTGCGTGGTGACGAATCAGGAAGGCAAAACGGTGCTCAGTGGTCGTGCCAAGGTGCAGGCACCGACCGAGAAGCTGAGGCTGCGTCGCATCCCGGCGCCTCGCATCCAGTTGCTGCCAGGCTGACGCCCCGCCCCCAGAACGCCAGCGCCAGCGGGTCGGCCGTGTTCAGGCCAGAGCGGGCCGGCGCGTCCCAGCGCTGTTCGGGCTTGGGCGCGCGCTCGTACAAGGGCATCACCTTGGGCAGGTTGGCCTGGATGTCCTGGATGCGGGTGCCGCTGGACGGGTGGGTGGACAGGAACTGCGGCGGCGCCCCCTTGGAGGCCGCCGCCATCTTCTGCCACAAGGTGACCCCGGCCTGCGGGTTGTAGCCGGCGCGCGCGGCCAGCTCCATGCCGACCAGGTCGGCCTCGGACTCGTCCTGGCGGCTGAAGGTCAGGGTCAGCAACTGGCTGCCGGTGTTCAGCAGCGCATCCCCCAGCCCCCCCAGGCCCAGCAGGCCCGAGATCACGTTGGCGCCCAGGCGCGTGGCCGACTGCTTGCCGATGCGCTCGCGGGCGTGCTCGCGCAGGGCGTGCGCCACCTCGTGGCCCATGATCATGGCGACCTCGTCATCGGTCAGCTTGAGCTGCTCGAGGATGCCCGTGTAGAAGGCGATTTTGCCCCCGGGCATGCAAAACGCGTTGAGCTCTTTGGAGTTGATGGCGATGACCTGCCACTGCCACTGCCGGGCCCGTTTGTTCCAGCCCAGGCTGTGCGGGATGATGCGTTTGGCAATGGTGCGCAGGCGAACCACCTGCGGGTGGTTGTCGGGCAGCAGCGCGTTCTGCTGGCGGGCTTGCACGGCCATCTGCTGGTACTGCTGGGCGGCGGCCTGCTCGATCTGCTCGGCCGGCACCAGGCGCGCAAAACCCGACTGCCCCCCCACATCCACCCCCTCGCGGGCCCAGACCGAGGCCGCCGGCATCAGCAAGCTGGCAGCCAGCGCCACGCACAGGCCGGCCACCCGAGCACGCGGCTGGCGTGGCTTGCGCGGTTCGTTGATGCGGCGGGGATGGGCAACAGCGTTCAAGGGCATGGCGGTTCGGGGCGGTTGGGCGTGGTGTGCTTCGGTGTCAAGGTGCGGGGCCACAGGTGTGGGCGGCCCTGAAGATGTCAACGCGCCTCGTCGCGCAACAGCATACGCCGCACCGCCGGCAGCAGCGCGTAAGCGGGAAATGACAGGAAAAAGGTCAGCAGGAAAAAGGCCGAATAGCCCATCTGCTCGACCCCCAGCCCCCCGGCCCAGCCCGCCACCGCCCGCGAGAACGCGAAAATCGACGACAAGATGGCGTACTCGGTGGTGGCCCGGCGCTTGTCGGTGATGCCCATCAGGAAGGCCAGGAAGGCCCCCGTGCCCAGGCCACCGGTGAAACTCTCGAGCGCGCTGGCGGCGTACACCACCATTTGATGGTGAGCACTCACTTCCGCTCCTGGCAAGGCGTGAGGCACCACCGAGGCCGCTGCGGCGTACCCCAGGTTGGACAAGGCCTGCGCCAGCCCCAGCACCCACAGGCCCTTGAAGATGCCGGCGCGGTCGACGTACCAGCCACCCGCCAGCCCCCCGGCGATCGACAGCCCCAGGCCCACGTTGACGCTGACCAGGCCGATCTGCGCGGGGGTGAAGCCGGCGTCCACCCAGAAGGGTTTGACCATGAAGCCCATGGCCGCGTCGCCCAGCTTGAACAGCAGGATGAAGACCAGCACGGCCAGCATGCCCGGTCGCGCCAGCAGGGCCACCCAGGCGCCGAAGACGGGCCCGTCGGCCAGGCGGGCGGCCTGCGGCCCCCGCGCGGCGCGCACCATCAGGCTGGCGCCCAGCAGCATCAAGCCGACGGGGATGCCGCCCTTGAACCACCACGTGCCGCTGACGGCCTGCACCGGCGCCCAGGACAAAGCCTTGCCCACCGGCCCGAGCACCGGCCACAGCAGGCCCATCAGCACCAGGCCCAAGGCCAGCAACCACTGGGGTTGGCTGCGCAAGGCCTGCCACTCGTCGGCGGCGGCCCCTTTGGGCGCGGGGGGCCGAGGCGCCTGCGGCGGCGCCAGCAGGATCAGCGCCGCGTTGAGCACCATCAGCGCCCCACCGGCGGCGTAAGCGGCCGACCAGGCGGGCTGCCCCGGCGTGCCCATCCAGCCGGCCACCACCAGCAAGCCCCCCGCAGCCAGCATGCCCACGCGGTAAAAGCCGATGCGCAGGCCATTGGCCAGGCCGTACTGCCCCTTGGCCAGCAGCTCGATGGTGTAGCCGTCGGTGGCGATGTCATTGGTGGCTGACAGCACCGTGAAGGCCGCCAGCAGGGCCCAGGGCCAGGTGGCCCCCTGCCCCAGCGCTTCGGGCTGGGTGGCCAGGGTCAGCAGCACCGCCGCCATGCCCACGTTCGCCGCCGCGATCCAGCGGCGGTGGTGTCGCCAGGCGTCGACCAGCGGCGCCCACAGGAACTTGACCGTCCAGGCCAGGCCCAACAGGCTGAGCAGCCCGATCTCGGCCGGGCCCACCCCCGCCTGGCGCATGTGCACCGGGAACAGGTCGTAGAACACGCCCAGCGGCAGCCCTTCGGAGAAATACAGCAGCGCCACCCAGAACATCGGGTTGCGAACGACAGCGGAGCGAGCCGGGCCGGCGGGCAAAGGTGCAGACATGGCGCGGATTGTAGGAACAGGCTCACAAACGGCCTGGGAAGCACGACTTATTTGCGCCTTTTCACTTCAGAGGCTCGGCCATCATGCCGATAGCCTCACCGTGGAGGGCACGCCGGTCACACGGGCTGCCCTTTCCCCTCGCAGGAGCCAAGATGAACTTTCGCACCAAAATCTGGATGCTGCCGATCAGCGCAGCCGCAGTCTTCGTCGTCGGCGTGGCCGTCAGCTTTGTCGTTGGCGAGCACACCTCAGGGATCCTCCAGCACCTGCACGAGGTCGACAACCCGCACATGGCCCACGTGCAGACGGTGGACCGCAGCGTTGAACAGCTTCGCCTGACCCTGCAGACCGCCGCCGCCGAAGGCGAGGCCGAAAAGCTCAAGGAAACCGACGCGATGGTGGCCGCGGCCAAGAAGGCCCTCGCCGACATGGGCCAGTTGCCCGAGAAAACCGCGATCGCCAAAACCCTCGGGGACGCTTTCGAGGCCTACCAGTCGTCTGCCATCGGCGCCACGCGTGCGCTGCTGACCCAGCAGCCCCCAGGTGACCAGCTGGGCAAAATGCAAAGTTCGCTGCAGTCGCTCGACAAGCTGCTGAACGAACACAAGGTCGCCGCCAAGGCCGCCATCGACGAGGCCCAGGCTTCCGCGCGCGCCGGCGTGGACACCAACCTGTGGGTCAGCATCCTGACTGGTGTGATCGTGCTGGGCGTGCTGGGCGCGGCCTCCGCCGCGATCGTGTCCTCGGTGTGGAAGGACCTGGGCGACGAGCCTTCGACCTTGCGCGACCTGGTCAGCCGCATCTCCGATGGCCACCTCGACATGAACTTGCAGCACCAGGCGGGTGACGCCGGCTCGCTGCGCGGCTCGGTGGTGGACATGACGCACAAGCTGCGCGACACGATCGCCGTGATCCGCCAGGCCACCGATTCGATCTCGACGGCCTCGAGCGAGATCGCCACCGGCAACCAGGACCTGAGCCAGCGCACCGAGCACACCGCCTCGAACCTGCAACAAACGGCCAGCTCGATGGAGCAACTCACCGGCACCGTGCTGCAAAGCGCCGACGCCGCCCGCCAGGCCAATCAATTGGCATCGGGTGCGGCCACCGCCGCCCAACGTGGCGAGCAGATCGTCTCGCAAGTGGTCTCGAACATGGCCGAGATCGACAACGCCAGCCGCAAGATCACCGACATCATCACCGTGATCGACGGCATCGCCTTCCAGACCAACATCCTGGCGCTGAACGCGGCCGTGGAAGCCGCCCGCGCGGGCGAACAAGGCCGCGGCTTCGCCGTGGTGGCCGGTGAAGTGCGCACGCTGGCGCAACGCTCGGCCAACGCCGCCAAGGAAATCAAGACCCTGATCAACGCTTCGAGCGAGAAGGTCGAGTCCGGCTCGAAGCTGGTGCAGGACGCCGGCTCGTCCATGGTCGAGATCCTGACCAGCGTGCAGCGCGTCTCGGACATCATCGGCGAGATCAGCGCCGCGTCGTCGGAGCAGAGCCAGGGCATCGGCACCGTCAACCAGTCGGTCAACCAGCTCGACCAGATGACGCAGCAAAACGCTGCGCTGGTGGAAGAGTCCGCCGCCGCCGAAAGCCTGAAGGAACAGGCCACGCGCCTGGCCTCCGCTGTGTCGGCCTTCAAGCTGGGCACGCAGAAGCTGCATGCCGAGCCGGTGCTGACGCCCGTCAAGGCGCTGCATTCGGCACCGACCACACCTTCGTCGTCTTCGACCCACGGATCACCCGCAGCGGCCAGCGCGCCGAAGGCCCTGACTTCGTCCGCCCCTGCGGCAGCGAGCGCCAGCAAGCCTGCTCAGGAAAGCAAGCCCGCCCCCGCCAGCAAGCCCGTGGCGCGCGCCAGCCTGCCCAAGCCCGCGACCAAGCCTGCGCCCCAGGCCCCGGCGGCAGCGCCCGCGGCCACCGCGAGCTTCACGCCTGCCACGGCGGCCGCCGACGACGGCGATTGGGAAACGTTCTGATCACGCGCTGATCAGACCCGCGACATCCGCTGCGTCCGCGAACGCCCAAGGGGCTTCGCGGACGTTTTCATTGCAGGGCCACGTTCACGTAGGCGTGCACGCGCACGTCGGTGCGATCGGTCTCGGCCGGGTGGTGACGCTTGAGGGGCGCGGCCAGCACCAGGCGGGCGTTGACGTTGCGCCAGTCCATCACCACGCCCACACCGGCGCTGGTCAGGAAGTCGTCGCGCTGAACCGCCTTGAGGTTGCCCGGTCGGTAAGCGATGGCCGCACCGTGGTCGATGAAGGCCAGCCACTGCCAGCGCGGTGCGTTGGGGTCGCGCTCGAGGTACTCGATGGCGCCCAGGCCCTGGCGGATTTCGACGCTGAGCTGGTAGCCATGGCGGCCCGAGACCAGGCCTTCGGAGTAGCCGCGCACCGTGTAGGCGCCGCCCACCTGGAACTGCTCGCCGGATGGCAGCAGGCGGTTCTGCGACAGCTGCAGCGCCGCGCGGCTGATGAGCTGGGTGCGCTCGCCCAGGCGGTCCAGGCGATTGCCCTGGGCACGGTAGTACATGAAGCTGGCGTCGCCGGCCAGGTCGGTCGAGCCCACCACCAGCTGCTGGTCCAGGAACCAGGCGTGGCCGTCGGTGAGCCGGTCTCCGGCCAGGCCAAAGGTCATCACGCGCTGGGTCTCGTGCGTCTGCTTGAAGCCCGAGAAGGAGCTGCGCGACTGGCGGTCCGACACGCGTGCGTAGGTGGACCAGGCGCGCTCGGCCTCGGTCACCAGCGGCTGGCTCACGCCCACCGACACGTCGTGCGAGCGCCCGGTGATCTCCAGCGGCTGAAAGGGCCCCCGGATGATGCGGATGTCGCCATGGCTGGCCGACAGCTCCAGCCGCGTGTCATGCCGGTTGATGGGCAGCGAGTACGAGCCCGCCAGGCTGTTGGAGCCGCGCGCGGTGGTGGCCGTGAGCGAAGCGGTGTCGCTGTCGGCCAGCCAGTTGCTGCCGCGCAGCACCGCGCCAACGCGGCCCCGGCCGGTGGTTTCGCGCCCGGCGTTGTCGGCGAAGAGGTCGGCGCGCAGGCGCTTGGGCTCGCTGACGGTGATCTCGACGTCGGTGGTGCCGAAACGTTTGCCAGGCACGACGTTGGCACGCAGCTGGGTTTCGTTGAGGCGGTTGAACTTGGCGAGGTCTTCTTCGAGCGCGGGCACGGACAACAGCGCGTCCTGGCTGAGGTGCAGGCGGTCGCGCACGTAGTCGCCCGCCAGCGCTTGCTGGCCGCTGATGCGCAGCTCACCGGTCTTGGCCTCGACCAGGCGGATGCGAACCACGCCGTCCTTGACGGTCTGCGTGGGCAGCACGGCGCGGGCGGTGAGCGCGCGGCGCGCGTCGTACAGCTCGTTGATGCGGGCCACGGCGGCTTGCAGCTCGGCCAGGCTCACGGTCTGGCCGCGCAGCGGTGCGAGCACGGCATCGACCTCTTGTGCGCTCAGGATCTGCGAGGCATCGACCTCGAAGCGCTCGACGCGGATGTTGCGCTCGGTGCTGGCGGCGGCGGGCTTGGGCGCGTCCGGGGCCTTGACGGCCGCATCCGGCGCGCCCTGCTGCAGGCGCTCTTCGCGCTGCTGGGCTTCGCGTTGCTGGCGCTCGGCGGCCTGGGCGGCACCGGGCGTCAGGCCCGAAGGCAGCGAGGTCTGCGCCATCGCGGGCGTGCCCAGCCCAGCGCCGACGACACCGACGATGCCGACGACGAGGGCGGACACCGCCCGGGCAACCGGGGCCACCGCAGCAGCCAGGAAAGGATGGGATCGGTTCACGTTGTGCCCTGTGGGTTTGGGTTGGATGGGTGCTGCACGGGCTTCACTGACCCGCCGCCGGCGGGGCGATGCCCAGCTCCAGGCACTCGGCTTCGTGGTCCTTGCACTCGAAGGGGTCGCCGCTGATTTGCAGCACGCCGGCCGCAGGTGCCAGGTTGCCCTGGACGTTGCGCACCACGGTCAGGGTGCGCGTGGCCACCTGGTCGCGCTGGCCACCGAGGTCGCCCACGGTGCGGGTCTCGCCGGTGACGACGCCACTCGGGTTGCTGAAGATCACCTTCTCCGGATTGCCCACCAGCACGTAGGCGCCGATGAACGCGGCCTGAGGCGTCAGCAAGAGGTCGTAAGCACCGTCCAGGGTGAAGCCGTGCACGTCCCAGCCGAACTGGGCGCGGCGGTCGGCCGCGTCGAGGCGCACGCTGTAGAACGGCGTGAAGAACTCGGCCCAGTTGGTGACCAGGCCTTGCTCCACCGTGATCGGCGCCGCGTTGATCGAGCGCACCTGCGAGCGCTCGGCGTTGAGCAGCGCGAAGGTCACGCCCTGGTCGGCACCTTCGCCGGCGCTGACGTCCAGCGACACGCTTTCAGCGGGCAGGCCGCCGTTGCCGCCCACGCTCAACAGCAGCGCGCCAGGCGTGCTCACCCGGGCGTTGATGTTGCGCGCTTCAAAGCCGACGTCGGGGCTGTCGATGCTCAACGGCTGGCCTTCGCCCACCGTGTCGGCGGCGACGATTCGAACCACTGGTGCGCTCACCAGCGGCGAGGCGGTGACCGTGGGCTCGACCACCACGCTGCCCTGCCCATCGGCCCCAGCTTCGAGGTCGATGCGCTCGATGGCCACCAGCTTGCCGCCCGGCGTGAAGACGATGTCGTCGTCGGCGCCCAGGCGCATGCTGCGCGCCTGCACCAGGCCCGTGAGGGTCAGGTTGCTGGCCAGGGCGTCGTAAGCGAAGCGACCTGCGGTGGTGATGTTGCCAAGGCGGCTGTTCTGGCCCATGCCGGCCAGGAAGATGCCGTCGGGTGCGCTGGCGTTGAGCACGCCGTTGGCGCCGGTGCTCACCTCGAGCGCTTCGTCGATGCCACCGTCACGGCCGATGGTGGTGCCCGCGATCAGGTTGATCTCGCGGGCCTGCACGTCGAGCTGGCGGTCGTTGCGTCCGTCGAGGATGGCGCCGGGTGCGGTCAGCGTGGCGCTTTCCTGGGCGTAGACGGTGCCGACGGCCATGTCGCCGGTGGCCTCGGTCAGCCAGATGTGTTGCTTGGCGCGCGCGGTCGTGCGGCCACCATCGGCCACGTCCACCAGCATGGCCTTGCTGGCCGAGCCGATGTTGCCCTGGCCCGCTTCGAGCACCAGGGCACCGGCTTGCACCGCGGCCACGCCATCGGCGGCGGCGTTGCTCAAGCCAGCGCCGCTCTTGATGCGCACTTCTTGCGTGCTGCGCACGTTCTGCAGCGCCAGGTCCCCTTCGCTGCCGATGAAGATCGGGCCCGTTGCCTGGGCGTTGAGCGTGCCGCTGGCTTCGATGTCGACGTCCTTCTTCTGCGAGATCAGGATTTCGGTGTCGGTCACCGTCATGTCCTGCAGCTCGGCGGTCAGCAAGGCCAGCTTCTCATCGCTCGTCAGGCCCTGCTGGCGCTTGATGCGCACCACGCCCGCGTCTTCACCAATGGAGCCGGCCACGTCGAGCACGAGGTTGCGCCCGATGATGTTGGCCGCCTCCACGCGCACCTCGGTGTCGGCCACCGGGCGGAAGAGCCCGGCGCCGATGGCGTTGGCCAGCTCGGCGTCGGACCACTTCACGCCTTCGGTCAAGGCGGCCACCTCGGCATCGGAGGCCTTGTACGAGAAATTGGCGTTGTAGGCCTGGCCGCCGAAGCGGGCATGGGCCGCGCGGAAGGCGCTGGTCTGCTGCTGCTCGTAAGCGGCCACGTCGGCGTCCGTCCACTGGTTGGCCTGCTTGAGCTCGGCGGCCTGGGCGGCGCTCAGCTTGAAGGCGTAGGCCGGATCGAAGGCGTCGGCGGTGTAGCCACCAGCGCCGTCGCTGCGCACGTTGCGCAGCTGCCAGTAGCGCTGGTATTCCGTCTCGACCAGGCGCTCGGCGTTGCGAACGGTCTGGTTGGCGCTGCCCTGGTAGGAGTTCTCGCGCAGGCGCATGGTGTCCCACAGGTCCAGCAGCTGCTGGGCTTGCAAGGGGTCCACCACCTCGGCGTCGTTGGCGTCGATCAACTTGCCGCCCGGCACGCTGAGGTGCACGTCGCCGACGGTGGAGGCCACCTGCTCGACGCGCAGGTCACCGCTGACTTCGCGCAGGTGGATGTCGTCCAGCGCCTGGGCCGAGAGCACGCCCATCACGGCATCGGTGTCGATGCGCAGCACCGAGGTGGCGCTGCCGATGCGACCGCTGTCGCTGACCAGGCGCACGTCGCGGCCCTTGAGCGTGACGGCGGGGTCCGTCGCCTGGATGTGACCGTCGGCGCTCAGGCGCAGGGCACCGGCTGCGACCTCTGCCGCCGCAACGCGCAGGTCACCATCGGTTTCGCGGATGGCGATGCCGTCGCGGGCGCGGGCCGTCAGCGTGCCGTTGACCAGGCCACGGCTGGCGTCGGCGTCGGTCAGGTCGATGTTCACCGCCTGCGTGGCCGAGCCGATGGCACCGGTGTTGGCGCTCAGGTTCACCGCCTGCGCGTTGATCACCGCCTGGTCGTTGACCTGCTGGATGCCGTTGGTGGCGGTGATGTTGGCCGCGCCGGTGAGGCTGCGCACCAGGCCGCCCAGCAGCACCTTGCCGGTGTTCGAGGTGATGTTGACGGCCGAGGTGTCCTCGCCCACGAAGTTGACCTTGATCTGCTTGGAAGCGTTCAGGCTGTGCTGGAAGTACTCCTTGACGGTCCACTCGAAGTTGGCCTGGCTCTTGATCTCTTCGTAGATGGCCACTTTGCAGAAGCCGATGCAGTAGCGGTCGATCACCGTGGGGTAGCCAGCGACCAGGGTCTTGTCGGACGTCACCTGGGTGTAGTCCATGCGGTAGCCCTCGTTGCCGCCGCCCACGGACAACCAGTCGCCCGTCAGGCGCTGCACGTAGGTGGGCGTGCCCGGCACGATGCGATCGGGGTCGTCGTAGTCCGGCGCCAGCCAGTCGGCGCCCAGCGCGATCTTGGTGGTGTAGTAGCGCTCTTCGGTCCACTTCTGGGTGCGGCCGTTGATCCAGTTGAAGCGGCGGTTGGCCACCGGGTCGTACGCCGTGGACTTGCCGTCCTCGGTGTCGGCCAGGTAGGTGGGCTTGCCATCGGCGCCCACCGTGCGGCTGTCGCGCACCTGGATCTGGTTGCCCACTCGGGTGATCTCGGTGACCAGGGGCTTGCCGTCGTTTCGGGTGCCGGTTTGATCGACCTGGCCCACACCGATCACGCGCTTGCCCGTGTCGGTGATGCGGATCTTGCCTTCGACGCCCTGGCCGGTGTCCACGCGGCCCAGCGCGATATCGTAAGCGGTCTCGTTGCCGATGTCGATGCGGCCATAGCCATCGAGCACGCGCAGCTCGCCATTGCCGGTCGAGAAGATGTTGCCGAACAGCTCCATGTGGCCGCCGCCGATGCGCACGTTGTCCAGCTCGAGGCGATCGTTGGCGGCGTCGTAGCGCACCTTGATCTCGGCGCTGCCGGGTTCGGGGTTGGTCAGGTCGAGGTAGCGGTCGCCTGTGCCGGCCAGGTACTTGATGCGCGCCTGGGCGATGTCCGAGGACTTGGACGTGATCAGGGCCTGCGTGACCTTGACGCTGCGCATGGGCAGGCCGGCCTGGATCAGCCCGTTGATGTTGAGCTTCTCGGCGCTGATGTAGACGTTGTTGCCGGCGATGGTGCTGCCGCATGAGACGGTCAGGCAGTCGCCCGGCAGGCCGTTGTTGACGTGATCGCCAGAGGCGCTGTCGGTGGCGTCGCTGCCACCCAAAGCCATCGCATCGCCTTCGCGCGAGCTTGGCACGTTGCCCAGCTGCGCGATGGGGTCGCCACCTTGGTGGGTGAAGCCGGGCGTGTAGGTCTTGATGAAGTCACCGCTCGTGGCGATGTCCACCGTCTCGGCGTTGATGTTGGCCGAGGCGCGGATGGTGCCGTGGCTCTTGGCCTTGGCCAGCCCGCCCAGGTTGCTGATGTCACCCTGGATCCACAGCTGAGCGGGCGAGCCCGTGGCCGTGTCGTTGCTGTTGGAGTTCAGCACGCTGATGACCGGCGCGGGCGTGGACAAGGCGTCCACCACCGACACGGCCGTGGTCTGACCGGCGCGGTTGCGCGCGTTGATCTGGTCTTTCGACGACACGCGCTGGCCGTTCCACAGCACCTGGCCGCCATCCTCGTCGGGGATGGTCAGCGTGCTGGTGGTCATGAAGCGCGTGGACTGGTTGTCGATGTCGATGCGCACGTCGCCCGGGGCGATCAGTGAGCCGCTGGCCGCGCCCGTGAGCACGCGCGATGTGACGTTGACGTTGCCGGTGGTGGCCAGGATGGGGCCAACGTCGAGGAAGCCGACGCGCGTCTCGCCGCCCAGGGCCGCCAGTTGCGCTTCGAGGATGTCGGCGTCGTTGTCGAGCGCCAGGGCCACGTCGGCGGCATTGGTGTCGCCGGTGTAGTTGTCGGCGGCACCCCGCACCTGCTGCGCCTTTTGCCGCAGCTTGTCGATCTCGGCCGTCAGCAGGTCGGCCAGCTTGACGTTGTCGCGCGTGGTGAAGCTCACGCCTTCGGACATGCTGAAGCCGCCGTCGGCGCGGTAGGTCAGGTGCTGCAGGTGCCAGATGCCGGCTTCAACCTTGCCGTCGACGTTGACGGACGAGGTGATGGCGTTGGTGTTGCGGGTGTTGTCCCAGGTGCTGCCACCGCTGATCTTGAGCGACGAGGTGTCGGCACCGAAGAACTCACCGATGGCCGAGAGCACTTCGCGGTAGGCATCGGTGCCTTCGCCGAAACCGCGCGTGCGGTGATCGCCTTCGGTCGCGGTCAGGTAGACGCTGCGCACCGAGCGCACCTGCGCGCCATCGGCCACGTTGATGTCATTGGACTGCACCACCTCGGCATGCGCCTTGGGGTCGGTCTCGATGGGCACCGCCGTGCGGTTCCACAGGCGGGTGTCGGCGTCGGCCTGCAGCAAGTTGGGCGCGCTGCGGTCGGTGCCGGCCATCAGGTGCACGTCACGCTGGCCTTCGAGCAAGGCACCGGTGGCCACGTCGACCACGTTGTCGGCGGCGATGCGCGAGAGGGTCTCGCCTTGGGCCGCGCCGGCCAGGCCATAGGTCTTGGAGCGCGCTTCGGTGAACACCTGCGCATCGGTGCGGGCCGATGCGTTGATCTCGCCATCGGACTTGACCTGCGCGCCCGCCCCCACCTTGACTTCGGCGTGGTTCAGGTCGGCGCGGATCTCGGACTCGCTGCGCGCCACAGCGATGGCGCCACCAGAATCCAGCCGCACGCTGTCGTGCGCGTCGATGTGGTTGAGCGCACCCAACTCGACCTGGCCGTAGGTGCTGCCCGGGATGTTGACGGTGACGTTGCTGCCGGCTCCCACGCCCACGTGGGCGCGGTTGCGGATCAGGGTCTGGCTGCGGGCGGCGGCGCCGTTGAGCAGGCCACCCGAGGCCGAGTCGACGTTGAACTGGCCCGAAGCCAGCGCCTGCTTGACCACGTGGTTGACGGCCTTGACCTGGACGTTGCCGTTGTTGGCCGTGACGTTGAAGCCCAGGCCGATGTCGGCGCGGGTGTCGGTGTCGACCGTGTTGACGGCGCGTGCACCGGAGTAGCCCACCACCGAGGCGTTGAGCGAGTCGGCCGTGGCGTTGAAGTTGGTGGTCTGGGTGGCGTTGACCTGCACGCTGCCTGCTGTGGCCTGCCCGCCGCTGGCCCCCAGGGACCCGAGGGCCGCGCTGGTGTGGGCCTCGGCCTTGGTTTCGGCTTTGGAGGCCACCAGGGAGCCCAGGCCGCCTGCACCGGCTTCGGTGTCAGCGCGCAAGGTGTCAGCGCCCGTCGCGTTGACGGCCAGCGCATTCGTGGCGCTCAGGTTCGCACCCTGCCCCACCTTGGCGGTGGTCGTCGTGTTGGCCGTGGTCACGGCTTCGTTGCTGCCCCCGGCGATGAAGCCGGCGTAGACGCCGGTGGCCGCGGTGTCACCCGAGGTGACCGAGTTGGCCAGCACGCTCAGGTTGCGCGTGGCGGTGGCCTGCACACCCTGACCCAGGCTGGCTTCGGTGGTGGTCTGCACGCCCGCCTCGGCCGAGGTGGCGCCTGCGCCCAAGAGCGCACCGCCCGCCACGGCTTCGGCCTTGGCCTTGGCCGTGGGCGAGCCTGTCTGCAGCGTGTTGGCCGCGACCGCGATGTCCTGACCCTTGAGCGTGGTGGTGTTGCCCACCTGGCTGAGCGCCTTGCCCAGCACGGTGGCTTCGGACATCGACAGGCCCACCGACACGCCCGAGCTCACGGCCACACCGAAGGTCTCGGCGCGCGCATGCGGGTCGATGCTGGCACGCACCTGGTTGAGGCCGCCCGAGGCATCGAGCAAGGCGCCCGCGCCCACCGTGGCCTTGGCCGTGTGCTGGTCGTTGGCGCGCGCGTCGGCGCCGGCACCGCTGACGATGCCGCCTGCCGCCGCCGTGGCCTCGGCCTGGGCGTCGGTCAGGCTGTGGCCGTTGACGTCGATGGATTTGCCCGTGATGCGGGCGCGATCGCCCACGCTGGCCGTGGTCGTGGCCTGGTTGTCGACGTGGGCGATGGCGGCGCCAACGGCACCGATGCCCACGGCCGCGCCCAGGGCCTGCGACTTGAGGTGGTGTTCGCTGCCCGCGTCCACCGCGACCTGGCCGGACACCCCGCCCGGATCGGCGGCAGCGGTGCCCTGAGCGGTGACGATGGCATCGGCCGTGACGTCGGCGGTGGACGAGCTGGTGCGATCGAAGATGGTGACCGAAGCGCCCAGGCCTACCAGGCCACCGCCGCCGGCCTTGGTCTGCAGCAGGCTCTGGCCCGCGCCACCGTCGCGCGACTGGATGTTCACGTTGCGCGCCGCCGTGACGGTGCCAGCCACCTGCGCCAACGTCTGATCGGCCACGTTGGCGATGGCGATGCCGCCACCGATGGACAAGCCGCCCGAGACCGCCGCGCCAATGGCGTGCGCGTCCACGTCGGTCGAGGTCGATGCCTTGACGAGCACGTCGCGGCCGGCGTTCACCTCGGCGCCCGTGCCGACACGCGCCAGGGCGCTGGTGCCGGCCGGCACGGTGGTCAGGTCCTGGCCCAGGTCCATGCCGCTGCGCGCGGTGTCGGCGCGCTGGGTGCTGGCCGAGGTGCCGCCCGCGTCGGAGCTGGCCTGGTCACCGAACAAGCCGCCGCTGCTGAGGCGGTTGGCCTCGTTGACCGAGCCCAGCAACTCGGACTGGGCGTCGCTGCTGGCTCGGCCGCCCGCGCCGATGT
The DNA here is from genome assembly GCA_005502875.1 of Comamonadaceae bacterium 2PF. Taxonomy (GTDB): domain Bacteria; phylum Pseudomonadota; class Gammaproteobacteria; order Burkholderiales; family Burkholderiaceae_C; genus Aquabacterium. The sequence continues at coordinate 189,193 of SCMV01000001.1, read as the reverse complement.
AGGACACCGCACCCGAGATGCCGAAGGTCGCACCGCCCGAGAAGGCAACGGTGATGGAGTTCAGGTCACGCTGCGTGTCGGCCTCGACCTTGACGTCGCCACCGGCGCGCACCTTGGCGCCCGAAGCGATGGTGGCCGAGGTGCTGGAGTTGGCCAGGATCACGTCGGCCGTGGCGCCGATGCCGCCGGTGGTCAAGCCCACGCCCAAGGCGCCGAGCTTGTTGTCCACCGTCGTGCGGTCAGTGGCCTTGACGCTGACCGACTGCGAGGGGCTGCTGAGGGTGAGGTTCTGGTTGACGAGGGTGTCGCCGCCAATGGCCGCGTCGGTCTGGCCCTTGAGCACGGTCACGGCCACGGTGCCGGCGATGCCCGCACCACCCGACACCGAGCCTGTGGCCGCCTTCACGTCCACGTCCTGTTCGGAATGGGCTTCGACACTGGTCTGGCCTGCGGCGTCGATCACGCTGTTGCCCAGGGTGGCCGCGCGCGTTCGCTGCTCGACCACGGTCACCACCGCCGTGGCGCCCACGCTCACCGCGCCCGAGGCGCTCAGGCCACCGGCGAGGTGCTCTGCCGCCAGCACCGAATCGGCCTGCACGGTGACGTTGCCGCCGCTGGAGCGCAAGGTGCCGCCATCGAGCAGCGCCTGCGTGTTCATCTGGGCCAGCAGCACGTTGCCCGACAGGCTCAGCGATGCGGCACCGCCACCACCCGCGCCCACCACAACCTGCTGCGTGGCAGCGGTGTGGGCGGCCTTGACCGCCACCGCGTTGCGCGCGGCCACCGTGGCCGACTGCACCTGCGCCAGGGTCTGGTGCGAGAGGATGGTGGTGTCCACCCCACCGCCCACGCCCACGGCGCCGCCCACGCCCGCGCTGCCCACACCAGCGACGACGTCATCGTGGTGGTAGGCGCCCACGCGGGCCTGTTGTTCACCCGAAGCACCGGCCGCGTCAGCCTGCACCGACGCGCCGTCCTTGACCTGCGCCGTGGTGCTGCCGCCCAACATGTTCACCGACACGCTCGCGGCCACGCCCACCTTGCCACCGCCCGAGACGTTGGCCAGGATGGTCTCGACCTGACTGGTCGACGAGGCGACCACGGCGGTGCCCTTGAGCGAATCCTTTTGCTGACGCGCATCGAGCGTGCTGCCGCTCGATGCCAGCGTGCCGTTGTCCACCGAGACGGTGCCAGCACCTTGCGCCAGCGCGTTCACGCTGGTGCCGCTGCCGGTGACCTCTGCGGTGGTGTCGTTGCGCACGTCGTTGATGGCGATGGCACCGCCGCCGCCCACCGTGCCGCCCAGGGCCACGGTGCCGGCGCGAGCCTCGATGCGGTCGTCCGCTTCGGCCGCCACCTTCACGTTGCCCTGCGCCTGCACTTTCGCGCCGTCGCTCACGCGGGCCGTCGTGCTGCCGCCGATGTCGTTGACGGCGATCGAGCCAGCGAAGCCCGCCGTGCCACCGCCCGAGCCCGACGCGGCCCACACCTCGACCTCGCCATCACGCAAGGCCTGCACCGTCACCGAGCCGCTTTGTGCGCTCACCTGACCGCCGGCCACCTGCGCCAGAACGGTGCCAGAGAGGTGGTTGTACGAGCCCGAAGCGCCCACCGCTGCCGTGCCACCGCCCGACAAGGCACCGGTGGCCGCGAAGATGCGCGCACGTTCCTGCGCCTTCACGTCCACGGCCGATGCCGTCACGCGCCCGCCTTGCGTGGTCGCGCTCAGTTGCGTGGTGATGTCGTTGATGGCCAGCGAGCCCGAAGCGCCCACCTTGGCCGCGCCGCCACCGGCCATCGCGTAGGTTTCGATGTCGCCATCGTGCGCGGCGCTCACCGAGGTCACGCCCGTGGTGCTCACGTTGGGCGTGACCAGGCTGGCGTGCACCTGCGAGCCGATGTCGTTCCAGGCGAAGCTCACGCCGAAGCCGACCTTGCCCGAGCTGGCGCCCAGCGCCCCGACGATGCTGTTGATGTCCGACTCGTCCGAGGCGCTCACGCTCAGCGACGCGGCGTCCAGACCGGCCGCCGTTTTCTCGCCTGCCACGCGCGCCGTGGTCTGCGTGTCGATCTGGTTGATGGCGACCGCCGCCGCGCCCGCCATCTGACCGGTGCTCGCGCCAAGCGACGCTGCAACGGTGTCGATGCTCGCGTTGCTGACCGCGCTGACGTTGACCGCACCCGTCGTGTTGACGTCGCTGCCCTGCATGAAGGCGCTGATGCGGTTGTCGATGTGGTTCCAGCCGAAAGACAGGCCGATGCCCGCCTTGCCACCGAACGCGATGGCGCCGGCCACCGACTTGATGGCCGCGCTGTCACGCGCCGAAAGCGTCACCCCACTGGTGCCCGACACATCGGCGCCGCGCAGGTAAGCCTGCGTGACGTGCGCGATCTCGTTGATCGACACCGAGCCGGCCACGCCGAGCTTGCCGCGGCTGGCCTGCACCGAGGCCGACAGCGTCTTGATCTCGCCATCGACCGTGGCCTCGACCTTGGTCGTGCCCGTGTGACGCAGCGTTGCGCCGTCGATGTAGGCCGAGGTGGCGCCGCCCAGCTGGTTGTACGCGAACGAGCCCGCCAGGCCATTGCCGTTGGCTTGCGTGGAGATGGTGACCGCGCCAGCCAGCGCGTTGAGCGCCAGGTCGTTGGTGGCGGTCACGGCCACGTCGGTGCCCTGCGCGATGTTCGCGCCATCGGTGATGGCAGCGGTCGTGTTCGCGGTGATCTCGTTGTAAGCGGCATCCGCCGAGACGGCGATGCCGAACTTGCCCTTGCCCGCGCCGCTGCTGCCCGACTGCGTGCTGCTGTCGCCCGCCGTCGGCGCATCGGTCTGCGCCTTGGAGTTGGTGGCGATCGAGCCCGCCACCGAGTAGGCGCCGACCTCGGTGCCCGAGACGGCCTGCACCGTCACGGCGCCGCCACTGCGCACCGAGCCCTGCACGCCTGCCGCGTCGGCCCCCGCCGCATCGACGTCGCCGATGATGGCCTGAGTGCCCGTGTCCACCTGGTTGACGGACACAGCAAAGCCGATGCCCACCTGGCCCTTGGTGGCCACCACGCCACCGGCCACGGTGATGTCTTCGAGGTCGCCATTGGCCTGCACGGTCATGGGGCCACCAGCCTGCACCTTGGCGTCATCGTCGACGCCAGCTTCGGTGCGCTGCTTGATCAGGTGCACACCCACCGCGCCTTCCACGCCCACGTTGTCAGACTGGCCGCCGGCCTCGGCCACGCTGACGATCTGCGTGGTCTGCTCGGCCTGCACGGTCACGCCCTGCGTGGCCCGCACGTCGGCGCCGCCGTAGATCAGCGCGCTGGCCGTGGTGTCGAGGTCGAGCACGTTGGCCGAGCCACCCACCGCGGCCTTGCCGCCCGTGGTGCCCAGGAACTTCTTGCCCGCGATGCCGACCGCGTGCACGGTGTTGACGTCGTTCTTGGCGTGCACCGTGACCGACTGGCCGCTCGTGCCCGCCGAGCCCGGCGTGAACACGGTGTTGACCTGCGCACCCTGGTCAATCCAGGCCTGGGCCGTGTTCTTCATGTCGAAGACGGTGACGGCCGCCGCCACCCCGGCCCCGCTCTTGCCACTGGCCGAGTTGATGCCGAAGCTGGTGAACACCAGGTCCAGCACGTTGCCCTGCAGGTGGTTGAGGATCGCGTCAGGCGAGCTCCAGTCGATCTGCCAGGCAAACGGGATGCGCGTTTGCGCATCGACCTGGGTGGCGCGTTTGGCGTCCACCTTGGCGTTCTTGCCGATCCAGGCCTGGGCCTGGTTCTCGAAGTTGCCCAAAGCGACCGCGCCGCCAATGGCCGTTCCGGTGGAGGTGGACTTGGCGCCCACGGTCGAGGTCGGGCGGTCCTTGATGTCGGCGATGACCTTGAGGTCGCGCGCCGAGCTCACGGTGGCGCCATCGGCCACGCTGGCCTGGGCGACGTTGAGCGAGTCGTTGTAGCTGACGGCGCCGGAGAGGTTGAACTTGCCCTCCTTGATGCCTGGGAAGAGGAAGCCGCTGACCTTGTCGGCCGTGGCCGAGCTCAGCTTGCCGGTGGCGCCCAGGATGCCGCTGGTCACGTTGCGCTGGATGCCCGCCTGGAAGTTGGTGATCTTGGCACTGAGCGTGTTCGGGTTGCCCAGGGTGGCGGCATCGGCCGCCGTGCCGTTCTTGGCCATGTCGATGCTGGCCTTGACGTCCACGTCGCCGCTGGTGCTGGCCGCGTCGCCACCCAGCTTCGCGCTCACGCGGTTCTCAGACATGTTCACCGCCACGGCGATGCCCACGCCGCTGCCGCCCATGTTCGAAGCCGTGCCGCTGACCGACAGGTCGGTGGTGTTGGCCGCGCTCAACTCGACGCTGCCCGCGCGGATGCGGGTGCCTGCGCCGGTCTCGGCGGTGGTGGTGGCCGAGTTGTCGGCGTACACGAACACCGCGTCAATGGGCTTGTTGGTCGAGTTGACCGTGGCCGTCACGTTGACCTCGACATCGGTCGAGGCCTGCACCTTGGCCGCGCCGCCAGCGGTCAGCTCGGTCTGCCCCTGCACCTTCGTGCTGGCCTCGGCGGTGGACTCGGCCCAGGCGGCCGAGAACAGGATCGGGCTGGCGAAGGTGGGCTTGGCCGCCGAGGTGACCTCGGCCTTGACGGTCAGGTCACCCGTGGCGTTGACCACGGTGTGGTCGTCGAGCTGCACCGTGCCCTTGGCCTTGGACAGCGAGACCAGCGGCACGCTGCTGAAGTCGAACAACTGGTCGTTGAAGGCCTTGAGCGTGGCGTCGTCGGAGGGCAACCAGCTCTGGTCGGCCAGCTTCATGACCGAGCCCAGCACGTTGAGCGTGTACGAGGTGCTGGCTTCGGCGCGCAGCGTCACGTTGCGGCCGGTGATGACGGTGGCCACCGCAGGCTGACCACCGGCGGCCGGCGCGTCCCGCACCAGCAACTCGGCGATGGCGTCCTTTTCGAACCCGGCGCGCGCGGCAGCCAGGGCTTCCACCGTCACGTCGCGCGAGCCCTCGATGCGGGCGCCCTGCAGCGTGGTGCGGGCCGTCGCCTTGGTCGTCACGGCCATGAACTCGCCGCCCGGGCCGTCCTTGAGCAGGTCATCGAGTTCGTTGTTGACGAGCTTTTGCGCTTCTTCGAGCGTGGTGCTCGGGTTCTGGGCCAGCGCCACGGCGATCGCCGAGGTGTCGGCCTCCGCGCGGATCAGGATGTCGCGGCCCTTGATGGTGGCGCGGTCGATGCTGATGCTCGCGTTCGCCTCGCGCAGCGCACCGATGGCGTTGATGTCGCGCGCCAGCACGGTCACGTCGCCGGCGGTGTGGCCGTTGTCGGCATGGGCCAGCAGCTTGGATCCGCGCTGCAGCTCGATGTGCGAGGCCAGCAGCTTGAGGTCACCCGAGTTGCCCTCGGAGGCGGCCGCCTCGTGGTCGGCGTTGGCCGGGTCGGCCACGTCGCGGGTCGAGATGACCACGTCTTCGCCCACCACGATGCGATCGTTGGCGGTGAGCTGGTAGTTGGCGCCGTCGGTGTAGATGGAGCCGCCCAGCGTGATGTCGTCCTCGGCCACGATCTGCACCGTGTCGCCCTGCACGAAGGTGGCGCCACCCGCGCTCAGGCCGTTGACGTTGACCAGTTGACCCAAGGCCGCCAGCTCGCTCCTGGCCGCCGTGCCCACGCGCACCTGCCCGCCACCGCTGATGTCCACGGTGTTGGCCTGCAGCAAGGCGCCGTCGGCCGCGCGGATGCGCCCCTGCACGGTGATCAGGCCGCTGGTGGTCAGCGGGATGCGACCGGCCAGGGCATCGGCCACGGCGGCGTCATCGATGGCGCCGCCCGGCCCCACCAGCTTGTCCATGAACGCCGAAGTCGGCGTGGCCATCAACAGGCTGCCCACGTTGATCTGGCCACCCGCGCCCACCACGAAGCCATGCGGGTTGAAGAAGAACACGTTGCCGCCGATTCGTCCGTCCTTGTAGGCGTTGACGATGCCGTTGATGTTGCTCGCGCTGTCGCGCACCAGGTTCAGCAGGTTGGCCGTGCCCGTGGGCAGGTTCAGGTTGACCGTCTGCCCACCGTTGACGTTGAACTGGCTGAAGCTGTTGAAGGCGTTGACGCCCTTGACCGTGCCCGTGTCGATGGTGACGTTGGCCGTTCCCGCGCCTGTCACCGTGGAGGCCGTGCGGCCGTCGGTCACGATGCCCTGGGCCTGCGCGTCCACCGGCGTCAGCAGCGCCATGCCGCCGGCACCCAGCCCGCAGGCCATCCACCCCATGGCGTTCAACGTGGCGCAACGGCGCAGGATCGCCAGGTACTGACGACGGAATTGGGTGATGGCACCGTGGCTCATGGGGGACCTCCGCAAAGGCAGAAGGCAAGCCGCGGTCCAGGCCTGACCGCCGGCTGCCACCCCACCTGCAACATTTGACCGACAACGCCCGCAGCAAAACGTGTCACATGCAACGAAATGCTGGGGGCGGCCCGAATCTGCCATAGGCCAAAAGGATGAGCCAGGGGGTAAGCACCCCGCGAATGGATGCTACGCTGCCCTTTTTGCGGCCGCCTTTGTCATGCCGCAACACGATGGCGCCATGTCACATTTCGCCCCCTCGCACCCCTTGCAATTCGCCGCCAACCTCTCGTGGCTTTACACCGACCTGCCCTTCCTGGACCGGTTCGAGGCCGCCGCCCGCGATGGTTTCAAGGGCGTGGAATGCCTGTTCCCGCACGAACACCCCACGGCCGAAGTGGTCGCCCGCCTGCGCGGCCTCGGCTTGCAGCTGGTGCTGTTCAACGCCCCCCCTGGCAACTGGGCGGCCGGCGAGCGGGGCCTGGCCGGCTTGCCTGGGCGCGAGGACGAGTTCCGCAGCAGCCTGATCGCCGCGCTCGATCTGGCCCACCAACTGGGCTGCCCCCGCGTGCACGTCATGGCCGGGCTGTGCAACGAAGGCACCCCACCCGGCATGGACGGGGCGCGGGCCCAGGCCTGGTCCACCTACGAGGCCAACTTGCGCTGGGCCGCCGAACAAGCACGCGCGGCCGACCGAACGCTCACCATCGAGCCCATCAACCCGCGCGACATGCCCGGCTACCTGCTGACCCGCTCCGGCGAGGCCCTCGCGCTGGTTGAAAACATCGACTCCGCGCACCTGAAAGTGCAGCTCGACCTCTACCATGCACAGATCGTCGAAGGCGACGTCACCATGCGCCTGCGCCAGATGCTGCCCACCGGCCGCGTCGGCCACCTGCAGATCGCGGCCGTGCCCGACCGGGGCGAGCCGGATGCCGGTGAACTGAACTTCCCCTGGGTGTTCGAAGAACTGCGCCGACTCAACTGGTCTGGCTGGATCGGCTGCGAGTACCGCCCCAGGGCCATGGTGCGGCCCGATGCCCCAGGCACCGCCACCTCGGCCGGCCTGGGCTGGCTGCGCCGCGCGAACGGCCCTGACGCCACGGGCTGAACCAGCCAAGACCCTTGCCCGCCCTCCAGGCGGCCGCTCAACCCACCATGACAGGAGTACACATCATGATGGTCGAATTCCCGGCCACCGTCGCCACGCGCGACGGCCTGGCCCTTGTCACCCGCCACTGGCCCCTGGCCGGCGCGCGCCCCGCGCCCGGCGTGGCGCTGCTCGTTCACGGCCTGGGCGAACACATCGGCCGCTACGAGCACGTGGCCAGGCACCTCAACCAGCAAGGCTGGGCCGTGGTGGGCTTCGACCACCGGGGCCATGGCCACTCGCCCGGCAAACGGGGCGCGCTGCGCGACCACCACGACCTCCTGCACGACCTGGCCGCCGTGGTCGATGCCACCCGCCAGGCCTACCCCGATCAGCCCCTGGTGTTGATCGGCCACAGCCTGGGGGGCGCCATCGCCGCGCGCTTCGCGGCCGCCCACGCCGCGCCGGCCGACGCGACCGCCTGGTCCCGCCCGATCGACGGCCTGGTGCTGTCCTCGCCCGCGCTGGCCATCCCGATCAGCGCATTCCAGAAGCTGCTGCTGTCCACCGTCGGTCAGCTCACGCCCGACGTGGCCGTCGCCAACGGGCTCAAGCCCGCGTGGATCTGCCACAACCCCACCACCGTGGCCGCCTACCAGTCCGACCCCCTGGTGCACGACCGCGTCACCGGCCGCCTGACCTCCTGGCTGCTGGAAGCCGGCCAGGTGGTTCGCAGCCGGGCGGCACAATGGCGGGTGCCCACCCTCATCATGTGGGGCGGCGAAGACCGCTGCGTCGACCCCGCCGGGTCGGCCGCCTTCGCCGCCAGCGCCCCGCGCGAGCGCGTCGCCAGCCACCCGTGGCCGCAGCTGTCCCACGAGATCTTCAACGAGGTCGAACAAGCCCAGGTGCTGGCCGCGATGAGCGGCTGGCTGCAATCGACCTTCCCTGCCCAGAATTAGAGAACACACCATGGCGCTCAAAGCCACCATCCACAAGGCCAACATCCAGCTGGCCGACATGGACCGCAACGTCTACACCGACATCTCGGTGACCATCGCCCGCCACCCCTCCGAGAACGACGAGCGCATGATGATCCGCGTGCTCGCCCTCGTGCTGGGCTGGCCGCAGGACACCTCGGAAGGCACGCTGGAGTTCGCCAAGGACATGTGGGAGCCCGACGAGCCCGCCCTGTGGCACAAGAACTTCTCTGACGAGATCCTGCACTGGGTGGAAGTCGGCCAGCCCGACGACAAGCGCCTGATGAAAGCCAGCGGCCGCGCCCGCCAGGTCAGCCTGTGGGCGTTTCAGTCGAGCACGCCGATCTGGTGGGAAGGCATCGCCTCCAAGCTCACCCGTGCGCAAAACCTCACCGTCTGGCAGGTGCCCACCGAACAAAGCCAGGCCCTGGCCACGCTCGCGCGCCGCAGCATGGCGCTGCAGTTCACGGTGCAGGACGGCACCGCCTGGGTCAACGACGGCGAGCAGACCATCGAGGTCACGCCGGTCAAGCTGAACTGAATCGCTGCGGGCGACAAAGCCCTGAATTGAGCGTGGTTTCAAGCTGATGTCGGCGCCTGGCACGGCCCCGAAGGCGCCCAAGATTTGCACATCGCGGGATCCATGTGCGTCCCGCGTGCAACGCAATGGGGGCTCAAGCACATGTTCACTTGGTTCAGACGATTCAGCGTGGCCGGGCGCCTGCATGCCTTGGCCATTTTTTCTGTGGTGTCGCTGCTCACGGTGGCCTGGGGCCTGCTGTGGACCGCCCACCAGGCCAAGCTCGACGACCGACGCACCGCCGTCAGGCAGACCGTCGAGGTGGCCCACGCCGTGCTGCAGTGGGCGCAAGGCCAGCAAGCCAGCGGCCAGCTCGACGAAGCTGCCGCACAGAAGATGGCCCTGGCCGCCATCGACAAGCTGCGCTACAGCGGCAAAGAGTACTTCTGGGTCAACGACCTGCAAGGGCGCATGGTGCACCACCCCATCAAGCCCGCGCTCGATGGCCAAAGCGTCCTGGACATGAAGGACCCCCAAGGCACCTTCCTGTTCCGCGAGTTCATCGCCACCGCCAAAGCCTCGGCCGATGGCGGTTTCGTGGCCTACCAGTGGCCCAAGCCGGGCGCGCAAGACCCGGTCGACAAGGTGTCCTTCGTCAAGGCCTTCGGGCCCTGGGGCTGGGTGATCGGCTCGGGCCTGTACATCGACGACCTGGAGGCCGCTTTCCGGCAAGAGATCGCTGGCAGCCTGGTGATCGTGGGCCTGGTGGCCGCCTGCGTGTGGGTGCTGTCGTACCGCACCGCACGCGACCTGGGCCGAGGCATCCAACTGGCCGTGCAACGCGCAGAAGGCATCGCCGCCGGTGATGTCGCCCAGGCCCAGGCCCCGCACCCGCTGGCACGAGGACAGGACGAGGTCGCCCGCCTGTTGCAAGCCATGCAGGCCATGGGCAGGCAGTTGGGCGAGACCTTGAGCCACGTGCGCGTCAGCGTGGACAGCGTGGCCATGGCCAGCCACCAGATCGCCATGGGCAACCAGGACCTCAACCAACGCACCGAGCACGCCGCCGCACAGCTGCAGCAAACGGCCTCGGCCATGGACCAGCTCAGCGCCACGGTGAGCAACAACGCCGAGTCCTCGAGCTCGGCGCAGGCACGGGCCAGCGACGCCGCCGAACAGGCGCGCCGGGGTGGCGAAGTGGTCTCGCAGGTGGTGCAGACGATGGAGGCCATCCACGGCAGCGCCCGCAAGATCACCGACATCATCACCGTGATCGACGGCATCGCGTTTCAGACCAACATCCTGGCCCTGAACGCAGCGGTGGAAGCGGCGCGCGCAGGCGAGCAGGGCCGCGGTTTTGCGGTGGTGGCGGGCGAGGTGCGCACCCTGGCTCAGCGCTCGGCCAACGCGGCCCGAGAAATCAAGTCACTGATCCAGACGTCGACCGAGCACGTGGAATCGGGGGCCGCCCTCGTTCACGACGCCGGGCAGACCATGGCGGCCATCGTGGAGTCGGTCAACCAGGTGGCTCGGCTGATCCATGACATCGCCCACGCGACGCAGGAGCAGAGCCAGGGCGTGGGCAGCGTGCACGGCTCGGTCAACCAGCTCGACAGCATGACCCAGCAGAACGCCGCCCTGGTGGAGGAGTCCAGCGCCGCCGCCAGCAGCCTGAAGGATCAGGCCGAGGCGCTGGCACGCGTGGTGGCGCGCTTCAAGACGGACGAGCGGGGCTGAGGCGCCCCGCCTGCCGCCTCAACGTGCGTCAGAGCACGGCTGCAAAGGCCTTCGCCACGGCGTCCACGTTGTTGGCGTTCAGGCCCGCCGCGCACATGCGCCCCGAGCGCAGCACGTACACGCCGTGCTCGACCCGCAAGGCATCGGCCTGCTCGGGGCTCACGCCCGTGTAGCTGAACATGCCGCGCTGGTCGATGAAGTAGCGCACGTTGCGGCCGGGCAGCTGGGCCACCACGCCGTCGTGCAGGCGCTGGCGCATCACCTGGATGCGCTGGCGCATCTCGGTCAGCTCGTCGGCCCAAAGCTGGCGCAGCTCGCTGGACTGCAGCACCTTCGCCACGATCTGCGCGCCGTGCGTGGGCGGGCTGGAGTAGTTGCGGCGCACCGCCGACATCAATTGACCCAGCACGAGCTGCGCTTGTGCCTTGTCCGGGCAGACGACGCTGAGGCCGCCCACGCGTTCGCCGTACAGGGAAAAGCTCTTGGAGAACGAGTTCGCCACGAAGAAGCTCACGCCGGCATCGGCCAGGGCGCGCAGGGCGAAGGCGTCTTCTTCAATGCCATCACCGAAGCCCTGGTAGGCGATGTCCAGGTAGGGCAGCAGCTGGCGCTTTTTCAGCACCTCGGTGAGCTGCGTCCACTGGGCGTTGTTGAGGTCGACGCCAGTGGGGTTGTGGCAGCAGGCGTGCAGCAGCACGATGCTCCTGGCCGGCAGCGCGTCGATGGCGGCCAGCATGGCGTCGAACTTCAGGCCCTTGGTGGCCGGGTCGTAGTAGGGGTAGGTGTTGACCTGGAAACCGGCGCCTTCGAACATCGCGCGGTGGTTGTCCCAGGTCGGGTCGCTCACCCAGACCTGCGAGTCGGGGAAGTAGCGCTTCAAGAAGTCGCCGCCCACTTTCAGGCCGCCCGAGCCGCCCAGGGTCTGGATGGTGGCGATGCGACCGCTCTTGACGGCCTCGTGGTTGGCGCCAAAGAGCAATTCCTGCACGGCCTGGCGGTAGCCGGGGTGGCCGGTCATGGGCAGGTAGGGCTTGGGGCCGATGCTGGACAGCAGCGCCGACTCGGCCTCGCGCACGGCGCGCATCACCGGCAGGCGGCCTTCGTTGTCGAAGTAGATGCCGATGGACAGGTTGATCTTGTCCGCGCGCGGGTCCTTCTGGAAGTCTTCGTTGAGGGTGAGGATGGGGTCGCCGGGGTAGGCGTCGACGTGCAGAAACATGTTGGCTCCTGGGGCACAGCAGGAAGGAAATGAGGCAATGCGCATTATCGCGGGGGCACATCCCCAGAGCGCGTGGGGTCACCCTCCAGTTTCGCGCCCAGGCTGCCGATGATGGGTTCAGGGAGCGGCCTGTGCAGCAGCGTCAATGCCTCCCACAAGGAGCCACATGAACCCCTCTGTGCCAGCCTCGCACCCGGCAGAGCAAAGGGCCGACCGACCCGCAGGCCCGCCAGCGCAAGAGGCCGCCCGCCTGCGCGCGCTGGCACGGCTGGAGCTGCTCGACACCCCGCCCGATGCCGAACTCGACCGGCTGACCGCCGTCACGGCCCGCAGCCTCGGCGCCCCCGTCTGCCTGATTTCGCTGGTCGACCGCGACCGCCTCTGGTTCAAATCCCGTGTCGGCGTGACGCTGGCCGAAGCCCCCCGCCATGGCAGCCTGTGCAGCCAGGTTGTCCAGGCCGGCAGCACCATCGTCTGCCCCGACCTGAGCGTGGACCCGACGCATGCCCAACACGCCCTGGTGCGCCGCGCCTCCAACCCCTTGCGCTTCTACGCCGGCGCGCCCTTGTTGATCCATGGCGAGGTGGTGGGCACCCTGTGTGTGCTCGACCAGCGGCCCCGGGCCGATTTCGGCGCCGATCAACGCGCCATCCTGGCGGACATGGCCCACGTGGTCTGCGACGCCATTCGGCTGCGCCAGGTTCAGCTCGACGCCGCCCGCGAACGCGAGCTGTTTGCAGACGGGCCTTTTGCCGCGCTCATCTGGGACAACCACCCCACGCAGCCCCGCATCAAGCACCGCTCGGACAACCTGGCGGGCATCGTGGGCCCCGAAGTGGCCATGGCCCTGCTGGCAGGCGCGTCGCTTCACACCTGCGTTGACCCGCGCGACGCCGAAGATGTTCGCCTGGCCTTGCTCAGCCACCAGCACCCGGCCCCGGACCGCTCTGCCCACAACCAGACCCGCTTTCGCCTCAACCTGAGCGGGCGCTGGCTGCAGCTCATCACCGTGGGCGACCACGACCCGCAAGGCAAGCTGCAGCGCATCCGCGGCTACCTGAGCGACGCCAGCCGGCAAAAGCAGCTCGAGACCACCATCGCCACCACCAACGAGCGCCTGCACCTGGCCATGGAGTCGGCGCGCATCGGCGCCTGGGACATGGACCTGATCACCCAAAAGCGCCTTTGCAACCCCCGCGTGGCCCGCATGCTCGGCTTGCGCCATGAAGAGTTCGAGCTCTCGACCGACGCCTGGATGGCCCTGGTCCACCCCTTCGACCGCCCCGCCGTGATCGAGAAGGCGGCCAAGCGCCTGGCCATGAGCGACGCCGAGATCGCCGCGCGCAACGAGCTGTTCTCGGTCGAGTACCGCATCCGCCACCGCGAAGGGCACTACATCTGGGTGCAAAGCTGCGCCCGGCTGGTCTCACGCGACAACCTGGGGCGCCCCGCCCGCGTGGTGGGCACGCTCATCGACATCACCGAAACCAAGGCAGCCGACGAACTTCGCCGCCGTCAGCAAAAGCTGCTGTCGCTGGTCAACGTGGCGCAGCGCACCTTCTTGCAGGACAAGAGCCTGGCCATCGCTTGCGAAGGCCTGTTCGAGCCGCTGCTGGAGCTCACCGAGAGCCGCTTCGGCTTCATCGGCATCCTCGAGCCTGCACCAGACGGCAGCGCAGCCCTGCGGGTGCCATCGGTGTCCAACCTGAGCTGGGACACCTCCAGCCACCACTGGCAGCAACGCCACAAACACGCTGCGCAAGGCGTGCTCTTCACCGAACTCGACAACCTGTTCGGCTACGTGATCCGGCACAACACCGTGGTGTGCACCAACGACGCCATCAACCACCCCGGCCAGAACACCAACCCTCCCGGCATCCCGCCGTTGCAGAGCTTCATGGGCATCCCCTTGCGCCACGACGGCAAGGTGCTGGGCCTGCTGGCCCTGGGCAACCGACAAGAGGGCTACGAGCCCGCGATGGTGCAGATGCTGGAGCCGCTGACGCTGACCCTGGGCACCTTGATCCATGCGCGCGCGGTGGAAGAAGAGCGCGCCCGGGTGGAGCGGCAACTGGTGCGCCAGGCCACGGTCGATGCGCTGACGGGGCTGGCCAACCGCCGCCGCTTCTTTGACGTGACCGACAGCCTGCTGGCGCAATGCCGACGCTACGGCACCCCTGCCACCATCGCGCTGATGGACCTCGATCACTTCAAGCAGGTCAACGACCGCCACGGTCACGCCATGGGCGACGCGGTGCTCAAGGCGTTCTCAGCGGTGCTGCTGGAGGTGCTGCGCGAGAGCGACCTGGCCGCGCGCGTGGGCGGCGAGGAGTTCGCCGTGCTGCTGCCATCGACCAGCGCGCAAGAGGCCGTCATCCCGCTGGAGCGCATCCGGCAGATGCTGGCAGAGCGGGTGGTCACGCTTGGCGGGCACCAGGTCAGCGTGAGCGTGAGCATCGGGCTGTGCGAGTGGCGCGAGGGGCTGGGGTCACCGGATGCGTGGCTGGCGCAGGCCGACCAGGCCTTGTACGCGGCCAAGGATGGGGGCCGCAATCGCTTGTGCGTGGCCGCCAGCCAAGGCAGCTGAAGCGATCACCGAGGGAGAGAACGGCGCTCCGCTTCCCTGGCCTGGACTTCGAAGGGGTTGTCCAGGTAGGGCCGGCGCCCCAGCGCCAGTATGCATGCGCTGGCCAATGGGTACGCGAGCAGCAGGAACACACCCCATCGCTCGTACTGACGGACGTGCGCGTGTTCGTGCGCACGCAAGGCATGCAGGCAAGCCGGGCTGGCACCGATGACGACATGCCCCAAGGTGATGGCGTCGAAAGGCAGCTTGCGCAGGCGGCCCACGCCGCGCGCGGCGGGCGCATGGCGCGGCGAAACCTCGATGACACCCGCCACGACCTGCCAGCGCGTGCGGGCGACCACCGACAGCACCAGCGCCAGCATCAGGCCCAGCAAGGTCACCGGTGCGGCCCATGCGCGCGACAGGTGCTTCATGGTCGCTCAGCGAAGGCGTGCGGACTCGACGAAACGCCGCGCATGAAGCTCCTGGTTGCATGACGGCTCGACCGGGAACGTGGCAGCGATCTGGATGCCCGTGTCGTGATGGCCAGTGCAGAAAGCAAAAGAGTGATCCGAGTCATGTGATTCGCATTTTCCATTTCGTCAGGGAGCCTCGGGCGCTCCGCTCAATGGCCGGCTGCGTTGCTTGCCCACTGGGCCAGGAACGCAGCCAGCCGATCTTCAATGTGCCCTTCGACCGTTCTCAGACGCAGCAAAGGGATGTTGCATTTCTCGAGGATGCTGTTCTTGAGGGCATCACGCCTGATCTGCTCCGGCAACTCGTGCGAGCCGCCATCCACCTCGACCACACCGACCGGCGTTTTACCCACCTTGAAGTAAACGACGAAGTCGCAGCTTGCCTGGTTCGCCATGAATGTTCGCTCGCTGTCTGTCAGGGCAGGGTTGTGGCAAGCAGCCACTTGGTTCAAAGGAACCTGCCCGTGGAAGGTCAACGCCCGGGCGGCAGGATTCGACAAAGCATCGCGCAACAGCTGAGCCACGATCTGCTCGGACTTGAAAGGCGAGTCCTCCGGGCGCAGCCTGGCGTGCAGCCGCGCCAGCGACTGGTCGTGCTCCGTGTAGAGCAAGTCAAAAGCCGAAACCACGGGTGATCGATGGATCTGGTCGTCGTCAGCGTGGTAGCTGATGTAGCGCACCAAGGCTGCGATCGACCCATTGTGGGCCGAGAAAACATCGTCTCCTGTCACCAAGGTGAAGTGGTGTTTTGCCCTGGACACCGCCACGTTGACCATGCACGGGTTGTCCACGAAGCCACGCATTTCCTCATCATGGCAACTCTTGTCCAGCACGGTAGAGAACACGATCTCATCGCACTCCCGGCCCTGAAACTTGTGAACGGTGTCGCGCACGAAGTCATTGGGCAATCGACTCCCGGACAGCTTGACCTGGGCTCGAAATGGTGCAATGAATCCCCGGCCGTCCTCGCCCGTCCACGAGGACTCGCCAGCATCCTCCAGCACCTGCATGACCGATTCGAGCTCGCGCAAGTTGGTGGTCCGTCGCGCATGGTTGCCCTTGGCCGTGACCACCAACCGCAGGGCCTGCTCCCCCTTGTCTCGCGTCATCGGGATCAGCTCGTTGTCATAGAACTGCTGGTTGCAGAACTGGATGATTCGGGGGTGGCACCGGTAGTGCTCCTTGAGCAAGGTCACCGGCACGGTGCCCCGGAAAACAGCCAAACAGGAATCAAGCAGGCTGTGCTTCTCGCAGTCCCACGCATCCGCTGGAGCCGTCATGCCCAGACGCAAGGGGATGTGCGGCAGCTGCCTGCGATCGCCAACGATGACGATGTGCTTCGCACAGCCCAGCGCCAAGATGCCCGGCACGATGTCTTGCAGCGAGGCCTCATCGATGATGACGCAGTCGAGCAAAGCCCCTGGCGCGATCGAGTTGACGATGGAATGCGTGCCGCTGCACAGAACTGGAAAGCGCCTGAGGAAGCCATCGAAGTTGCGACGGTAGGTGGTGGCATCGAAAACCTCGCCTGCACGCAGGTGGTCATGGAGGTGCCGCTTCAAGCGGCGCATCGAACCGGTCGTCAAGGTCTCCAGCAACACATGGAAGTCGCCACGGCTCAATGTGGCTCGACATTCGGCCAAGGCGGCCTCCTTGTCCCGCAAGGATTGGTCGTAGAACCGGCGCTGCAAGGCGCGCACAAAGGCCTGTCGCCTGCTTGCGTCTCCAAATGGCCGGGTCCGCAAGATCCTGAACTGGCGGAACAATGCGAAGCGATCGCGCAGCCGGATGCTCCGCCCTCGCAGGTGCGACAGGTAAGCCATGAGGTCCACTGCCTGGCTCGCAGACAAACCATACCGGTCCAGGCTGGGCAACCGATTGGCCGGGTTGTCCTGCTGCCACTGCAGCAAATGGCGCTGCTCGATGGCGACCTCGTCGAGCTCCGCCTGCCATCGAGCGGCGGCATTGAAGGCTTCCAGTTGACCCTTGAGTTGCGTCAACGTGCCCTGCAGCTCTTCCAAAGTCGGAGCGAGGTCGGGCTCGCCTGTGGGTGCAGCAGGCAAGTCCGCGAAGAACTTCTCGCGCAGCTCTTTGCTGCCCAGCCGAGCCGCCACGTGCCCCAACCCGGCCTTGTCCAGCTTCTCAACAACGTTCTGAACGGCTGCGTTGTTGTTGGAGACCACCGCCACCGACTGCCCCCGAACCAGCACATTGGCGATGATGTTCAGGATCGTTTGCGTCTTGCCGGTTCCAGGCGGCCCTT
This sequence comes from Comamonadaceae bacterium 2PF, assembly GCA_005502875.1. Classification (GTDB taxonomy): domain Bacteria; phylum Pseudomonadota; class Gammaproteobacteria; order Burkholderiales; family Burkholderiaceae_C; genus Aquabacterium. The sequence continues at coordinate 172,002 of SCMV01000001.1, read as the reverse complement.
CGATCACACTGACCTGTGAGCCCAAAGCGCGCTCGACGGCCACCAGTTGACTGGCGTTGACCCCGAACGGGTAGATCAAAGGCCCGACTGGCACCGTGGGGGCAAGCTGACCGGTGCAGTAGGCATGCAAGGCGGAGTCGGCAACGGGTGGCAGCTTGTCGAGCTGCTTGACCACATTGGCCGCGATCTGCTGCTGCTCAGGTGACGAGGCTTGCTCTGCCCTGGCCTGGGCCACCGACACGAAGTAGCGGAACACGTCGCTGTCCTTCATCGGTGAGCGCGGCTGCAGCGTCACCTTGCCGTCCAGCCTGAAAACGTAGGGCTTGGCGCTGCCAGGGTAGTGAACCACGGCGTACTTGCCACCATGCACGACGGCCTTGTCGAGCGCGCTGACCGTGGCGCTGCCCTGCTTGAACAGCATGGGCCGATCCATCTCTGTGCAGGGGGCGATGCAGCAGTCGCTCAGCAAGCTGGTGAACGACTTGTCGGAGTGGAATTGACAGGTGAGCACGAGCGCCTGCCTTGGCTCGCTCCAGCGGATGGCCCAGTCCTTGATCTGGTGGGTTCGGTCCTGCCCCTGGATGTGGATGGACACGCGGCTGTCTTGCGTCATGAGGCCCTGGTGCCGGGGAGATCGGCCGGCAGCGCCGTTCATGCACCGCAGATCAACCCCTTGCTTTTTTGTTGGCGGCCATCTTGCCACCGTCAACGGGGTGATCAACGGGCAGGCCGGGGACAGATTTGCCATGGATCGGCGGCGGGGCTCCGACACTGCCCGAGCATTCCGGCTGAGCTGGAATGCCTGGGATGGGTGTTGCGGCAGGTTAAGTTCCAAACATCATCCACAAATGCGGACCAAAAATGCAGTTTGTTGATATTTCATCCGCCATGTTGGATGATGTTATTAATATTTCATAAAGTTCTGTATAGTGGACTTAAACAGCTTCAGGATGCATCCATGTCCGCCATCGGGGATCATTTGACAAATGATGAGGTGCTGATCGAAATAGGCATGCGCCTGCGTGCACGTCGCCTGGATCGCAACGTCTCAGTCGATGCAGTGGCCGAGGCTGCGGGCGTCAACCGCAAAACCATCCTGGAGATCGAGAACGGCGGCGATGTGCGGTTGAGCTCTCTCATCAAGCTGCTCCGCCAGCTGAACATGCTGGGTGTGTTGGATGCTGTGCTGCCTGACACGCTGCCAGGCAGTGAGGCTTTCTCCCGGCGAGGCCAGGTGAGACAGCGCGCGGGTCGTGCGCGAAGCAAGCAAAAGGCTTGATCCATGGACGCCAACAAGAAACCGCGCCCATCACGCAAGACAAAGCCGAGCCTGGACGTGGTTGCCCAAGCGCGCGTGCACCTGTGGGGGCAGCAACTGGGCACGATCACTGAATATCGCAGCGGGCGGATTGGCTTCTCGTATGAGCCGGGCTACCTCTCCGCAGGGGTGTCGATCTCACCCAAATTCCTGCCGCTGCAATCGCGAACCTTCGAGTTCCCTGAGCTGCGCGGCATGGAGGCCTTCATGGGGCTGCCAGGCGCACTGGCAGACTCGCTTCCTGATACGTTCGGCAACCTGATCATCCGCAGCTATTTTGAAGCGTTGGGCCAGCCAGACAAGGCGCTCAGCCCGGTGCAGCGCTTGCTGTACGTGGGCAACCGCGCCATGGGTGCCCTGGAGTACTTGCCCCATCTGCAACGCAAGACGCCAGAAGACGAGCAGGCGCTGGAGGTGAAAACACTGGTCGAATCAGCGCGCAGGCTGATCGAGGGCGGTGCAGGCGAGGCAGTGCAGGAGATCATGCGCGTAGGTGGCTCAGCCGGTGGCGCCAGAGCCAAGGCGCTGATCCTGTGGGACCGCACCCAAAAGCGTGTGCGCTCGGGCTTTGCGCAGGCACGCGATGGCGAGGAGGCCTGGCTCATCAAGTTCGATGGCGTGGGCTCAGCCAATGTGGTGGACAACAAGGCCAAGCCCTTCAACCGCATCGAGTACACCTACGCGCTGCTGGCAAAGCAGCTGAAGATCGACATGTCCGATGTGGACTTCCTGGAAGAAGAAGACAGCGGCATGTTCCACTTCATGACCAAACGCTTCGATCGCGACGGCACCAAGAAGATCCACATGCACAGCCTGGCAGGCATGACACATGTCGATTACAACAGGCCTCAGTCCTACAGCTACGAGGCCTGGTTTCGCTTGATCATGGAACTGAATCTGGGCCACCCTGCGCTGGAGCAGGCGTTTCGCCGCATGCTCTTCAACGTGGTGGGGCGCAACCAGGACGATCACGTCAAGAACTTTGCCTTCTTGATGCGCGATGCCTCATCAGGTTGGGAGCTTTCCCCCGCCTATGACCTGACTTTTGCAGCAGGCAGCAACTACACCCGCATGCACCAGATGCTCATCGCGGGAAAGGGTGACGATTTCACCCGTCAAGAGTTGATCGATGTCGGCACCAAGTTCGGTATCCGTCAGCCGGGCCTGATCTTGGCAGAGACGATCGAAGCATTTTTGAGATGGCCCGAGCTCGCGCAACAACATGGCGTGTTCAGCGATGACATCAAACGAGTGAGCGCCATGCTTCGCACGAAGCTGTGAACGAATTGGGGTTGACGACCTAGCCTTCCCTGAACAGGTCGACCGCGCCCATTCGCGACATTCAAATGCAGCACCACGGGACCGCAACGCATGGCGACTTGATCGCCACCCGTCTCAACCGGACCCCGAAGCTGATGCGGCGAAACCCGGGACGCAAGCCCCCAAGACCCCAAACTGACGCCACCCCGCCATCCGCCAGCGCCCTAAACTTTCCGCACACCCGGGAGCCGCTGTGAAACACCCCTCCGAGCCCGAAGCTCTGACCGTCCTCTACGACGGCGCCTGCCCCCTGTGCCGGCGCGAGATCGCGCACGTGCAGGGCCTGGCCGCGCAGCGCCCCGAGAGCGCCTTATGCTTCATCGACGTCAGTGCGGACCACAGCCCCGTGCCACCGCAAGAGCGCGCCCAGCTGCTGGCGCGCTTTCACGTGCAGCGCGCCGACGGCTCACGGCTGGACGGCGCTGCCGCTTTCGTGGCCATGTGGGCACGCCTGCCTGGATGGCGATGGCTGGCGCGCGTGGCCCGATTGCCCGGCGCACTGCCCATGCTGGAATGGGCCTACCGTGGCTTCCTGCGCGTGCGCCCGCGCCTGCAGTCCCTGGCTCTGTGGGCAGAAGGCAGCGCCACCAGGCCATGAGCCCGCTCGCTCACCTCAAGGCGTCCCCGCATCCCAAGGCGCCACATCCCCCGCGAACCTCTGCGCCAAAAAGTCCACCAGCAAGCGCAACGCCAAAGGCTGGTGCCGCCGCGACAGATAAATCGCATGGATCCCGAGCACCTCCGGTTCGTGATCGGGCAGCAGCCTGACCAGCCGGCCTGATTGCACGTCATCACCCAGGTAGTACGTCGGCAGCATGCCGATGCCCGCACCACACAGCATGGCGCGGCGCAGCACCGCCGTCTCGTTGGTGTGAAAGCCCCAGCTCACGGGCACCGTCACCACCTCCTTGCCGCGCGTGAACCGGTACTGTGGCCCGATGCCCGAGGCGTGCGCGATGCAGCGGTGCTGGCGCAGGTCTTCGGCCACGCGCGGGGTGCCATGGCGGGCCAGGTACTCGGGTGAGGCGCACAGCGCCGAGCGGCAGCGCGCCAGCTGCCGCGTGATCATGTTGTCGTCCAGCGTGTTGGTGATGCGCACGGCCAGGTCCACGCGCTCGGCCACCAGGTCGGTGGCCTTGTCGCCCACCGACAGCATCACCTCGACCTGCGGGTGCAGGCGCTGAAAGTCCACCAGCGCGGCGGTCAGTTGCGCCTCGGCAAAGGAGCCGGCGGTGGTCACGCGCAGCACGCCAGAGGGTTCGCGGCTGCGCTCGGCGGCCAGGTGTTCGGTGTCTTGTGCGATGTCCAGCAGCTGCCGGCACGACGGCAGCGCGGCCAGGCCGGCGTCGGTCAGGCTGACCTTGCGGGTGGTGCGGTGAAGCAGGCGCGCGCCCAGCCAGCCCTCCACCGCGGCCAGGTAACGGCTGACCATGGCCGCGGACATGTCCAGGTGATCGGCGGCCTGCGTCAGGCTGCCACGGTCGGCGACCTCCACGAACACACGCACGGCGCTCAAGCGGTCCATCAGGGCTCCTTGTTCGACGAGGCCAAAGGTAATTTCATCGATCCATGCAACAAAGCATCAACCGAATCGCACTTTATCAACCAAATCGACATCAATACAGTGGGCCCCATCGCCTCCAAGGCACCCTCAACCGGAGCACCACCATGTTCAAGCCCGTCCTCGCCCGCCCCACCCACCTCCTGTCCGCCCTGGTCCTGGGCGTGGTGGCCCACGCCGGCGCCGCCGCACAAACCGCCGCGCCGCTCGCGCTCAAGGTCCACAACGCCGGCGCCAACAGCTTCCACGTCAACGCCGTGGTGGTCAGCGGCCCGACCGAAGCCGTCGTAATCGACACCGGCTTCACCCGCGCCGACGCGCTGCGCGTGGCGGCCAACGTGCTCGACAGCGGCAAGGCCCTCAAGGCCATCCTCATCAGCAACGCCGACCCCGACTTCTACTTCGGCGCCGAGGTGCTCAAGGCCCAGTTCCCGCAGGCCCAGTTGCTGACCACACCCGCCGTGCGCGAGAAGATCACCGCCAAGTTGGCCGGCAAGCTCGCTTTCTGGGGTCCGAAGATGGGCGCCAATGCGCCGCGCACGCCGGTCGTGCCCGAGGCCATGTCAGGCTCCACATTGACGGTGGACGGCCAGGCCATCGAGGTGCGCGGCACCACGGGCGAGCTGGCGCACCGGCCTTATGTGTGGATCCCGTCGATCAAGGCGGTGGTGGGCAACATCGCCATCTTTGGCGGACTGCATGTGTGGACGGCCGACACGCAAAAGGCCAGCGAGCGCCAGGCCTGGCTGGCGCAATTGGACGAGATCTCCGCGTTGAAGCCCGTCACCGTGGTGCCTGGTCACATGCTGGCCGGCACGCCCTTGGACGCCAGCAGCATCGCCTACACACGCAGCTACCTGGAGCGCTTCGAGGCCGAGTCGGCCAAGGCCGCCAATGCCGCCGAGTTGATCCAGGCCATGAATCAGGCATACCCGCAAGCGGGCATGGGCCTGGCGCTGGACATCGGCGCCAAGGTCAACAAGGGTGAGATGAAGTGGTGAAACCAGGGGGCCGCTGGGCGTGCGCCCCCGGTTTGGGAAAGGCTCAACCGAGCTTGAAGGAGCTCGAACGCCTGCGGTGAACCAGGCCGCACCCCGCGAGCCCCATCGCCAGCATCAACCAGGCTTGAGGCTCTGGCACCGACGAAACCGGGGCGCCAGACACGAACAAGCGAAAGCGATTGGGGGTGTCGTCCATCCAGCCCCAGGTCGGGAAGCTGGAGTTGTTGAGGGTCATCACCGCGCCATCCGACGTGGTGGCTTCACCCGGTTGCACAAAAGTCAGCGAAGACCTTCCATCGGCACCGAAGAGCCCAGAGCCAAACACCAGACCATACTGCCCCGCTTGCAGCGTGACATCGATGGAGGTCTGGGAGTCGACCCCCGAGTCCGGCGTGAAAACCTTGTAAGCCAACACGCCATCGATCTGCGAAAGATCGCCAACAGGCAGGCCATTGCTGCCCAGCTTCACGATGGCGCCGAAGACCGCGCCGCCCAAGCCGAAATCAGGATGATCGGCAAAGTTGTTGAAGTGTCCACCGATGGCATCCACCTTGGTGGCCTGGCTGATGGAGAACGACGCGCCGATGAACTGGGTGTCGCTGATGCTGGAGCCCGCGCAGCAAGCCCATTTGTCGAACGGACCTGTTGCAGATTGAAAAATGGTGGCCGCTTGAGCGGTCGAGGCGGCGGCGCAAAGTGCCACCGCGAAACTGGCCAATCGGTTCATGTTTGCTTCTCCCTGAATGCGTGCACCAAGCGTCTCGCCAGTGCACAGGCTTTGTGATGATTTTTACTTTATCCCAGAAGCCGGCCGAGATGCAGCGTGCTTCCCCTCAGCTGGGGGCCCGGACAGCGGGGCGGGCAAGTCCGCCCCCGCACGCCGCCCTCTGAACAGCCCCACCCGGGCCAACACCATGGCGCTGACCGGCGCCGTGATGGCCAGCACGATGATGACCAACCAGGCGTGCAGGGCCAGGGAGCCTTCGCGCACCGAGAAGTACACGATGAAGGCCAGGGTGACGCTCCACGCTGCCAGCGTCGAAGCCAGCGCCGGCGCGTGCATGCGCGAGAAAAAATCGGGCAGGCGCCACAGCCCCATGGCTGCCAGCAGCACCAGCAGCCCGCTGAGCAGCAGCAAGGCAGCGATCACCACCTCGGCCCACAGGTTTGCTGAAGCGCTCATTCGATGGCCTCCCCGCGCAGCAGGAACTTGGCCATGGCCACCGAGCCCACGAAGCCGAACAACACCATCAGCAGCGCGCCTTCGAAGTACATGCTGCTCTCGAATCGGATGGCCAGCACCAGCATCACCAGCATGCCCACGATGTAGAGGAAGTCGAGCGCCAGCACGCGGTCTTGCGCACTGGGGCCACGCACCATGCGCATCAGACCGAAGACCATGGCGATGGCATAGAGCATCAAGGTGATGGAGATGGCGATGGCAAGCAGCGGGCTCATTCAAAGATCTCCTTGAGCGGGCGCTCATAAGTCTGCTTGAAGTGCGCGACAAAGGCGGCTTCATCGGGCACGTCGAACACGTGCACGAGCAAAGCGCTGTGATCGGCGGCCAACTCCGACCACACCGTGCCGGGCACCACCGCCGTGATGACGGCCAAGGCCGCCAGGGCGTGCGGGTCACGCAACTCAAGCGGCACGGTCACGAATGCGCTGCGCGGCGGCTGACGCCTGGCTCGCAGCACCCCGAAGGCGATCTGCAGGGCCGAGGTCACGACGTCGATGCCCACCTGCGCGATCAGGCGGATCAGCACGCCCCAGCGCCGCACCGGCCTGGGTGAAGGACGCAGCGCCGAAAACAGCAGCGGCACCGCCAAGGCGACGATGAAAGCCAGCAGCAACTGGGCCGCAGACAGCGACTGATTGAGCAGCAACCAGCCCCCGAAGATGCCCACAGAAAGCCAGGGCGCAGGCAGGATGCGCTTCATGGTTGAGCTCCAGCAGGCGGCACGACAGCAGGCGCTTGCGCGGACGCATCCCCCGGCGAGCGCGGCGGCTGCAAGGGCCTGGCCGACATCACGGCACCGATGTAGCGCTCGGGGTTGTGCAGGGCCTCGGCCGTGTCTCGTGCATACCGAAGGGCCGGCTCACCCCACACCACCAGCATCACCGAGGCGGCGAGCAAGGCCCCGATGGGCAGGGTCTCGATGACGCGAAGCCTGGGCGAGGCCCGATCGGCCGCGCCCCAGAAATGGCGGATGCCCACCCTCATGAGTGCCGTGGCCGCGAACAGGCCCGAGACGATGATGAGCACAAACAGCGCCCAGGCCGGTGTGCTGCCTTGCTGCAGCAGGGCTTGCAGCATGGCCAACTTGGCGACGAAGCCGGAGAACGGCGGCAGCCCGGCCACCACACCGGCGCAAATGCCGAACGTCACGCCCAGGAATGCAAGCGCCCCCGGGATGGCCCGGCCGATCAGCGCGTCTTCGTTGTCGTCCAGGTTCACCCCCGGCGGTGGCGCGGCATCGAAGAAGGCCGGCAGGCGGTCCTGGCCATCGTCGATCTGCTGAGGGCCGAGCTCCACCTGGCGCGATCGCTCGAGCAACTCGACCAGCATGAACATGGCCCCACCAGCCAGCGTCGAGCTCACCAGGTAGAACAGCGCGCCTGTGCTGAGCGCCGGCGCATCGAAGCCGATGGCGGCGATCAGGGTGCCCGACGAAGCGATGACGCTGTAAGCCGCCAGCCGCGCCAGTTGCTGCGAGGCCAACATGCCGATGGCGCCAAACGCCAGCGTGGCCAGACCGCCCCAGATCAGCGCGCCGCCGCCGAAGTGAGCGGACGCGCCAGCGGTCTCGGGAAAACACAGCGTCCACAGGCGCAGCAGCGCGTACACGCCCACCTTGGTCAGGATGGCGAACAGCCCCGCCACCGGCGCGCTGGCCGCCGAGTAAGCCCCGGGCAGCCAGAAGTTCAGCGGCCACAAACCCGCCTTGGCCAGGAAGGCAATGGCCAGGATGGCCGCCCCAGTGTGCAGCAGCCCCCGGTCGCTGGTGGGCACGGTTTGCAGCTTCTGCGCGATGTCGGCCATGTTCAGCGTGCCCGTGACGCCATAGAGCACCGCCACACCGATCAGGAACAGCAGCGAGGCCATCAGGTTGATGGCGATGTAGTGCAAGCCGGCCTTGACTCGCGCATTGCCCCCTCCATGCAGCAGCAAGCCGTAGCTGGCCGCCAGCAGCACCTCGAAGAACACGAACAGGTTGAACAGGTCCGCCGTCAGGAAGGCGCCATACAAACCCATGAGCTGCAACTGGAACAGCACGTGAAAGTGCACGCCTGCATGCTGCCAACGCGCCAGCGCATAGAGCAAGGTCGCCAAACCCAGCGTCCCGGTGAGCACCGCCATCAAGGCAGAGAGGTGGTCGGCCACCAGCACGATGCCAAAGGGCACCGGCCAATTGCCCGGCAGGTAAATGCCAAAGGCCGCAGCGGCGTCCTGCTGGTGCACCCACCCCAGCAGCGTCACGGCGGCCGCCAGGCTCAGCGTGGTCGACAGCACGTTGACCACCGCCTTGAGCCGTCGCCGCCCTTCCCCGGCCCACAACATCAGCCCGGCCGTCAACAGCGGCAGCAGCACGGGCAACACGACGAGTTCGGCCCTCATGCTTCGTCTTCCTTGCCGTCGACGTGGTCACCGCCACTCAGGCCCCGCAACGCGAGGATCACCACCAGGAACAGCGCCGTGGTGGCGAAGCCGATGACGATGGCGGTGAGCACCAGCGACTGCGGCAGCGGGTCGCTGTAGTTGAACAGGTCGGGGCTGAGCCCAGGTTTGACGATGGGCTCTTTGTCGGTGGCCAGGCTGCCCACGCTGAAGATGAACAGGTTGATGGCATAGGCCAGCAGCGACAGGCCGATGAGCACCTGAAAAGTCCGAGGACGCAGCACCAGCCACACGCCCGAACCCGCCAGCACACCAATGGCCAGGGAGATGACCAGCTCCATCAGCGTGCCTCCCTGGATTGGGTCGCCAGCGCGACCTCGGCCACCCTGGCTGCATCGCCGTCCACCGTCACGGCTTGCTGCCTGCGCGCGCGCATCGACTGGTGGGCCAGGGAACTCAGCAGCAAGAAGGTCGAGCCCACCACCACGGTGAACACGCCCAGGTCGAAGAACGCCGCCGAGGGCACGTGCACCTCGCCCAGCACCGGCAGGTGCAGGTGCGCGGTGTGCGTGGTCAGGAAGGGGTGGCCGACCGCCAGCGAGCCCAGGCCGGTGGCCAACGCCACCAGCAGGCCAAACGCGATCCAGCGCATGGGCCGCAGGCGCAGCCGTGCCTCGACCCAGCGCGTGCCGCCCACCAGGTACTGCGCGATGAAGGCAATGGCCACCACCAGGCCCGCCACGAAGCCGCCGCCAGGCTCGTTGTGCCCGCGCATGAAGAGGTGAAACGCGAACACCCCGGCCAGCGGCAGCAGCAGGCGCACCAGCACGGCTGGCACCGCCAGGTAAGGCGCCACGGCATGGCCCTCGTCGTCCGGGTCGAGCAGGTCCAGCCCAGGATCTCGTGCATTCATGCGCTGCGGCTGTGGCAGCTCGATGGATTCGGTCGCCGGGCGAAAGCGCCTGAGCAGCGCGAACACCGTCAGGCCCACGATGCCCAGCACCGTGATCTCGCCCAGGGTGTCGAAGGCGCGGAAGTCCACCAGCATCACGTTGACGATGTTGGTGCCGCCGCCTTCGGGCAAGGCCTTTTCGATGAAGAAGGGCGAGATGCTCATGGGCGCATGCCGCGTGAGCAGCGCGTACGACAAAGCGGCCAGCGCCAGGCCCACCAGCACGGCCAGGCTCAGGTCGCGCACGCGGCGCGACCAGTCGAGCACGCCCTTGCGCGGGGCCACGGTTTCCACCCGCGTCGGCATCCAGCGCAGGCCCAACAGAAAGAGCACCACCGTGACCACCTCGACGGCGAGCTGGGTGAGCGCCAGGTCGGGCGCCGAAAACCACGCAAAGGTGATGCACAAAACCAGCCCGACCACGCCCAGCATGATCAGCGCCGCCAGCCGGTGGAACTTGGCCTGCCAGGCCGCGCCCACCGCGCAGAAGGCGCCAATGGCCCAGAGCACGACGAACTCGGGCGTCAGCGGCACGCGTTCGCGGTCGCCCCAGGCCAGCGGCACGATCAACGACGAACCCACCCCCGCGAACAAAGCCACGGTCACCAGGGCCAGCATCTGAGGCTGCAGGCGCCGGGTGCCCAACAGGCGCACCGCTCGGCGCGCCCGCCCCGACAGCCAGGCCACCAAGAGCTCGAACACGCGCTTGCCCTGCAACCAGCCGAACCCTGGCACGCCCTGGCCGCGTCGCGCCTTGAAGCGGCGCGCAAACAGCAGGTAGACCAGCAGCCCGCCAGCCGTGGCGACCAGGCTCATCATCAAAGGCGCGTTGAAGCCATGCCAGACCGCCAGGCTGTAGGAGGGCAGCATGCCGCCCACCACGGGCTTGGCGGCCATCGCCAGCACATCGCCCACCGACCACGCCGGCAGCGTGCCCACCACCACGCACAGCAGCACCAGCAGCTCCACCGGCACGCGCATCCAGTGCACCGGCTCGTGCGGCTGGCGCGGCAGGTTGCGCGCAGGCGGGCCGAAGAACACATCGTGCCCCAGGCGCAGCGAGTACACCACCGCGAAGACGCCGGCCAGCGTGGCCACCGCCGGCAAGGCCGTCTCCAGCCAAGGGTAGGTGTTGATGTAGACCGTCTCGGCGAAGAACATCTCCTTGGAGAGGAAGCCGTTGAGCAATGGCACCCCCGCCATGGCCGCACTCGCCACGATGGCCAGCGTGCCGGTGATGGGCATGCTGCCGAACAGGCCATCCAGGCGACGCATGTCGCGCGTGCCGGTCTCGTGGTCGATGATGCCCACCGACATGAACAGCGAGGCCTTGAACGTGGCGTGGTTGAGCATGTGGAACACCGCCGCCACGGCGGCCAGCGGGCTGTTCATGCCCAGCAGCAAGGTGATGAGCCCCAGGTGGCTGAGCGTGGAGTACGCCAGCAGGCCCTTGAGGTCGTTCTGGAACATGGCCACGAAGGCGCACAGCAGCAGCGTGACCAGGCCTGCGCCGCCGACGATCCAGAACCACATCTCGGTGCCCGCGAGCACCGGCCACAGCCGCGCCAGCAGGAACACACCTGCCTTGACCATGGTCGCCGAGTGCAGGTAGGCCGACACCGGCGTGGGCGCGGCCATCGCGTGCGGCAGCCAGAATTGGAAGGGGAACTGCGCGCTCTTGGTCAGCGCACCCAGCAGGATCAGGCCCAACGTCAGCGGGTACAGGGCGTGCGAGCGAACCTGGTCTCCGGCCTGCAGCACCTGCTCCAGCTCGAAGCTGCCCACGATGTGGCCCAGCAGGATCACCCCAGCCAGCAGCGCCAGCCCACCCGAGGCGGTGACCGTGAAGGCCATGCGGGCGCCCCGGCGGGCGTCCTTGCGGTGCGTCCAGTAGCCGATCAGCAGGAAGCTGAAGATGCTGGTGAGCTCCCAGAACACCACCAGCTGCACCAGGTTGCCCGACACCACCACGCCCAGCATGGCGCCCATGAAGCCCAGCAGCAGCGAATAAAAGCGCGCCGCCGGGTCTTCGGGCGAGAGGTAGTAGCGCGCATAGATGACCACCAGCAGGCCCATGCCGCTGACCAGCATCGCGAACATCCACGCGAAACCATCGAGCCGCACGACCACGTCCAGCCCGAGCGAGGGCAACCAGCTCAGGCGCTCGGTCAGCACCTGACCGGCCTCCACCGACGGGTAGAGCAAGCCCAGTGGCACCGCCACGGCCAGCATGACCAGCGCCGCCCAAAGCGACTCGAGGTTGCGGGCGTTGGTTGGCAACACCGCTGCAACGGCGCTGCCAACGAAAGGCAGGAGGACGAGCAAAAGCAGTGACATGCCCCGAGTCTAACGACAGGGACATGTCACGCTTGACGCCGCGCGCTCAGACCCCGTGGTCCTTCAACCAATCAAAGGCCAGCTTCTGCGCATACGTGGCCGCGACCTTGTCGTAGGTCGGGCGGTAGTCGGCGTTGAAGCCGTGGTCCACGTTCGGGAAGACGACGATCTCCGAGCCGCTGCCCGACTTGTTGATGCCGGCGCGCATCTGGTCGACCACGTTCAGCGGGATGTAGGCGTCCTTGCCCGAATACAGGCCCAGCACCGGCACCTTGATCTGCTCGGCGATGTCCACCGGGTCGTGCGGCTTGATGTCCGACTTCATGCCAGCCAGCAGGCCGTAGTAGGCCACCGCAGCCTTGAGTTTCAGGTTGTGCTTGGCGTAGATCCACGCGGTGCGGCCGCCCCAGCACCAGCCCACCAGGCCCACGCGGGCGGTGTCGGCCTGCTTGCTCGCGCCCGCGAACGCGACGGCGGCGTCCAGGTCGGCGCACACCTGGGCGTCGGGCACCTTGGAGACCACCTCGGACAGGATCTGGCCGATGTCCGTCATCTTGGAGACATCGCCCTGGCGCGCGAACATCTCGGGCGCGATGGCGTAATAGCCGGCCTTGGCGTAGCGGCGGCACATGTCCTGGATGTGCTCGTGCACGCCGAAGATCTCCTGCACCACCAGCACCACCGGGTACTTGCCCGGCTTTTTGGGCACGGCGCGGTAGCCGGGGATGGAGCCGCCAGCCACCGGGATCTTCACCTCGCCGGCGATCAGGCCCTTGTCGTCGGTCTTGATGGCCTGGGCCAGCACAGGCTGGGCCGCCACCGCGAAACCGCTGGCCAGGGCGGTGACCACGAAGCCACGGCGAGACAGGCCGTTGTCCACCGTGCTCAGGTGGGCCTGCGGGTTCTGGAAATCGAGCGGCTTGACGCCGTAGTCCATCAGCTTCATGGGGTCCTCTGCTTGGGTTGTGCGGGTGAAGGGGAAGACGATCCTGCCCGAATCGGGCGCGCCGATGTGGGCTCGGATGGCATGGCCTCGAAGGCCCAGGGGCATCAGCCTGCCAACGCCCGGGCGATGTCGGCGTCCAGGCCCTTGGGGGTGTCCGTGGGCGCGTAACGGCCCAGCACCTGGCCGTCGCGGCCGATCAGGAACTTGGTGAAGTTCCATTTGATGGCCTTGGTGCCCAGGATGCCAGGGGCCTCCTTGACCAGCCACTGGTAGAGCGGGTGGGCGCTTGCGCCGTTGACATCGACCTTGCTCATCATGGGGAAGCTCACGCCGTAGTTGAGCTGGCAGAACGAGGCGATGTCCCCGTCGCTGCCCGGGTCTTGCGAGCCGAACTGGTTGCACGGGAAACCGAGGATCACCAGGCCCTGGTCCTTGCGGGCCTGCCAGAGCTTTTCCAGGCCCTCGAACTGCGGCGTGAAACCGCATTTGCTGGCCGTGTTGACGATCAGGATCACCTTGCCACGCAAGTCGGCCAGCTTGACGGGCTGCCCGGTGATGGAGGTGGCTTCGAAGTCGTAAACAGATGACATGGCGGTGTTTGATTGCGCAAAATTGAAAGCCATCCTAATCGCAAGCAGATTCCCCAATTGAAAGCACGGGTAAGCCCGGCCTGACATGGATGGTCAAGCGCTCCGAAATTCCCTAACATGGATTGCTCGGGAAATCACCCCGTCAAAAGGGTGGTCCACGGCCAATAGGAAAACGAGGAGCCCGCCATGCCCCAGGTCCTGCCCGCCCGCCACGCCGACGCACCCCGTCGTTCCCTGCCCATGGGGATCTCCGAGTCCATGTCCGACGACAACCAACGCCTCCTCGAAGAACTGCACACCCGCCAGGACGCCCTGGACCAGCAGACCCAATTGATGCGCCAGCTGCAGACCGCCCTGCAGCGCGCCCAGGCCACCAACCAGGAGCTGGCCCTGGTGGCCGACCGCGTCACCGACGCCATCCTCATCTGTGACGCCAACCGCTGCATCAGCTGGGTCAACCCGGCCTTCACGCGGTTGACCGGCTTCACGCTCACCGAGTGCCACGGCCAGCTGCCCGAAGAGCTGCTCAGCGGCCCGCACACCGACGCCGCCGTCGTCGCTCAGATCAACCAGAACCTGGCCCAGGGCGCCAGCGTCGAGCGCCTGGAGGTCTGTCACCACCGCAAGGATGGTGAGCCCTTCTGGGTGCGCCGCTCGGTGCAGCCCGTGCACGGCCCCGAAGGCCAGATCAGCCGCTACATCGAGGTGCTGACCGACATCACCGAGCCGCGTCGCGCCGAAGCCGAGCACGCCCGCCGCCTGGAGGCCGAGGTGGCCCTGGCCGGCAAGGTCGAGTTCCTGGGCCGCATGAGCCACAGCATGCGCTCGCCGCTCAACGCCATCCTGGGCTTCACGCAGTTGCTGGACATGGCCGACCTGCAGCAGTTGCCCGAGAGCCAGCGGCGCCACCTGCAGCACATCGCCACCGCCGGCCACCAGATGCTGTCGCTGCTGGACCAGGCCCTGGAGTTCGCCCAGCTCGACGACAAGGCCGTGGGCATCCGCCCGCAACGCGTCGAGGTGGCCGTGCTGCTGCGCGAGATCCGCGCCGCGCTCGAAGACGAGGCCAAGGCCCAGTCCATCACCCTGGTGATCGACTGCCCGCCCATGACCGCGTGGGCCGACGGCCAGCACACCCGCTCCATCCTGACCAACCTGGTGCGCAACGCCATCCAGTACAGCTCCGAGGGCTCGACGGTCTGGCTGACCGGCAAGCCCGCCGCCGACGAGCGCATGGGCGTCATCGAGGTGCGCGACCAGGGCTTCGGCATCGACCAGGGCGACCTGCCCCGGCTGTTCCAGCCCTTCACCCGACTTGATTCTTCACGAGGGCGCCACCATGGCAACGGCCTGGGCCTGGCCGTGTCGCAGCGCCTGGCCGAGCTCATGCATGGCCGCATCGAGGTGACCAGCACGTTGGGCCACGGCTCCATCTTCGCGCTGCACCTGCCTCTGGCCGAAGCCCAGGGCGTGGGCCGCCCGGTGGGGCGTGGCCAGGAGCCGGCCGTCATGCTGCCACCGCTGCGCATCGTGCACGTCGAGGACAACGCGCTCAACCGCAGCCTGGTCGAGGCCGTGTTCGCGGCCTACCCGCAGGTGCGGCTGTTCTCGGCCGAAAGCGCCGCCGAGGGCATGGCCGCGATCGAGTCGCACCGCCCGGACGTGGCCCTCATCGACATCAACCTGCCCGACGGCTCGGGCCTGGACATGTGCCGCAAGCTGCGCGCGCAGACCGACTTCCGCAAGCTGCCGCTGCTGGCGCTCAGCGCCGACGCCCTGCCCGACCACATCGCCCGCGCGCTGCAGACCGGCTTCAACCACTACCTGGTCAAGCCGCTGCAGATCCCGCGCCTGCTGGGCATCTTGTCGACGCTGCCCACGCAGCAGGCGGCACCACCGACGCGCTGAACCCGCGCCTCCCAGCGCCCAGGCGGGTGACGCCCCGGTTGCCGCAGCTGGGGTGAACTCAGTCCGCGCCCAGCTTCTCGGCCGTCCAGCGCAGCAGGTCCAGCCACATCTGGCGCATCTCGGCGGCCTGCGGCGTGCGCAGCGCGCTGTTGAGCTCGATGGTCACCACCGGCAGCTTCTTGTGCACGCCGCCGTAGTTGCCCAGGCTGCCCGGGAAGATGCCGACCTGGTCCAGGTACAGGCGCCCCAGGCGCTGCGGCGGCACGTGCGGGCCGTCGAAGTCGAGCACCCCGTAAGGCGCGTGCACGGCCACGATCAGGTCGGGCTTCCAGCGCGCCATCTCCTCGTGCAGCCACTGCGACTCGGGCTCGGACAAAGCTTTGGGACCAGGGAAGCGGCGCGGGTCGGAGCCCGTGCGCTTGGCCCAGTAGAGCGGCGCCTCCTTGTCCCAATGGGGGGTGGGGAAGTTGCGGTTGAGGTCCACGCCCCGAGCGTTGGTGCGGGTGGGCTTGTCCTTGAGCATGCCGTCGGGGTTCATCAGCGGCACGAAGCGCCAGTGGATGTTCGAGGGCGTGAGCAGGGCCTGGTCGATCCAGTGCAGCACCAGCGAGCTCGACGAAGGCTCGTCACCATGGATGCCGCCCACCACCAGCACCTTCAGGCGCGCCTGCGGGGCCACCACGTCGCGCTGGAAGATGGGCGTGCCGCGCACCGAGGCACCCGGCCCCGCCTGCAACTCGGCGCGCGTGCACAAGGGGCGAGAGACGTTGGGCAGCCGGCGCACCATCTGCGCACACAGCTCGGTCGCCGTGCGCACGCCACCGGCCGACTCGACAACAGGCGCGGCGGGTTTGCGCTGGGGCGCCACGGCAGATGGGCCGGCCCAACTCAGGCAGGCAGACAGCGCGAGGCAGGGAGCAAGGAGCGTGAGGATCGGTCGCATGCAGCCATCATGCCCCAGCCCAGGGCGCGCCCTGGGATGCCGCGCGCGAGCCCAGCGCGAACACGCGACGCCGGGCGCTGACGCAGCGTCCGGCTCAGCGCGCCAGCGACTTCAGCGCCAGCTTGATGCCATCGCTCACCGAGACGTCGGCAGGCAGCTGCTTGAGCGCGGCCTGGGCTTCTTTCTCGGAATAGCCCAGGGCGATCAGGGCCTGCAGGATGTCGGCCTGGTGGTCGGAGGTGGCCGACCAGCCCGGAGCGGCCAGCACAGGTGCCAGCTTGCCCTTGAGCTCGAGCAGCAGCCGCTCGGCCGTCTTTTTGCCCACGCCCGGCACCTTGACCAGGCGCGAGGTGTCTTGCGCCGACACGGCGGCTGCGAGCTCGTCGGTGCTCAGGCCCGAGAGCAGCGCCAGCGCGATGCGCGGGCCCACGCCGCTGATCTTGATGAGCTCGCGGAAGGATTCGCGCTCGCCCGCCGTCAGGAAGCCGAACAGCAACTGGGCGTCCTCTCGGACGATGAACTGCGTCAGCAGCGTGACCTGGCCACCGGTGTCGGGCAGGTTGTAGAAGGTGCTCATGGGCACCTGGACTTCGTAGCCCACGCCGTGCACGTCAACGAGGACGTGCGGCGGGGCCTTGCCGGCGAGCACGCCAACCAAGCGGGAAATCATCGGGTCAGGTCAGCGGCGGTCGGCAAAGGTCAACGGCGGAACAGGCCCAGACGCTGCGCTTCCAGCGCGGCTTCGGCGCGCGAAGACACGTTGAGCTTGCGGTAGATCTGCTTGACGTAGTCGGCGATGGTGTGGCGCGACAGGTTGAGCTGCTGGCCGATTTCGGGCAGCGTGAAGCCCTTGGCCACGCGCAACAGGACCTCGTTCTCGCGGTCGGTGAGCTGCACGTGCGGGGTCACCGTGTCGGGCTGGTGCACCGGCTGCAGGCGGGCCTGAGCGGTGAAGTACTGGATCACGCGGCGGGCGATGGACGGCGACAAAGGCGGTTCACCCTGGGCGATGCGCTGCAGTTGCTCGGCCAGTTGCTCGCGCGACTGTTCCTTGAGCAGGTACCCGAAGGCGCCAGCTTGCAGGGCGGGGAAGAGGTGATCGTCGTCGTCGTGGATGGTGACCACCACCGACTGCACGTCGGGTTGCTTTTCGCGCAGGGCCTGCACCACCTCGACACCGGAGCCGTCGGGCAGCCCCAAATCGACCATGGCGACGTCAAAGCGCACGGCATTGACCAGCTCCAGCGCGTCGTGGATGCGCGCGCTCTCGCTGATCTGGGCACCCGGGAACACCTGCAGCGCCAGCGTCTTGAGCCATGCCCGGATTTCAGGAAGGTCTTCGAGGAGGAGGATTTGCTTCATGGTTTCAGGGGCCTCACTGCGCTTGCGGTAAAAGTTACTGCGCTCATTGTCCACGCGAACCGGGCTGCGCGCCAGAAGACAGCCCTTCCAGCGCCCCACGGGGCGGCAAGACCTGTTGCATTGCGGCGATTTCCAGCGGCAGGGTCAGGCGGATGACGGTGCCGAACCCAGGCCCGGACTCGACCAGGCACTGCCCGTTGAGCTGTTTGGCGCGGTGCTTCATGCTGGTCATGCCGTGGCCGCGGTCCAGTCGACCGTCCAGCTCCATCGGGATGCCTCGGCCATTGTCCTGGATGACCAGCGTGAAGACGTGGTGCTCCAGGTCGACATCCGCCGAAATGATCACGTGCGAGGCGCCGCTGTGCTTGATGATGTTGCTGATGGCCTCGCGCAGGATGCGGGTCGTCTGCACGTAGGTGCGCGAAGACAGGGGTTCTTCGATGACGTCGTTGGGGTTGCGCCATTCGCATTCGATGCCCGCCTCGCCCAGGCGCTGCACCACCTCGCTGCGCCAGTCGGCCAGCGAATCGGACAGCACCCGCGGCTTGCCGGTCAGGCCGCGCACCGACAGGCGCATTTCTTCCAGGGCCTCGCGCGCCAGGGTGGAGATGCGGTCGTTGTCGGAGGTGTGCACGATGGTCAGCAACTTGGCACCCAGGTCGTCGTGCAGGTCGCCAGCGATGCGCTTGCGCTCTTTCTCGGCGATCTGCTCGATGCGCAGCTCGGCGATCTGGTTGAAGTTGCGCTCGATTTCGACGCTGATCTCCTGCACGCGGCGCTCCAGGTGCAGGCGCGCACCTTCGGCCGACTGCAGGGCCCGCACGTAGACCTGGATCAGGCGCACGCCCACGGCGGCGTACAGCAGCGGCAGCACGAAGTGGGTGATGTGCAGGCCGCCGCTTTGCAGCAGGCCGTTCTGGTAGGACAGCTCGATGCCCAGCACCGCCGCCACCACGCCCAAGGCCACGCTCATCATCCAGAACTCGGAGCGCCGGGCCTGGGCGGCCAGCCACAGGAAGTAGCCGATGGCCACGAACAGCTCGAGCGTGAACACGATGAACCAAACGCGCGAGACCAGGAAAATGCGGTTTTCGCCCAGCACCAGCAGGCTCAGCGGCAACAACAGGCATTGCGCCCAAAGCAGCAGGTTGATGCGGTCGACCCAGACGCGCTCGCTGCCCGGGCGCACGCCCGCACCGGCGTAACCGAGCAGGAACTTGACGGCAAAAGCGTTGAGCGGGCCCATCATGATGGCGATGAAGACCTCCATGGCGTCGTTGGGCACGGGCAACTCGCCGCGCCAGAAGCGCCCGGTCATCACCGACCAGCCCATGGTCAGCAGCCCGAAGTAAAGCAGGTAGTTGAGCTTGCGCACCCAGGCCAGGCCCAGCGCGAACACGCCCATGACGACCAGCACCCCGCCCATGATCTGCGACAGGGTGAGCGTCCAGAAGGTCGAATCCTCGGCGGCCTCCTGCACCTCGGCCAGGGTGCCGACCTGGACAGCCGCCAGCCCGCCGGCGCGCTGACGGGCGCTGACGTGGCCGATCGGGTAGCCCACGATCTTGACGTCCAGGTTGTTGTCACGCTCGCGCAGCAGGTTGGACGTCAGCGCCACCACGTGCGAGCTGAAGCACTGGCGGGTGTAGGGCTCGCTCATGCGGCCGCTGCGGTAGAGCAGCACGCCATTGAGGTGCACCTCGACGCTGGAGCAGGCTCGGTCGATCAGCGCACCCAGCACCTGCTCCTTGGGAGGCTGTTTGAGCAAGTCGAAGTGAAATCGGTACCAGACGGCGCCCTTGTGGCCAGGCTGCGAGCGAGACCACTCATCCGGCAGCGCGACCAGCTGCCCCCCCGACCCGTCGGGGAAACGGGGCGCATCGCTGCGCACGGCCCAGGCTTGCGTCAGCGGCTGCAACGCACCGTCGAGCACCTGGCGGGCGCCAGGCTGGCTCAGGCGCGTGGCCTCCTGGTTCAGAACGACCAGGGCCAGCGCCACCAGCAAGGCCAGCGACAGACCCAGCACCACCCACAAGCGAAACGGCCCCGGGAAAGCGCTGCCGCCCGATGCGGCGGCCAGGGAGGGATCTGCCGACGACTCGGCAGCAGAAGAAGGATCGACGGGGGCTTGTTCCCGCGAGGAAGAGCGGCCGCGAAACGGCCACCAGCGATGCGTCACATTCAAGGGGGACTCCACAAGCCCAGGGCGCGCCAGGAGGCACGAACCCAAAGATCGGTCATTTTCGCAAGAGAAGTCACACGGGCGGCACCCGGAGAAGCGACAATTTGCCTGCTTTTCTGATCGGATCTGCCCCACCCATGCAACTCAGGCACAGCTTAGCCCCTGCGGACAACACCCGGCTGGCCCATTTGTGCGGCCCGCTCGACGCGCACCTGCGCACCATCGAGGCCGCCTTCCACGTCACCCTGCACCGCCGGGGCGAGCGCTTTCGCATCGACGGCGCACGGGGCACGCCCCAGCAGGTCGCCGACCTGCTCGACAGCCTGTACGCCCGCAGCGACCGCCCGCTCAGCGCCGAGATGGTGCAGCTGGCGGTGGCCAGCGCCCTGCGTGAGGCCGCGCCTGCGCGCAAGCCTGCAGCGCGCCAGAGCGGCGCCCTGGACGACCTGCCGCTGGCCGACCCCGGTGAGGGCGGCGAGGGCGGCCCCACCCTGCACACCCGCCGCGCCGACCTGCAGGGCCGCACGCCCAACCAGGTCAAGTACCTGCAGCAGATCCTGGCCCACGACCTGACCCTGGGGATCGGCCCCGCCGGCACCGGCAAGACCTTCCTGGCCGTGGCCTGCGCGGTCGACGCGCTCGAGCGCAGCGCCGTGCAGCGCATCATCCTGACCCGCCCGGCGGTCGAGGCCGGCGAGCGACTGGGCTTTTTGCCCGGCGACCTCACGCAAAAGGTCGACCCCTACCTGCGCCCGCTGTACGACGCGCTGTACGACCTCATGGGGTTCGACCGCGTCACCAAGGCTTTCGAGAAAGGCCTCATCGAGATCGCGCCGCTGGCCTTCATGCGCGGGCGCACGCTCAACCACGCTTTCATCATCCTCGACGAGGCCCAGAACACCACGCCCGAGCAGATGAAGATGTTCCTCACGCGCATCGGCTTTGGCTCGCGCGCGGTGGTGACCGGTGACGTCAGCCAGATCGACCTGCCGCGTGGTGCGCGCTCGGGCCTGATCGAGGCCGACCGCATCCTCAAGCGGGTCAGGGGTGTCGCGTTCACGCGCTTTGACACCTCCGACGTGGTGCGCCACCCGCTGGTCGCCCGCATCGTGGCGGCTTACGACGCCGACCAGGTGGGCTCGTCCGCCGATGCGCGCCCTGGCCTGCCGGCCGCGCCGCTTGCCGCGCCAGCCGAGCCCACCGCCCTACCAACAGCCGAACCCGCTCGCCGCCGCCCCCCACGCAAGACCGCCCCATGAAGCCCACCCTCTCTTTGAGCCTGCAGTTCGCCGACAAACGCCACAAAGACACCCTGCCCCGCCACAAGGTGGCGCGCTGGATCAAGGCCTCGCTCGAGGCCGATGCCGAGATCGCCGTGCGCCTGGTCGATGCCGAGGAGGGCCAGGCCCTGAACCGCGATTTCCGCAAGAAGGACTACGCCACCAACGTGCTGACCTTCGACTACGCGCAAGAGCCGGTGGTGATGGCCGACCTGATCATCTGCGCGCCCGTGATCGAGCAGGAAGCCGCCGAGCAGGGCAAGAGCCTGGAAGCGCATTACGCGCACATGCTGGTGCACGGCACCCTGCACGCACAGGGCTGGGACCACATGAAGAAGAAGGAAGCCGAGGCCATGGAAGCGCGGGAGCGCGAGATCCTGGCGGCGCTGGGTTTCGAGGACCCTTACGCCTGAGAGGCCCCTTTCACTCACCATTGCCCTTGATTCACGTCAAGGACACATCGGTTTGAGCCCGCTGTGGGTCGCCATGGCGTGACATGTTCACGCAGTGCTCAGGTGCTTTTAAACGCAGGCTGTTCAGGGCGCTGATCCTTCGACCGAAAACCCCATGCATGTCTGAAATTACCCTCCATCGGTGGCCGAGGAGGGTTGCCAGGCGCCACCCTCACCCTGGGCTCCCTGCATGGCGAACATCACCGCAACCGACCCCGAAGTTGACTGGCTGCTCCCGGGCAGCCTTATCAGGCCTGCGGACGTGGTGCGCCGCATCGAGCTGATCTGCACGCGCGTGCCTGACCTCTACGCTGCGCTCCTGCTGGTTCACGCCACCCACCAGTTCGTCAACCCCGCACACCTCGCGGTGGTGGTCAAGCGCATGCGCCCGGAACTGCAATCCATGGCCGAGCCCGATGTCGCGGGCCTGCTCAACAGCATCAGCGCAGGTGGCCGACCCGGCTTTGACTCCGTTTTGCGCCACAAGTCCAAGGCAGCGCGTCCGAAAACACCACTGCCGTGGTCATCCGAAAACTGAAGCCGACACCGCCCGCACAGGCCAAGCAACCAGCCAAGTATTCAGAACAACACCATGACCCAACTCTCCGTCAAAGCTCGCCTGGTGGGCGGTTTCGCGCTGCTGGCCATCGCCATGCTCGCCGTGGCGCTGACGTCGCTGTGGCTGCTGCGGCAAACGCACCAAACCTTCGAGCGCCACGTGCAGATCGTGGAGGCCAAGACCACCCTGGTTGACGACATCCACTCTGCATCGGGCACACGCGCCATCGCCGCGCGAAACATGGTGCTCGCGGCGAGCCCACAAGATCGCGCCAAAGCCCAGCAAGCAGCCGTGAAAGCCCATGCACAGGTGCAAGAGGCCCATCGCAAACTGGCGCAGTTGAACCAGCAAGACCAGCCGTCTGCGCAGGAGACTCGCCTGCTCGCAGAGTTGGCTGACATTGAACAGCAGTACGGCGCCGTTGCGCTTGCCATCGTCGAGACAGCTGCCAAGGGCCAGATCGGCGAAGCAACGGCACGCATGAACCAGGAGTGCATGCCGCTGCTGGCTCGACTCGACGAGACCATCAACGCCTTGGGCGCGCTGAGCCGCAGCCGCTCCAGGGACTCGGTTGCGAAGTCCGACACCCAAGCTCAAACCGATGCAGCGTTGCTGGCGGTCATTTCATTGGCGGCGGTGGGGGTATCGGGGTACCTCGCCTGGTCGTTGCCCCGCACCATCACCGAGCCGCTGAACGATGCCGCTCGCCTGGCCCGTGCCGTGGCCGAGGGCGACCTGTCCCAAAGCATCCAATCGCAGCGCAACGACGAAATCGGTCACTTGCTCAACTCGTTGGACGCCATGCGCAGTGGTTTGTCTGACATGGTCACTCGGGTGCGCAGTGGCAGCGACCGCATCCGCAGCAGCAGTGCCGAGATCGCCTCCGGCAACAATGACTTGTCTCGTCGAACCGAAGCTCAGTCATCGAGCCTTCAGCAAACGGCTGCCGCCATGGAACAGATGACGGCCAGCGTGCAAAACAGCGCTCAGACCGCGACGGACGTGAGCGCCATCGCTGTCGAGGCGAGCGAATCGGCGCGTCACGGCGGCGTCCTGGTGGGACAAGTGGTTGCCACCATGAATGACATCACCGAGAGCTCCAAACGGATCTCGGAGATCATCGGCACCATCGATGGCATCGCTTTTCAGACCAACATCCTCGCGTTGAATGCAGCCGTGGAAGCGGCACGCGCCGGAGAGCAGGGCAAAGGCTTTGCGGTGGTGGCCGCCGAGGTTCGCAACCTGGCTCAACGCAGCAGCGAAGCCGCCAAACAGATCCGCAACCTGATCAGCGACAGCGTGACCCGTGTGGGCAATGGCGCGGCCCTGGTGGGTGATGCCGGGACGGCGATGAGCGACATCGTCGACAAAGTCGAGAAGGTGTCAGACCTGATCCAGGCCATCAGCAATGCCGCCTCGGAACAGAACGACGGCATCAAGCAAGTGAACCAAGCTGTGTCCGTGCTGGATCAAGGCACTCAGCAGAACGCCGCGCTGGTGGAGCAAAGCGCAGCCGCAGCCGAGTCGCTGAAGGTGCAGGCCCAGGAACTGGCTCAGGTGGTGGACCAATTCAAGGTCAGCGGCTCACGCGCGTGAGAGCTGGCTGAAGAAGCCCGTGGCCTGGCCATCGTGCAGGCATCGCGGTTTCCAGCTGCCCACGCGGCGGGCGATCTCGGCGATGTGATCGGGCGTGGTGCCGCAGCAGCCACCGGCGATGTTCAAGAAGCCGGACTTGGCAAACTCTTCGACCAGCGCCCCCGTGATCTCGGGTGTCTCGTCGAAGCCGGTGTCGCTCATCGGGTTGGGCAGGCCCGCGTTGGGGTAGCAGCTGATGAAGGTGTCGCCGGCGATCTTGGCCAGCTCTTCCACGTAAGGGCGCATCAGCGTGGCGCCCAGCGCGCAGTTCAGGCCGATGGCCAGCGGGTGGGCGTGGCGCACCGAGTGCCAGAAGGCGCTCACCGTCTGACCCGACAGGATGCGGCCTGAGGCGTCCGTCACCGTGCCCGAGATGATGATGGGCAGGCGCTCGCCCGTGTCCTCGAACAGCTCGTCGATGGCGAAGATGGCCGCCTTGGCGTTGAGCGTGTCGAAGATGGTCTCGACCAGGAAGACGTCGCAGCCGCCGTCCATCAGGGCCTTGGCCTGCTCGTAGTAGGCCTGGCGCAGGGTGTCGAAGTCGACGTTGCGCGCACCCGGGTCGTTCACGTCGGGGCTGATGCTGGCCGTCTTTGGCGTGGGGCCGATGGCGCCCGCCGCGAAGCGCGGCTTGTCAGGCGTGCTGTACTTGTCACAGGCCTCGCGGGCCATGCGCGCGGCCACCAGGTTCATCTCGATGGCCAGCTCGGGCAGCTCGTAGTCGTCTTGTGCGACGGTGGTGGCACCGAAGGTGTTGGTCTCGATGATGTCTGCGCCCGCAGCCAGGTACTGCTCGTGGATCTCGCGGATCACCTCGGGCTTGGTCAGCTGCAGCAGCTCGTTGTTGCCCTTGAGGTCTTTGCCATGCTCGGCAAAACGCGCGCCCCGGTAGTCGGCCTCGGTCAGCTTGTAGCGCTGGATCATGGTGCCCATGGCGCCGTCGAGCACCACGATGCGCTGGCGCATGATCTCGGGAAGCTGCGCGGCACGGGTGTAGGGGCGGCGTTCCACGGGTGGGGTGGCAGCGGACGGACGGACGGGCGTGTTCATCCCGCGATTTTAGGCCCCTGCGCCTGGCGCCGCCCGCACGGGGGCATCAACCCAGCTGGAACTGGTTGACCTTGTCGGTCAGGGTGCTGCCCTGGTTCTGCAGGGCGCGGCTGGCGTTGGCCAACTGGTTGACGAGGTCGGTGTTGCGCTCGGTCACGTCCGAGAGCGTGCGGATCTCCGACAGGATGACCTTGGACTCGTCCTCGCCCTCGCGCGTCAGCTTGGCCACCCCGGTGATGGCCTGGTGCACGTCGTCGATGTGGCCCTCCGAGCCCATGATGACGCGGCCGGCCTCCTCGGCCATGGCGGCCCCCAGGTCGATGTCTTCGGTCGATCGACGCACGATGTCGGCGATCTTGCGCGAGGAGTCGGCGCTGCGCATGGCCAGGGAGCGAACCTCCTGAGCCACCACCGCAAAGCCCCTGCCCGCCTCCCCGGCCTTGCTGGCCTCGATCGAGGCGTTGAGCGCCAGCACATTGGTGCGAAAGGCGATGGCGTCGATCAGGCTGACGATCTGGCTGATGTCCTGGCTGTGGTTGCGCAGGGCGTCCATGCGCTCTTGCAAGCGGCTCATCTGCTTGCGCGAGTTGGCCGAGTCCATGCGCAGCTTCTGCACGGTTTCGGCCATGCGCTCGACCTCTGAGCCGCAAGCCTGCAGCTGCGTGGCGTAGCGTGCCACCGAAGCCACCACGTCCTGCAGCCCGCCGATGGTGCGGCGGTTGCGATCGGACAGGTCGGTGTTGCCCGAGGCCAGCTGCTCGGTCGCGAACTGCACGGCCGATGCCCCGTCCTGGACGACACGGATCAGCTCGCTGAGCCGGTCGAACGAGCCATTCATGCTCGAGAGCATGTCGGCCACTTCGTCGTGACCGTCCACGCGAAGCCGGTTGCTGAAGTCGGCCTGCTCCATGGCGGCCACCATCCGCTGCAGGGTGGCCATGCGCCGCATGGTGGTGTGCTGCAGCGCCCCTGCCATGTACAGCACCGCGACCAAGAGTGCGCCCAAAGCCAGGGCGTGGGTCCACAGGCGAATGCGGTTGGCGGCCACCATGTCGTCGATCTCGGCCTGCAATGACGCGGCCATGTCGGCTTGTCTTTTCGCCATGCCGTCCAACAGCTGCTCGGGGGTGGTGCTTGCGGGCATCTCGAAAGCCTGGCGAGCCCTCGCCTCTTTGACCAGCCGCGCCTGATGCTGGTACATCTGCATGGCAAGCGGGTAGTCCTGCTGGCGAACGCCCAACTGGTGCAAGCGCGCCGCTCTCACCAATTCAGGATAAGCCACCAGCATCACCGCAGAAAACGGATCCGGGGCCGAACTGCCGTGCGCTGCCATGTCAGAGGCATTCATGGCATAGACCAAGCTCAACAAGGCTTCGGTGCGGCCTTCGATCGGCCCGCCCCGGTCCGCCTGGATCGCCTTCTTGAGCTCGTTCAGGACCTCGTCGATGGGCGCGATGGCGCTTGCAGGCGACCAAGCCTGCTCGAACTGCTGCACAGCGGCCAGCGCATCGCGCTGCCCTGCTTCGTCCAGGACCAGGCCCTTGAGGATCGCCTGCTCCGCCCGCAACAAGGCCGGCAGGCCCGCCACTTGTGCTCGGTGCAGGTCCAGCAGTTCGTTGCTCTTGATCTGTGCATGGACCTCGCTCCAGGCCAGCCACGCCAGCGGCAGGCAGATCAAGGCCCCCAGCAGCCCGAACTTGCCGGCGGTGGGCATGCGGTTGAGCAGCCAGGCGCCCGGCATGAACAGCCGGGCCATGAACCGATGCATCAAAGGCCGTTGTTCAAGGTGCGTCATGGTGAGTCATGTTGGGTGTTCGAGTGCGACAACCGAGCGCGCGCGACATCGCGCACCGGCCGACATGGCCAAACAACAGTGGGTGTATCGACCGCCCGGTCGACCAGGTTGAGGCCCAATTCCAAATGCCACCCCAAGGCGGTGCTTTTCCACACTTGGGCGAGCGGAAAATATGAAAAAAAGGCAGGCAGAGCCGATAACGGTTCGAGAGCCTGTGCGTTGCCCCATGCGACACGACCTGGCTCCCCCCTTCTGGAGCCATCGGAACATGTCACCTGACCGCTTGCTGAACCTGCCCACCTGGCTGGTCCCGCCACAGCGCCAGCCTGGACACAAGTCAGGCATCGCATCCCTGAGCTGGGTGCCGGGCATCGGCTTGACCTTGTTGGGAGGCTGGCAGGGTGGCTGGTTCGGCACGGCCTTGTCGGCTGCGGGCCTGTTGCTGGCATGGGTCGGGCTTTGCTGGTCTCAGCGCCGCCCCGACACCCTCACACCCGCCAGCACACCCGTCAGCGCGCCGGACGACGACTCGACGGCAGACACCGGCCAGGGCGGCATGCACCAGCTGGTGCGCAGCCTGACCGATGAGTGGAGCAAACAACTCACCCTGGGTCGAGACGCCAACAGAGAGGGCCTGGAGCGCCTGTTGATGACGTTCTCCGACCTGTCGACCCTCATGGCCACGATGGCCGATCGCCTGGCCAACTTCAAGCCAAGCGCCTCGGCGGGGGTCATCGGCGAGGCCGTGGACGCACAGCGGCCCGCACTCATGGAGCTGATGGCGCCGCTGGAGCGCGCCTTCGATCAGCGTGAGGCCATGCGCGCGCAACTCAAGGTCTGCGCCGACACGCTGGGCAGCCTGCTGACCTGGAGCAAAGAGGCCCGCGAGTTGGCCCAGCACACGCGGATGGTGGCGTTCAACGCGTCCATCGAAGCGGTGCGTGGCACCAACGGATCGCCCGATGAGATGGCCGCCCGTCAGACGATCTCCGGAGAGATCCGCCGGGTGTCGGAATCCATCATCGCCATGTGTGATGGCATGGACCAGTTGCTGCAGCCCTTGCATGCCGCCACCCACACCATGCAGCAAGAAGCCCTGATCCAGGACAGCAACGATGAGCAGCTTCGACTGGAGCTGGAGCTGCGCGCCAGGCACGCCATCACCGCGATGTTCGAGTCGCTGGGGGGCTCCATCTCCGGCGGCTCTGACCTGCTCGAAACCAGCCAGGCCTTGTCCACCCAGATGGAAGACGTGTTCACCGGCTTCCAGTTCGGGGATCGCATCGAGCAGATGCTGCAGATCCTCAATCGCGACATCAACCGCCTCCACGATTTCTCCGGCAGCGGCCAGCAACCCACACCGCAGGACATCAAGCGCTGGTTGGCCGAGCTGGCAGACAGCTACACGATGGACGAGCAGAGATCGCAACACCACAACACCGAATTGGTCGATCGCAGCAGCCGCGTCGAATTCTTCTGACCCAGGGGCACATCACATGAGCAAAACCATCCTCGTCGTCGACGACTCGGGCAGTTTTCGAACCGTCGTCAAACTTGCTTTGCAGAAGTCTGGCTACACCGTGGTGGAGGCAGGAGACGGCCTGGAGGCGCTCAAACGGGTCGCCGAACACAAGGTCAACCTCGTGGTGTGCGACGTGAACATGCCCAACATGGATGGCATCACCTTCGTCAAAGAGCTCAAGCAATCGGCGGCGCACCGCTTCCTGCCCGTGATCATGCTGACCACCGAAGCGCAAGAGTCCAAGAAGGCCGAAGGCAAAGCCGCAGGCGCCAAAGCCTGGATCACCAAGCCGTTCCAGCCCTCGCAGCTGGTGGATGCCGTCAACCGCCTGTGCGTCTGAAAGGGAGGGTGCAATGAGCAAGATCGTGATGCTGGTTGACGACTCTTTGACCGTTCGACAGGTCATGCGGTTCGCTTTTGAACACGCCGATTACACCGTCATCGAAGCCGCCGATGGCATGGCCGCTCTGGAAGCGCTCGACGGGCGCAAGATCTCGGCCATCGTCTGCGACATCGACATGCCCAAGCTCGATGGCCTGTCTTTCCTCAAGGCCATGCGCGAAAAACGTGACTACCGCTTCACGCCCGTGGTGATGCTCACCACCGAGTCACGGCCGCAGCGCAAGCAGCAGGCCAAGGAATCCGGCGCCACCGCATGGGCCACCAAGCCCTGCCCCCCATCTGACCTGGTTGACCTGGTCAACCGCCTGACGGTGTGAAGCCATGAGCACCATTTGTCGCATCGAGGCTGGCCCGGAATTGAACATCGTTCACGCAGCCGAAACACGCCAGAGCTGGTTGAGCCAGATCGAGGCCGCTCACGAGGTGATCGAACTCGACGCATCGGGCGTGCAGGAAATCGATTCCGCCGGCATGCAACTGCTGCTGGCCACCATGAATGGCGCAGGGCACGAGGGCAAGTTGTTCAAGCTGGTCAAACCCAGCCGCCCGGTGCGCGACGTGATCGACATCTTCGGGCTGAGCGAGCACTTCGCTCAACCTTGACGCCCTGAAACGGAGCCACCATGCAACTCAACGACGAAGACGCAGAGATCATCGCCGCGGCAAGAGAAGGGTTCATGGAAGAAGCCGGCGACATGCTGCGCCAGTTCGAGCAGGCCCTGCTGACGCTGGAGAGCACGCCCGACGACACCGAGATGCTCAACGCCGCCTTTCGCGCGGCGCACACCATCAAGGGCACGGCAGGCTTGTTTGGCTTCACCCACGTGGTCAGCTTCACGCACGGGGTCGAGAGCGTCATGGAGGACCTGCGCAGCGGCACCTTGCCCCTGAGCGCCGAGCTGTTCGCCGTGCTGCTGGCCTGTCGGGACCAGATGGAAAAACTGATGGACGAGGTCGTCAGTGGCCAGGCCAGTGACGCGGTGGCCCAGCGCAGCCGCGAGCTGACCGATGACCTGCTGAAGTTGCGCGGCGCAGCACCGTCGGCGCCTGCACCCCGGACATCGCCGAGTGCAGCCACCGCCACAGCAGCGTCCGCCATCACCCCGAGCGGTGGCCTGTGGCACCTGACCCTGCGCTTTGGCAACGACGCGCTGCGCAACGGCCTGGACCCGCTCGCTTTCATCCGCTACCTGCGCAACCTGGGCGAGTTGGTGGCGGTTCACACCTGGCGCGACCCCATCCCCGATCTCCAGCAGCTCGACGCCGAATCCTGCCACCTGGGCTTCGACATCGCGCTGCGGACCGAGCGCGGCCACGATGACATCGCTGCGGTGTTCGAGTTCGCGGAGGACGATTGCGGCATCCACATCCTGAGCCCCGACACCAACGCCGAAACCTACCTGTCGCTGGGTGCGGAGCTCGGCCTCGATGGCCAGGCGCTGGCAGCCTGGCTGGACGTGCTGCGACTGCAGGGCTGCCAGATTGAATCAACCGCCCCGTCGCTCGGCCAACCCGTCGGCGAAGAGAGCAGCGACCACCAGGCGACGGCGCCGATCGAGCCCGCAGCGACCGCCGACGTCATCGACGCCCACCCCGCAGAACGACGCAGCGCACCCCAACCCGATCGCCGGGTCAACGACCAGGGCCGGCGCGCAGGCGACGCCAAGTTCATCCGCGTGCGAGCCGACAAGCTCGACAAGCTGATCGACCTGATTGGCGAGCTGGTGATCGCCAGCTCAGGCGCGCAACTCGCCGCCCACCAGGAAGGCGCCCCCCTGGTCACGGAAGCCACCCAACGCATCCACGATCTGGTTCAAGAGGCCCGCGACGGCGCGCTGGGGCTGCGCATGGTGCCCATCGGCGAGACCTTCTCTCGCTTTCAGCGGGTGGTTCGCGACGTGTGCAAGAACCTCGGCAAGGACGTGGACCTGCAAATCACCGGCGCCGACACCGAGCTCGACAAGAGCATGGTCGAGACCATCGCCGACCCGCTGATGCACCTGGTGCGCAACAGCCTGGATCACGGCATCGAGCCCTCCGAAGAACGCGCCGCCTCCGGCAAGAACCCACGCGGCCAACTGGCGCTGCATGCGTACCACGAGTCGGGCACCATCGTCATCGAAGTCAGCGACGACGGCCGAGGCCTCAACCGCGAGCGCATCCTGAGCAAGGCCATCGAACGCGGCCTGGTCGGGCCCGAGCAGACGCTGAGCGACGCAGAAGTGCACCAGCTCATCTGCCACCCGGGCTTTTCGACCGCCGAGCAGGTCACCGACATCTCCGGCCGTGGCGTGGGCATGGACGTGGTCAAGCGCAACATCGAAGCGCTGCGCGGCCAGATGATGCTGGCCAGCGAAGCCGGTCGCGGCACCACCACCCAAATCCGACTGCCCCTGACGCTGGCCATCATCGACGGCTTCCTGTGCGAAGTGGGCGATGTGCACTACGTCGTGCCCCTGGAGATGGTGGTCGAGTGCATCGAGACCCCGCGCGAGCACCGACAAGCCATGGACCAGGTCACCGGCTACTTCGACCTGCGGGGCGAGACCCTGCCCTACCTCGATCTCGCCCGCCACTTCGGCGTCAAACCACAGGTCAACAGCCGGCGCAGCTTGCTGCTGGTGCGCGCTGGCATCGGCACCATCGGCCTGATCGTCGACAAGCTCGCAGGCGAACACCAAACCGTCATCAAACCGCTTGGCTCGATGTTCGCCCAGGTCCGTGGCCTGGCCGGGTCCACCATCCTGGGCAGCGGTGACGTGGCCCTCATCCTCGACGTACCCGCGCTGGTCAGCCAGTGCATTCAAAACAGCCACCAGCTGCGTTCGCACGCCGATGGCCCCCTCCATCGCGAATGACCTCAGGAGCAATCCATGCTTGCACAACTGTTCGGACAACAAGATCGCCAGGCTCGTGAAGAGATGAGCCACGCCGCCGAGGAACTCGCTCGGGTGCTGGAAGCTGCGGCCCGGGGTGACCTGAGCCAGCGCGTGACCATGAGCCGGCTAGCGGGCCTGAACCCCGACCTGGGCAAACACCTCAACCGCTTGCTCGATCAGGTCTCGACCCTGGACCGCGAGGTGCAGCGCGTGAGCACCGAGCACGCCATCGGGGACATCGACGAGGTGATTCGCACCGACCAGCTGGACGGCGACCTCGGCCGCATCGGGCAACGGGTCAATGAGCTGGTGGGGGCGCACATCACCGTCAAGAAGCGCGCCCTCGCGGTCTTCGACGAGTTCGGTCGCGGCAACTTCCAGGCCAACATCGAGCAGTTGCCCGGCAAAAAGGCCTTCATCAACCAGATCATCGAGAGCGTGCGAGGCAACCTGACGGGCCTGATCGCCGAGATGAACCACATGGCGCGCGAACACGAAGCCGGCGACATCGACGTGCGCATCCAGAGCTCGCGCTTCCAGGGTGATTTCGCCACCATGGCACAGGGCGTCAACGACATGGTCGAGGCCCACATCAACGTCAAGAAGAAGGCCATGTCGGTCATCGACGAAATGGGCCGAGGCAACTTCGACGCCCACATCGAGCAGCTGCCTGGCAAGAAGGCCTTCATCAACGAAACGGTGGAGCGCGTGCGCGCCCTGTTCAAGCAGATCGACGCACAACGCCTTGAGGCCATGCGCGTGCGCCAGGCGCTCGACGAGGTCAGCGCCAGCGTCATGATCGCCGACGCAGACGGCATCATCCGCTACTGCAACAAGAGCGTGAACAACATGCTGCGCATCGCCGAGTCGGACCTGCGCAAGGCCCTGCCGAACTTCGCAGCCGACAAGGTCATCGGCCACAGCTTCGACGAGTTCCATCGCAACCCCGCCCACCAGCGCAACCTGCTGGGCATGATCAAAGGCACGCACCGCAGCGAGATCAAGGTCGGTGGCCGCACCTTCACGTTGACGGCGGCACCGGTGCTCGACGAGAACGGTCAGCGCACTGGCACCGTGGTCGAGTGGCTGGACCGCACGGCCGAAGTCAGCGTGGTCGACGAGGTCTCCGGCATCGTGCTGGGCGCCGCGCAAGGCCAGTTCGATGCCCGCGTGAGCCTCGATGGCAAGACCGGCTTCTTCATGACGCTGGCCGAAGGCATCAACAAGCTGCTGGCGGTCACCGAGGACAACCTGACCCAGGTCAGCCAGGTGCTCAGCGAAGTGGCTCAGGGCAACCTCACTCGCCAGATCGAAGGCGAGTACGGCGGCATCTTCGGACAGCTCAAGGGCGACGTGAACAAGATGATCGACCAGCTGGTGATGACCATCAGCGATGTCAGCTCGGCCGCGCAGCAGCTGAACTCGGCGGCAGGCCAGGTCTCGATGACCTCGCAATCGCTCTCGCAAGCCGCGTCGGCGCAGGCCGCAGCCGTCGAAGAAACGACCGCTTCGCTGCAAGAGATGGCCGCGTCCATCCGCCAGAACTCCGATTCCGCCAGCGTCACCGACGGCATGGCCACCAAGGCCGCCAAGGAGGCCGTGGACGGCGGCACGGCCGTCTCCAACACCGTCGAGGCCATGAAGCAGATCGCCACCAAGATCTCCATCATCGACGACATCGCCTACCAGACCAACCTGCTGGCGCTCAACGCGGCCATCGAGGCCGCACGCGCAGGCGAACACGGCAAGGGCTTCGCGGTGGTGGCCGCAGAAGTGCGCAAGCTGGCCGAGCGCAGCCAGGTGGCCGCCCAGGAGATCGGCGAGCTCGCCGGCTCCAGCGTGAAGATGGCCGAACACGCCGGTCAGCTGCTCACGCAGATGGTGCCGTCGATCAACAAGACGAGCGAGCTGGTGCAGGAAATCTCCGCCGCGTCTGGCGAGCAAGCCGGTAGCGTCAACCAGATCACCAACGCCATGGGCCACCTCAACAGCAACACGCAGCAAAACGCATCGGCGTCGGAAGAGCTGTCTGCCACCGCAGAAGAGATGTCGGCGCAGGCAGGCCAGCTGCAGGAGATGATGCGATTCTTCCGAGTCAGTGGCGCCGAGTCGTTTGATGGCGCGCCGTCTCGCGGTCGAGGCAAGGCCCCTCGCGGCGGCAGCAGCAGGGCGCCATCGCCCATGATGCGCGCCCCCGCCCGCTCGCTGGACCCCGAGCCCGGCCACGGCGCTGACGCCGATGAAGGCAGCTTCGGCCGCTTCTGATCCGCCAGCCTGCAGCAACGGGAGCCCACATGAGCACCGCAGACCCCCATGCCCTCGGCTCTCTCGAGCCGATGCGGGCCGAGGAGCGAAGGCAGATGCTGCGCTTCACCCTCTGTGAAGCACTCTATGCCCTGCCCATCGAGCCCATCCGAGAGATCCTGCAAGTCGGCCGCATGACCAAGGTGCCGATGATGCCGACCTTCGTGCGAGGCGTGATGAACCTGCGCGGGGCGGTCGTGCCCGTGCTCGACCTCGGCGCCAGGCTGGGCCTGCACAGCACCGCCATCGGTCGCCGGACCTGCATCGTCATCGTCGAGTCCCCCCTTGCCGACGGCGGCACCCAGCGCCACGGCGTGCTGGTCGACGCCGTCCACGAGGTGCTGGAGGTCGAGCCTTCTCAGGTCAACACGGTGCCGGCACTGGGCACGCGCGTGGCGCCTCACTTCATCTCCGGCGTGGTGCGGGTCCAGGATCACAGCGTCGAGCTGCTGGACGTCAGCAGGGTCTTCGACGACCAGGAACTCAGCCGCCTGATCACCTCAACCGACGAGCACACGCTGTGGCTGCACTGACCGAACAAGCCATCTCACAGCGCAGCTTCGAGGCTGTGGTGAGCTACTTCGAAGCCCAATCCGGCATCCGGCTGGGCCCCGACAAACAGGCACTGGTTCAAGGTCGCGTGCAGAAGATGGCGCACGAGCGCGGCGAACGCGACCTCGACCGGTTCATCAACCAGGTGCTTGGTGGCGACGACGAGTCTGCCCTGACGCAGCTGGTGGATCGCCTGACCACCAACGAAACCTACTTCTTTCGGGAACCTGAACACTTCCAGTTCCTCGGTCAGTTGCTGGCACAGCAAAAGCCGGCGGGCATGTTCCGCGTCTGGAGCGCGGCGAGCTCATCGGGCGAAGAGGCCTACAGCATCGCCATGGTGTTGGCCGACCGACTCGGCCTGACGCGCCCCTGGGAGGTCATCGGCACCGACCTGTCCACCGAGGTGGTGCGCAAGGCCAACCAGGCGCGCTACCCCATCACCCACGCCGACGACATCCCCGACTACTACAAGCAGCGCTACTGCCTCAAAGGTCATGGCGCCCAATCGGCCCACATGATGATGGCCAAGCCCCTGCGTGAGCGCACGCGGTTCATCACGGCCAACCTGCTCGAGCCCCTGCCGGACATCGGCTCGTTCGACGTGATCTTCCTGCGCAACATGCTGATCTACTTCGACATGGCGACCAAGGCCGACATCGTGCGCCGGGTGCTCACACGCCTGAAGCCCCATGGCCACCTGTTGCCCGGGCACTCCGAGTCGCTGGCCAACCTCGAGTTGCCGATCAAACCGGTTCGCACGGCGGTGTACCAGCATGCCTGACCCCCGCGCACGCCCAGCCGCCGCACCGCAGGAGGTCATGCTCATGCCAGGTGAGCTGTTCTTTGGCGAGGGCGTGGCCAACCTGCACACCCTGCTGGGCTCCTGCGTGGCCGTGACCTGGTGGCACCCGAAGCGGCGCATCGGCGGCATGTGCCACTACCTGCTGCCCAGCCGAACTCGCCAACCAGGCCAGCCTCGCGACGGCAAGTACGGCGAAGAGGCCATCGGCATGATGTTCGACGCCACCAAGCGCGCAGGCACACGCCCACAAGATTACGAAGTGCACCTCTACGGTGGCGCCGACACCATGCCCGACCTCGAACGCTCCATGCGCTACGTGGGCGAGCGCAACATCGAGGTGGGCTTCAACTTGCTGGACGAGATGGGCTTTTGCCTGACCGGCGTCGACGTCGGCGAATCGGTGCCACGCACCGTCCGCATCAACCTGCTGACGGGCGAGGTGAACATGAGGCGCGGACAACCCGCCCGCAGCGAAGCCAGGAGACAGCCATGCCCACCGGGATCAAGGTCGCGCTGATCGACGACTCGGCTGTGGTGCGCAAGCACCTGTCCGAGCTGCTCACCAAGGCCGGCGTGGAGGTGCTTTTCACCGCCCAGGACCCCCTGTTCGCCTGGCCGAAGATGCTGGCCCAGTGGCCCGATGTCGTCGTGCTGGACGTCGAGATGCCGCGCATGGACGGCATCTCTTTCCTCAAGCAGATCATGGCGCACCGCATGACGCCCGTGGTCATGTGCTCGACGCTGACCGAGGTCGGGTGCGAAACCACCCTGCAGGCCCTGGAGGCCGGCGCAGTGGGGTTCGTGACCAAACCCAAGGCTGGCCTGAAAGACTTCCTGGAAGACGGCGCCAACGGCCTGATCGATGCCGTCAAGGCCGCAGCAAAGGCCAACCTGCGAGCGCTGCCCTTGCGCAGCGGTGCGCCCCCGCAGCCTGTGAACAAGCCACCCATCGGCTTCGCAGCCGGCGCCGCCACGTCTGCCGCCATGCCTGGTGTCCCGAGGCCCAACCCCATGTTGGGCAAGGGCCTGCCCCCCGTGCCCGGCTCGCCGGGCGCCATGGCCACCACCACCGACCGCCTCATCGCGATGGGGCTGTCAACCGGTGGCGTGCAAACCATGGAAGCCATCCTCACGGCCCTGCCGCGCACCACGGTGGGCATCGTCATCGTGCAACACATGCCCGAAGCCTTCACGGCCTCATTGGCTCAACGCCTCAACAGCATGTGCGAGATGGAGGTGCTCGAAGCCCGCGACGGCGACCGAGTCCTCAACGGCCGCGTGCTGATCGCCCCCGGCGGCAAACACATGCGCGTCGAGCGCCACGGGGCGCAGTACCGCGTGCGTGTCACCGACGGCCCGCTGGTCAAGCGGCACCGCCCCTCGGTGGACGTGATGCTGAAATCGGTGGCGCAATCGGCTGGCCGAAACGCCCTGGGCATGCTGCTGACCGGCATGGGCGACGACGGGGCCTTGGGCCTGCTGGAGATGCGGCAAGCCGGCGCACCCACCATCGCCCAGGACGAGGCCAGCAGCGTCGTGTGGGGCATGCCGGCCGAAGCCATCAAGCTTGGCGCGGCTCAACACGTGGTAGCCCTGTCGAACATGGCGGGCTGGATGACGAAGTTTTCTGAAGGGTGAGCGCCCGTTGCTGCCGCCGTCACGAGGTGCATGGCCCATCGGTGAGCACCTTGAGTTCACGCTGCAGGTTGACGCGCGCCCCGTCCTCCCACTGTGCGCGAAATCGTTCGGTGAAGTACAGGTGCGGGCGCCGCAAGAACCCCTGCAACACGTCGATTCGCCCCGCGCGGTAGGCCGGCGGCGGGACCCAGGCGTACTCCTGGGCGATTTGAGTCGCGTACAGGTCGTACACGGCCTGCGGTGCAGCCAGCACGGACAGATCGAAATCCAGGAACAACGCCGTGTCGGTGTCTCCGTCTTCCCACCGGTGCCCTGCCGTTGCTTGCACCTTGCTCACGACCGATGAAATCAAGTCGGGTCCACAACCCCATTGAGACAATGCCTGCTGCGCCATGCTCGCGCTGCGTTGCTCGTTGTCCGGCAACGCCGTGTCGTAGACCGCGTCGTGGAACCAAATGGCCAACTTGACGGCCAGAGGATCTCGGATCAGGTCGGCATGCATGTCTGTCAGCTTCAGCAGCGCCCGGACATG
This sequence comes from Comamonadaceae bacterium 2PF, assembly GCA_005502875.1. GTDB lineage: Bacteria > Pseudomonadota > Gammaproteobacteria > Burkholderiales > Burkholderiaceae_C > Aquabacterium. The sequence goes on along the minus strand of SCMV01000001.1, from coordinate 134,555 downwards.
GGTGACGTTGTGATACGCCCGATGCGGCTCGGCATACAGCGGCAACAGGCGCTGCTCTGCCGCAAGCAGGCATTCATCGTGACGAGGATTCATCATGGTGGGCTCCTTCATGGCATTGATGCAACGAAGTTCAAAGCTGGACGCGACAAAGCTGGGTCTTGTCGAGTCATGGGCGCATCATCGCGTCGAGGTGCGCTGATTTGATCAAACAGGATGAGCGAAGTGAATCCGAAAGCAACGATGGGGGCGACCATTTCTTGCCACCGACTCATGACCGCGCTGCTCGGCGCACCGATTTCAGCGCACGCCGGTGCCATCGTCCTGCCTGGCTCGGCCACCCAGGCCATGGACTGGGGTGCGTGGTTGTTGGAGATGCTCGCCATCGTCTTCATCGGCAAGCTCTTGTTCTGGCTGGCAGGGCTATTGTTCTTGGGCTTGCATGTGGTCCTGCTGGCGATGATCGCCTGGGGCCTCATCAAGGGGCGCTTCTGGCGAGCCGGCCTGCTGACCTGTGGCGGCGGCTTGCTGCTGGGCTATGGCGCGCTGGCCTGCATCCTGGCCCCCACCCAGAGCCCTGCCCCTGGCCCGTCAAGCGACTGGTCGGTGGTCGAACAAGGGCTGGCCATTGACCTGCGCCCCCAATCGGCCAGGTGGGAGGCCTTTGCCACACCAGAGGTCGATGCGCGGCTGCCCGCCCCGACCGACATGGAGTCCCTGGTGGCCGAGTTGACCTTATCGCCGCAGGATGCCGCGAGACTGAGCACGACCTCACGCTCGCCCTCAGCGAACGCGCCAATTCGGTGGGTGGTGGCGCCCAACAGCGCCCGCCCTTGGCTGACGCCCACGAATCAGGACCTGCTCGGCGCACTCGCGGCGGCTGAGGCGCAACAGCCAAGCCAACACGCAGACAACTGCCAACCCATCGCCGCGCGAGGACGCCAGTCGGGGCAAGACAAGGTGGCCTTCATCTGCGTTCAGGGCCATCGGGCCTTGCTGCACGTGGTGCTTTCTGGTCCTTGATCGACAGGATGCAGGCCGCCCCCTTTGCAAACGCGGCGCACGCCTGGCTCCTGCCAGCATGGCGCAGCCCCACAGCCAACGGGATGAAATGCCCCCCGTCACGCACCGTTGAGTCGGCTTTGAATCGATCTGACGCGCGCCCTGCGGTGACGCACCCGCACCAGATCGGATAGCGTCAAACGCTGTTCAAACAGGAGCTCCGGCATGCACAAAATGCGTCACATCTTGGTCACAGCCTCTTTGCTGGCCGTGACGGCCCTGGGCAGCGCCCAGGCCACCGAAGCACTGACCACGGTGCCCGCGGTCGACCTCAAGCGATACCAGGGCCGCTGGTACCAGATCGCTTACTACCCCAATGTGTTCCAGCGGCAATGCGTGGGCAACACCACAGCAGACTACCGCTTGCTGATGACCGGGCAAGTGGAGGTCACGAACCGCTGCAGCACGGCCGACGGCGGCGTCAGCCAGGTGATCGGGGCAGCGCGCCTGAAGCCACCCAAGTTCTTTGGCGTGCCCGTGGCCAAGGGCACCGACTCGGCCAAACTCGAGGTGCGCTTTGCGCCGAGCTTCCTGGCCTGGCTCAACGCGGTGTGGGCGCCGTACTGGGTCATCCAGCTGCCCGAAGACTACCGCTACGCCGTGGTGGGCGAGCCTTCCCGCGAGTTCCTCTGGATCTTGTCGCGCACGCCAACGCTGGCTGCATCAGACCGAGCAGCCATCGAGGCGCGGCTGGTCGAGCAAGGCTACGACGTGGGCAAGCTCAAGGAAGAACCGCAGCAGTGAAGGTGCGGGGCGCGGGGATGGCGGGCGGGCACCGCGCCGCCTCAACCGCGATGCACGTCTCGCCCCATCAGCATCGCGTGGACCTGTGCCGACTTGTCTTCGTCGAAACCGCACGGTCCGGGCCAGTCACGGGGGTTGCGCAAGGTGCCGAACAGCGCGTCCCAAATCGGCAGACCGTAGTTTTGCGCGTGGTGCCCGTGGGCATGGTGCACCCGGTGCATCTCGGGTCGCTGAACGACCCAGCCCAGCCAGCGCGGCGTGCGCATGTCCGCGTGAAGGAACAGCTCGAACAGGCCTGTCCACAGCAAGGCCCAGGCCGCCGCCATCGGCGAAGCACCCAGCACCACATAGCTGCTCAGGCAGCCGATCAACACCGCCGCAGCGGTGTCCAGCGGGTGCGCGTAAAACGCCGTGAGAGACTCGATGCGCAAAGCGCTGTGGTGCAGCTGATGCGTCCATCGCCACAGCCAGTCTGACGCGTGGATGAGCCGATGCCACCAATAGAAGACGAAGCTGGTGAGCAAGAAGCTGAGCCCGCCCACCGCCGCAGCGGGCCAACCTGTTGGCACGGGCCAGATCGCATGGGCGCGAATGCCATGCGCAAACACCCAGCCGAGCAGCAAGGTCACCACCACGGTGATCACGCCAATGGAGGCCGACATGATCAGCCAGCGCCGGTCACAGTGGTTGCGCGAAGCAGGCGCGATCACTTCGCGGGTGAACAGGGCCACGAACACCAGCAACAGCGTGGCGTAGACCCACAGGTCGATGATCGGTGTCAGTCGTTCACCCATTGCCAGATGGTTTGGCCGTAGTCGCCCTCAACGCTTGGCATCACGTCGCCCTGCTTGAAGCGGCGGCGGCTGTTGGCCTGGGCGGGGGTTTCCCACTCCCCTTCGCGGGGGCAGGGTTGGCCGGCTTCGACGCGCAAACGCAAATCGCGCGTCGATTCACCGGCATCTCCTTCTTGCGCGAGCTTGTGTGCTCGGCCAAAGTCCGCCATGTCCTTCGGATAGAACTCGTGATCACGGTAGCCGCTGTCGTCGATGTCCAGCAAAACCGACACCGCTGCCGCTTCAAAGCTCCAATAGCCGAGGAAGTTGTGCTCTCGCCCCTTGGTGTGAGAGCGGTAGTAAGGCTCACGACGGCTGGCCTCATACCAATCGTCCATGTACTGCGCCATCAGAGCGGGACGAACTTCTGGAGCTGCAGAAAACACCTTCAACAGCTTGAAGTAGGGAAGGTGACGAGTGCACTCGTCAGGCAGCACTCCGCGTCCGGACACAAAAGGCGCCACCATCCGCTCCAACAGGCCATCCAGCGGTTGATTGGCATAGTCCCACAAGCGGCACAGCCTTGGCAGCTCGCTCGATCGGCCAAACAGGATCGCCCAACTGGTCAGACGTATCGCATGCCAATAGTCGTCGTCACCCAGCGTGATGTGGGCCAACAGCCCCCCCCCCAGCATCGTTGTTGTGATACCTCTCATGAAATGCAGCGTACTGCTCCCAATGAGAAACGATCGGCTCGAAGTACGAGGCCAACTCGGTGACGGATTGCCCCGCAGAATGCTGGGCATGCAAAAAATTCACGCCGTCAGTGGCTCGAACTCTTGCCGCCATCATCGGCCGATCGCTGGCCAGATGGGCTACTTTTTCTGCATCCGAAAGACTCGCGTCCACAACCTGAAACGTCTCAATCGCGTCTTCGAAAACTGCGTCATAGACCGTATAGCCGAACAGAACTGATCGCCGCTGGCTCAGGAATTTTTCCGCATCGACTGGACTTGATGGGTACCACATTTTTTTCACTCGATCAAAACTCGGTCGGGCAATGACAAAAGAGGGCGCTGAATTTCATGCTTATGCCCTTGCTTCGCTTCATGAAGATGTTTCTGCCTACCGGTGACCATCACAATCCAGCGAGCATATGGCCAACTGACGTCCTGCCCGGTTGCCACGTACTTCCAGGCTCTCTTCACGGATTTGGCAAGATCGCGCCCCGAGGCAGTTAACGCCTCCCTTTCTAGCGCTTGCTGTATCCAAGCATGACTCATTTGTGTTTTTAGGCCAGTCTCAGGATTCGCCCTACCCAGCCCCTTCTTCATCTCAGTCTCGCCCTGCGCGGAGCCCGCCACACCCGTCCTGGGCGTCAGGCCATCGCGCCCCTCGCTGTGGAACACATTGGGCTGCCCTGAGGGCGTCGGGCTGGCGGCCTCAGCTTCGCCCAACGCCGCAAGTTGCTGCCGAATGTCCACAGGCAGAGCCTGCAAGAACCGAAAGGCCCCAAAGAGCGAACTCTTCGTCTCACCAATGACACCGGGGCGACTTGATGCCCCCGATTGCATCCAGACATGGTCAATGCCCTGTCGCCCAGCTTTGTCCCACTCTTCCCAGAGCTTCCCATTGTTGTTGGCCTTCTTGAGGTTGCGCTTGTTCTTGGCGCACCAGTAATCAGTGATGTGCTCGGCCGGTACACCCGTTCGCCAATCTTGCTTCTTGCGTGAGGCTCGGCGCTCATCTGTGCGTGCCGCCTGGGTGCCCGCCGAATCAGTTGGCGTCGCCCGGGGCAGCGCTCAAGCAGTTGCTGTAGCTGTAGCTGTAGCTGTAGCTGTAGCTGTAGATGCAGATGCAGATGCAGATGCAGATGCAGATGCAGATGCGTACACGTTATGTCGCGTGGAGTGCAGAAATCAGCGACGCCCTTGCGAAATTTGCGGGTCCACGTAGCTGGCGTCGATATGCCACCCCACCTTGCGCAATTCATCCTCCTTCTCAGTGCGCTTTTGACGAGCGTGCTCCAACACCGCAGGAATCAAGTCGCGCCAGTGATCCCGATCATCCGGATCAACCATCTCGCGGAAGTGCTCGTTGACCGACATCCAGTTCAGCGAGAGAAAGTAGGCCCCAGGCTGCCCCGGATCCAGCCGAGCGGCATCGCGCCGAAATGTGACCTGTAAGACGGCGTCGTCACGCACAAAGGACCATGGTGTCCCATCCTCCACTTGCATCCACTCCGTTAACGGCAGGACGTATCGCGCATCCAGTCCGTTGAGATTGCTACTGGCCAAAGTCCGCTTCAGGCGCTCAGCCCCCGCAAGCCTTGGCTCATCCGCATCGACCATCTGCTGCCAACCAGCTGCCAGGATGCGAGATAGCAGTCCGTGGATGTAGACACGGGCTGCATCGTGCCCGATATCGCCCCCCTCGTTCAAACCCGCATAGATGGCGAATCGAGTGAGTCCCTGTCGGTCTTCATCAGCCGCGCGCCGAAAGGTCTGCACACCGATGACATGGTCGACGGATATCACAGCGTCGGGTTGATTCAGGGTGACGCGGCCCTTGGTTGGACCTCGCCAATCAAGGCTCAGGAAATCGATGCCTGCAGGCTGGCTGTTGACTTGCACTTGCCCCGTGAACCGGGCCAGAAATTTGGCCGAAGGCTCGCCAATTTGGAGTTGAACGTTTTGGGATGTGGGCATGCGAGAGAGCTCAGTGGGATTTGTTGGAAGCAGGTCACGACCGCCCGCGAGCCATCCGCTCAACGCTGGCCAGGCCAACGTCACGGCGAACAGCACCAGGACAGCGCTGATGACCCAACCAAAGCGGCGATCAAGTTTCATGATTGACTCAACGATCTGGCATGTCGACCCATCCGGCCATGGTTCTCAGCTCACCCTCCATGAAGGAGCGACTCTCCTGCATCAATAGATGAAACTGGTCTGCAGCCTTGGTGATCCAAGCCATGCGGCTGGTGAAGTCCTCTATTTTTGTCCCTTCTGGTGGAACAGATTTGATCGCCGCTTTTTCGGTTTGACAGGCATGAGAAAAAACTAGCTCTACATCGGGGCTGAACCAGTTCACAACAGGAAACCTCTGTGCAGCCACTGAGTTCGAGAACCATGCCTCGTTGTAGATCAGCGGCTGCAGCACCTCTCCCTGCTCGTGATTGGCGATGGCGATCAAATGTTCGTACTGGATTTTCGCTGCACGCTTTTTGTCTGTGGTCGCCTCAAACTCGCGCACCTTGGCAAAGCCGGTGCGAATATGCGGGGAGATGCCCAGTTGCTTGATGACCGGCAAAGACTCGGCATGCCACGGCAGCTTTTGAACCAGTTTCTTCATGTTGTCGTCATACGCCAGAGCAGAGCGGGACTCCTTGCAAGCGTCGAATGACAGCGGGTGATTGGCGTAATACCAATGCCAGCCACTGATGTCGCAGAACAACCAGAAATTGCCTTTGCCAAGCCCATCAGTTACCCAGCGCAACAATTTCACTCGATACAAGCTCAAAGTACAAGCAACGGTTTTGCTGGCGAATGCACCCAACGCCATCCAGTAGAAACGCCCCTTCTTTGCCGGGTCACCTCCACGCTCCACCTCCAGATAAAACCGTGCGTACGTTGCCGCAATGCGCCGAGCCCGTACCTCAAAGTCCTCGATCAACTTTCCTTTGCGTTCCCCTGTGGTCACGCTCAGCCGCTCAACACTGAAGTCTTGAGCCAAAGACCACATCGTCCCGCAACCGCATGTCGCATCCACACACGACTGCTCCTTTTCGTTCGTCTTGGCTTCGACAACGGTCATCTCATTCCCCGCTCATTCGAGTTCAAACCAGCGCAACTCCATGCGCAACGTTTCACTGGCTTCGGTCCCAACACGCTCAGTGAAACCCGCCTCGGACGAAGATCCATAGACGTAGCCCGCAGCCGTCTTGATCTTGAACGGCAAGTCCGCAAGCGGCTGGCCAGTCGGGTCCTTGAGCACAAAGGCCTCATCGAACAGGTGCACGCGGCTATCCGGCATGCGCGCCATCTCGGCAGCGCCATTGCCTCCCCCCAACCAATCATGGCTCGCCCCCTTCACCGTCCACGTACCCGGACAAGTGAAGGTGATGTTGCCGCCCTCGATGACGATCTGGCCTTGCCCTGCAGTGAGCGTAATGCTCTTGCTCGCCTGAATGCGCACCTCATCAGTCGTGCTCTGCACCGTCAGGTCCTGCTCTGACCAGACCTGCTGCGCATCGGTGTGGGCGCGCACGCTCAAGCCGGCGTTGGCGGTGATGGCCTTGATGCCGCCTGCGTGCGTGTACAGGCTGGTGGTCTGGCCGCTGACGCTGCTGACGGTGTGGGCTGCGGTGAGGTGCACATCGCCCTGGGCGCTGACGCTGTGGTCTTGCCCGCTCCAGAAGTGGATGCCCGCGGGCGTGACCCATGCAGCGGATGTTGGCGTGTCCAGGTGCAGCAGGGGTTTGGCGAAGCGCTCGACCGGGTCGGCCAGGTCTCGGCTGCCGGCGCGAGCCTGGCGGGCGTCCTGGCCGCCCACAGGACCTTGGTAGCGGCCTTGTGCGCTCGGGTCCATGGCTTCGGTGTGCTGGGCCCAGGCTTGGCCTGGCTCGTGGCTGTGCAGGCCGTGGGCGCCTTGCTGGCGCGCGCTTTGTGCGAGCGCGTCGCCCAGTTGTTGCGCGGCCTTGAGCTGCCCGACGGCCTCGGCTGCATCCATCTGCGTGCGCGCCACGCTGGCGCCTTGCGCGGGGCGTGCGGTGGTGCTCAGCAGCAGGCCCTCGCCGGCGCGCACCACGGCCCAGCCTTCGGTGTGGCCGGAAAAGCCTTCGCCCAGCCAGGCGCCGCGTTGGGCCGCGCCCGAGCCACCGCGTGCGCTTTGCTGGATCAGGTGGCCCAGCGTGAGCTCGCTGTGGCCGGTGGCCGAGGAGTGGCTGGCCAGGCGCATGCGCAGCTGGCCGGTGGCGTCATCGACCACCCATTGGTTGGCGCCTTGGCCATCGAGGTGCGGGTGGTGCCAGCCGGCGATGGTGCCGGGGTGGTTGACGCCGGCGTCCACACCTGCGGGCCAGGGCAGCTCGTGCGGGCCGTTGTGCAACTGGCCCACGATGATGGGTCGGTCGATGTCGCCGTCGATGAAATCGACCAGCACCTCGGAGCCAGGGCGCGGGGTGAACAGGGCGCCCCAGTCAGGGCCGGCCACGCCTTGCGCCACGCGCACCCAGGTGCCGCTGGTGGCGTCGCCCGGGGCATGGCCAGTGGGGGTGCCTGCAGGGGTGATGGGCGCACTGAGCGCACCGGCCAGGGGTTGCTCGCCCCGCTGCCAGGCGAACTGGATGCGCACGCGACCATCGCGGTCGGCGTGGATGGGCTCATCGCCCTGGGTCATGACCAAAGCGTGCATGGGGCCCGGGGCCGCAGGCGCTTCGAAAGCGGAAGACCATGGCAGCAGGCGCAGCGAAGCCGGCGCGGCGCTGAAGCGGTTGCGGTAGCTGCCTTGCTCGACGTCGGTGGCACGCAGGATGACCGCGGCCTGGGTGCCCAGGTTGTTGGCCATCTCGTGGGTGACGGACACGGCGGCGAAGCGGCGCTCGGTGCCCACGCCGTACCCGTCGTGATCGAGCAACTCGAAGGTGGCGCCAGGGTACAGCGCGCGCACGGCGCCTGCGGCGTCGATGCCTTGCTGTTGCAGCGCCAGCGCGTCCAGCAGGTCTTGCGTGGCGCCTTCGGCTTCGGCCGGGCTGGCGTGCAGGGCGTCGGCCACGCGGCCGTTGGCATGCAGGCGTTCGCCATGGCCCAGGTAGTGCTCCAGCGCAGGCACGGCGACGGGCAGGCCGCTGGCTTGTGCCTGAGCGGCCACCCCGGCAAGCTGGCGCTCGTCCCAAGCACCAAGGGTGACGGCGTTGGGGCCCACGGTGTGCGCCGTGGCCCACTCGGTGAGCGTGTCTTGCGCGAAGCCGCCAAACAGGTTGCCAGCCAACTGCCCCACCAGCGTGCCCGCCGCGCCGTGGCGACCAGGCTGGCTGAAGCGCAGCCCACCCAGGTCGGGGCGCTCGGCGGCCTGGTCGAAGACGACGAGCTGCGGGCCTTGCTCCGGCGTGGCCTCGTGGTCCAGGCGCCAGCTCCAGCCCTCGGCGGCCATCAGGCGGCAGGCAAAGGCCCAGTCGGTTTCTCGGTACTGGGTGGTGATGGCGCGCAAGGGCCCGGGCTCGGCCAGCTCCAGCCGGAAGGGCAGCTGCGGCCAGGCTTGCAGCACCTGCGAAACGATGTCGGCCGTGGTGAGGTCTTGAAAGATGCGGGCGTCTCGGCGCTGGGCCAGCCAGCAACTGCCGTCGCGCACGCTCAGGCGGTAGCGCCCCAACCCACCGTCGCTGCCCAGTTGCGCCACCGCCGCCACCCAGCCCTGCCAGGTGCGCCAGCTGCCATCGGCCTGCAGCAGGCGCAGCGCCACGCGGGTGCCCATGAGCGATTTGAGCGGCAGGCCCGCTTCGGTGCTGACGCAGTCGATTTCAGCCCGCAGGGGCTCGGCCGCGTGCAAGGACTCGGTGAGCGTTGCACGCTCGACGAGCAGGGTTGAGGCCGGCAGCGCCGTGTCGAGCTGCAGCAGGCGCGTGGCCTGGCTGAGCTGGACGGCAGCCAGGAGGCTCGACGCCAGTGAATTCATGACTCCACCTGAGATGTATGCTTTTGACCTGCCCTCTTTGGAGCAGCCTCGCATCATCGCCGTGAAGGGCCCACCGGGCTGGCGTGGCACCGCCCCCCTGCTGGGGGAAAGTTGCAAGAAGTCGTAACCCAACCCACTGCCTGAACCTGTGAACCCACCCGCCGCACGCGCCGCCAGTCACCCCGACCAGCAACTGGGCAAGCCCTTGAGTGGCTGGCGCCTGACGCTCTACACCATCATCTTCGAGGCCGACACGCGGGCAGGTCGCTGGTTCGACCAAGCCTTGTTGCTGACCATCGTGGCCAGCGTGGTGGTCGTGATCCTCGACAGCATGCCGGCCATGCATGCGCAGTTTGGCGATTTTTTCGATGTGGCCGAATGGGTGTTCACCGCCCTGTTCACCATCGAATACGTGCTGCGCCTGGTCTGCGTGCAAAAGCCGATGGTCTATGCGCGCAGCTTCTTTGGTGTCATCGACCTGCTCTCGACCTTGCCCACGTGGCTGGCGCTGTTCGTGCCAGGCCTTCACGTGCTCATCGATGTGCGGGTGCTCCGCTTGCTGCGCATGTTCCGGGTGCTCAAGCTCACGGGCTACGTGGCCGAGTACACGATGCTGGGCCAGGCCCTGGTGGCCAGCAAGCGCAAGATCCTGGTGTTCCTGTCGTTCATGTTGCTGATCGCCCTGCTGATGGCCACGGTCATGTACGTGGTCGAGGGGCCGGCCAACGGCTTCACCAGCATCCCCACGTCGATGTACTGGGCCATCACGACGATGACCACGGTGGGCTTTGGCGACATCACGCCCAAGACGGACCTGGGTCGGTTGATCTCGTCGGTGATGATGATGCTGGGCTGGGGCGTGCTGGCCGTTCCCACCGGCATCGTGACGACCGAGATGGCCCTGCAGCGCGGCCGCTTGCCCGAGCCCACCACGCGCACCTGCCAGAACTGCCTGACCGAAGGCCACAGCGCGACAGCCCACTATTGCATGCATTGCGGCCACGCGCTGCCAGCGTACCAACGCGATTGATCGCGAGCGCGGTTGGCCCCGAAAGGCTCAGGCGGGCGGTGGGTCGGTGGCAGGTCGACGTTTGCGGACCGGTGACACGGGCTCGGTGTCGCCTGCCTGGAAGTCGCTGTCGGCAAAGCCCTCGCGCTGGGTGGCGGCCTCATGGTCATGCAACCAGGCCTGCAGGTGGCGCGCCGGCATCGGGCGCGCAAACAAGAAGCCTTGCAACTCGTCGCAGCCCAGGCGCCGAAGGATGTCGAGCTGGGCGTGCGTTTCGACGCCTTCGGCCACCACGGTGAGCCCCAGTGCGTGCGAGAGCTTGATGACGGCGCAGACGATGGCGCGGGCATCGACATCGCGGTCGACGTCCTGCACGAAGCAGCGGTCGATCTTGAGCTGCGAAGCTGGCAGCTTGCTGAGGTAGCTCAGCGAGGAATAGCCCGTGCCGAAGTCGTCGATGGACAGGTGAACACCCACGTGCGCGAGCCGCTCGAACAGGCGCAGCGAGGCCTGCGGGTCTTCCATCGCGGCGGACTCGGTGATCTCGAAGGTCAGGTGATCGGGGACCACGGCATGGCGGCGCAGCGATTCCTGGATGCGCTCGACGAGGTCGCTTTGGCGCAGCTGGTGCACCGAGAGGTTGATGGCCACGCGCATGTCCACGCCCAGGTCCTGCCAGATGCGCATCTGCCTGCAAGCTTCGTCGGTGACCCATTGGCCCAGGCTGCCGATCAGGCCGAAGCGCTCGGCAATTGGCACGAAGACGCCGGGGCTGACCATGCCGCGATCAGGATGGTGCCAGCGCAGCAGGGCCTCGGCACCGGTGACGTGGCCGTTGCGGCCGTCGACCTTGGGTTGGTAGTGCAGCTCCAGGCCGGTGCGGGTCTCGATGGCGCGGCGCAGGTCGCGTTGCAGGTCGATGACGTCCTGCGCGTCGTGCTCCATGTCGGGGTCGAAGAAGCAGTGCATGTTGCCGCCGGCGCGCTTGGCGGCGAGCATGGCGGCGTCGGCGCGGGCGATCAGGCGGGCGCGCGAGCCGTGGTCGGGGTAGATGACGATGCCGATGGAGCACGACAGGCGCACCTCGCGGCCAGGCAGCTGGTAGGGGCGCTGCAGGGCCTGGCGCACGCGGTCGGCCACGAGGGTGGCTGCGGCGCTGTCGGGGTCGCCGTCCATGAGCATCAGGAACTCGTCCGCGCCGACGCGGGCGATGGTGTCGGTCGAGCGTGCGATGGTGAGCAAGCGGATGGCAACCTCGCGCAGCAGGCCGTCGCCAGCGCGGTAGCCACAAGAGTCGTTGATGGCTTTGAAGCCGTCGAGGTCGATGTAGAGCAGGGCCAGGCGGCGCTGGCGGGCCTCGGCGCGCAGGGCGGCTGAAGCCAGCTGGTCTTCCAGCATGAGGCGGCTGGCCAGGCCGGTGAGCGGGTCGGACATGGTGGCGCGTGGGACGGGTGCCAGGCCTGCGTGGCCAGGCTCGCCAGGGTCACCTGGATCCATCAGGTCGTCATGCGGTGGCTCGCGTGGGTCGGCGCGGGCGGACCCGCCCGCGTCATCGGTGTCAGGCTCGATGGGCGGTGGAGGCGATGAGGGAGATGTGGGCGATGTGGGCGAATTGGCCCGCGATGGCTTGAGGAGCCGCCTGAGGGCCACAGGCGAGCGCAGGACGTGAGACGCCACGGCGCCCAACACGACACCTGCGAGCACCGCGCCCACCAGCCAGAGCACCTCCCGCGCCACCACGATCATGGGCTGCTGGCCTCCAGCTCGGACCAGGCGGTGGCGATGTCGCTGGCCTCGCGGTCCGTCTCCTGCTGGGCGTCCAGGGGCATGGCATTCGAGGCCAGCGGCATGGGCGCGCCGCGCTGGCCCAACCACTTCATCAAGGTCGGCTCGGACATCGGCCGCGCAAAGAGGAAGCCCTGCAGCTCATCGCAATGCAGTTGCGCGAGGATGTCGGCCTGGTCCTGCGTCTCAACGCCCTCGGCCACCACCTTCAGGCCCAGCGCATGGGCCAGGCGCACCACGGCTTCGACGATGGCTTGGGCGTCGAGGCTGCTGTCGAGGTCGCGCACGAAGCTGCGGTCGATCTTGAGCTGGCGCGCGGGCAGGCGGCGCAGGTAGCTCAGCGACGAATAGCCGGTGCCGAAGTCGTCGATGGACAGGCGAACGCCGATCTGATCGAGCATGTCGAAGACGCGCAGCGAGGCCTCGATGTCTTCCATGGCCACCGACTCGGTGATCTCCATGAGCAGCATGCGGGCGGGCACGCGATGGCGGCGCAAGGCCTCGCGCACGCGCTGTTCGAGGTCGGGCTGACGCAGCTGGTGCACCGACAGGTTCACCGCCACGGGGATGTCCAGCCCGAGGTCGTGCCACACACGCAGGTGTCGACAGGCTTCGTCGATCACCCACTGTCCCAGCTCGCCGATGAGGCCAAAGCGCTCGGCCACCGGGATGAACTCGGCGGGGCTGACCATGCCCCGCGTTGGGTGGTGCCAGCGCAGCAGGGCTTCGACCCCTGCCAGCTCGCCGGTGGTGGCGCGCAACTTGGGCTGGAAGTGCAGCGTCAACTCGTTGCGGGCCACGGCGTGGCGCAGGTCGCGCTGCATCTCGACCTGGGCAGCGCCAACGCGGTCCATGCCGCGTTCGAAGAAGCAGTAGACACCGCCCCCCGCACGACGCGCGGTGAGCATGGCGTCATTGGAGTGCGACATCAGCTGCTCGGCCGTGGCACTGTCCGGGTAGCGCGCCACACCGATGGAGCAACTGACCGTGATCTCCTGGTCCTGCACGAGACAAGGCTCGTGCACGGCATCTTGCAGGCGCTGGGCCAGCACGGCGGTGACGTGCTCGTCGCTCAGGCCCCGGCAGGCAATCAGGAACTCGTCGGTGTCCGAGCGCGCCAGCACGTCGCCCTCGCGGATGAGGCCCTGCAGCCTGAGCGACAGCGTCTGGATCAGGCCATCGCCCACGCTGTGACCATAGGTGCCCGTGAAGGCGTGAAAGCCGTCGATGTTCAAGCGCATCACGCTCAGGTTGAGCACTTGGTCGCTGGCCCCCTGGATGAGGTGGCGCACCTGCTGCTCGAAGCCCGTTCGGTTGGGCAGCCCGGTGGCCGCGTCGCGCAAGGAGGCCTCTTCCAGGGCGGACTGCGCGGCCTTGAGGGAGTCGGACAAGGCCTGGTTTCGCGCCAGGTTGCGCGCGTCCTGCAAGGTGCCGATGTGCGCCATCACGAGCAGGATCAACACGGTGGCGGTGAGCACGAACTCCAGCGAGTCACCGGAGAGCTGCCCTTCACTCAGGCAGATGGCCGCCAAGGGGATGCCGATCGCGCTGACCTGCAGCGCCAAGCCGGCCCAGATGATCGATCCCACCAGCACGGCGATGGCCAGGTGGCGGGTCTGGTGGTGATCCCGCTCAAGTTCGGCCTGCATCAACAGGGCCCCCAGCGAGCAGCCCAGCAACACCAGCAGGAAAGCCGCACCCGATGTCCTGGCGTCCCAGCTCATGGCCGGCTGCAGCATGATGGACGAGGCGTTGACGAACACCAGCATCTGCACGCCCACGGCGACCAACACCGCCCCCAGCAGGCGTGTTCGCAGGTGCAGGCCGCGGTGGGTCTGCATCCAGATGGCGGCCGCCGCGATGACGATGGCAGGCAGCCACGAGGCCAGCACGACGTCGCGCACATAGCCGACCTTGATGGGCAGCTGCATCGCCACCAGCCCCAGGAAACTGGCGGCCCAGATGCCGGTGCCCACGACGAGCGCGCCGCCCAGGATCCAGGCCAGGCCGGCATCGCGGTCATTGGCCCGCACCCGGCGGATCACCATGCCTTGCAGCGAGATGGCGTACACGGCAAGCAACCAGGCCGGCGCGAGGGCCGAGCCGCTCCAGCTTGCTGCCATGAAGGTTGAGGACATTCACGCTCCCGATTCAGTCACACACCACGGTGTGATCGGGATATCGGCGGATGCGCGCTGGGGCTTGAACGCCCGGGGTGGTCAGCTGCCGTGAAGCGTCAATGCTTCACGGATGCCACCCGGTGAAACGCTTCAGTGCATGACCACGGGCTGCTGCGCCATGCCGGCGTAGCGCTCGAGGTAGGCGTCGAACTCTTCGATGCTGGGAGACGATTCGATCAGGGCCTCGACGCCTTCCTTGAAGGTCTCGGCGAGGGCGCCTTCGATGAAGATTTCCTTGCGGGCGAACTTGTCAACGATCTCGTAGCCACCACGGGTGAGGGTGGCGCTGTGGCGAACCGGGCCGTGCTCATCGGCGGCCAGTTCGATCTGCACCACCGCGTAGCTGTCCGAGTTGTAAAGCATGTGCATGGACGACACTCCAGGGTCCTTGAGACCGTCTTCCGTCATGGCTGCGGCCGAGTGGCCATTTCCATCATGACGGCTCCTTCGGCCTCGTCACCCCCCGACTTGAGGGCGATGCAGCCCAGCTCAAGGCCTGACGTGTCGGAATGCACGCGATCCCCCCGCGAACGCGCGGGCGGGTGCCCTCGGGGTCAGGGCTTGCGAAAGCTCAGCGTGACGTCGCCCAGGTGGATGCCGAACTTGCTCATGGCGGCGCGGTTGAGCACGACCTGGCCGTCCACGCGGTACATCCAGTCGTCGAACTGGAACTCGATGGGCTTGCCGTCGACCGGCACGCGCATGGTGTAGCTGAAGCGGATGGCGTTGCCCGATTGCTCGCCCACGGCGACGCCCACGATGTCGGCCGCCCGCCCCTCGAAGCGGCCACCGCCGAGGTCCTTGAGTTGCCAGACGCGGCGCTCCTTGTCGCCGTTGCTGTAGGTGAAATCTTCTTCCAGCACGCCGCTGTCGCCGCTCCAGCGGCCCTGCATCTCGACCGTGAAGCGCTTGACGACGCGCCCTGATCGGTCGGTGAACATGCCGTGCGCTTGAACGGGGCCGGAAAAGTAGCCGCGGAAGTCCATGGCCGGCTGCTCGGCCTGGTAGTCGGTGGGCTTGGGCGATGAGCTGCAGGCCGACAGGCCGAGCGCCAAGGTCAGCACGATGGAGCCGAGTGCCGTGCGACGCTGGATGAAGGGCTTGGATGGGGTCATGTCGAACTCCAGAGAAGGTGTCCTGAACGGTGGTGAGGCCAATCAGGGATCGGGGTTGGAGGATCAGGCCAGCGCCGGGTGATGACGCCAGCGCCAGCAGGCCAGCAAGGCCAGCAACTTGAACAGGCAGGGCAGGCCACCGTAGACCCAGCTCAAGGCATCCAGTGCTGCCGGGTCCTGCGAGCCGGGGGTGTAGCCCAGGGCCTGCAAAGCCGGCAAGGCAAGGCCCGCCGCCAAGGCGAGGTTGAGCTTGGTGGCCCATTGCCACCAGCCCGCGTAAGCCCCCTCGGCCTGCCCGGTGTGGCCGGCGCGTTGCACCACCCCGGTCAGCAGCGTGCCTGGCGCGGTGAGGTCGGCCCCGAGGGCAAAGCCCCCAGCCAGGCAGATGAGGAGGTAGCCCGTGCGATCGCCCTCGCCCAGGCCCAGCACGCTCACGAAGCTGAGCACGCTCAAGAGCATGCCCAGCGCCCAGGCGCGCATCGGACCGATGCGCCCGATCAGGCGCACCCAAAGCGGCACACCCAGCGCGGCCATCAGGAAGTACAAGCCCAGGAACAGGGGCGCACCATCCATCGCGCGCAACCGGTCCTGGATGAAGAAGAGCACCAGCGTCGCCGGGATGGCGCTGGCCACGCCGTTGACCAGGAACAGCGCCATCAGCCGTCGAAAGCCCGCGCCCTGCCAAGGCAGGGACAGTGGCGTGTTGACCTGCGAGAGAGAGGCCTGCTCACGCTCAGCCTGTGTCGCCGGCGCCGGCCTGGGGCCATTGCTCAAGGCCCACACACCGGCCATCAACCCCAAGGTCAGCACGGCGCTCGTCCAGCCCATGCCCGCCTGCGTGGCCAGCACGTTGGCCAGCAGCACGCCCAAAAGCCCGAAGCCCTCACGCCAAGCCACCAGTCGGCTGCGCTGCGCCACGTCACCGCCCAGCCGCGTGCCCCAGGCCAGGTGCAACACGCTGGTCATGCTGTAGGCCAGGAAGGTGAAGATGAGCGTGACGGCGCACCAGGCCAGCAAAGGCACGATCTGCCTGACAGGCGGATGGAACAGCAGCACGAAGCCCAAGGCCAGGGCCACCACCGCCACGAAGGCCACCAGCAAGGCGCGCTGCGGCTGTGCCAGCCAGCGATCGGCCCAGCGCCCGAGCAAGGGGTCGATGAAGGCATCGGCCAGCCTGGTCAACAGCAGCACGGCCCCCAGCGCGGCCAGGGGCAGGCCATAGGCCTGGGCATGGTGCTGAGGCAGCACCACGTAGAGCGGCATCGCCACAAAAGCCAGGGGCAGGCCCAGCAGGCCGTAGCGTGCGCTGGCCGAGTGCGTCAGCATGGCGTTCAGCCCGGCTTGCGCAAGGTGTACTGCACGACGTTGGTGTTGCCCATGTCGAACGCCGCTTCGCAGTAAGCCAGGTAGAACTCCCAGATGCGCTGGAAGCGCTCGTCAAAGCCCAGTCGCTGGACCTTCTCCAGGTGCGCATGGAAGTCGACTCGCCAGCGGCGCAAGGTCTCGGCGTAATCGGGACCGAACGCCATGGCGTTGACCACCTCCAGGCCGGCCTCGCGAGCGGCTTCGCGGAAGGCGCGGTCGCAGGGCAACAGGCCACCGGGGAAGATGTACTGCTGGATGAAGTCCGTGGACTTCACGTAGCGATCGAACAGGTCGTCGTGGATGGTGATGGTCTGCAGGCAAGCCTGGCCGCCGGGTTTGAGGCAGCGGTTCAGGGTCTCGAAGTAGCTGGGCCAGTACTCCCGGCCCACGGCCTCGAACATCTCGATGGAGACGATGGCGTCGAAGGGCTCGTCACGGATGTCGCGGTAGTCCTGCAGGCGCAGGTCGGCGCGCTTGGCCAGGGCGGCTCGGTCCATGCGGTCGCGCGCCCAGGCCAGCTGCTCGGTCGACAGCGTGACGCCGGTGACGTGCGCGCCATGCTCGGCGGCCGCGATCTCGGCCAGGCCACCCCAGCCGCAGCCGATCTCCAGCACGCGACGCTGTTGGCCATCGGCCAGCACGCCCGCTTCGTTCAGGGCGCGCTTGACCTTGGCACGCTGCGCGTCGACCATGGGGCGGGTGTGGTCGCCTTCGAACCAGGCGCTGGAGTAGCTCATGGTGCGGTCCAGCCACAGGCGGTAGAACTCGTTGCCCAGGTCGTAGTGGGCCTGGATGTTCTTGCGGCTGTTGGCCTTGGAGTTGCGGTTGAGCAGGTGCCGGATGCGGTAGGCCAGGCGCCCCCACCACGAGCCATAGATCGCGCCTTCGATCAGGTCGCGGTTGGCGATCATCAGCTTGAGCAAGGCCGTCAGGTCGGGCGTGCTCCAGTGGCCATCGATGTAGCCCTCGGCAAAGCCGATGTCTCCCGACTTGAGCACCGCCGAGCAGACCGCCCAGTCGTGCAGGCGCAAGCCGGCGCGCGGCACGCTCGGGTCGTCGGAGCTGGCCTGGCCAAAGCGTGCGGTGCTGCCGTCGGGCAACTGCAGGTCCAGCCAGCCCACGCGGATCCGCTTGAGCAAACCCAGCACCGCGCGAGCAGAAGCGGGCGCGGTGGCAGGCAGGCTCAGGCCTTCATCCCGGGACAGCGACGAGGCAGAGGTCATGCGGTTCATGGCGAGGGGGTTCCTGTGTCGGAGGGGGCAACAAGGGATGAAGGGGCATGCGCCGAGAAGGCCAGGCCTGGCCCGGCACTTGGCGCGGGGGGTTTGGAGAAGAAAGGCACGCGCTTGAGCCAAAGCTGCAAGGCCTGCCAGTGGATGCGGGCGAGCACACCAAAGGTCATCAAGGGCCAGCCTCGGATGGCGCGCTTGACGCTGCGTTCATCGAGCGCAACCAGCTCGCCACTGATGGCGGTCTGGATCAGCGGGCCGTCGGCGTCGTCGTGGTCGACACGCGCCACCAGGCGATCGGCGTTGCGCATGAAGCGAAAGCGGTAGCTGCCTTCGGCACGACAAAACGGCGAGACGTGGAACACCTTGTCCGCACGCACCTCGCGCCCCCAGCCCAGCTGATCGCCGCCGAGCAGGTAGCAATGCCGCTCGCCGAAGGTGTTGTTGACCTCGGCCACCACGGCGTGCAGCGCACCGTCCGCGCGGTGCACGTACCAAAAGCTCACGGGCTTGAAGGCGAAACCGAGCACGCGCGGGTAGGTCTGCAGCCAGACCTCGCCCTGGGTCAGGTCATCCGCCCAACAACCACCGCGCCGCAGCAGGCCGTCGAGCCAGGCCAGCGAGTCGCTGCCACCTTGGCCGTGGTCGGCATCGTGAAAGCTCAACCACCCGCGCGCGTTGCGCCGCACGGCCGCCACCGGCTGGCTGGCCAGCGCACGCATGGGCAGCAGCCAGAACCAGCCGCCATAGCTGAAGGCGTGGTGCTTGGGGCGCAGGCGGGTGTGGCGCACCTGCCCGAAGCCGATGAGCGGCCGGGCGGGTGTCATGCAGCCAGCTCCGATGCGGGCGCGGCCACGCGACCGAGGCCGCCAAGCGCCAAACGCTCGAGCACGCCCTGGGCTGCGGCAAGCCCCGACTTCAGGCCGTCTTCATGGAACCCGTAGCCAGCCCAAGCCCCGGCGAACCACAGCTGCCGATGCCCCTGCAGCCCAGGCAGGGCTTGCTGCGCGTCGATGGCGGCCTGGTCGAACACCGGGTGGTCGTAGTCGATCTCGGCCAGCACCTGGCTGGCATCGGGCTCGCGCAAGGGGTTGAGCGACACGACCACCGGCTGTTGCCATGGCAGGGGCTGCAGCCGATTGATGAGGTAGTGCAGGCAGACGTGGCGGTCTTCCTGGCTGACCTCGCTGGCGCGCTCGTAGTTCCAGGCGGCCCAGGCTTTCAGGTTGCGCGGCAGCTGCCCGGTGTCGGTGTGCAGCACCGCGCGGTTGGGGTGGTAGCGGATGGCGCCCAGCACAGCGCGCTCGTTTTGCAAGGCACCCTCGCCCAGCAGGCGCAAGGCCTGGTCCGGGTGGCACGCAAAGATGACGGCGTCAAAGCGCTCGGCACCGCGCGCGCTGTGCACCATCACACCGGCCTGCCCGGCTTCGCCCAGTGGCATCACTCGCTCGACGGGGCAATGCAGGCGGGCATCGGGCAGCTGCTCGACGATGCGGCGCACGTACTCGCGCGAGCCGCCGGACACCGTGTACCACTGCGGCCGATTGGCCACCTGCAGCAGCCCGTGGTTGTGGCAAAAGCGGATCAGCGTGGCCATCGGGAAGCGCATCATCTGCTGCACCGGGCAGGACCAGATGCAAGCGACCATCGGCAGCAGATAACCTTCCTGAAAGGCCGCACCAAAGCCCTGCTCGGCCAGGAAGTCGCCGATGGGCTGCGTGAGCTCGCGCTCGTCGCCGCGCTGGGCCATGGCCGTGCTCAGGCGGTTGAAGCGCAGGATCTCACCGAGCATGCGCCAGAAGGCGGGCGACACCAGGTTGCGCCGCTGCGCGAAAACGGTGTCCAGCGAAGAGCCGCACCACTCCAGACCGGGTCGCAAGCCAGACAAACCGGTCGCGTCACGCGGCACCTGCACCGAAAAAGACATGTCCGACTTGGCCGTGGGCACACCCAGTTGCGCAAACAGCCCGATGAGCTGCGGGTAGGTGCGCTCGTTGAAGACCAGAAAGCCCGTGTCCACCCCATGCTTGACCGGCCGGCCCTGGGCGTCGGGCAAGGTCACGTCCAGCGTGTTGGCGTGCCCGCCAAAGTGCGCGCCCGCCTCGAACAAGGTGACGTGACGCGCACCCGGGGCGCTCACCAGGTGATGGGCGGCCCCGAGCCCGGTGATGCCGGCCCCCACGATGGCGATGCGTTGCATGGTCGGACTCCGTTGCTGGGTCAAGGGGTCAAGGGGCCAGGGCCTTTTCGATGTCGCGCACCAGGTCGCGGTCATCGGGCGAGGTCATGCTGCTGTAGCTGTCGATGACCTGGCCATTGCGCCCCACCAGGTACTTGTAGAAGTTCCACTTGGGGCGCGTGCCGGAAGCCTTGCTCAACTCGGCGAACAGGGGGTTGGCGTTGTCGCCCCGCACGCTGGTCTTGGCGAACATCGGGAACTTGACACCGTAGGTGTTGCTGCAGAAGTCGGCGATCTGCTTGCTGTCGCCCGGCTCCTGGTTGCCAAAATCATTGGACGGAAAGCCCAGCACGACCAGGCCACGGTCCTTGTACTTGGCGTGCAAAGCCTCCAGGCCCTTGAACTGGTCGCTGAAGCCGCAGTAGCTGGCGGTGTTGACCACCAGCAGCACCTTGCCGCTGTACTGGCACAGCGACTGGGGTTTTTCGTCCTGCAGGCGCGCAAAGGTCTTGTTCAGCAGCGGCGGGCAGGCGGGCGCCTCGCCAGCGGCGTGGGCCGCCCCACCGAGCAGGGCGCCAGCGAGGCCGCAGGCCACGAGCGTGGCGCGAAAAAATCGATTCGTCATGTCAGCCCTTTTGTCTTGGTCAAAACAGGATGTTTGTTCTATATTAGCCGTACAGATCTTGTTGTACAACGTTTTGTCCACGTCAAAATGGGATCAAAACCCTGAACAGGCCCGGACAAGCGCCGTCCAGACTCCTTACGCAGCAACCCTCCAATCGGATGCACCCGCCGCCATGTCTCGCTCCTTGATGATGTCCATCGCCGCCGTCGAGCGCGACACCGGCCTGAGCAAGGACACCCTGCGCATCTGGGAAAAGCGCTACGGCTTCCCCTCTCCCGTGCGCGACGCCCAGGGTGAGCGTTGCTACCCCATGGAACAGGTGGAGCGCCTGCGCGTGATCAAGCGCCTGCTGGACGTGGGACACCGCCCGGGACGGGTCGTCGGCCTGCCGCCTGAAGACCTTCAAACCCTGGCAGACCGAAGCGCCGACGCGCAGGGGCGCCCCACGCGTGCCGGGCGGGGGCGCGAGCCCGAGACGACCGCTGTCACCACGCCTGCGCCGCATGTGCTGCGCCCCGGCCACGCCACCCCGTCGCTGCCAGGCGATTGGGTCGAAGGCGCCCTGGCGCGCGTGGACGCCCATGACGTCGCAGGACTCAAGCGCCTGCTGGCCCAGGCCGTGCCCACCCTGGGGCTGGCCCGCTTCATCACCGAAGTGTGCGCCCCTTTGCTCAAGGCCATGGGCGAAGGCTGGCTGCGCGGCAGGTTCCAGGTGCCGCAGGAACATTGGGTCAGCCAGTGCCTGCAACAAAGCCTGCACGCGGCCATTCACGCGCTGCCCCCCACCGACCCCGCCCAAGCCCCTCGCGTGCTGCTGAGCACCTTCCCGGGCGAGCCCCACTCGCTCGGCTTGCTGATGGTGGAAGGTTGGTTGACGCTGCAAGGCGCACAAGTGATCAACCTGGGCGCCCAAACCCCGATGGCCGACCTGATCGACGCTTGCGAAAACCACCGAGCCGACGTCGTGGCCCTGAGCTTTTCCGCCTCGGCCCCGGCCCACCTGGTGCAGGACGCCCTGCCCGCATTCCGCGACCGGCTGCCCCCTCGGGTGGCGATCTGGGCGGGCGGGCGCAACCCCTTGCTGGCGCGCCGAGCGCCTGCCGGGGTGATGGTGCTCGACGACCTGGGCGAGCTGAGCCGGGCCGTCCAGTCCTGGCACAACGCGCAGGGCGTCGGCACCCCGGCCTGATCCCCCCTGACTGCGGACTGTCACGCCACTGCAAAGCGCCTGACATCCAAATCACTCATAAAAGCGTATAGCCTGTCGTGAAACGTCAGTCGGCCGCCGTGGAGTGGCCCCACCGTTCGCGCGCTGCCGCGCTCCTGGAGAAGGTCATGCTGTATCCCGAACTGTTCAAGCAACTCGAAGCCGCCCGCTGGAACATGGACAAGGACATCCCCTGGGATGCCTTCGATGCCAGCCAACTGAGCGACGAGCAGGCCCAGACGATCAAGATGAACGCCATCACCGAGTGGGCTGCGCTGCCCGCCACGGAGATGTTCCTGCGTGACAACCGCGACGACAGCGACTTCTCGGCCTTCATGAGCGTTTGGTTCTTCGAGGAGCAAAAGCACTCGCTGGTGATGATGGAGTACCTGCGGCGCTTCCGCCCCGACCTGCTGCCGACCGAAGAGGAGCTGCACGAGGTGCGCTTCGACTTCGACCCGGCGCCGGCGCTCGAAACCCTGATGCTGCACTTTTGCGGCGAGATCCGGCTGCACCACTGGTACCGCCGCGCGGCCGAGTGGCACACGGAGCCGGTGATCAAGGCCATCTACGAAACGCTGGCGCGTGACGAGGCCCGCCATGGGGGCGCTTACCTGCGCTACATGAAGCGGGCGTTGAACCGCTTTGGTGACGAGGCGCGTGCGGCGTTCGCGAAGGTGGGGGTGCTGATGGCGAGCGCGCGGCGCACGGCGCAGGCGCTGCACCCGACGAACCTGCACGTGAACGAGAAGCTGTTTCCGCGTGACACGATCCAGTCGCGGCTGCCGAACCCGGAGTGGCTGGAGCACTGGCTGGATCGCCAGATCCAGTTCGATGCGGTGTGGGAGGGCAAGGTGGTTGAACGCATCTTGCACAACCTGGGGTCGCTGATGGGGCGCAGCTTTGCGAGCGTTCAGGAGTTGAACCGGTTCCGCAAGGAGATGATGCGGTCGGTGGAAGCCCGTGCCAGTGCGGCGGCCGAGGTTAAGGCGGTCGGGGCTTGAGTCGGTTTTGATGCGGCTGCGTTGAGGGCCGCTTGCGGGGTTTTTTGCGCTTTGGCGTGAGAGCGCGAGGCGGGGGCTGCGGCGCTGTGCGGCCGGGCTTCAAGGGTGGTGGTCCTGCCGTTGGCAGGACTGCCCTGCGGTGCTCGACCCGATCAGGTGGCTGCGGAACTCGCCCCTTGCAGGGGCTCAAACAGTCCTCGCCATCCCCTTGGCTTCGCCAAGGGGCAACCTGATCGAATCTCCGCTCCTCGGCACCACCCAGGCGCCCGCCCGCACAGCGCCTCCGCCCTTTTCCGCCTCGCTGGTGGCGTGCGACGGTTGTTTGCTTGCGTGGGTTGGGGCGCTTGGGTGGCAGAGCTCCGGTGATGACGTGGATTCCTTAACTACCTGGTTAACCAGCGCCGGAGCACGAAGTGCGGAGGGCACCACGACAGGCCATAAAAATGCCGAAGGCATGGCCGCCTGCCGTGGCGTCCGAGCTGAACGCACAGTTAGGCAGCTCTTACGAGGAGCTGCAAGCGAGGCTTGTTCCTCAGCTGTAGCGTGCCAATTGTGACAAGACCAATGAGCGCCAGCGCGTACGACGTTGGTTCTGGAACGGCGGTTATCGAAGCGCTAACGTTGTCCAAGCCAATGTAGTTCACCCCCGATGTGCCAACGAACTTGATGGTGGCTTCGGCATCCGTAGCTACGAAGACAAAGGAAAACTGCTCCCAGTCATTCGTCCCTCCGACAAGTGGCCCGGTAAAGCTCGCCGATTGACCCGCAGCACTTACATTGAGTGAAGAAGGTCTGCCCCAAGTGTTTGAGCTGCCCAAATAGAACGTGACCGTGTACTCAAAGCCCTTGGTCGTAGCAATAGTCTGCTGTACACCACCAAATGGTGCTCCTGCAGAATAGTCCGACAGGTCAAGGAATAAGTTACCTTCCTGGGCGTCGAGGCCCCACGGGTCTCCAACGCCAATCCAGGCCAAGGAGTCGTTGACGATTTGCCAGCCTGATAGCGAAGAAGAGCCTGGCGAAAGGGTCATCGTTTGGTTGCTGGGCGGAACGAATGATCCCGACTCAAAGCTGCCGTTGAGGAGAAGGTTTGCATTGGCAACGCTCGCACTTGCAAGCAAGGCTGACACAAGCAAAATGTTCAGGTGTGAACGCACTTTGGAGCTCCTGAGTTAATGATGATTGCCGGAAGCATACGTGACTAGCCCCGCTGAGGAAAGGTGCGCCGACGGCGAATTCACTGGGCTGTACCGTTCGGCCGAACTGCAAATAGCCCAACCCCGTAGGCGACGTTGGCTTAAAGCGCCGAAAACCCGGCAAACTCACTCACAGTGCGACCACATGCGCAAAACCTTGACGGTTCGCTGTTCGGGCAGCACCTCGTAAACAAGCCGATGCTGGATGTTGATCCTCCGGGAATAAGCGCCAGACAGATCACCGACCAGCTTCTCGTATGGCGGCGGGTTTTGGAAGGGGTTTTCTCTGATGATGGCCAATAGCTCTTGGGCTTTGGCCTTCAGGCCACTGGCGGCGAGTTTCTGCGCGTCCTTTTGCGCGTGCTTGGCGTAAACGACCTCCCAACTCACCAGTCAAGCTCCTTGGAGCAGGCATCGATGGGTTCGGCCATGCCCTCTTTGATGGACTCGCGCATGCCAGGCGTCGACAGCAGGTAAAGCGTTTCCTGAATCGCTTGCCAGTCGTCTGCCGCCACCAGCACAGCGTCGTGGCGCTTGCCCGCAATGGTGATGGGCTGATGCGACTCAGCCGCCTGGTCCATCAAGCGGTAGAGGTTGGCGCGTGCTTCGCTGGCGGAAAGTGTTCGCATGATGGACTCCTGATGCCAATGAGCGTACGTCAATCGGTACGCAGGGTCAAGCACGGGGCACCGCACCACCCCGGCCTTCGCACGCGAAAAGCGGGGCACCAGGGGCGAAGCCGGCATGAGCTCGGGCGCCTTGTGGGCGCCGAGGAGCGCAGCGGCAAGGTGGGCGCGCGCAGCGCGCTTCGTGATCTGACTGGCCCGATTTGTCTGAGCGGAGCGCCCAAAGGGCGCGCAGCGAGTTGGAGGGCCCCACCTTGCCGCGAGCACCGCAGGGGAGTCACGCCAACGGCGTGACCGCCCACTTGGCGCCCGAGCCCATGCCGGCGCAGCACCGCCCCGCGCTGCCCCGACAAATCGAGCCATCCAAGGCAGGCAAAGAAACAAAGCGCCCGCCCCCACGGCACACATGATCAAGAACCGTCTTCAAACCCGAGTCGATTTGTGAAGCCATGCAAAGCCTGCATCGACTCACGCCAACCCTGCGTAAGGAAAGACAGCCGCATCAACAAGCAACGCGGCGTCCCCCAACGACCCAACAGGAGCTCGCATGAAAACCTTCGCTTTCGCCACCACCGCATTCGCCCTGACGATGACCCTGGCCACCGGAGCGGCCCGCGCCGAAGTCATGGTCGGCGGCGCCCCCATGCTGCCCACCAAGGACATCGTCGATAACGCCGTGAACTCCAAGGACCACACCACGCTCGTGGCCGCCGTCAAGGCCGCCGGCCTGGTCGACACCCTCAAGGGCAAGGGCCCGTTCACCGTCTTCGCACCCGTGAACGCAGGCTTCGCCGCCCTGCCCGCCGGCACGGTGGACAACCTGCTCAAGCCCGAGAACAAGCCGGCCCTGACCAAGGTGCTGACCTACCACGTGGTGCCCGGCAAGTTCGACGCCAAGGCCGTCACCCAGGCCATCCAGGCCGGCGGCGGCAAGGCCACGCTCAAGACCGTGGCGGGCGGCAACCTCACCGCATCGACCGAAGGCGGCAAGGTGATCGTCACCGATGAAAACGGCGGCAAGGCAACCGTCACCATCGCCGACGTGATGCAGTCCAACGGCGTCATCCACGTCGTCGACAAGGTGCTGCTGCCGAAGTGATGCACGCGTGACAAAGGGGGCGCGCGGCCCCCTTTGTTGGATCACCCACCGGCAAGCGCCGGCCAGCAAGGCTTGAGGCCGACTCGGACGCCGAGCGACCTCAGGCGACCTGTTGCCAGGCCTGAAGCGAGGCCTGCCCAGCGAACAACGGGTGGGCCTGCGCCTCGTCGATCGTCAGCACCGGCGTGACACACGCATCGGCCGCTTCGAACTTGTGCGCCCAGAACGCCAGAGGCTGCGAAGCCACCAAGGCGGCCACATCGGCCTTGAGCGCCGTGCAGTCAGGCGTGCCAGGCAAAGAACCCCGCTGCCAGTGTCGATTGACCCAATCGGGGCGCTCGAACACTTCACAAGCCACTTTCCAGAACTTGAACTCCAGCGCGCCCACCGCGAGGTGGCGACCATCGGCCGTCTGATAAAGGTTGTAGCAAGGCAGCCCACCGTTGAGCAGGTCTTCACCCGCCTTCGGCTTGCGCCCCAACACCGGCGCCAACAGCGAAGCCGTCGACTTGGGCATCACCAAATGCGCATGCAGCCCATGCGTCATGCTCACGTCGATGTGGCGGCCCCGGCCCGTGCGCTGCGCCTCGATCACCGCCGACAGCACCGCGATGGTGGCCATCGAGCTGCCCGCAGCCAGGTCGCCCCATTGCACGTTGGACAAGGCCAGCTCGCCCGTGGGCGCCCTCACCTGGTCCAGCACGCCCGACAGCGCCATGAAGTTCAGGTCGTGACCGGCCTTGTTCGCCCACGCCCCCGTCTGCCCGTAACCCGTGATGGAGACCATCACCAGCTTCGGGTTGAGCGCATGCAGGCGCTTGGCGTCCAGCCCCATGCCTTGCAGCACGCCAGGG
Source organism: Comamonadaceae bacterium 2PF (assembly GCA_005502875.1). GTDB lineage: Bacteria > Pseudomonadota > Gammaproteobacteria > Burkholderiales > Burkholderiaceae_C > Aquabacterium. The sequence goes on along the minus strand of SCMV01000001.1, from coordinate 107,834 downwards.
CGAAAGCTGTCGACCATGACGTCGGCGGTGGCCAGCCAGTCGCGCAAGGTGTTGAGGTCGGCCTCGCTTCGGAAGTCGACCTTGCGACACTCCTTGCCGTGGTTGAGCGCCTCGAACAGCGGGCCCAGCGGGCGCGCCGGGTCGCCCTCGGGCGGCTCGACCTTGACCACTTCGGCACCCAGGTCGGTCAGCATGCGGGTGCTGAAGGGCCCCGGCAGGTTGCGCGTGAGGTCGATCACGCGCAGGCCCGCCAGGAGCCCGCTCAGCGGGCCCGGCTGAGTGGTGGGGGCGCTGTTCGCGCTCACACCACGTCCTCGAAGCGGCCGCCTTCTTGCGCCATCTTCACGATGACGGCAGCGGGCTCGAAGCGCGGGCCGTAGGCCTTGGCCAGCTCACGCGCACGCTCGACGAACTTCTTGGCGCCGACGGCGTTGATGAACTGCAGCGCGCCGCCCTGGTTGGGCGCGAAGCCCCAGCCGAAGATCGAGCCGATGTTGGTGTCGGCCACCGAGCGCACGACCTTCTCTTCATAGCAGCGCGCGGCTTCGTTGGCCTGCACGTACAGCAGGCGGTCGACCAGCTCTTGCTGCGAAGGCTGTTGGGCCACCGGCGGGTAGAGCTTGGTGAGCTCGGGCCACAGCGACTTCTCTTTGCCGTTGTAGTCGTAGAAGCCCTTGCCGGACTTCTTGCCGATGCGGCCTTGCGTGGCGCCGATGTTCTGCAGCACGGCCTGACCAGGGTGGTGGGGCAGGTCCTTGCCTTCGGCCTGCAGGTCCTTCTTGGTCTGCTCGGCGATGTGCAGGGCCAGGCTCAGCGAGACCTCGTCTTGCAGGGCCAGCGGCGGCATGGGCATGCCGGCCTTCAGGCCAGCGACCTCGACGGAGCGCGGGTGCACGCCCTCGCCCAGCATGGCCAGGCCTTCCATCACGTAGGTGCCGAACACGCGCGAGGTGTAGAAGCCGCGGGCGTCGTTGACCACGATCGGGGTCTTGCCGATCTGCAGCACGTAGTCGAAGCCACGCGCCAGGGTCTCGTCAGACGTCTTCTCGCCCACGATGATCTCGACCAGCGGCATCTTGTCGACCGGCGAGAAGAAGTGCAGGCCGATGAAGTTGGCCGGGCGGCTGGAAGCCGTGGCCAGGCCGGTGATGGGCAGCGTCGAGGTGTTCGAGGCGTACACCGCGTCGGCGGCGATGATGGCTTCGGACTTCTTCGTGCACACGGCCTTGATCTCGCGGTCTTCGAACACCGCTTCGATCACCAGGTCGCAGCCTTGCAGGTCTTCATACGAGGTGGTCGGCTTGATGCGGGCCAGCAGGGCGTCGCGCTTCTCGGCCGTGCTGCGGCCGCGCGAGATGGCCTTGTCGAGCAGGCCTTGCGAGTAGCCCTTGCCCTTCTCGGCGTTCTCGATCGTGGTGTCGAGCAGCACGACCTCGATGCCGACCTTGGCCGACACGTAGGCGATGCCCGCGCCCATCATGCCGGCGCCCAGGATGCCGACCTTCTTGACCTTGCTTTCAGCAAAGCCCTTGGGGCGCGACTGACCCTTCTTGATGGCGTTGAGCTGGTGCCACAGCGTGCCGATCATGTTCTTGCTGGTCTGCGAGACCACGCAGGCGGCGAAGTAACGCGACTCGACCTGCGAGCCGGCGTCGAAGTCCAGCAGGCAGCCTTCGAACAGGCAGCTCATGATGTGGGTCAGCGCCGGGTAGTTGCCGTGCGCCTTGGCGTTGGCCATCGACGGGGCGATGGCGAGCACCTGCACCACGGCCGGGCTCTTGCTGTCGCCACCAGGGATGCGGAAGCCCTTGTTGTCCCAGGGCTGCGAGGCCTTGGGGTTGGCCTTGCACCAGGCCTTGGCCTTGGCCAGCATGTCTTCGCGGCTGGTGGCCAGCTCGGTCACCAGGCCCATGTCCTTGGCCTTGGCCGCGGTCAGTTCCTTGCCTTGCGTGATCAGCTCGAAGCTTTTCTGGATGCCGATCATGCGGGGCACACGTTGCGTGCCGCCGCCGCCAGGCAGCAGGCCCAGCTTGACTTCGGGCAGGCCGAACTTGGCCTTGGGGTCGTCGATGGCGATGCGGGCGTGGCAGGCCAGCGCCAGCTCCAGGCCACCGCCCAGGGCCGTGCCGTTGAGCGCGGCCACCACGGGCTTGCCGCTCTTTTCCATGCGGCGCAGCATGCCCTTGAGGTCTTCACACAGCTTGTAGGCTTCTTCAGCGCTGGTGATCTGCGTGAGCTGGTCGATGTCGGCGCCGACGATGAAGGTCGACTTGGCCGAGGTGATGACCAGGCCCTTGAGGTTGGCGTCGGTTTCGAGCTGGTTGACCAGCGCGGCGAAGGGCTCGACCAGGGTCGGGTTGAGCACGTTCATCGCGCGGCCCGGCATGTCGATGGTGACGAGGCCGATGCCGTCGGCGTCGATGTCAAACGTGAAGGCTTGAGATTGAGTCATGGTGTGTGCCTCCCGGATCAGACGCGTTCGATGATGGTGGCGATGCCCATGCCGGCACCGATGCACAGGGTGGCGAGCGCCGTGGACTTGCCCGATCGCTCGAGTTCATCGAGGGCGGTGCCCAGGATGATGGCGCCGGTGGCACCCAGCGGGTGGCCCATGGCGATGGCGCCGCCGTTGACGTTGACGCGGTCCATGGACACGCCCAGGTCCTTGGCGGTCTTCATGGGCACGGTGGCGAAGGCCTCGTTGATTTCCCACAGGTCGATGTCACCCGGGGTCATGCCCAGCTTGCCCAGCGCCTTCTTGCAGGCCGGCGTCGGGCCGGTCAGCATGATGGTGGGCTCGGAGCCGCACTCGGCCGTCATCAGCACGCGGGCGCGGGGCTTGAGGCCCGCCTTGATGCCCGCTTCCTTGCTGCCCAGCAGCACCAGCGCGGCGCCGTCGACGATGCCCGAGGAGTTGCCGGCGTGGTGGGCGTGGATGACCTTCTCGATGGTCGTGTACTTGTCCAGCGCGGTGGCGTCAAAGCCCATGGTGCCCATCATCTCGAACGAGGGCATCAGCTTGGACAGCGACTCGACCGAGGTGCCGGGGCGGATGGTCTCGTCCTTGCCCAGCATCAGCATGCCGTTGATGTCGCGCACAGGGATGACCGACTTGTCGAAGCGGCCTTCCGACTGAGCCAGGGCGGCGCGGCGGTGCGATTCAGCGGCGTAGGCATCCAGGTCGGCGCGCGAGAAGCCTTCCAGCGTGGCGATCAGGTCGGCCGAGATGCCCTGGGGCACGAAGGCGGTGCCGCTGTTGATGCGCGGGTCCATGACCCAGGCGCCACCGTCGGAGCCCATGGGCCAGCGGCTCATGCTCTCGACGCCACCGGCGACGACCATGTCGCCCAGGCCGGCGCGGATCTTGGCGGCGGCCATGTTGATGGCCTCCAGGCCCGAGGCGCAGAAGCGCGACAGCGTCACGCCAGCGACCGACTCGGCCCAACCCGAATCGAGCACGGCGGTGCGAGCGATGTCGGCGCCTTGTTCGCCCACCGGGGTCACGCAGCCGAGGATGACGTCGTCAACCAGCGAGGTGTCGAGGTTGTGGCGTTGTTGCAGGCCTTGCAGCAGGGTGCGCAGCAGCCACACGGGCGTGGCCTGGTGCAGGCTGCCGTCTTTCTTGCCCTTGCCGCGCGGGGTGCGCACGGCGTCGAAAATGTAGGCTTCGATCATGGGAAGCTCCTTCGTTGATTGGGGTTCAGGGAGGGCCCGCGAGCCAGGCTCGGGGCCGTTGGATCACAGGAAGCGCGAGGCCAGCTCCTTCATGATCTCGTTGGTGCCGCCGTAGATGCGTTGCACGCGCGAGTCGGCCCACAGGCGGGCGATCGGGTACTCCTTCATGTAGCCGTAGCCACCGAAGAGCTGCAGGCATTCGTCAATCAGCTTGCACTGGTTGTCGGTGATCCAGTACTTGATGAGTGCTGCGCGGTCCACGCCCAGCTCGCCCTTGAGGTGCGAGACCATGGCGGCGTCCACCAGGGCGCGCGAAGCCAGCAACAGGGCCTGGCACTCGGCCAGCTTGAAGCGCGTGTTCTGGAAGCTGAAGATGGGCTTGCCGAAGGCCTTGCGCTCCTTCGTGTATTCGAGCGTCACCTTCATGGCGTATTCCATCGCGGCGATGCCGGCCAGGGCCACGAGCATGCGCTCTTGCGGCAGCTCCTGCATCAGCTGGAAGAAGCCCATGCCTTCTTGCTCGCCGATCAGGTTGTGCTTGCTGACCACCACGTCGTCGAAGAACAGCTCGGAGGTGTCTTGCGCCTCCATGCCGATCTTGTCGAGGTTGCGGCCGCGGCGGAAGCCAGGGGCCTCGTCGGTCTCGACCACGAACAGCGAGATGCCTTGCGCGCCCTTGTCCTTGTCGGTCTTGCAGACCACGATGACCAGGTTGGCCAGCTGGCCGTTGGTGATGAAGGTCTTGCTGCCGTTGATGGTGTAGCTCTCGCCATCGGCCGACTTCAGCGCCAGCGTGCGCACGCCTTGCAGGTCGGAGCCGGTGCCGGGTTCGGTCATGGCGATGGCGCTGATGAGCTCACCGGTGGCCAGCTTGGGCAGCCAGCGCTTCTTCTGCTCTTCCGTGCCGTAGTGGAGGATGTAGGGGGCGACGATGCCCGAGTGCAGCGAGCCACCAAAGCCGCCGATGCCGGCTTCACCTTGCGCCAGCACCAGCGCGGCTTCGTGGCCGAAATCACCGCCGCCGCCGCCGTATTGCTCGGGCATCGAGGCGCACAGGAAGCCGTTGGCGCCGGCGTCTTCCCAGGCCTGGCGGTCCATCATGCCCTGGGCGCGCCAGCCTTCGTCCTTGGGCTGCCATTGCTCGATCATGAAGCGCTTGGCCGAGTCGAACACCATCTGGTGCTCTTCGGTCATCCAGGCGGGGGCGAAGTTTTGAATGGGCATGGGGGGTGTCTCCTCGATCCGTGTCGGGTTGGGTTCTGCTCCTGCACCACGAGGTTGGCTCGGCATCATTCGGTAATTTGAATTACCTATGGTGTAAACCCTGAATTTTCACAAGGCATCGGCCGCGACAAGCCGCTGACGCCCGGGAAACCAGCCATGCATCGTGGTGCACAACGGGTGCTGATCTTGACGTTAACGTCATGTCGAGGCAAGGGGGCTTCACCAAAATTTTCGAACGACCGTTCATTTGGTAAGATTTCGTTCCACCCAGGAATGAGCGCATCCCATGCCCGCAGCCGACCCTCGCCCCGCACCCCCCGGCACCCCGGACGAGCGCCGATCCGCCCTGGGCAGCATGCGCGCCGACACGCTGGCGCGCATCGAGAAGGCCGTGCTGACCCTGTTCTCGACGCGAGATTTCCACGAGGTGACGCTGCTGGACGTGGCCAAGGAGGCGCACGTCTCCCTGCAGACCATCTACAAGTACTTCGGCAGCAAGGAGGTGCTGGTCTACGCCATGCTGGACGTGATGCTGGGGCGGCTGGCCGAGCGCATGATCGACCACCTGCAAGGCATCGACGACGCGCGCGAGCGCCTGCGCAAGACCTTCTGGGTCACGCTGGACTACATGGACAAGCACCCGGCGGTGATGATGCTGCTGTTCACCGCGGTGCCGGTCTCACGCCACCAGAACATCCGCATCTACGAGAGCCCCGAGCTGATGGGCGCCTTCATGGGCGTGTTCAAGGACGGCCAGGCGCGCGGCGTGCTCAACCGGCGCGTGTCGGCCAAGATCCTGCTCGACATCTTCATGGGCATCATCGGCCGCGTGGTGCTGATGCACATCGTGCGGCGCGAGAAGCAGTCGCTGCTCGAGCAGTTCGACGAGCTGTTTCACATCCTGTGGCGGGCGCTGTCGGCCGACGAGGGCTGAGCCCCCGTCGATCGACCCCGGCTCACAGTCGCACGGCCTTGCCCACGAACAGGATGGGGCCCGAAGGCTTGTCGTAAGGCGAGCCACCCGCCGGCTCCAGCGTCAGCTCGAACAGGGTGCGGTCGGCCAGGCCAGGCAGCTGTCCCTTGGGCACCACCACCACCTGCCCAGGCTTGACCAGGCCCAGCGAGGTCGGGCCTTTGGCGCCTTCCGGCTTGGTCCAGAACTGCATGGTCTTGCCCTCGGGGATGGTGGCGCCCTCGCCCACCTGCACCAGGCGGATGGCGTCGGTGCCCACGGTCTCCACGATCCAGCCGGTGGCCGCGTTGTCGGGCGACTGCAGCACCGCCAGGTAACGCGGCGCCTGGACCTGGGCCTGATCGATGCCATCGGGCGGCGCCACCAGCGTGCGCACCAGCAGCACCGACATCACCACGGCCGCGGCCACCGCACCGCCGCTGAGCCAGCGCCAAAAGCGCACGCTTGACCACAGCGCGTCGTTGGCCGCGCCGCCATCGGCGGACGACACCCGGACAGCCACCACCTGCGACGTCCCGTTCAGCCTCGCGGCAATGCGCGCCCACAGCTCGGGCGGCACCACCACGGGCTGCAGGCGGCGCGTCAGGCCCAGCAAACGGTCCTGCCAGGCGTACACCTCGCGACGCAAGCCGTCGTCACCCGACATGGCCGATTCGAAAGCCTGTCGCTCGCTGGCGTTCAGCGTGCCCAGCACGTACTCGCCGGCCTCGGCCGAGCGTTCATTCGGGTCTTGGGTGTTCATGACAGGCACTCCTTGAGCGCGATCAGCCCACGGCGGATCCAGGACTTGATGGTGCCCACGGGTTTGGCCCGGCGTGCGGCGATCTGCTCATGCGTGTAGCCCTCGACGAAGGCCTCGATCACGCATTCGCGCTTGGGGTCATCGAGTTGCGACAGGCAGTGCGCCAGCGCCGCCTCGTCGTGCGGCAGCTCCTCGGCGTCGGGGGTCGGCAAGGCCTCGGCCAGGGCCTGGTAGCCCTCGCCCACGTTCAACTCGGGGCGCACGCGCCTGACCTCGTCGAGCGCGCGGTGGCGGGCCACGGTGTAGATCCACCCCCGGCCCGAGCCCAGCTCGCGGCGGAAGGTGCCCGCCTTCTGCCAGATTTGCAGGAAGGCGTCCTGGAGCACGTCCTGCGCCAGGTCGGCATCGCGCACGATGCGCAAAATCACCGCCAGCAGCCAGGCGGCTTCTCGGTCGTACAGGGCGCGCAAGGCGAAACGTTCGCCGCGGGCGCAGGCTTCAAGGGCGGCTTCGTGATCGAAATCAGCAGCCAGGGTGGCGGAAGGGTCCGTCATGGGTGGTGTCACGCTGGGTTGAGGCGGAGGTCGACAGTCGCCTCCTGCTCACTCTACGGGCACCAGGCCGATGCGGATGCACCCTGCGCAGAAGAATTGTCAAATCCGGCGCGCACCACCTGCCTTGCCTGCAACGCCTCACCCTTGAGGCGCGGGCGAGCGGGCCGAGTGGCCCCTCGCCACCCCACTCACAGCAGGATGATGTCGTCGTAGCAGGACAGCACCTCTTCGGCGTCGTCCTGGCACTGCCAGCCCAGCTTGGGCCAGCCACCGGCGTGCATGCAGGCGGCGAAGAGTTGTTCGGGTTGGGTGCACTGGGTCGGGTTCATGGTGAGGTCCTTCCTGGCTGACGCGTGAACATCCACGCACCCTCATGGTGGGCAACGGCGCGCGTTCAATGTTGCGGGTGATCCCTTTGCTGCACCGCGAACCACTGGGCAACCCGCCCACCCGAACAAGGGGATGGGAGGCAGCCCTGCCGGGTGTTGCTCCCCATGCAACGCGTTTCATGTGCATTCGCCCCCCATTTGCCCCGAATTCAAGGGGGGTGCGCTGAGGTTTGACGGTACACGGCCGATATCTCCAACAGCTCCTGAACGATTCACCATGCAAGCCGACTGCCCCGTTGACCTGTTCCCGCTGGATGAAAACCGACGCCTCGCCGCGCTGCGTGCGCTGGCGATCCTGGACACCGAGCCGGAGACCGACTTCGACGCCCTGACCCGCCTGGCCGCGCACGCCCTGACCACGCCCATCGCCGTCATCGGGCTGATGGACAGCGACCGCCTTTGGTTCAAGTCACGCGTTGGACTGGACGTGCCCGAGCTCGACCGCCAGGTCGCCTTTTGCTCGCACACGATCACCCAACCCGGTCGATCGCTGGTCATCCCCGACCTGCTGGGCGACGCCCGCTTCACCGATCACCCCCTGGTCACGGCCGGCCCACGCCTGCGCTTTTACGCCGGGGCGCCCCTGATCGATGTCAGCGGCGCGGTGCTGGGCACGCTGGCCGTGCTCGACACCACACCGCGCGCATTCACCGCCGAGCAGCAAGGCGCCCTGCACGACCTGGCCGAGCTGGTGATGTGCGCCCTGCGCGCGCGCCACCAGGCCCACCAGCTCAAGCACCTGGCCATGACCGACCACCTCACGGGGCTGGCCAACCGCGTGCATTTCGAGCGCGCCCTCGATGCCGAGTTCGGCCGTGCCGTGCGACAGGGCGAGCCCTTCACCTTGCTGCTGCTCGACCTCGATGGCTTCAAGGCCGTCAACGACGGCTTCGGCCACGCGGCCGGCGACGAGACCCTCAAGGAGGTCAGCCAGCGTCTGCTCACCCAGGTGCGCGCGGGCGACGTGCTGGCCCGCCTGGGCGGCGACGAGTTCGGCATCGTCATGCGAGATGGCGACACCGAATCGGCCCAGGCCCTGGCTCGGCGCATCGTGCGCGCGGTGTCACAGCCCATCAAGCTGAGCAGCGGCGACGAGGTGGGGGTGGGCGTGTCGGTCGGCATGGCCGCCTACGCAGACGACGTCACCTCGGTTCGCACGCTGGTGTCGCACGCCGACCAGGCGCTCTACGAGGCCAAGAAGCAGAACGAGCGACGCTGGAAGATGTTCGTGGGCATGCGGGCCTGACGCCCGCCACCCGGCGCCCGAAGGTCAGGCCGCCTTGTCCTGCCCGCCACCGCGTTTGGCCGCCAGCGTCTGGCGCGTGCGCTCGTTGATGAAGCGCAACTCGGTCAGAGAGGCCTCGATCTGGGCGCGCTTGGCTTCCAGCTCGGCGATGGCGGCGTCCGTTTTTTCGATGACCCAGCTCAGCTGCTGGATGCGGCCCTCGCCGTGCTGGCCGTACATGTCGAGGTAGTGCTTGATCTCGGCCAGCGGTGTGCCCAGGGACTTGGCGCGCAGGATGCGCATCAGGCGGGCGCGGTCGATCTGGCTGTAGACACGGGTGCCATTGATGCGGCGCGGCGCCAGCAGGCCCTTGGTCTCGTAAAAGCGCAGGGCGCGGGGCGAGACCTTGTAGCGCTCGCAGACCTCGGCGATGCCCATGATGGCGTCGGTGTCGCGGTCGTCGTGGTCTTCCAGGGCCCAGGACGGCGGCACGCCGGTTGCGACTTCATCGATGGATGACTCTGGCTTGGATTTCACGGGGCGCCCCACTGCATTGACCTGGCTGATTCGCTGGAGATGCCGATGGTACGACAAGCACGACATCGCGCTGCCGCCCACCGTCACCGGCTGACCTTCGGCAGGTTAAGGGAAGCAAGCGCACCATGACATAGGTAGCTCACCTCATAGGCATGCAAATCACGTGCACGTCAACCACCCAGCCTTCAACGCCACGTTTGCCGTGCGCAGCATCACACCCGGTGCCGGCCTGGCACACGTAAGATCCCGGGATGGAGCCCGCACCGTCACCCGACCAGGCCGAACTCCCCGCGATGGCCGAGATCGCCGACGCGGCGGGGCTGCGCAGCCAGGTCCTGCGCTACCGCGCCGCGTTCGAGCTCTCCGCTCACGGACAGGCCTTGCTCGACCTCACCGGGCGCTTCCTGGAGGTCAACGCCAGCTTGTGCGAGATCCTGGGCTACAGCCAGGCTCAGTTGCTGAACCGGCGCTTCCTGGACATCACCCACCCGGACGACCAGGCCGATGGCCTGCAGGCGGCGGTCGATTTGCGCTCGGGCAAGCTCCAGCGCTACCGCTGCGAGAAGCGCTACCTGCGCCCCGATGGCCAGACCGTGTGGGCCCAGGTCACCTCGCACCTGGCCCGGGACGCCGATGGCCAGCCCCTGTACTTCGCCACCGTCATCGAAGACATCACCGAGCGCAAGGCCTCCGAGCTGGCTTTGCGCGAACGCGAAGCCCTGCTCAGCAGCATGGGCAAGTTCGTGCCCGGCCTGATCCACAAGATCGGCTTCGACGCCGATGGCCGCGCGCGCTTTCTCTACATCAGCGACCGGGCGATGGAGATGTTCGAGCTGCCGCACGAGTTGATGGAGCGCGACTACCACGCCCACCACGCGCGCGTTCACCCCGACGACCAGGCCTACGTCAAGCGCCTGGCCACCGCACCCAAGCCCGGCGCCCTGCTCCACCCGGTCGACTTCGAGTACCGCGTGATCCTGCCCAGCAAAGGGCTGCGCGTGTACGGCGGTCACGCCATCCCGGTGACCGAAGAAGACGGCAGCGTGGTCTGGTATGGCCACACCGCCGACGTGACCGACAAGAAGGCGCTGCTGAAGGCGCGCATGGCGGCCCAGGTCGCCCAGGACGCCAACCTGGCCAAGAACGAGTTCCTCTCGCGCGTGAGCCACGAGCTGCGAACGCCGCTCAACGCCGTCATCGGCTTCGCGCAGTTGCTCAGGCTGAGCTCGGCGGGACAGCTCAACGCCGCCCAGCGCCAGCACGTCGAGCACATCGAGAGTGCGGGCTCGCACCTGCTGGGCATCATCAGCGACGTGCTCGACCTCTCTCGCATCGAGGCCGGCAACCTGCCCCTGCTGGCAGAGCCCTGTCAGGCCGCCGCACTGCTCAACGAAGCCTGCCACCTGGTTGCACCCCTGGCGCGCGGCAGCGGCATCGCCTTGCGCGCCCCGGTGATCACCGACCACACCCCGATCCACGTGGACCCCATGCGCCTGCGCCAGGTGCTGGTCAACCTGCTGAGCAACGCCATCAAGTACAACCGGCCGCAAGGGCAGGTCACGCCACGGGTGTGGGCCGAAGGTGACCTGGTCGCCATCGCGATCGACGACACCGGCAAGGGCCTGAGCCCCGAGCAACAAGCCCACCTGTTCGAGCCCTTCAACCGCCTGGGGGCCGAGCGCACGGGGGTCGAGGGCACCGGCATCGGGCTGGTGATCGTGCGCAAGTTGCTCGAAGCCATGCAGGGCCGCCTGGAGGTGCGCAGCCAGCCCGACCAGGGCTCGAGCTTCATCGCCTGGGTGCCCAAGGCCAGTGGCGCGTCGGCAGGCGCCGAAGGCACTTCTGCGGCCGCCCCTGCGCACCTGGCGGCGCGCGCGGCCTCAGGCAACGAGCTGCGCGTGCTCTACGCCGAAGACAACGACATCAACGCCGAGCTGGTGCTGGAGGTGCTCAAGCTGCGCCCGGGCTGCCTGGTGCGCGTGGCCACCAGCGGCGCCGAGGCCCTGGCCATGGCGCGCGAGCAAGCGCCTGACCTGTTCCTGTTGGACATGCACCTGGGCGACATGAGCGGCTTCGAGCTCACGCGCCAGCTGCAGGCCGAACCCGCGCTGCAAGGCGTGCCCCGTGTGGCTTTCTCGGCCGATGCCATGCCCGATCAGATCCACCGCGCACGCGACCACGGCTTCTCGGGCTACCTGACCAAGCCCCTGGACGTGGCCGCCCTGCTGGCTTGCGTGGACGAGCACACCGAGCGCGTGCGCAACCTGCGACAAGCTAGGTAGTTCACCCAAGCAGGATTTGGTTGACGTTAACGTCAACCGCGCATACATTGGCGGTGACTCATCACGGATCACCCTCAAGATGCCCGCCCTGCGCTCCGCCCTCAACCCGCAGTCCGACGCCTTTCGCAGCAACACCGCCCGCATGCAGGAGCGGCTCGACCAGGTCCGCGCCCTCGAATCTCAGGTGCGCGAAGGCTCGGCCTCCAAGCGCGAGAAGTTCGACAAGCGTGGCCAATTGCTGCCCCGCGAACGCGTCGCCCGCCTGATCGACCGGGGCACGCCCTTCCTGGAGCTGTCCACCCTGGCGGGCCTGGGGCTGCACGACGACGACGGCAAGAAGAACGTGCTGGGCGGCGGCACCATCATCGGCATCGGCGTGGTGGCGGGCAAGCGCTGCCTGGTCACCGCCTCCGACTCGGCGCTCAAGGGCGGCACCATCTCGCCCATGGGCCTGAAAAAAGGCCTGCGCGCGCAAGAGATCGCCCGCGAAAACAAGCTCCCCCTGATCGGCCTGGTCGAATCGGGCGGCGCCAACCTCATGTACCAGGCCGACATCTTTGTCGAAGGCGGCAAGAGCTTCGCCAACCAGGCTCGCCTGAGTGCCATGGGCATCCCGCAGATCGCGGTCGTGCACGGCTCGTCCACGGCCGGTGGCGCCTACCTGCCCGGCCTGTCTGACTACGTGGTGCTGGTCAAGGGCCGCTCGAGCATCTACCTGGCCGGCCCGCCGCTGGTCAAGGCCGCCATCGGCGAAGACGCGACCGACGAAGACCTGGGCGGCGCCGACATGCACGCCAGCGTGACCGGCCTGGGCGAGTACCTGGCCGACAACGACGCCCACGCCATCGCCCTGACGCGCGACCTGGTCGACAAGCTGCAATGGGACGCGGTGCGTGAGCAACCCACCGTGCCCGCGCCCCTGTACGACGAGCAGGAGCTGCTGGGCTGCATCCCCGCCGACGACCGCGAGCCCTTCGACACCCGCGAGGTCATCGCCCGCATCGTCGACGGCTCCGACTTCCTGGAGTTCAAAGCCAACTACGGCAGCGAAACGCTGTGCGGCCACGCCCGCATCAACGGCCACCTGGTCGGCATCCTGGGCAACAACGGCCCCATCCAGCCGCAGGGCTCGACCAAGGCGGCGCAGTTCATCCAGCTGTGCGACCAATCCGGCACGCCGCTGCTGTTTTTGCAGAACACGACCGGCTACATGGTGGGCTCGGCGGCCGAACACGGCGGCGCCATCAAGCACGGCTCCAAGATGATCCAGGCCGTGGCCAACGCGCGGGTGCCCAAATTCACCATCGTGCTCAACGGCTCATTCGGTGCTGGCAACTACGGCATGTGCGGCCGCGGGTTCGATCCGCGCTTCATCTTCAGCTGGCCCTCGGCACGCACCGCCGTGATGGGCGGCGCGCAAGCGGCCAAGGTGATGGAGATCGTCACGCGCGGCAAGATGGAGCGCGCCGGCATGCCCGTCAACGACGCCATGCTCGAAGGCATGTCGGCCGAGATCAAGAAGCGCCTGGACGCCGAAAGCAACGTGCTGTTCGGCACCGCCCGCCTGTGGGACGACGGCGTGATCGACCCGCGCGACACCCGCCGCGTGCTCTCGCTGTGCCTGGACCTGGCCCGCGACGCCGACCAGCGCCAGCTGCGTGGCAACACCTTCGGCGTGGCGCGCTTCTGAGCCACCCGAACGCTTCCTTTCTGCATCCCTTCCAAACCGATTCACTGGCCATCCCGCCACCACGACCAGGCGCCGCCCACTGCCAACAGAGCGCCCCACCGAAGACCCGAGGAGCAAACCCATGCAATTCACCGCCGAACACCGCGCCCTGGCCGAGACCGTCAAGCGCTTCTGCGAACAAGAGATCAACCCCCACGTGAAGGAATGGGAAGCCGCCGAGACCTTCCCCGCCCACGAGGTCTTCAAGAAGATGGGACAGCTGGGCCTGCTGGGCGTCAAGTACGACACCGCCTACGGCGGCATGGGCCTGGACTTCTCGTACTCGATGGTGGTGGCCGAAGAGCTGGGCGCCATCCCCTGTGGCGGCGTGCCCATGGCCATCGGCGTGCAGACCGACATGTGCACCCCCGCGCTGCACCGCTTCGGCTCCGATGAACTGAAGAAGGAATACCTGGCCCCGGCGATCGCTGGCGACATGGTGGGCTGCATCGGGGTGTCCGAAGCCGGTGGTGGCTCCGACGTGGCCGCGCTCAAGACCACGGCGCGCACCGAAGGCGACGACTACGTCATCAACGGCTCCAAGATGTGGATCACCAACGCCACGCAGGCCGACTGGTGCTGCCTGCTGGCCAACACCTCCGAAGGCCCGGTGCACAGCAACAAGTCGCTGATCATCGTGCCGATGGACGCCAAGGGCATCACCACGCAGAAGATCAAGAAGATCGGCATGAACTCGTCGGACACGGCGCAGATCTTCTTCGACAACGTGCGCGTGCCCCGCCGCAACCTGATCGGCACCGAAGGCGCGGGCTTCATGATGCAGATGATCCAGTTCCAGGAAGAGCGCCTGTACGGCGCGGCCAACTCGCTGAAGATGCTCGACAAGCTCATCGACCTGACCATCGAGTACTGCAAGGAGCGCCACACCTTCGGCTCGCCCCTGATCAACAACCAGGTCATCCACTTCCGCCTGGCCGAGCTGCGCACCGAGGTCGAGCTGCTGCGCTCGCTGACCTACCGCGCCGTCGAAGAGTACGTGCAGGGCAAGGACGTCACCAAGATGGCCTCGATGGCCAAGCTCAAGTGCGGTCGCCTGATCCGCGAAGTCGCCGACAGCTGCCTGCAGTACTGGGGCGGCATGGGCTTCACCCACGACAACCCGATCTCGCAGGCCTACCGCGATGGACGCCTGGTCTCGATCGGCGGTGGCGCCGACGAAATCATGCTCGGCATCATCTGCAAGTTCGAGGGCACGCTGCCCAAGAAGGCGCGCTGAGCACCGCGTTCGCCGACGCTGCACCCCACGTCAAGGCCCCGACAGAGGGCCACGCTCCTCCACCGACGCTGTCACCTTCAACCGACCGCCTCCATGTCCCACACCACCATCCAGGTCCAGACCACGCAAGGCGTCTGCACCCTCACGCTCAACCGCCCCGAGGTGCGCAACGCCATGTCGCTGGCCATGGTCAGCGAGCTGCTGACCGCGCTGAAGGCCGCCGAACAGGACCCCAACGTGCGCGCGGTGGTGGTGCGGGGCAGCGGCGGTCACTTCTGCGCGGGCGGCGACATCTCCGACATGGCGCAGGCGCGCATGAAGCTGGCGCAGATGCAGGCCGCGCCCGACCCGGTCGAAGGACTCAACCCCGTGGCCGAAACCAACGCCGCCTTCGGGCGCCTGTGCCTGGCCTACGCCCGCTCGCCCCTGCCCATCGTCACGGTGCTGGAAGGCACGGTGATGGGCGGTGGCTTCGGTCTGGCCTGCGTGTCCGACGTCAGCCTGGCGCTGGACACCGTGGCCTTCCGCCTGCCCGAGACCTCGCTGGGCATCATCCCCGCGCAGATCGCGCCCTTCCTGGTCGAGCGCCTGGGCTACGCCGAGGCCAAGCGCCTGTCGGTGACCGGCGCCAAGATCAACGCGGCCGAAGCCCTGACCCTGCGACTGGTGCACGAAGTGCACAGCAACACCGGCGAACTCGAAGGTGCGCTGCAGCGCACGCTCGCCAGCATCCTGGCCTGTGGCCCGCAAGCCATCGCCACCACCAAGGGCCTGCTGGCCCGCGCCTGCCTGACCCCGCCGGAGCAACTGGTGGAAGACGCCGCACAGCTGTTCGCCCAAGCCGTGCTCAGCGAAGAAGGCCAGGAAGGCACCGGCGCCTTCATGCAAAAGCGCAAACCCAAGTGGGTTCCCCAACAAGGCTGATCACACCATGATCAAGAAAATCCTGATCGCGAACCGCGGCGAGATCGCCTGCCGTGTCATCCGCACCGCCCGCAAGCTGGGCTACCGCACGGTGGCCGTCTACAGCGAGGCCGATGCCCGGGCGCCACACGTGTCCCTGGCCGACGAGGCCGTCTGCATCGGGCCCGCTGCCGCCGCGCAGTCCTACCTCAACGTTGAAGCCTTGCTTGGCGCTTGCCGCAAGACCGGCGCCAACGCGCTGCACCCCGGCTACGGCTTCCTGTCGGAGAACGCCGACTTCGCGCAAGCCTGCGCCGACGCGGGCGTGACCTTCATCGGCCCGGGCCCACAAGCCATCCGCGTGATGGGCGACAAGGCCGGTGCCAAGCGCGCCATGATCGAAGCGGGCGTGCCCTGCGCGCCCGGCTACCTGGGCGACAAGCAGGACGACGCCACCCTGATCGAACAAGCCGAGCGCATGGGCTACCCGCTGCTGGTCAAGGCCGTCAGCGGTGGCGGCGGGCGCGGCATGCGCCTGGTGCATGAAAAGGCCGAGCTCGCCCAAGCCGTCACCAGCGCGCGCCGGGAAGCGCAGAACGCCTTCGGCGACGGCACGCTGATGCTCGAGCGCCTGATCCTCGACGGTCGCCACATCGAGATCCAGGTGTTCGCGGATGCGCACGGCAACGCCGTCTACATCGGCGAGCGCGACTGCACGGCCCAGCGCCGCCGCCAGAAGGTGATCGAAGAATCGCCCTCGCCCGTGGTCAGCCCCGCCATGCGTGAACGCATGGGCCGTGACGCCGTGCTGGCTGCTCAGGCCATCGGCTACCGCGGCGCCGGCACCATCGAGTACATCGTCGACCAGGGCCTGAACCACTACTTCCTGGAGATGAACACCCGCTTGCAGGTCGAGCACCCGGTCACCGAAATGGTCTCGGGCTTCGACCTGGTCGAGTGGCAGATCCGCGTGGCCGAAGGCCAGCCGCTGCCCGTCAAGCAGGAAGACATCACCTTGAGCGGCCACGCCATCGAGGCGCGCCTGTACGCCGAAGACCCGTACGCCGGCTTCGCGCCGCAGACCGGCCCGGTGCAGTGGTGGCGCCCGGCGCTGGCGCTGTACGACGGCGTGCGCATCGACGACGGCATCCGCGAAGGTGGCGAGGTCACGCCGCACTACGACCCGATGGTGGCCAAGCTCATCGTGCACGGCCGCGACCGCGCCGACGCCATCCGCCGCCTGATGGCCACGCTGGACGACGCGCCGCTGCTGGGTCTGAAGCACAACGCCCGCTTCCTGCGCGACCTGGTCGACCACCCGCGCTTTCGCGAAGGCAGCATGACCACCACGCTGATCGACCAGTGGCAAAGCGAAGGCGACCCCATCCTGCAGGCCCCGGTGGCTTCGGACGAGGCCTGGCTGATCGCAGGGGCCCTGTTCGGCGCACGTCAGCAAGGCACGGCCAAGCTGCTGCGCGCCGACAGCGTCAGCGCCTGGGACCTGCCCTTGCAGCAAGACACCGTCAAGCGCACGCTGCGCGCGACCGCGGCGTCGAACGGTGTCTACCGCGTGGCCCTGGAGCCGCATGCCACGCCGATCACGCTGCGCCTGCTGAGCGAAGACGCCGAACAAGGCGAAGTCCGCATCGAGCTCGACGGCGTGCAGCGCCGCGTGCGCGCCGTGTGGTTGGGCGACACCCTGAACCTCGTCATCGACGCCACCGCCTTCCCCTTCACCGAGGTCTCGGCCTGGCCCGATGCGGGCAACGCGATGGACCCCAGCCGCGCGCTGGCCCCCGTGGCCGGCACCGTCACGCAGGTGCTGGTGCAGGCCGGTGACGCCGTCACCGAAGGCCAACCCCTGCTGGCCATCGAGGCCATGAAGATGGAAATGTGGCTCAACGCCCAGGCGCCAGGCGTGGTGAAAAGCGTCTACGCCAAAGCCGGCGACCAGGTGCAGGCCAAGACCCTGCTGATCGACATCGAACTCAACAAGGAAGACTGACATGGACAAGGCCATCCTGACCTGCGCGCTGACCGGCGTGCTCACCGACCCGGCGCAGCACCCCGTGCCCGTCACCGCCCAGCAGATGGCCGCCGCCGCGCGCGAGGCCTATGACGCCGGCGCCTCGATCATGCACGTGCACCTGCGCCGCCAAGAGCCCGGCATGGGGCGCTTTCCCAGCTGGGACCCGGCTGTGGCCGGCGAGATCGACACGGCCATCCGCGAGGCTTGCCCGGGCGTCATCATCAACCTGACCACCGGCGTGGTGGGGCCCGACATCAGCGGCCCAGCGGCCTGCATCCGCGCCGTGCGCCCCGAAATCGCGGCCTGCAACGCCGGCAGCCTGAACTACCTCAAGATCAAGGACAACGGCCAGTGGGCCTGGCCGCCCATGCTCTTCGACAACACGGTCGACAAGGTCAAGGCCATGATCGACGTGATGAACGAGACCGGCACGCGCCCCGAGTTCGAGTGCTTCGACGTGGGCATCGTGCGTTCGGTGGGCATGTACCAGAAGGCCGGCATGGCCGAGCACCTGGAGTACAACTTCGTGATGGGCGTGGCCTCGGGCATGCCGGCCGACGCCGAGCTGCTCAAGCTGCTGGTCAAGTACCGCGAGCCGAACACGATCTGGCAGACCACCTTGATCGGCCGCGAAGAGATCTGGGCCGTGCACCAGGCCACGGCCGACCTCGGCGGCATGCTGCGCACCGGCGTGGAAGACACCTTCTACCTGCCGGGTGGCGAGAAGACTTCGGGCAATGGGCAGTTGATCGAGGCGCTGGCTGCGTGTGCGAAGCGTGCGGGGCGCGAGGTGGCTTCGCCGGCTGAGGCGCGGCAGATGTTGGGGTTGCGGGATGCGAAGTTCCACGGGGTGGGGGCGGTGGCGTTGGCGGCTTGACGGCCTGACAGCGACAAGACCCGGGCCCCCAAAGGCCCGCAACAGAAAGACAGAAGGCCGCATACAGCGGCCTTCTCATTTGGTGCATCTTTCAGCTTGTTAGCGGACAGAGCGCATGTTTGACCAGGCAAATCCCGCCCAAACCGTGTGAACGATCCAGGTTCACAAAAAGGCCAAGATCGTCATAAAGTCCACGGCACCTACAACCCAAAAACAGGGGAGCCATGGTGACCGCGCCATCGAAAAAAGTCCAGCAAGCAGGGCCGTACGCGCCCTTCTACGCTCACTCGGCCGAAGGGCTCAACGAAAGCGCATGGCAGCCCCTGTCAGCGCACCTCATCGACGTGGCAGCCCTGGCCGCTCAGTTCGGAAACGCCTTCGGGGGTGGCGCTCTGGCCGATTGCACTGGGCTTTTGCATGACCTGGGCAAGTACACAAGTGAGTTTCAAGCCCGGTTGAAGGGCAGCCCAGAACGGGTCGACCATTCGACCTGGGGCGCCCGCATCGCTTTGGAGCGCTATCCGACATTGGGCTATCTGCTGGCCTATGCCATTGCCGGACACCATGCGGGACTGGCCAACGGTCAAGGTGAAGGCCGCCGAAGCAGCCTGCAAGAGCGCCTGGCGACAGATTTACCGGAGCTGCATCCTCAATGGCAAAGCGAGCTGCCTGTGCCTGCAGTCCTGCCCATGCCGAGCTTCATCAAGCCCCACCCGGCGCGAGGCATGTTCCAGATGGCCTTTCTGGTGCGCATGCTGTTTTCATGCCTGGTGGATGCCGACTTCCTGGACACCGAGGCCTTCTACAACGGCGTGGAAGGCCGGCCCACGCTGCGCCCTGAACTGGGCACAGGGCCCACCCTGGCAGACCTGAAAGCGGCGCTGGACCTGCACCTGACGGGCTTTCGTGCAGACAAGCCGGTCAACCAGATTCGTGCCGAGATCCTCCAGCATGTGCGCGCTCAGGCCGAGTTGAAGCCTGGCCTGTTCTCGCTCACCGTGCCCACAGGTGGCGGCAAAACATTGGCATCACTCGCCTTTGCGCTGGACCACGCCATCCGTCACGGCCTGCAGCGCGTGATCTTCGTGATCCCCTTCACCAGCATCGTGGAGCAAAACGCAGCGGTTTTCCGCCAAGCCCTGGGCCCTTGGGGCGAAACCGCCGTGCTGGAGCACCACAGCGCCTTCTCGGATGACCCGCGCGACAGCAAAGAAGCCCGCGAGAAGGTGCGCCTCGCCATGGAGAACTGGGATTCGCCCATCGTCGTCACCACGGCGGTGCAGTTCTTCGAAAGCCTGTTTGCGGACCGCCCCTCCAAATGCCGCAAGCTCCACAACATCGCCAACAGCGTGGTGATCTTGGATGAAGCGCAGACCATGCCGTTGAAGGTGCTGCGCCCCTGCGTGGCGGCATTGGATGAGCTTGCGCGCAACTACCGCAGCAGTGTGGTGCTGTGCACGGCCACTCAGCCTGCGTTGACGGCGCCCGATGCGGCGAGGGGCCTCGAAGGCTTTGAAGGCGGCCTTGAAAACGTGCGTGAGCTGGCACCCGATCCATCCAGACTCTTCCAGCAACTCAAGCGCGTCACGGTCAGGCACGTCGGTGCGCTGGACGATTCGGACTTGTTGAGCCAGTTGCGCGAGCGCGAACAAGTGCTGTGCATCGTCAACAACCGTCGCCATGCGCGGGCCTTGTACCAAGGCATGTCGGACTTGAGCGGCGTCTACCACTTGACCACGCTCATGTGCGCGGCGCACCGCAGCCAGGTATTGTCCACAGCGCGCGAAGCCTTGAACCAAAGGCAACCTTGCCGGTTGGTATCCACAGCGCTGATTGAAGCCGGCGTGGACGTTGCTTTCCCCACGGTATACAGGGCCGAAGCTGGGCTCGACTCAATCGCCCAAGCGGCGGGGCGTTGCAACCGCGAAGGCCGATGGGCTGCGGAAGACAGCGAAGTACGCATCTTTGCCAATGCCAATGCCGATTGGAAGGCGCCACCTGAGCTGCGTCAGTTTGCCGATGTGACCCGCGAAGTGCTGAGAAACCACCAGGGCGACCCGCTGGACCCAGTGGCCATCGAACGCTATTTCAAGCAGCTCTATTGGCAAAAAGGCGATGAGGCACTGGACGCCTTGAACTTGCTGGGCCTGCTCAAAAGAGCAAAGATCGACAGCCTGCCCATGGACACCTTGGCTGAACAATTCAAGATGATCGACAGCGTGCAGATGCCCGTGATCATTCCGTTTGACGATGAGGCCAGGAACGCCATCCGTGACCTGCAATTCGCCGACGGCGTGCAAGGCATCAGCCGCCGATTGCAACGGTATCTGGTGCAGGTACCTCGGCACGGCTTTGAAGCCTTGCGCAAGGCGGGAGCCATCGAGGCAGTCCGTCCGAAAGAGTGGGGGGATCAGTTCATGGTGTTGGCCAATGAGAGCTTGTATGACCGTCATGTAGGGCTCAGTTGGGATGAGCCGTCGTTCATCAATGTTCAGGCGCTAGGCTGGTGATGTCACTTCGTTAGTTAAGCTATAGCAGCTTGCTGCGGCAGGTGTTCTATAAGTTGACGATTTCATATTTCGTGCTTACATTTCGAACAAGAAACATGTAATTCAGGGGTTGGGTGCGTTTGGCTCGCCGGTTTTAGTGGCGTGGGTTGAAACGTTAGTTAGGCGCCAGCTCTTGTTCGGCGCGCGTTCGCGCGGTCAGGAGCAGCAATTTGCTGCTCCTGTGGATGCAGAGCTAGAAGCTCAAATCAACACAGGGGAAGCAATGGCATTCGGAGTTCGTTTGCATGTCTGGGGTGAGCGTGCCTGCTTCACGCGCCCCGAGATGAAGGTAGAACGTGTCTCCTACGACGCGATGACGCCATCCGCAGCGCGAGGCATCCTCGATGCCATCCACTGGAAGCCGGCCATACGCTGGCACATCGACCGCATCCATGTGCTCCAGCCCATCCGCTTCGAGTCCATCCGCCGCAATGAGGTGGGCAGCAAACTGCCACCGGGCGCCGTGAGCAAGGCCATGAAGGCGGGCAGCACTGACGGCCTGTGGAACCTGGTCGATGAAGACCGCCAGCAACGCGCCGCCACCGTCTTGCGCGACGTGGCCTACGTGATCGAGGCGCACTTTGAACTCACGCCCAAGGCCGGCGAAGAGGATTCGGTGGGCAAGCACCTGGACATCTTCAATCGCCGCGCGCGCAAGGGCCAGTGCTTCCAGATGCCCTGCTTTGGCGTGCGTGAATTCCCGGCGCATTTCAGTCTGCTGGAAAGCGCCGACCCCATGCCAAAGGTCGATGCCGCACTGAACGGCCCGCGTGACCTGGGCTGGATGCTGCACGACATCGATTTCAACCAAGGCAACACCCCGCGCTTCTTCCGCGCCCACATGCAAGATGGCGTCATCGACGTACCGCCCTGGCACAGCGACGAGGTGAAGTCATGATCCTCGAAGCCCTTGTGCACCAATACCAGCGACTGATCGAGCGCGACGAGCCTGGGCTGCCCCCCTACGGCTACAGCCCAGAAAAGATCAGCTATGCCATCGTCCTGTCGGCCGATGGCGACCCGGTGGACGTGCAATCGCTGCTCGACACCAGTGGCAAGAAGCTCGTGCCGCAAACCATGAGCGTGCCGCAGCCTGAAAAGCGCACGTCCGGCATCAAATCGAACTTCTTATGGGACAAAACCAGCTACGTGCTGGGCGTCAGCGCCAGCAGCAAACGCACAGCAGAAGAGCACGAAGCGTTCAAAGCCTTTCACGCTCAAGCCTTGGCAGGCACAACAGACACCGGGCTGATGGCCCTGTTGCAGTTCCTGAGCAAGTGGACGCCCGAACGCTTCGCCTCAGCGCCCTTCACGGCAGACATGCTGGACGCCAACATCATCTTCAAGCTGGATGGTGAACGGCAATACTTGCATCAACGCCCCGCCGCACAAACCGTGCGTGCGCGGCTGCTGGGCCCAGCAACTGAAGGCGCTTCGTCGGCATCCAACACACAGCGCTGCCTGGTCTCGGGCGAGCTGGCGGAAGTGGCTCGCCTGCACCCCGCCATCAAAGGCGTCAATGGAGCGCAGAGCTCTGGCGCTTCCATCGTCTCGTTCAACCTGGAAGCCTTCAACTCCTACGGCAAGAGCCAGGGTGACAACGCCCCCGTGTCGGAGCAAGCCGCCTTCGCCTACACCACGGTGCTCAATCACTTGCTGCGGCGTGACCCGCACAACCGCCAGCGCCTTTCCGTGGGCGATGCTTCGGTGGTGTTTTGGGCCGAAGCGCAAGATACCGAGCAAGCCCAGAGCAACGAAAACCTGTTGGCGATGCTGCTGAGCCCCGATAGCAAAGGCGACGAGGGACAAGAAACCGAGAAGGTCCGCCATGTCATGGAGGTCATCTCCAAAGGCCGCCCACTGGCCGAGCTGGACCCGAAGTTGGACGAAGGCACTCGCATGTTCGTGCTCGGTCTGGCGCCCAACGCATCACGCCTGTCCATTCGCTACTGGCTGTGCGACACGCTGGGCGATTTGGTTCAACGCCTGCGCCAACATGCGCAGGATTTGGAATTGGAGCCCTCACCGTGGAAGACCGCGCCCAGCGTCTGGCGCTTGGCTCTGGCCACAGCGCCCTCGCGTGGTGAACCCCCCAAAGCCAAGGCAGAAGACGTTTCTCCCTTGCTCGCGGGTGAGCTGATGCGCGCCATCCTGACCGGTGGCCACTACCCGCAAAGCCTGCTGACGAATGTCGTCATGCGCATGCGTGCCGATGGCGACATCAGCGGCGTGCGGGCTGCGCTGTGCAAGGCAGTGCTGAACCGCGACCTGCGGCTGTCTCATTCCAATGTTCCAGACAAGGAGGTTCCTGTGAGTCTTGATGTGCATTCCACCAACCCGGGGTACCTGCTCGGGCGCTTGTTTGCGGTGCTCGAAGGCGCGCAGCGCCTGGCGCTGGGCAGCCAGGTCAACGCCACCATCCGCGACCGTTACTACGGCTCTGCATCGGCCACGCCAGCCTTGGTCTTCCCGTTCTTGCTGCGCAACACGCAGAACCACATGAGCCGCATCCGCAAGGACAAGCCCGGTGCGGCGATCAACATCGAGCGAGACATCCAGGAAGTCATTGACAAGCTGCCCGGTGAGTTCCCCAAACATTTGGGCATGCAGGACCAAGGCCGGTTTGCGATTGGCTACTACCACCAGGCTCAAGCTCGCTTCCAGAAGGCTGAAAAGGCCAATGCCAGCTCGACCGACGGCAACACCACCACCGACACCCACAAGCAAGGAGGCGCCCAATGAGCGCGATCACACACCGCCACGAATTCGTCTTTCTGTTTGACGTCACCAATGGCAACCCCAACGGTGACCCGGACGCCGGCAACCTGCCACGCCTGGACCCTGAGACCAACAAGGGTCTGGTGACGGACGTGTGCCTCAAACGCAAGATCCGCAACTACGTGACGCTGGACAAGGGCGACAACGCAGGCTTTGCGATCTACATGCAAGAGAAGGCCGTGCTCAACAACCAACATGCCATCGGTCGCAAAGCTGTGGGCTTGGACAAGGAAACCGCCGACGAACTCAAGAAGCTGCCCAAAGACGAGGCCAAGGCTCGCGAGCTGACCGCTTGGATGTGCAGCAACTTCTTTGACATCCGTGCGTTTGGCGCCGTCATGACCACAGGTGTGAATGCGGGTCAGGTGCGTGGGCCAGTGCAATTGGCTTTCGCCACATCGATTGACCCGGTCGTGCCCATCGAGGTGTCCCTCACCCGCATGGCCGTGACCACGCAAAAAGAAGCCGAAGACCAAAGCGGCGACAACCGCACCATGGGCCGCAAGCACATCATCCCATATGGTCTGTACCGCGTGCATGGCTTTGTCTCGGCCAAGCTGGCCGAGCGCACGGGGTTTTCTGACAGTGACTTGAGCCTGCTGTGGCAATCGCTCATCAACATGTTTGAGCACGACCGCTCGGCGGCGCGTGGCGAGATGGCGGCCCGCAAGCTCTTCGTGTTCAAGCACGAAAGCGCCATGGGCAACGCCCCGGCCCACAAGCTCTTCGAGACGGTAGAGGTTGCTCGCCTCACGACCGATGCGGATGGCCCAGCACGGGCCTTCACGGACTATCAGGTGTCGGTCAAACGCGATGCGCTGCCATCGGGCGTCACGTTGCACGAGTTGCTTTGATCAAAGTGTGAATGGGCAAGGGGGCGCATCCGCATGAGCGACGAAGCACTGATCCCCCTGTCGGCCTTGCAGCATTTTCTGTATTGCCCCAGACAATGTGCGCTGATCCATGTCGAGCAACTGTGGGCAGAAAGCCAGCACACCGCTGAAGGTAGGCTGCTGCACGACAAGGCCGACAAGCCCAAGATGGAGCGCCGCAAAGGCGTTCGCACGGTCACTGCCATGCCCCTGGCACAGCCTCTGCTGGGCATCACCGGGGTCGCCGATGTGGTCGAGTTCCACATGGGAGACGACACCGCTGAGCGCCCCTACCCTGTGGAGTACAAGCGAGGTCGCCCCAAGGCCCATCAAGCCGACGAAGTGCAACTGTGCGCGCAGGCCTTGTGCCTGGAGCACATGTTGAGCTGTCGCATCCCCGAGGGAGCGCTGTACTACGGCGAAACGCGCAGGCGCACCGTGGTGCTCTTCGATGAAGCCTTGCGGGCCCTGACTTGCGAAACCATTGTGGCCACGCGGGCCATGGTGGCAAGCGGGCGCACGCCATCGGCCACGTACTCAGCCAAGCTCTGCGACAACTGCTCTCTGCTCGACCTGTGTCAGCCACGCTTGCTCCACCGGGGGGAATCTGTGCAGCACTGGTTGCGTGCGCAACTGAAAGGTGAATGAGCCATGCGGCGTCAACTCAACACTTTGTACGTTACGACCGAGGGCGCCTGGCTGCACAAGGATGGCGCCAACATCGTCATGGACGTGGACGGTGCAACCCGCGCGCGCTTGCCTGTTCACATGCTGGAGGGACTGGTTTGTCTCGGGCGCGTCATGGTCTCGCCACCCCTGATGGGCTATTGCGCAGAGCAAGGCATCACCGTGTCATATCTGTCGACGAATGGTCGTTTTCAAGCGAGGGTTGAAGGCCCCGTGTCAGGCAACGTGTTGCTGCGGCGTGAGCAGTACCGGTGCACAGATGACCCTGTTCGCTGCGCGCAAATCGTGCAGAACATCCTGGTGGGCAAGCTGCACAACCAGCGGGCGGTTTTAGGCCGTGGCCTGCGTGACCATGCCCACAAGCTGACAGCGGAAAACCAAGCGGCGCTCACCCATGCGCACAAGCGCCTGGATCGCATCATGGACAAGGTGCAGAGTGAAACAACCCTCGACGTACTGCGTGGGCTAGAAGGCGAGGCAGCGCAGAGTTACTTTGGTGTGTTTGATCATCTGATTCGCAGCAACGAGCCCGCCATGCGCTTCAAGGGTCGCAGCCGCAGGCCACCTATGGATGCAGTCAATGCATTGCTGTCTTTTCTGTACACATTGATCACGCATGACTGCCGATCAGCTTTGGAGAGCGTGGGGCTGGACCCCGCAGTGGGCTTCTTGCACCGTGATCGTCCAGGGCGTCCGAGCCTTGCGCTGGACTTGCTGGAAGAGTTCCGACCACTGCTAGGGGACCGGTTGGCGCTGTCTCTCATCAATTTGAAGCAGCTGACATCCAAGGACTTCCAAACAATGGACAACGGAGCCGTGCTGCTGAAGGAAGACTCGCGCAAGGTCGTGCTGACGGCTTATCAGGAGCGCAAGCGCGAAGAGCTTCGACATGCCTTCCTGGATGAGAAAGCACCGATCGGTCTGTTCCCATTTCTGCAGGCGCAGTTGATGGCCAGACACCTGCGTGGCGACATTGATGGCTATCCGCCGTTTTTGTGGAAATGAGGTGAGCGCATGATGGTTTTGGTCAGCTATGACGTGAGCACCCAAGACAAAGCGGGAGCCAGGCGCTTGCGACGGATTGCAAAAGCTTGCCTGAACCTAGGGCAGCGGGTGCAGTTTTCGGTGTTTGAGGTTGAGCTGGATCCTGCCCGGTGGGTACAGTTGAAGGCTGAGCTGATGTCGATCATTGAGCCGACAACGGACAGCCTGCGCTTTTACTATCTGGGCAAAAACTGGCAGAGCAAGGTGGAGCACACTGGGGCCAAGGCTGTACTTGACCTCAATGCACCATTGATTCTTTGATGGTCTTGCGAACCCCAAGTGACTGACTCCAGTCCCTGTTGGTTCGCAGCTCTTTAACATATTGATTTTGAAACGATCGGAGCCAATTTGGCTTGATGGTCTGGACTTAGATGAGTCTCTGGAAAAGGGTTCGCACATGCGGATCCTTTTTTCCTTTTCGGTCAAGGGTTTATAACTACGGCGTCGCGCCCATCACGGGCGCGTGGGTTGAAACGGCGAGCACAGCATCGACGTCGGGTTCGGGGGGAAGTCGCGCCCATCACGGGCGCGTGGGTTGAAACGTTGCGCAGCCCGTTGCTATCAGTGCTGACAAGAAGTCGCGCCCATCACGGGCGCGTGGGTTGAAACAGGCCAAGGGCATGCCACAACGCCAGCAGACCGCGTCGCGCCCATCACGGGCGCGTGGGTTGAAACCCTTTCGACGAGGGCGGCCAGTTCTCGACCACCAGTCGCGCCCATCACGGGCGCGTGGGTTGAAACGGGCCCTGGCGAACCTGGGCAACGGAAAGTGGTGGTCGCGCCCATCACGGGCGCGTGGGTTGAAACGTCACCGAGCAGCTGAACCAGAAGTCCGCCCAGGTCGCGCCCATCACGGGCGCGTGGGTTGAAACTTCGCGCCCATCGTGCTCAAGCGCACCCTGGTGCTGTCGCGCCCATCACGGGCGCGTGGGTTGAAACGACACGAACCTGCCCGCGTGGGCCGAGGTGATCCAGGTCGCGCCCATCACGGGCGCGTGGGTTGAAACAATGATCCTGCGCGACATGCGAAAGCGTGCCGCAGGTCGCGCCCATCACGGGCGCGTGGGTTGAAACGAGCAGGGTGGTGGCGTCAAGGGCGTGCTCAAGCAGTCGCGCCCATCACGGGCGCGTGGGTTGAAACCTTGCGAGCTCGCTCCTGCTCCAGGCTGATGGCGTGGTCGCGCCCATCACGGGCGCGTGGGTTGAAACACCAGGGCCGGCGGCGGCGGCGGCACCCTCACCTGTCGCGCCCATCACGGGCGCGTGGGTTGAAACGCTGGACCCGTGGGGCCTGGGCGGCAGCCTGCCCGGTCGCGCCCATCACGGGCGCGTGGGTTGAAACACCAGGTCGTTGAGGCCAGCCTGAAGCAGCGGGACGGTCGCGCCCATCACGGGCGCGTGGGTTGAAACGTACGTACGAGACTGTACGTAAGCATCGCTTGTTGTCGCGCCCATCACGGGCGCGTGGGTTGAAACTTCGTGCGATCCAAGAAAATGGTTCGCTGATCGAGTCGCGCCCATCACGGGCGCGTGGGTTGAAACACCTTGAAGACGGCCCGGCTGGCATAGTGCTGTGTCGCGCCCATCACGGGCGCGTGGGTTGAAACAGTGCGTCCCAGGTCTGTGACCTGGCCAACCCTTGTCGCGCCCATCACGGGCGCGTGGGTTGAAACGATGATGCCGACTTGAGCCTGGGGGAGCGCCTGCAGTCGCGCCCATCACGGGCGCGTGGGTTGAAACAGGTACACGTAGATCACTGGCCACCTCCTGCGAGTCGCGCCCATCACGGGCGCGTGGGTTGAAACACCACTGGGCTGTCCATCACCAGGTCAACGCAGGTCGCGCCCATCACGGGCGCGTGGGTTGAAACGCGCCCGTGCCGGAATCGTTGACAAGGCGAGACCAGTCGCGCCCATCACGGGCGCGTGGGTTGAAACCACGAAGGCGTTAGCCTCTTTCATCGGGTCGATCCGTCGCGCCCATCACGGGCGCGTGGGTTGAAACAACGATCTCGTCAGGTCGCGTGCCTGAGCGTGTGAGCGGTCGCGCCCATCACGGGCGCGTGGGTTGAAACAGTACGGGGCCACCCGCGCCATCGATAACGCCTTTGTCGCGCCCATCACGGGCGCGTGGGTTGAAACAGTTGCCACGCGGGGCACGCCGAAGCCCGCTTTTGTCGCGCCCATCACGGGCGCGTGGGTTGAAACGAGAGCCAGTTGAAGGTTGTCGAGTGGCACAGCGACGTCGCGCCCATCACGGGCGCGTGGGTTGAAACGATCAAGCAGGCCTGACCCTCGCGGCTGGCGACTGTCGCGCCCATCACGGGCGCGTGGGTTGAAACTTGTCTCTTTCATCGTCAACTGCATTTGCTTGGCTGTCGCGCCCATCACGGGCGCGTGGGTTGAAACTTGAATTGCGGGCCCGGGTCCGGCAGTCCCTCGTTGGTCGCGCCCATCACGGGCGCGTGGGTTGAAACATCAGCGCGCTCAACGGTGAGGCCCTGCTGAACGTCGCGCCCATCACGGGCGCGTGGGTTGAAACAACGGCCAGTCGGCCTTCGTTCACGGAACCGCTGGTCGCGCCCATCACGGGCGCGTGGGTTGAAACATCTGCGCGACCGCGACCCGACTGCGGTAGGGCTCGTCGCGCCCATCACGGGCGCGTGGGTTGAAACATCGACACCGCGACCATCGCCAACAAGCAGCGCAGTCGCGCCCATCACGGGCGCGTGGGTTGAAACACTTCGGGCTGTTGACCCCTCACCATCCAACCACGTCGCGCCCATCACGGGCGCGTGGGTTGAAACAACGAGGCAGGCGCAGGGCACATCGACCTGTCGGTCGCGCCCATCACGGGCGCGTGGGTTGAAACTCCAGATCGACGTCGTTGGAGTTGACCTTGCCGGTCGCGCCCATCACGGGCGCGTGGGTTGAAACAACTGCATGATGGTGTCCATGGCCTTCCGGCCGCTGGTCGCGCCCATCACGGGCGCGTGGGTTGAAACGGCAAGCAAGGCTACCTGGTTCGCGTCTACGGTCGTCGCGCCCATCACGGGCGCGTGGGTTGAAACTACAACGCCGGCAGCAACCGCGCCCGGGGCGGGCCCGTCGCGCCCATCACGGGCGCGTGGGTTGAAACTCTCTGAGCCAGGCTTTGCACTGTTCAAGGTCGGTCGCGCCCATCACGGGCGCGTGGGTTGAAACCCCAACCCGCCCGCAAACGGCACGATGGTGCAGTCGCGCCCATCACGGGCGCGTGGGTTGAAACTGTCGAGCAACGCCGCTGTTGCCGGCAACGACAGTCGCGCCCATCACGGGCGCGTGGGTTGAAACGACTCTCGATCCACTTGAACGCCGCAGGTTTGACGGTCGCGCCCATCACGGGCGCGTGGGTTGAAACCGTCAGGCACCTCGAAACGGGCCACGCGCCCGTCGTCGCGCCCATCACGGGCGCGTGGGTTGAAACCCGACCGCACGCTGTGTTTCGACATCAACGGATCGTCGCGCCCATCACGGGCGCGTGGGTTGAAACGGGTCAGATGAGCGACGAGGAGCGCGCACAGTTTCGTCGCGCCCATCACGGGCGCGTGGGTTGAAACGATCAATGCCGGCTCTGCATCTCTGCCGACGTGGGGTCGCGCCCATCACGGGCGCGTGGGTTGAAACTGCGCGTAAGCCTGCATGTCAGCCGTGTATGACTGGTCGCGCCCATCACGGGCGCGTGGGTTGAAACATGGTCAGCGCACCCTTCCAGGTGATGGCCCAGTGTCGCGCCCATCACGGGCGCGTGGGTTGAAACATGAGCACCGAAGCCTTTGCTGTTGACCGATGGAGCACGTCGCGCCCATCACGGGCGCGTGGGTTGAAACCGCTGCCTCCGCTGAACCTCAACACAAGCCAGCGCGGTCGCGCCCATCACGGGCGCGTGGGTTGAAACACCACGCCCGACGGCACCGATGCCTTGCACCTGCTGTCGCGCCCATCACGGGCGCGTGGGTTGAAACAACTTCAGCGCAACTGGCAGCCAGCCGATCCTGAGTCGCGCCCATCACGGGCGCGTGGGTTGAAACGCGGCCGGTTACCCCAAGACGATCCTGCAGCGCCTGTCGCGCCCGTCACGGGCGCGTGGGTTGAAACGACATGCGCTTGTTCAGATCCTTCTGGGCGTCGCGCGTCGCGCCCATCACGGGCGCGTGGGTTGAAACTCCCATGCTCACCTCACTTGACGTCAGCCCAGGACGTCGCGCCCATCACGGGCGCGTGGGTTGAAACTTCTTGGCTGCATCCGTGCTGCGCAGCTCGGGCGTCGCGCCCATCACGGGCGCGTGGGTTGAAACAGTGCATCGAGGCTGGTCGCATCGACGTACGGATTGTCGCGCCCATCACGGGCGCGTGGGTTGAAACCCAGCGATCCTTGAGCTTGGATTCCTGCAGGCCGATGTCGCGCCCATCACGGGCGCGTGGGTTGAAACCGTTCGTGCTGACCGCGACCGAGCTGCGCGACCGCCGTCGCGCCCATCACGGGCGCGTGGGTTGAAACCCGGCGAACAACTCGGCAAACAGTGGCTCCCGCGAGTCGCGCCCATCACGGGCGCGTGGGTTGAAACGCTCGCCAGAAGGCCCAGCGCGCGGAGTCATCGTGTCGCGCCCATCACGGGCGCGTGGGTTGAAACTTTCGTGAGGTGCACGGGCTGGAAATCGGGCCGGTGCGTCGCGCCCATCACGGGCGCGTGGGTTGAAACGACGCATTTGTCATCAACTACGCCACCAACGACGTCGCGCCCATCACGGGCGCGTGGGTTGAAACAGCGCTGAGGGCGTTGACCTGGGCACGCAGACCTTGTCGCGCCCATCACGGGCGCGTGGGTTGAAACGGCTACCAGAAGGTCTGGTTCAGGAACGGAAGCGAGGTCGCGCCCATCACGGGCGCGTGGGTTGAAACAATGGTGGACCGGATACGCCCCTGGTCGATGGCGTCGCGCCCATCACGGGCGCGTGGGTTGAAACTGCGTCCTGGTGCTTCGTAACGGCTTCACCGTGGTCGCGCCCATCACGGGCGCGTGGGTTGAAACTGCATCAACCCGCTGCCCTGCGTGACGTTCTGGATGTCGCGCCCATCACGGGCGCGTGGGTTGAAACCTGCCGATCAACACGGCCGGCATGGCGACGCCTTGTCGCGCCCATCACGGGCGCGTGGGTTGAAACTTTACGAGTTCCTGGACCCCATCGCTCGCCTGTAGTCGCGCCCATCACGGGCGCGTGGGTTGAAACGACAACAACCCGTTCAGTCTTTGCGCGTGCCGCCATGTCGCGCCCATCACGGGCGCGTGGGTTGAAACATGTAGTCCAGGCGCGGCAAACCGATGGTCCCGTTGGTCGCGCCCATCACGGGCGCGTGGGTTGAAACAGTCGCTGCAAGAATGCCTGTTGCGATGCCTGCTGCGTCGCGCCCATCACGGGCGCGTGGGTTGAAACGGGTGCCATGGCTGTTGCTGCGCCTTACGCGCTGCCGTCGCGCCCATCACGGGCGCGTGGGTTGAAACGCGCCTACCTCGGTTAACCAACTTGGCCCGAGCTGGGGTCGCGCCCATCACGGGCGCGTGGGTTGAAACACGCCCTCTAGGCGCTTCTCGCTGCGTTCGTCAAGTCGCGCCCATCACGGGCGCGTGGGTTGAAACTTCACGATTGGCCGTCTAGCCGTTCAGTGGCGATGTCGCGCCCATCACGGGCGCGTGGGTTGAAACCCGGCGAGCCATGCCACAAAGACAACTGCACCGAGTCGCGCCCATCACGGGCGCGTGGGTTGAAACTTCATAATGGTTTGTCCGTTGAACAGGTGGAGGGGAGTCGCGCCCATCACGGGCGCGTGGGTTGAAACATCGCTCAGGTTCGTCTCGACCCATGCCGAGAGGTCGCGCCCATCACGGGCGCGTGGGTTGAAACTAACGCCCAAGCCAGAACCCCGATGGAAAGGGCCGGGTCGCGCCCATCACGGGCGCGTGGGTTGAAACCTCTCAGATCAGGGACCGAAAGCTCAAAGCCCGGTCGCGCCCATCACGGGCGCGTGGGTTGAAACTGACCGAGCAGCAGCGTGCGCTTGGCAGCACTCGCGTGTCGCGCCCATCACGGGCGCGTGGGTTGAAACCACGACGGTACCCAGGTGCACGTGCGTGCCCATGGTCGCGCCCATCACGGGCGCGTGGGTTGAAACAGCCCCGGGGTCGGTGGTGAGTGCATCGCCGCACAGGTGGTCGCGCCCATCACGGGCGCGTGGGTTGAAACAAAACAGAATCATCCCGCCCAAGCAAGGGGAGTAGGTCGCGCCCATCACGGGCGCGTGGGTTGAAACTTGGCCAATGCGCTGATGCGTGCGGCGGACGTGCTGTCGCGCCCATCACGGGCGCGTGGGTTGAAACTTGCAGTATCACCGCGACGAGAACGGAAAGATCGTGTCGCGCCCATCACGGGCGCGTGGGTTGAAACATCCTGGGTCAGCAGGGCGGGGTAGTAGCCGGGCAGGTCGCGCCCATCACGGGCGCGTGGGTTGAAACACCATCACGAACGACGTGATGGGCTACACGCCTTGTCGCGCCCATCACGGGCGCGTGGGTTGAAACCGGACGACGAGTACGGCGCTGTGCAGTACGCGGGTCGCGCCCATCACGGGCGCGTGGGTTGAAACTTTGCGCAGGACCGCAACCGAGGCGAGAAGCGGCAGTCGCGCCCATCACGGGCGCGTGGGTTGAAACTCGAAGATCACCAGCTCGGGCGGGTCGTCGGCCCAAGGTCGCGCCCATCACGGGCGCGTGGGTTGAAACTAGATACCTCCGGGTCGGTCGGCAAATGTAGGGCCGTCGCGCCCATCACGGGCGCGTGGGTTGAAACAAGCAGGCCACCGAGCTGCTGGCGATGTTCGGCGGTCGCGCCCATCACGGGCGCGTGGGTTGAAACCAGATCGGAGTGCGCCTGATGCTGCTGCACCAGGTCGTCGCGCCTATCACATTGCATAGACTAAAAGTCACCTCGTTACACTCACAGCCACGCCCGCTGCCTCACCAACCCCTCCCGATCCACCTGCACCGCCAGCATCTCGACATCCGCATCCCGCACGCCGCATGCCTTGAAGTGCGCTCGCCACCCGTCCAGCACGGCCGACACTTGCCGCACCGCCTCGCGTGCCTGCTGAGCACCGAGCCCGAACAAAGCCGCATCCGACAAAGCGTTGTCGATGGATGAGACCGCGCCATCGCGGCCCACGCGCATCTGCTGATACCCCAGCGCCTGACCGGTCGGCAACACGTCGAACGCAGGCGCGAGTTCGTACTCGCGGCGCTCGTTCATCAGCAGCACGTGGTTTTTCTCGTGGTCGTCGGTGTTGTCGATCAAGATGTTGAACACCATGCGTCGAAACAATTCGTGCATTTGGGCCTGGTTGATGCCGTCACGCAGAGGGCCTCGGCGCCGCAGCAGCTGCGCCAGCTCGGGGTAGCCCATCTCTTCACCCGCCGCGCGCAATGCCACATGAGCCGACAAGGCGTGCAGCCGCAGGGGGCCATCCGGGCTGGGCATGCGATCAAAGCGCCGCACCGCCACCGCGTGCCCCTTGGTCAGGGCGATGGCGCGGGTGGGTGCCACGTTGATGCCCGCTCGCGCGGCCAGGGTCATGGTCGCGTGCTCGATGAGCGGCTCGTCCAGCAGCTCACCCGCTTCGGCAAACTTGATCACCCACGGGTGCCCATCCAACTGGATCAGCGCCTTCGGCCGGGCTCCGCCCATGGTCACCCCAGGTGCGATCAAGCGCTTGAGTTCGTCGCGAATCGGCGTGCCCGCTTCGACCTGACGGACCACGTCGTGCAGCGCCTGTGCGTCTGAGAACGCGGGCAGCGGGCCCTGTGCACGCGGCAGGTACGCCTGCCCCGACAAGGACACCCCGAGTGCCCCCAGTCGCTCGTCACCGGCCAGGAACAAGTGCTCCATGATGGACAGGCGCGCCGGGCGATCCAGCAGCCTGATGACGCGCTCACCCCAGCGATCAGGTCGGGCGTCATCGACCGCGCCAGCGGCCATGTCCTTGCTCGAGGGCAAGAAGACCTGGTCGAGCAAGGGCAGGTCTTCGCTCAAAGCGAAGCCGCGCTTCAACCAGTCCTCGTCGTACCGCAGGGAGGCCCCACGCATGGACGGCACGAAGCGCAGAACACCGATTGGCACGGGCGTGCGTGGACGCCCCAACCACCACAGGTGCAGCTCGTCCCATGGGCCGGTCAGGGCCTCAGTGTGTGCATCGGTGATGTCGCTCATGGCTTGTTGCCCGCGCTCAGGTGAGCCGACTGCTGCGAACCGCCATCGGCAGTCGGCCCTTTGCGCACGGACCGCATCGACGCCGCACGGACGTCGCTCTCCAGCGCGCCCAAGTCAAGATCGGGAGAAGCCAGCTCAGCCAGGGCCTGCGCACGCCCGATCAGCCACAGGGCCGTTGCATAGCTGCCGAAGGCCACCGATGGGTCGCCCTTTTCCATGCGCGCCAGCGTGGGCTCGGTGACACCGATGCGCTCGGCCCAGGCTTTGCGCGACGCCTTGCGCCGCTTGCGAGCGATGGTCAGGTGCTCACCCAGCTGCCTGAGCTGAGCCAGCACGGCAGGCGGCATGCAAGCGAGGGCGCGAGATGGCTTTGGCATGCATTGATGTTATCAAAAGTGCCAAAAAACAAACATCTATTTATGTAGAAAAGAACTCAAACGCCCCCCGCCCCGCCGCCTTGGCCGCGTACAAGGCGGCGTCGGCATGCCGCAGCAGGGTCTCGCCATCGGTGCCGTCTTGCGGAAACATCGCGATGCCCACGCTGCAGCCGATGTGGGCCTCTCGGTCGCCTGACAAGGCAAACGGTCGCTGCATGCGCTCGATGATGGCGCGAGCCACCACCTCGGCGCCTTCCGGGCTGCTCAGGTCTTCCAGCACCACCACGAACTCGTCACCCCCGATGCGCGCCACGGTGTCGTTGTCGCGCAGGTGCAGGCGCAGGCGTTTGGCCACGCCCTTGAGCAGTTCGTCGCCGGCCTCGTGGCCCATCTGGTCGTTGACGGGCTTGAAGTTGTCCAGGTCCAGGTACATGACGGCACACCGCCCACCGCCTCGCTGCGTGCGCTCCAGCGTGTGAGCCAGCCGCGAGTTCAGCAACAGGCGGTTGGGCAGCTCCGTGAGCGCGTCGTGGTGCGCCAGGCGCTCCATCTGCGTCTCGGCGTGCGGGATGCGCGTGATGTCGGTGTAGACGCCCACGTGGTTGATCACGCGCTGCAAGTCGTCGCGCACGGTGCTGATGGCCAACCAGCTTGGGTAGATTTCGCCGCCCTTGCGCCGGTTCCAGATCTCGCCCTGCCAGGTGCCTGCTTCGAGCAGCTCGCGCCACAGGTTCTGGAAAAAGGCCCGCTCATGGCGACCCGATGACAGCAGCCGCAGGTTCATGCCCAGCACGTCCGATTCGCGGTACTCGGTGATGCGCTCGAACGCCGGGTTCACCGCCATCACGCGGCCTTGCGGGTCGCTGATCACCACGCCCTCCTGGGTCGAGCGGAACACGGTGGCGGCCAGCTTGAGGCGCTCGGCTTGTTCGTGGGCCTCGGTGATGTCGCGCGTGATCTTGGCAAAGCCCTTGACCTGCCCCTGGGCGTCGCACAAGGCCAGGATGAGCACGCTGGCGCGAAAGAGCGTGCCGTCCTTGCGTTGGCGCCACCCCTCTTCGGTGTACTGGCCGTTGACCAGGGCCGTGGCCAGTGCCTGCTGGGGCTTGCCCGCCGCCACATCGGCCTCGGAAAAAAAGCAGCTGTAGTGCCGGCCGATGGCCTCGTCGGCTCGCCAGCCCTTGATGCGCTCTGCCCCCTGGTTCCAGCTGATGATGACGCCACGGGCGTCGAGCATGAAGATGGCATGGTCCGTGAGGGCCTCGGCCATGAGCCGAAAACGCTCTTCGCCATCCGCCAGCTCGCTCGCCAGCGAGGCCGCCATCACGCGGGCGCGGGTGCGCGTGTTCGCCAGGCTCCAGGTCAGGGCGCACAACAAGGCACCCGCCAGCCCCACGCCTGCCAGCGTCAAGCCATGTGTGCTTCGCCCGTTGAGCGGCCAATGGCCGGGCAGCGCGCTGTAGCGCACCTCCCATTGGCGGCCGTGCAACCACATCGTCAGGCTGACCTCGGGCAGGCCGTGGTCCTGCACCAACGCCTGAGGTTGAACCGTCGCCGCGCTGTCAAAAAGCACCATCGGCTGGCCCTGGCCATTGACGCCCTGGTCGGTCAGGCGCACCTTGACACGCTGCAACTCGTCTTGGAGCACCGCACCCAGCAGGTCACCGATGCGGATGGGGCTGTAGACCCAACCTTGCAGGCGAGCGCGGCGCTGTTCGACCGAAACCGGCACCATGCCGCCTTCATAAACAGGCAGGTAGGCCAGCACCCCCGCCTGAACGTCGGCATCGGTTTCCTGGACCAGCTTCACGCCGCCGCTGTAGGCGATGCCGCCTTCGTCTCGGGCATGGGACATGGCCTCGCGGCGCACCGGCTCGGACATCATGTCGTAGCCGAAGGCGCGCAGGTTGCGCCCCGTGAAGGGCTCGAGGTAGACGATGGCGCTGTACTGATCGCGCTGGCCGTTGGGCGTGACGTCGTAAGCCGGGAACCCGCTGTCGCGGACCTCTCGCAGGTGTTGCGGTAGGTCGGGCCCCGAGATGCGCTGCGCATAACCCAACCCCTGGATGCCGAGGTGGACCTCTTCCAGCCTCAAGGCGGCGACGTATTCGCGCCATTCCTGGCGCGTGACCTGCTGGGAAGACGCGAACAACCCTGCGGCGCCGCGCAGGATGGCATCGCAAATTTGCAGCCGCTGGGCCAGGCGTTCGTGCAGCCGAACCGCCTGCTTGGCAAAGGCGGCGTCGCGCTCGCCTTCTTCGAGTTGCCTCAGCGCGAAGTGGGTCAGCAGCAAAGCCAGGATGCTGAGCGCCAGGGGCACCAGCACCGGCAGGTGTTGGTATGCGGAAGCGGGTGTGCGGGCCATGGCCGAGCGGGCAAGGGGTCAAGGGGCTTGCGGCGCACAACACCACCTCGCAGGCCCGCAAGACACCCGCGCGATTCGATTGTGCGCCAGCCCGGTGCTCGCTGGGTCAGGCGTTGCCTGGTGTCAAACCCTGGCAAGGGGCGCCATGGGCGCCGCGCTGGCCATCACGCAATGGACGATTTGACGACATCCAGCGCAGCCTGCACCCCGGGGGCGTACCGGACCCGGTTGCGCCCGGCCTCTTTGGCCGCGTACAGCCCGGCGTCGGCCTGCTCGATCAGCTTGTCCAGCGAGCCGACCTGGCTTTCGGGCAACGTGCACACGCCAAAGCTGGAGGTGATGCGCAGGCCGGCCACGCTGGTCACCCCGGGGCCGGCCTCGGCCTCCATGCGGGCGCGCATGCGCTGGGCCACGCGCAGCGCCTCGGGCAGCGCCGTGTTGGGCAGCACGATGCAGAACTCCTCGCCACCGTAGCGACACAGCAGGTCTTCGGGCCGCAGGGACGACGTGAGCAGCGCCGCGACCTGCTGGATGACCTGGTCGCCCACGGCGTGGCCATGGGTGTCGTTGAAGTTCTTGAACTTGTCGATGTCGCTCATGATGCAGGCCAGCGGCGAGCCCTGCTCCCGGGCGCGAGCAAAGAGCGGCTCGGCACGGGCGTAGAAGGCCCGGCGGTTCAGGCAGCCCGTCATCGGGTCGTGGTTGGCGAGTTTTTCCAGCTCGACGTTCTGCGTCTGGATGCGGTCGTGCGAGCGTTCCAGCTCGCCCATCGCTTCGCGCAGGCGGACGTTGGCGCGGTCGAGCTCGGTGACGTCATCGAGCGTGACCACGCAGCCTCGCGGGTTGCCCTTGGCGTCGCAGATCGCGGCGCAATTCATCAGGGCCTGACGCGTCTGGCCGTCCTCGCCGGTGATGCGCACCTGCACGCCCAGCACGGGCTCGCGGGTCCTCATGGCCACCAGCCAGGGTGGGTTCTTGACGGCATCACCCAGCGCGTCGTTGAGCCAGGCCAGCTCGGACACCGGCCTGCCCAGTTGCGCGCCTTCGCTGGGGTAGAGCCGCGAAAAAGCCTCGTTGGTCAGCATGATGCGCTGCTGGTGATCGAGCACCAGCAGGCCTTCGGCCAGCGCATCGAAAGCCGCCCTGACGCGCTCCGGGATGGCTTGCGATGGGTCCAGGTGCTGCAGCATGCGCCGCAGGTAGAAGTAGTAGACGAGCAAGCCCGCCGTGCTCAGGCTGAGCATCAGGGCCAGCATGTTGCCGCCGATCCAGCCACGCCAGCCGGTGATCAGCGGATCGGCCTTGTAGCGCAGCTCCAGCGCGCCCCACAGCCCACCAGGCTCCTGCAGGGGCACGATGATGGCGTCGAGCGTGGAGCGTTGGTCGGGCCGAGGCACCCAGTTGCGTTCGTGCTCGGCGCTGGCGGCCACGAGCACGCCGTCACGCCGGCGCACGCCAATGGAGGTGAGCTCATCGGATTGCTGGGCGATGCCTTCGAGCACGGCCGAGAGTTGCGCCTCGGCGCGCGGTTGCGCCAGCATCACCCGCACCTGCGTGGCCAGGTTCAAGGCCGATCGCTCGCGCACGGCCCTCAGGCGCTCGTGCTCGCTCGGAAAGAGCCCCAGCAGCAGGTCCATCACCAGCAGCAAGCTGATGGTCAGCGACAGCACGCCCCAAGCCAGGCGCATCGTGGCAGATGGCCGCCAATGGCGCCATCCGGATGCGGCTTTGGGGGCTTGGGCCATGGCGCTTTCGGCACCTCAGTTCGGTCGCGCAGCGACGATGTCCACGCTGCAACGCAGGCCAGAGGGGATGCGGTGGTCCGGGTTGGGCAGGGTCAGGCGCACGCGAAAGCTGTTGGACGCGGCATCGACCACGCGGTCCACCACCGTGACGGTGGCCTGCAAGGTGCCGAACTGCGGCAGCTGTGGCTTGACCTGGCCCACCTGCCCGGTCTGGATGCTGCCGAAGCGGTCGGCTGGGGCGATGGCTTCGACGCGCAAGGGGTGGATGCGCGCGATGCGCACCACGGGCTCTCGCTCGATGCGCTCGCCCTGGGTGCGGTAGCGCTCGACCACGATGCCCTCGAAGGGCGCACGGATGAT
The DNA here is from genome assembly GCA_005502875.1 of Comamonadaceae bacterium 2PF. Classification (GTDB taxonomy): domain Bacteria; phylum Pseudomonadota; class Gammaproteobacteria; order Burkholderiales; family Burkholderiaceae_C; genus Aquabacterium. The sequence continues at coordinate 68,384 of SCMV01000001.1, read as the reverse complement.
GCGCTGGCCCAGTTGCGCGGTCGAGAGCTGGAACTCGCGCTGCGCCACGTCGCGGGCGTCGCGCGCCTGCCTGGCACGTTCGTCGGCCATGCGGGATTCGGCCTGGGCCTGCTCCAGCGCCTGCGGCGAGATGAACTCGGACTTGACCAGGTCGCGGGCGCGGGTGAGTTTGGCTCGGGCCAGTTCGGACGCCGCCTCGGCGGCCTTGACCTCGGCGTCGGCACGCGCGCGCGATTCGGCGACCGCCACAGAGGCGCGCTCGACCCCCGCGCTCAGGCGCGCGATGACCTGGCCAGCGGTGACGAAATCGCCCCGCTCGACCTGGATGGATTCGATCACCCCGACGGAGGCGCTGCCCACGTCGGCGACGCGGTCGGGCTCGATCAGGCAGCCCAGCGGGTTGGCGAGGGCGGGCCAGCTCAGGCAGGCCAGGCAGGCCTTCAAGGCCCACGCAGGCAAACGGCATGGTGTGCGGTTCATGGCAGTTCCCAGGCGCAGGCGATCCTGCACCACGCTCCCATGTTCCTCCCGCATGGCGGCACGCAAGCCCGAAAAAGACAGGTGGAGCAGGCGGATTTCACCGCGCCCCGCCCGCATGGGACCCCAGGGCGATGTCGCTGCCAACAGGGGCCGCCACGTTGCGGTCGAAGACGTGGTCGATGTCGCCTTCGGCGTCGCCACCAGCGTCCACATCGGCGGATCCGCCCTCCGGCAACTCGTCGTCACGGGACTTGGCGCCACCCAGCACCGGCAGGGGGTCGATGCCGCGCCAGACGGGCGCAGAAATGGCCATGCTGGCCAGCAAGCCGCTGGTGCGGGCCGCCCACCAGACGGCCCCGGCAGACAAGGCGGCGCCGCCTGCCTGCGCCATCTTCACGTCGACGCTGGCGCCATCTTCACCCGCGTTCGGCGGCCAGCCCATGAAGCCCCCCAGGTCGATGGCGGGTGCGGCGATGTCCAGGCTGGCTGTCGGGGCGTCGGCCAGGGGCTGAGCAGCCTGCAACAGCCGCGAGAACGCCACCAGGGGCGAGTCCAGCGGCACCAGGGTGAGCGATGCACCGGCGTCGATGCGCAGGCTCAGCCCGGCTGCGGTGGTGTCAGCAGAGGGAGTTGTCGATGACATCGGCGAGCCGTCCGAGCCCGCTGCGGGGGCTGCGCGGCCCAACCAGGCGTTGGGATCGGCCGGGCCCACGAGCCCCAGGCCATCGACGACAGGCTCAGGTGCGGCGGGCTGGATGGGGGCAGGGACCGCTGGCGTGGGCGCAGGCGATGGCGACGGCTCGGGCGCTGGCGCTGGGGCCGGTGCGCTGGGTGGTGGAGGCGCCGGTGCGGGCAGGGGGTCGGGGTTTCGGACCACGGCATCGGGCACCGAAGGCGGGGCCTCGACCCGCACCTCGATGACGCGGCTGGCGCCTTGCAGGCTGCCGTCGCTCAGGGCCACGGTGAAGGAGTCGACGCCGGCAAAGCCCGCCTGGGGCTGGTAGACGAAACCGCCATCGGACGACAGGTTCAAGCTGCCATGGGAGGGGCCGCTCACCAGGACCGTTTGCATGAGGTCGCCATCGGGGTCCTGGGCGTTGTTCATGAGGCCAGCGCCCGCGACCACGTTCAGCGGCGCGCCGGCGGGCGTGGTGTAGCCGGGAGCAACGCCCGACCAGGCCGGGCCCTCGTTGACGTTGTCGACCACGATGCTCAGGGCCTGGCTGTCGGTCTGGCTGCCATCGTCGACCTCGACCGTGACCTCGTAGGTGCCATCGGTGTCTGCATCCGCTGGCGCCTCATGATCGGGCGCTGTCACGAAGCTGAGCGCGCCGGTGCCGGCATCGATCGTGAAGCGAGCGGCGTCGGCCCCGCCGCTGATGCGCCAGACCAGGGTGCTGCTGGCGTCGGCGTCGGTGGCGACCAGCGTGGCGAAGGCCTGGGTGTTTTCCGCGTGGTTCACCGTGGCAGAGGCCGCGCCAGCGTGGCTCGTGATCACCGGGGCGTTGTCGTTGAGGTCGCGCACGGTCACGAGCAGGTCCTGCCAGCTCGTTTGCGCGCCATCGCTGACCTGGATGCGCACGGCGTAAACGTTGTCACCGCCGACGTCGAGCGGTGCCTCGTGGTCGGTGACCTGCGCGAAGCTGAGCACCCCGGTGCCGGCGTCGATGGTGAAGCGGCCTGCGTCAGCGCCACCGACGATGGCCCAGCTCAGGCTGGCGGTGGCGTCGGCATCGGTCGCGGTGGCGGTGGTGACGGCGGTGCCGCCTTCGTCAACCTGGACGAGGGCGATGGCACCACCCCCGTCGCTGGTGATGACGGGCGCGTTGTCGTTGGTGTCGGTGACGCTGACGGTCAGCGTTTGCTGGGTGGCCTGCACGCCGTCGTCGGCTTCGACGATGACATCGTAGGCGTTGTCGGCGCCGGTGTCTTGCGGGTTCTCGAAGTCGGGCGTGGCCGCGAAGCTCAAAGCACCGGTGGCGGCGTTGATGGTGAAGCGGGCCGCGTCTGAGCCACCGGCGATGCGGTAGGTCAGGCTGCCGACCGTGTCGGCGTCGGTGGCGGTCACGGTGGTGACGGACGTGCTGCCTTCGGCGACGTTGATCGAAGCCGTGGCACCACCGCCGTTGCTGGTCACGTCGGGCGCGGTGTCGTTGGTGTCGGTGACGTTGACGGTCAGCGTTTGCTGGGTGGCCTGTACGCCGTCGTCGGCTTCGACGATGACCTCGTAGGCGTTGTCGCCACCGGTGTCCTGCGGGTTCTCGAAGTCGGGCGTGGCCGCGAAGCTCAAAGCGCCGGTCGCGGCGTTGATGGTGAAGCGGGCCGCGTCCGAGCCACCGGCGATGCGGTAGGTGATGCTGCCCACCGTGTCGGCGTCGGTGGCGGTCACGGTGGTCACGGCCGTGCTGCCTTCGGCGACGTTGATGGAGGCAGTGGCGCCACCGCCATCGCTGGTCACATCAGGTGCCGTGTCGTTGGTGTCGGTGACGTTGACGGTAAGCGTTTGCTGGGTGGCCTGCACGCCGTCGTCGGCTTCGACGATGACCTCGTAGGCGTTGTCGGCACCGGTGTCTTGCGGTGATTCGAAGTCGGGCGTGGCCGCGAAGCTCAAAGCGCCGGTGGCGGCGTTGATGGTGAAGCGGGCCGCGTCGGCACCGCCTGCGATGCGGTAGGTCAGGCTGCCGACCGTGTCGACGTCGGTGGCGGTCACGGTGGTGACGGCCGTGCTGCCTTCGGCGACGTTGATGGAGGCCGTGGCGCCGCCGCCATCGCTGGTCACATCAGGTGCCGTGTCGTTGGTGTCGGTGACGTTGACGGTCAGCGTTTGCTGGGTGGCCTGCACGCCGTCGTCGGCTTCGACGATGACCTCGTAGGCGTTGTCAGCGCCGGTGTCTTGCGGGCTCTCGAAGTCGGGCGTGGCCGCGAAGCTCAAAGCGCCGGTGGCGGCGTTGATGGTGAAGCGGGCGGCGTCGGCACCGCCTGCGATGCGGTAGGTGATGCTGCCCACCGTGTCGGCGTCGGTGGCGGTCACGGTGGTGACGGCCGTGCTGCCTTCGGCCACGTTGATGGACGCTGTCGCACCACCGCCATCGCTGGTCACATCAGGTGCCGTGTCGTTGGTGTCGGTGACGTTGACGGTCAGCGTTTGCTGGGTGGCCTGCGCGCCGTCGTCGGCTTCGACGATGACCTCGTAGGCGTTGTCGGCACCGGTGTCTTGTGGGTTCTCGAAGTCGGGCGTGGCGGCGAAACTCAAAGCGCCGGTGGCGGCGTTGATGGTGAAGCGGGCCGCGTCCGAGCCACCGGCGATGCGGTAGGTCAGGCTGCCCACCGTGTCGGCGTCGGTGGCGGTCACGGTGGTCACGGCCGTGCTGCCTTCGGCCACGTTGATGGAGGCCGTGGCGCCACCGCCGTTGCTGGTCACGTCGGGCGCGGTGTCGTTCAGGTCGTTGACCGTGACGCTGATGGCCTGCGCATCCACGCTGATGCCATCGGTCACCTCCACCACCACGTCGTAGACGTTGTTGCCGCCTGCATCCAAGGGCGCATCGAAGTCAGGGGCGCTGACGAAGCTCAGCGCGCCGGTGCCGCTGTCGATCACAAAGCGCGCGGCGTCGGCACCGCCCGCGATGCGGTAGCTCAGCGGGTTGCCATCGACATCGGTTGCGGTCACGGTGGTGACCGCCGAGGTGTTCTCGTTCAGAGACAGGCTGGCCGAGGCGCCACCGCCGTCGCTGGTGATGACCGGCGGGTTGCCCACTTCGAAAACGTCGTCCACCGTGACGGCGATCGCCTGGGTGTCCACGTTGACACCGTCGCTGACCTCGATGACCACGTCGTAGACGTTGTTGCCGCCGGCGTCGGTCGGGGCCTCGAAGTCGGGGGCGCTGACGAAGCTGAGCGCACCGGTTCCGCTGTCGATGACAAAGCGTGCCGCATCGGCCCCACCGGCGATGCGCCAACTCAGCGTGCCCACGCTGTCGCCATCGGTGGCCGTGCCTGTGGTCACGGCGGTGGTGTTTTCATCGATGTTCAGGTTCGCGCTGGCACCGCCGCCATCGCTGGTGATGACGGGGGCCTGGTCGTTGCCATCGGTGATGGTGATGGCCAGTGTCTGCGTGTCGGTGTTCACGCCATCGCGCACCTCCACGACCACGTCGTAGACGTTGTTGCCACCCGCGTCAGTCGGCGACTCGAAGTCAGGTGCGCTCACGAAGCTCAGCGCGCCGGTGGTGGCGTTGATCTGGAACTGCGCGGCGTCGGCGCCGCCGACGATGTGGTAGCTCAAGGTGTCGCCATCGGCATCGGTGGCGGTCACGGTGGTGACGGCGGTGGCACCTTCGACCTGGCTGACCGCGTCGCTGGCACCACCACCATTGCTGGTGATGACCGGGGCGTTGTCGTTGAGGTCGTTGACCGTGACCGCGATGTCCTGGGTGTCATGCACCGTGCCATCGCTGACGCGAACGCTGACCTCGTAGAGGTTGTCGCCGTTGGCGTCGAGCGGGGCTTCATGGTCAGGCGCGATCGCAAAGCTCAGCGCACCGGTGCTGGCGTTGATGGTGAATCGGCCTGCATCGGCACCACCGACGATGCTGTAGACGAGCGTGTCGCCATCGGCATCCGAGGCGGTCACGGTGGTGACGGCGGTGCTGCCTTCGTTGACCGACACCGAAGCGCTCGCCCCTGCGCCATCGCTGGTGATGACCGGAGCGTCGTTCACCGCGTTGACGTTGATGGTGACGGTGTCCACGTCGGTCGCGGCACCACCGGTGCCGGAGTTGCCCAGGTCGCTGGTGGTGACCGTGAGCGTGTCGGCGCCGCTGTACTGGGCTGTTGGGGTGTAGACGACGCTGGCCAGCCAGGCTTGCACCTGGGCCACGGTGCCAGTCAGGGTCAGGCTCGATGCCGTGGTGGCGGCCCAGCCGGGCACGTTGAGCACGCCATGGTCCACCGAGAGCTGCACCTCGATGTTGCCGCTGGCGGCATCCGCATCGCTCACGTTGATGCGGTTGCCGTTGCCTGACGAGAAGGTCAGGCTGGCGTCTTCGTTGACCGACTGCGCGCCCGGCACCGTGTTGACCGGCGCATCGTTGACGGCTTGCACCTGCACCGTCACCTCGTTGTGGGCGCTGGTGTGCCCCAATGGAGTCTGCGCCACGAAGCGCACCACGCGACTGGTGGTGTCGGGCGTGCTGGTGTTGGTGTTGGCGTAGGTGATGTTGCGCAGCACCGCGGTGGCGGCCACATCGCTCGCATTGACGTTGAACGAGATGCTCAAGGGCGTGCCGCCCGAGCCTCCGGTGAACGTGCCGATCACCACCCCGCCGTAGGTGATGTTGGCACCGCTGACGCCCACCTGCCCCGCAGCACTGCCTTGGTTGCGCACGCCCAGCACGTCTTCGCCGGCGGTGCTGCCTGAGGTGAAAGACACCGTCAGCACCGCCCCGTCGTAATCGGCGTCGTTGCCCATGGTCAGGTTGGCCGAGGTGCCCTGGTCGAGCACGACGGCACCGGCGTCTTCCTGGTAGCTCAGGCTGTCGCCGTCGAGGTAGGAGATCACCGCCGAGTCGCGGTACCAGACGAAGGTGAAGTTCTCGCGGTAGGTGAAGCCGGTGGCGGCGTCGAGCGTGTTCACGCTGCCCCAGCCCGAGCCATCCCAGGCGACCATGTTGAGGTCGGACGCGTTGTCCTGCACGCCCAGCATGATGGTGTCGCTGTAAGGGTCGGCGTACAGCTTGACGACGTAGGGCACATCGGTGCCGCCCATGCTGGGGCCGGTGCCCTGGGCCGACCAACCGCCACCGGCCGTCCAGGTGCGGTAGTAAACCGAGGGACCGGTGTTCGTGCCGTAGGCCGCGAGCAGGTCACCCGACTGGCTCTCGAAGGCCAGCGCCATGGTGGCGTGGTGATCGGTCAGGGTCACGCCCGACGACGTCGCCAGCAAGCCGCCGTCCCAGCTGCTGCCGTCCCACACCTGCAGCCAGACCTGGTTGGCGGCGTTTTTGCCGGCCAGCGCCAGGCGGTCGCTGCTGGGGTCGCTCACCAGCACCACGGTGTGCAACTCAGAGGTGGACGTCACACCTGCTGGCGCAGACAAGCTTTGCTCGGCGCTCCAGCTGCTGCCGCTCCAGGTGCGGTACTGAATGGCCGAGCTGTCGGAGGCCGACGCGTCATACACCACCATGGCCTGGCCGCTTTGCTTTTCGTAGGCCACGTTGAGCTCGAAGAACTGCCGGCTGGTGTTGCTGCCCAGCACCTGGCTGTTGCCCCAGCTGCTGCCATTCCACACCACGGCGTACTCGTTGTTGCTGGCCGCGTTGGTGTGCGCCACCAGGATCATCTCGTGGCTGGAGGGGTGCGCCGCCAGCTGCATGTGAACAGGCTCGCCACTGACGGGTGCGGTGATGGTCTGGATGGATGACCAGCTGGTGCCGTTCCAGGTCGCGTACGACAGCCCGGCGGTGCCCGTGGTGCCATTGCTCCACACCAGCATGGCGTCGCCGCTGACCTCGTCATACGCCAGGGCAAAGTTGTTGTACTGAGATGAGAAGTCGCTCGGGTCAGCGATCGGGATGCTCAGCACCGACGACCAATTCTGCCCGTCCCACACCCCCGCAAGCACCTTGCCCGAGACGTCGGCCGAGCCGATGAAGATGATCTCTTCGCGCACGGGTGATTCGGCGGCGGCCAGCATCGAGATGTCATCGCCAAAGCCCAACCCGTTGACCCCTGTGCCGCCAAAGCCGGTGCTGCCACCGAACCAGTCGGCGTAGTACTGGTAGAACTGATCGTTGTTGTTCCAGATGAGCTTGCCGCGTGGCCCGTTGGCGGGCGCCACGGCTTGCACCGCCAGCGCGAACTCGGAAGCGCCTGGGTAGGTGGTCTCCGTGTTGGCGATCGCCGTGACCCATTGACCCACGCTGACACCCGAGACGTCCAGCGAGAAGCTGGCGTTGCCGCTCGCATCGGTGGTGACCTGCACGAAGCCGAGGTAGGTCTTGCCCTCGCCGTGGCCTGACGCATCGACCACGTCGTTGGCGAAAAACTCGATGTAGATCGTGGCACCGCCCGTGTACCAGTCGATCGCGCCATTGATGCGCGTGCTGCCGCCACTCGTCACCACCGAGGTGATGACCGGGAAGTTGTTGCGGTAGTTGGCCCCGCCGTCGCCGTCGTTGGTGTCGTTGAGCGTGACGCCATCGTTGTCCAGGTCAACGCCCAGACCAGCGTTGCTGTGGATGCTGTTGCGGTAGTAGAAATTGGTGTGTCCACCGACCACGGCGATGCCGTCACCACCATTGCCCGCGATGACGTTGCCCTCGCCCGCGTTCTTGCCACCCACGATGACGTAGTGGGCGTTGATGTAGACGCCCGCCCCGCCGTTGCCCAACAAGGTCACGCCATCGGCGCCCACCCCGATGTGGTTGCCCAGGATCCGATGCCCGGCAACCGGGCTGCTTTGCACCTCGATGCCATGCGAGCTGTTGCCCGAGACGATGTTGCGCGCCGCCGTGGTGCCGCCGCCCACCGTGGTGGCGTTGCTGCTGGTCAGGTAAATGCCCACACCCGTGTTGCCCAGCGCCGCCGTGCCGCTGGCGTTCAAGCCCACGATGTTGCCCTGCAGGGTGGCCGTCACGCTGCCACCCACGTAGATGCCACCGCCGTCGTTGCCCGACACCAGGTTGCCCGCACCCGCCGCCGTGCCGCCGATGGTGACGGTGCCGCCGTCGTCCACGTACAGGCCGTAGCCCGTGTTGCCCAGGTCGATGGTGCCGGTGACATCGGTGCCGATCTTGTTGCCCTGCACGGTCACCGTGCCCGTGGTGGTGACCCACACGCCCCGGTTGCTGAAGCCCGAGATCACGTTGCCCGCACCGGCCGCCGTGCCGCCAATGGTGACGTTGCTGGCAGAGGTCTCCAGCATGATCCCGTAGGCGCCGTTGGTGCTGGTGAAGGCGCTGGTGCCGGCGGCATCGGTGCCGATGTAATTGCCGCTCACGGTGGTGCCGTTGGCACCGCTGGCCAGGTAGACGTTGTAGGCCGAGGCGTTGCCTGAGATGACGTTGCGATCGGCCGCCGTCGTGCCCCCGATCAGCACGTTGGCGCCGTAGCTCTCGATGCCTTCGGACAGGTTGCGCTCGCCAGCGCCGGCGTTGCTGCCATCGGCGTTGAAGCTGCCGATGTAGTTGCCAACGATGGTGTGGTTGTCCGAGCCGGAGACGATGTGGATGCCGTCGGCCGAGAAATCGCGGATCACGAAGCCGCGGATGGTGCTGCCATCGGCCGTCGCCCCCAACGTCAATCCGATGCCGCTGCCGCCTTCGCCGTCGAGCACGATCAGCGGATGCGTGGTGTAGCCGGCCTGTGATGCTGCGTTCAGGTAGATGGCGTCCGAGATGGTCGGCAGCGTCGAGCTCACGGTGATGGTGTATTCACCGTAAGCCCCCGTCGAGCCCGTGATGTTGAAGGTGACCGTGTTCAGCCCAGCCGTGTTGTTGGCCGCGATGATGGCCTCGCGCAGCGACACCTTGCCGTCCGTGCCCTTGCTGGCGTTGAGTTGCTCGACGTTGAAGCCCGTGCCCAGGCCGGTGTCGTTGGTGTCGGCCGTGGTGTCGACCACCAGCGTGGTCGGCATGTCGAGCACCGTGATGGCGATGTCCTGCTGGTCCAGCAGCAGGCTGTCGCTGGCGTACACGGTCACGTTGTAGACGTTGTTGCCGCCGTTGTCCTGAGGGTTTTCGAAGTCAGGCGCGTTCTTGAAGGTCAGCACGCCCGTGCTGCTGTTGAGGTTGAACAACGACGCGTCGATGCCGCCCAGGCTGTAGGTGATGGCCGTGCCTTCGGCGTCCGTGGCCACCACCGTGGTCACCGCCGTGAGGGTCTCGTTGACGTTGATGTTGGCGGTGGCGCCGCCGCCATTGCTGGTGATGACCGGTGCATCGTTGACGCGCGTGACGGTGACCGAGGCCGTCGCGGTCGCGCTGTTGCCACCATAGGGGTCCATCGCCACGAAGTTGATCGTGCGGGTGGTGGTGCTCGGGTGGTCGGAGGCGTTGTCGTACTGGATGGTGCGCAGCACCTGCTGGTAGTTGGCCGCCGTGTCGCTGCCGCTGAGCGTGAGCACACCCGTGGCCGCGTTGTACGACTTGCTGATGTTCGTGCCCGTGACATCGGCCAGCAGCGACTCCAGACCCGCGTTCTGGATGTTGCTGATGGTCACCGTCATGCCACTGAGGTTGGGGCTGACGCCGTTGGTGCCAGCCGTCACCGTCGCCAGGGTGCTGCTGGTGATGTTGACGGGCGTGTTCTCGAAGTAGGCGGCCGAATAGCCCGTGCCCACCACACCGCCATTGAGGTCCACCGCAGGTGGCGTGGGCGCGGTGTAGTTGATGGTCAGCAGCGGGCGGTAGGCCGAGGTGCCGTTCTCTGAACTCGCGATGTTCCACTCGTTGCCATCGGTGTAGAGCACCCAGCCCAGGTTGGCAGCGCCGTTGGCCCAGGCCTGCACCGTGCTGGTCACGGTGAAGGTGGTGTAGCTGTTGTTGTTGCTGAGGTCGTTGCTGCCGTCTGATGTGCTCGAGGCCTCGACACCATCGAGCGAGATGCCATTGCCCAAGGAGTTCCAGGTCGAGTTCTCATCCCAGTTGCTGCTCAGGATGCGGTTCAGGTAGCCCTGCCCCGTGCCGTCTTGCGTGATGCGCAACTGCAGGGTCGCCGAGTTGATGGTCGAGCCAGCCGGAATGGTGCCTCCCGACCCGGCGATGAGGTTGTCAAAGCGCAGCAGCATCTGCTGGCCGGTGTTGCCGGTCAGGATGAGTTCCGTGCCGGCTCCATTGGCCGTGCTGGGTGCGCCGCTGTTGATGTAGGTGTCCTGCGTGCCCGTGTAGCTGGAGACACCCTGCTGGAAGGTGGCCGTGGCCAGCGTGCCTTGCCACTGGGCCTGCAAGCCCTCGCCCAGCGCCACCGCTGTCTCGACCTGCCCGACGCGCTGCTCCAGCACCCAGTCCCCTCCGAGTGCGCTGGCGCCCGTTCGGTCTTCGCTAGCGGCCACGTCGGCGCCGGTCAGCAAGGACAGGTCCGACAGCAACTGCCGGCCATCGGCGCTGGCGGCCAGGTCGCAACCGTAGAGCAGCAAGTCGCCATCTTCACCAAAGGCTTGCGACCACTGCACGACCTCGCCGGCCCGCTCGGCCAAGGTGGCGCTGTCGAGCACCGACGAGCCCAGCTGCAGCGAGCCCGCCTGGCCGTGGCTGAACACGTGGACCGCGTCCAGGTCCTGATGCTGGGCCAACCAGTCGCTGACTTGCTGCAGGCCATCCACGTTGGCGTCCAGCCGGACCACATCGAGGACGCGGCCATCGGCCTGGGCCTGTTGCTGCAGCAAGGCGATGAGTTGCTCCGCGTCGTCGATGCCCCCATCGACGAACGCCACCTCGTGTCTGGGCGTCGCGGATTGCGATCCCGTGGTGTCTGCTTCGCTGGCGCTTCGCACCTGGTGCGCGCTCAACAAGGTGGCCTCGACCTGCTGACCGGCCGCCTGGTCGGGCTGCCAGCTCACGCCCGGCAGCACCGCTTCCGCATCCGCCGAGAACAGCACGCGTGGCTCCAGCTCCTCCACAAGGAGGCGAGGCAAGGGCGCGGCGCGGGCGGGGGTGGGACGTCGGCGGAACATGGGGACAGGCGGGGCAGACCTGCTTCGAGTTGTCTCACAAGGCATCGGCCAGCAGAAGGGGCTTGACCCTCTGATCGGCACCTTCTCATCGTGGTCCCGTGCGATGCGTCACGAAAACCGAAATACCGCCGGCGATCCCTGGCAGATCAGGGGAAAGCCCGGGCTCAGGCCTGGTCCCAGGGGTGCCGCCCCCGCCAGCTGAGCTGGCTGGCCAGTTGCTCTTCTTGTTGCAGCAAGGCCCAGCGGGCCTGTGCGGCGGCGCTTTCGTGCCGACCTTGCACCCAGCGCACCGCCAGGCGCGCGATGGGTGCCAGCAGGCCTGGCCAGCGCTCCAGCAGCGCGGCGAGGGTCGTTTTGAGCCAGGCAGGCGTCCATGGCGACCAGCCCTCGTCCCCGAGGTGAACCAAGCGCTCGTGCGTGCCAGGCTGGCCACGCCGTGCGCATCGCCCCGCCAGCTGCCGGTCGATGCGCCGCGCCGGGTGCAGGCCCGCGACGATGACGTGCAAACCGCCCAAAGCCTGCGCCGCGTCGCCGATGTGCACATCGGTGCCGCGCCCCGCCATCTGTGTGGCCACCGTCACCGCACCAGGCTCTCCGGCCAGGGCCACCACCTCGGCTTCGGCCTGGTCCTGGCTGGCGTTGAGCACGCGGTGCGCGCACCCCAGCGACTGAAGCACGCCTGACAAAGCCACCGAGTCGGCCACCGAGCGGGTGCCCACCAGCACCGGCTGCCCACGCGCGCGACAAGCCATCACCCGCTCGGCCACGGCCTGCCAATGCTCGGAGGCATGCACGTGCACCCTCAGCCCCAGGTCGCGGCGCAGGCTGACCCGGTGAGGCGCCACGGACAGAACCGGCAGGCCGTACGTGGCCAGCAACTCGGTGCGCGCCTCGCGCAAGGTGCCGCTCTGCCCGCACAGGCGCAGGTAGCGCGGGAAGAACTGCTGACTGGTCATCTGCAACAAGGTCTGCGTGGCCGGCGCAGGCTGCAGCCCTTCTTTCAGGCCGATCAGTTGATGCAGGCCGCGCGACCAGCTGCGCCCCTGCGCTCGCCGACCGCTGTGCACGTCCACGATCTGGATCTCGCCGTCGTGCACCACGTAATCCACATCGCGCTGGAACGCATGCAGGGCGCTGAGGGCCTGCGTCAACCACTCTTCGCGCAAACGCCTCAGCTGCCACTCCGTGCCCAGGTTGCGGGCGCGCTGGCCCAGCCATTCTCGGCCCGCCTCGGTCAGTTGCCAGCGGCCCGGAGCGGCTTCGATCACCTGCTCACCGGGCTTCATCTGGCGGGCCAGGAACAGCGCCAGGCGCCACCTGGGCAGCTCGTCGTCGCGCACCTGCTGCGACAGGATCAAAGGCGTGGAGGCCTCGTCGATCAGCAGGCTGTCGGCCTCGTCCAGCACGGCCATGCACAGGCCGCGCAACACAGGCCGCTCGTGCGCAGCGGGGTTGCCCCGCCCTTCTTCCGAGGCACCCAGCCGGTCCCGCAAATGATCGAAGACGACCTCGCGAGCGCTGGCGTAAGCCAGGTCGCAGGCGTAGGTGAGGCGGCGCGCATCGGGTTTGTCGTCGTGCTGGATGCAGCCCACGCTCAGGCCCAGGCGGTCGCACACGCCACGCGCCTCGGCGGCGTCTCGTTGCGCCAGGTAGTCGTTGGAGGTGAGCACGTGCACCGGCACCCCGGCCAGCGCGGCCGTGGCCCCCACCAGCTGGGCCACCAGGGTCTTGCCTTCACCGGTGCCCAGCTCGACGAGGTGGTTGTGCAGCATCCAGGCCGCGGCCTCGACCTGCGTGTCACGCGGCCACCAACCGCGCTCGCGTCGCACCGCCTCCGACACCACGGCCAGGGCCAGCGACAAGGGGTGGCCCGTCAAACCCGCCTGCAACAAGCCGGCCCGGGCCTGCCAGGCCATGAGCTTCAGCGCCTCGTCCGACATGGCCTGCAGAGGCGCTTGGTGAACACGCACGCTGGCGCACAACTCGCGCACCGATTTCGCCTGGCCTCTTGCGCATTGAGCGAACCAGGCCTTGCCGGCCGACAGCAAGGCCTGCTTGGGCCATTTGGGCACCGGCCGCATCGGGTAGCTCCCCCAGACGGGTCCCGGCCTGGGCGTGAGCCCCGCCGACCGCTCACCCGCAGCGGACGCGGGCAGGCGACGCGCCGCCGCGCCACTCACCCCAGCGCCCCCATGTGGCTGAGCAACAGCTGGCGCATGCGGAAGAACACGCGATCGACCAAGGTCTGCGGCGCCAGCGTCAAGCGGACCTGTGCGCGCGAGCCCACGCGCTCGGCCACGGCCTGTGGCACCAGCAGTTCAAAGGTGAAGACCGGGTGCAAGGGCCGCGTGCCATCCGCATCCGCCGGGTCCACCTCCACCGGCCCACCCGCCGCGCTGCCCAAGGCGGGCGCAGGCAAGCGATCGAGCGCGGCCGGCACCTGGCGCACCAACTTGGCAGGCCACACCGTGCCCCTGGCATCGGCCAGCATCACGTGCAGGTCGTCATCGCCTTCTCGGCGACGACGCAAGGCCTCGCGCCACAAGCCCACATCGGCTTCGCTGACCACCACCAGCACCCGAGCGCCACCGGGTGGCAGCACCTGTGCGAGCACCTCGCCTTCGGTCACATCGCGCCCGGTCATGTCGGCGGCGTGCGGCCACACCAGTCGCCCAGACACGCCTGCGCGAACGGTCAAACCAGCGATGCGTCGCTCGACCTCGGCCAGGGCCTGGCGATCTCGGTCCACGGCCTCTTCGGCCTGCGACACCCCCACGGGGTCCGTCGCCCAGGCGGCGCTGCGCTGCGCTTCAGACGCCGCGATGCGCGCCTGCAGCACCGCTTGCTCGGCCAGCAGGTCGTCCGCCACCAGCTTCATCAAGGGCTGACCGGCCCGGACGACTTCGCCATCGCGGGCCAGTACCCGCTCCAACCTCGCCGGGCTGCCGGATCGCACGTGGGCTTCCTGCGGCAGCCACACCAGGCCATCGGCGTGCAAGGTCGCCGGCCACGGCAACACCAAGGTGCACAACAAAGTCGCGCTGACCACGGCCAGCATGAGCGCGCGCGCACGCCCTCGCACAGGCGCCAACTCAGGCGCGGCGGTCACATCGGTCACCCACGCCGCGATGGGCGCGGCCAGCAGCCCCCAGGCCACCCACACCGCACCCGCCACGGCCAACCAGGTCGACAGGTCGGCCAACCAGGCCACGATCACCGTGCCGACGGTCAATCGCCACAACCAGGCGGCGGGCGCGTGCGTCCACAAGGCCAGGCGCTCAGTGAGGTCATGGCGCACATTGGCTTCGTCCGCATCGGCCACAGGCGAGCCCAGCAGCCGCGCGGTCCAGGCCGTCAGGCGCTGGCGCCAATGGGCCTGGCTGCGCCCGGCCAGGTTGGGCAAACCCGCCGCGTCGCACAGGAAGTGGTAGCCGTCATAGCGCATCAAGGGGTTGCCATTGAAGACCAGGGTGGAGATGCCCCCCAAGGTCAACGTGACCAGGGCCGCGTCGCGCAACCAGCCGGGCTGCACCGCCGCCCAGACCATCACCGCCACGGCAGCGGCGCCGAGCTCGACCATGATCCCGGCCGCAGCGATGGTGGCCCGGGCCCAGCGGTCCGGCAGGCGCAGCGACGACGTCGCGTCCACGTGCGGCAGGGGCATCAGCAACAGAAACGTCAGGCCCACCTCGTGTGTGGCGCAGCCCCAGCGGCGCAGCGCCAACGCATGGCCGAACTCGTGCAAGGCCTTGAGCAGTGGGTAGATCAGCCACATCATCAACAGCACGCGCGGTTGCGACAGGCTGCTGCGCGCATGCGCCATCAGCTCAGGTCCGTTCTGAGCGGCCACCCAGGCGCCTGCGGCCAACAAAGCCACCCACATCCACAGTGAGACGCGGTTGAACACCAGCCGCGCCATGCCACCCAGCCTGAGCAACCACGGCGAAGGATCAAACAACTTGACCCGAAAGGACAGCGGGTGCACCCGGCTGCGTGCCTGCACCTGCTCTCGCGCCAGGCCACGCTCGACTTGCCGACGCAGGTCGGGCATGTGCTCGGCCTGCAGCAGGTCGGCTTCGGCCAGCTGACCCAACACCCGCAGCACATCGTCCTGAGATGGCGCGTCATCGCCTTGCTGCTGGATCAGCTCGCGCCACAGCCCATCGACCGTGAGCTCACCATCGAGCCGACCCACGACCTCGTAGGCACGCTCGTTGACCCGGTGAAACCGACCACTCGCCTCGTTGTGCAACACGTACCAGAGCTGGCCACGCGCCTGCTGACGCGCCACGCTGACTTGCGGTCGCAGGTGCGGCTTGAGCGTGGCCACCCGGAACCACTGCGATGAGAGCAAGGACGCTTCCATGGCCTGGCCTTGCAGCGATCAGAACCAGGACCAGCTGGCCCAGCGCCAGGCCTGCCAGGCCTCGCGACCCCAACGCCAACCCAAGGGCTCGGGAGGCAGCTCGATGCGCGCCACGCCCTGCAAACCAGGGCGCCATCCAGCAGGCGGCACGCCCACCGGGTCGGCAACCACCTCGTAGCGCTGGCGGCCGTCCACCGTGCGCGCCACCGGCGTGATGCGCTGCACCTTCAACTCGACCGGCTGGCTCGGCAACGCCGTCAACAGCAGCCGCGCGACCTGGCCGGTCTGCACCCACGTGATCTGGCGCTCATCGACCTCCAGCACCACGCGCCAACCCGTCATGGGCGAAACGGTGAACAGCAAGTCGCTGCGCTTGAGCGGCGCACCCAGCCTCTGACTCAGGTCCCCCGCGATCACCACGCCATCAAAAGGCGCCGTGATGCGCGTGCGCGCCAGCTGCTGCTCGACCAGGGCCAGCTGCGCGCGGGCCTCTGCGGCGCGCGCCTGGGCCTGCGCGGCCTGACTCCGCTCACCCTTGGTGAAGGCATCGACGAAGGCGTTGTCGTGCTGCGCGACCTCGGCCTCTCGGCTGCGCGCCTGCTGCCGCAAGTCCTCGTCGGACAACTGCGCCAGCACCTGGCCTTTTTTGACGAAGTCGCCCGGCCTGACGTGCAACTGCCGCAGGTAGGCATCCAGCGGCGCGGTCAGGCCACGCTGTTCGGCGCCCTCCACGCGGGCGCTGGCCTGCACGCGGTGCGGCAAGGGCACGGCCATCAAGGCCACCAGCATCAACACCGCGCTGCCCAGGCCGAACTGGTGCAGGCGCCGCGTCCTGGGGTCGTCTGCGGCCACCCATGCACGCCAGCCGCGCTGCCAGCGCTGCCGCCAGGACAGCTCGCCCTCGTGCAACAGGCGCAGCAGCGGCGCCACCGTTCGGGCCACGCCTTCCATGGCGATGATGTCGATGGGCGTGAAGCGCCCGTCATCGCGCTCGCACAACAAGGCACCCAGCACCTCGCCGTCCTGTGCCAAGGGCACGGTCAGCACGGCCGCCACGCCCTCGCGCTTGATGAGCGCGCGCTGTGCCAGCGTGATGCGAACCGCGCCATCGGCCACACGGGGCACGCACAAGGTCAGGCCCTGGCCCATGGCCTCCTGCATGGCCTCGGCCACGCCACCGAGCACCGGGTGCTCGGCCAGCTGCGCACCATGCGACAGGCCCACCACGCGGACACGTCCGTCAACGCGCCAACCCAGCGCCACGCGCCTACAACCCAGCGCCAGCGTCAGCTCCGTGCACAAAGCCGCCGTGGCCGCTCGCCAGCCGCGCTCGCGCAACAGGCCCTGCAGGGCCCGCTCGCTCAGGCGCGACACGCCGCCGTCACCCAAGGGAGACGTTGGCGGTGCGGAAGCCAGGGGTTCGCTCATGATCCGGATGCTAGGCCGGACGCCCCCCGTTCAACGCAGCGAACAGGGGGGCACAAACGTGCCGTTTCTCACGGATGGCGTCAGCGCCTGCACAAACGGACAGCCGCCGACTCAACCCGCCCGACACCTCAGCGTGCCGCCATCACTTCCTGCGCATAGGCTTCGCCCGCCACCACCGGGTCACCGCTGCGCTCAAAGGCTTTGAGCCAGGTGTCGTAGCGCCCCATCTCCTGGTGCTGCCAAGGGTGAAAGCCTGGCTTGAAATAGCTCAGGTAAAAACCCGCCGCCGGCAGGAACACGCCACCCGGCTTGTACAACCACCACGCGCCCTTGGCCAGCATCTTCATGCGTGACCAAAAGCCAAAACCATCGTCCTTGAGCATGCGGTTGACCATGTACCAATTGCCGATCGGGTACTCGATGCTGAAGTAGATCAGGCCAGCGATGCGCGTGAAATAGCTCGCCTTGGCCACCTTGGTGAGCACGTCAAAGCACACGGCCTTGTGCTCGACCTCCTCGATCGAGTGCCACGTGTACATCGCGCGGATGCGGTGGTCGAAGCCCTCGATGATGTCGGGTCGCTCCATGAACGTGGTGCACATCATGGCCGTGAGGTGCTCGGCTGCGGCGGTGTAGGCCAGGTTGAAAGACTTGGGCCACACCTTGAGCTGCCACTTGAACTTGTTGTCCAGGAAGCGCTGCGTCCAGCCCACGTTCAGGCCCTGCTTTGCCAGCATCTCGTTGAACTGGGCGTGCACGATGCCGTGCTGCGCTTCCTGGCGCGTGAAGTCCTTGACCTCCTGTAGCAGCTTGGGGTCGGTGACCTGGTCGCGGTAGGCGCGCACGCTGCTGATGAAGTAGCGCTCGCCGATCGGGAAGGTCAGCGACATGGCGTCGAAAAAGCGGGTCTTGTAAGGGTCGCCGCCATTCCAGAAACGGGGGATGCGCTCGTCGAGCTGGAAGTCGAGCTTTTCGCGCGCCTGCATGGGGCGCGGCTGCGTTGCGTGGTTTGGCTGCGGGGTCATGGGTGTCTCCTCGGTTGCTCTGGTGCGGCGGGGCCGAACGGCGCCTCGGGTGCATTGCACATCGGGGAGGCATGACACAGGTGGACAGAACGTGACCGGATCAGACAACTTCGCGCGCGAAGCAATTTGGGGTGAATCGGGGGCGACAGGGTGGCATTGGGGGCGACACGCTCAACCGTTTCATGCCCTTGAACCATTCATCACGAAACGTTCTTGTTTGGGCACCGCGCCGCCATGTCCAAGGGCAACTTGCACATGGCTCACCGAAGCGGCTATTGCGACGCATCGCTGCGCAGCTTACTGACGTCAACAGGGTTCGCTACCGTTGCAACGCTCACCATCCCCAGCAAGTTTGAGCTCTGGGCGCTGGCCACCAAATCAAAGGTTCCCCGCGCGGAAATGGAATGGCTCACGCAACAGCACTTCCCATTGCGCAGGTAGCAGCCCCATGCCGCCTGACCAAGGCGCCAGCTCACAAACTGTTGCAATCCCGGGCTGACATTCCTCCACATGGGGGATGCACCTTTGGCCGATCCCTGTAGTCTTCAGGTGTTACAAAAACACAAAACAGGGACGGCATGCAGTACACCGCAGCCGCACGTTCGCTGCCGAGCGCTGATGCGCCGGCGGCGATGGATCCGTGCGCCAATTCCAATTCGCTTGAGGCGCTGTGCCTCCTTGCCAGGCTGCACCAGATTGCGGCCGACCCTGGCCTGCTCGCCCACGAGTTGGGCCTGACGGCGTCCAGCTCGGTTTCAGACACCGAGCTGCTGCTGGCCGCCAAGCACGTGGGCCTCAAAGCCAAGCTCAGCCAAACCACCGGATCACGTTTGTCGTTATCCGCCTTGCCTGCACTGGCCCGCATCCGCGCCGACGACGGCGCTGAGCGCTGGGTGCTGCTGGCGCAATGCGACGGCCAGCGCGTGCTCTACCAAGACCCGTCAGCCGAAGGCGGTGGTCGCCCCACCATCGAACCGATGGAAGCCTTTGTTTCGCGCTGGGCTCCGGTTGGGAATCCATCAGGCTCAGGCACCCTGCTTCTGGCCACCAGCCGTGCCAGCCTCGTCGGGTCTCTGGCCAAGTTCGACTTCAGCTGGTTCATCCCCAGCATCGTCAAGCACCGCAAGCTGCTGGGCGAGGTCCTGCTCGTCTCGTTCTTTTTGCAGCTCTTCGCGCTCGTCAGCCCCCTGTTCTTCCAGGTCGTCATGGACAAGGTTCTGGTGCACCGGGGCCTGACCACGCTCGACGTGCTCGTCATCGGCCTGGTGGTGGTGGTGGTCTTCGAGTCGCTGCTCACCGGCTTGCGCTCCTACGTCTTCAGCCACACCACCAGCCGCATGGACGTGGAACTGGGTTCTCGGCTGTTTCGCCACCTGCTTCAGCTGCCCCTGGCCTACTTCCAGGCCCGCCGCGTCGGTGACTCCGTCGCCCGCGTGCGAGAGCTCGAGAACATCCGCAGCTTCCTAACCGGCCAAGCCCTGACCCTGGTGCTGGACGTGCTCTTCTCCGTGCTCTTCATCGCCGTGATGCTGCTCTACAGCTGGCAGCTCACCCTCATCGTGCTGCTGAGCCTGCCGCTGTACACCTTGCTCACGCTGGTGGTCGTGCCCATCCTGCGCGGGCGATTGAACGAGAAGTTCGCCCGGGGTGCGGAGAACCAGTCCCTGCTGGTCGAGACCATCACCGGCATCCAAACTGTCAAGGCCAACGCCCTGGAGCCCCAGATGGCGCGCCGCTGGGACAACCAGCTCGCCGCCTACGTCTCGGCCAGCTTCAAGACGCAAACGCTGGCCACCTGGGCGCATGAGGGCATCAACCTCATCGGCAAGCTCATCAACGCCGCCACCCTGTGGTTCGGCGCCAAACTGGTGATGGACCAGGAGCTCACCGTCGGCCAGTTCGTGGCCTTCAACATGTTCGCCGGGCGCGTGTCGCAACCCATCATGCGCATGGCGCAGATGTGGACCGACTTCCAGCAAACGGGCATCTCCATGGAGCGCCTAGGCGACATCCTCAACACGCGCACCGAGGTGCCGCCCAGCACGACCGCCCAGCTGCCCCAGCTCAAGGGCCGCATCACGCTGGACAACGTCACCTTCCGCTACCGACCCGAGGCCGCCCCAGTGCTGCACGACGTGAGCCTGGACATGCGAGCCGGCGAGGTCATCGGCATCGTCGGGCGCTCGGGCTCGGGCAAGAGCACGCTGACCAAGCTGGTGCAGCGCCTGTACGTGCCCGAGCAGGGCCGCGTGCTGGTCGATGGCATCGACATCAGCCTGGTGGACGCCGCGCAGCTGCGCCGCCAGGTCGGCGTGGTGCTGCAGGACAACTTCCTCTTCAACCGCAGCGTGCGCGAGAACATCGCCGTGGCCGACCCGGCCGCCCCGCTCGAAGCCATCATGCACGCCGCACGCCTTGCGGGTGCGCACGACTTCATCAGCGAGCTGGCCGAGGGCTACGACACGGTGGTGGGCGAACAAGGCGCGTCGCTCTCGGGCGGGCAGCGACAGCGCATCGCGATTGCGCGGGCGCTGTTCACCAATCCGCGCGTGCTGATTTTTGATGAAGCCACCTCGGCGCTCGACTACGAGAGCGAAGCCATCATCCAGCGCAACATGGCCGCCATCAGCAAAGGGCGCACCGTGATCATCATCGCGCACCGGTTGAGCGCGGTGCGGCATGCCAACCGCATCGTGGCCATGGAGAAGGGGCGCATCGTCGAGGCGGGGCCGCACGAGGTGCTGATTCAGAGACCGAAGGGGCTGTACGCCTACCTGTGGCGGATGCAGCAGCAAGGGGGCAGCGAAGACACGCCCCAGCAAACACCACCGGAGGGCCAGGCATGAGCGCCACAGAATCGACCCAGCAGCCGACCCGCCACCCCCTCTTCGATCTGCTGCAGCGCTACCGCGCCGTGGTGCAGACCGCCTGTGCCCACCGCCATGAACTGGCCGGCCCCGCCCGCATGGCCGACGAGGCGGCCTTCCTGCCCGCGGCGCTGAGCCTGCAGGCCACGCCGCCCCACCCTGCCCCGCGCCGGGCCCTGTGGGCCATCATGGCGCTGTTCACCATCGCCTTGCTGTGGGCCTGCATTGGCCAGGTCGACATCGTGGCCGTGGCGCCGGGGCGCATCGTCGTCAGTGACGGCACCAAGCTCATCCAGCCGCTCGAAGCCAGCGTGGTCAAGGCCATCCACGTCAAGGATGGCGACAAGGTGCGGGCCGGTCAGGTGCTCATCGAGCTCGACCCCACCACCGCGCAGGCGGACAACAGCCGTGTTAGCCATGAGCGCTCTGGCGCCTTGTCAGAAGCCTGGCGCACCCAGGCGCTGCTGACGGCCCTGCGTGAGCGGGGTGCCAAGGCTCCGGTGCTGCCTGAGGACGCCCGCAAGGCCAGCAACGCCCTGAGCCCCGACGCGCGCGAGCTCATGCGCAGCCAGCTCGACGCCGAGTGGCGGGACACGCAGGCCCAGCTCGCGCGCCTGCAAGCCGACATCGACACCCGCCAGGCCGAGCTGCAAACCGTCAAGGAGCAGATCGAGAAGCTGCAGGCCACGCTGCCCATCGTGCGCAAGCGCGAGGACGACTTCCAGACCCTCCAAGCGCAAGGCTTCGTGAGCCAGCACGCGGGGCAAGATCGCACCCAGGCGCGCATCGAGATGGAGCGGGACCTGGCCACCCAGCGCGCCCGCCTGGCCGAGGTCAAGGCCGCCATCGCGCAGGCCGAGCACAACCACGCGGCCTGGCGAACCGAGGCGCTCAAAACGCTGAGCGAACGCCATGCCAAGGCCGACCTGCAAGCACGCTCGCTACAGGCTGAAGGCGCCAAGACCAGCCAGCGCGAGCAACTCACCACGCTGCGCGCCCCGGTGAGCGGCACCGTGCAGCAGCGCGCCGTGCACACCACCAGCGGTGTGGTCACCCCCGCGCAGGTGCTCATGGTGGTGGTGCCCGATGCGGCGCAGGTCACCGCCGAGGTCACGTTGGAGAACAAGGACGTGGGGTTTGTGCACTTGGGGCAGGAAGCGGCGATCAAGCTGGAAACCTTCCCCTTCACGCGCTATGGCACGGTTGAGGCCAAGGTGACAACCATCACGGCCGATGCGGTAATGAAGGAGCCCAGTGTGCAGGCGGACAAGGATGGCAAGGCAGTCGCCTCCGGTGGGGCGGTGTTCCCGGCCACGCTGACGCTCGCGGCTCATGCTATCGATGTGGATGGCAAGTCAATTCGGTTGACGCCGGGGATGAACCTCACGGCGGAGATCAAGACGGGCAAGAGACGGGTCATTGAGTACCTGCTCAGTCCGGTTCAATCGCACGCGAAAGAAAGCTTGCGAGAGCGCTAAAAATCCCGCGAATGAAATAAATTCCCAAAAAACAAACTGCAACGTAACACACAAGGAATGAACATGCCCTTCACAAACGAATACATCCTACCCATCGAGCAAGAAACATCTTCATTCCTTAAATATGCACGCAACGTTCTGAGAACAGGCGAAAAAAAGGATGATGCATGGACCGTCAACCGCGAAAAAAATCGCGTGCTGTGCCGCACTGGCAGGGGCCATGAAATCGACACCCACGACGAAGAGTACTGGGGATATATTGACAATCAAAAATATTACTCGTTCTCCACCAAAAAGATTAACAGGCAGCTGATTTCCAGAGAAAATCCAAGAAAAATATCACTAACACGAAATATTATTCACTTTTGGAGCGGCGAACCTTATTGCGGATTACCTGACGAACAGACTCTAATGCAAATCAAAGAAGCCTTTCAGGTGCATGGTGAATTTTGCATGGAATCACAAGATGAAGAATGTCATCACAACTTGCTGTGGAATGGTGGCGCAGCATGAAAAACATTATCACCTATGAAGAGGCGATCAGCGAACTAAAAGAACTGACAAGCTCTGGGAAATACGAACTATCCGATCTGATGGCGCTTGGCTCTCGGGTCAGCGTGGCAACGGCCGAGGGAAAGTCGCAAGGTTCCATCACGTTGCTGTATAGCGGAAAGATGGGTGACGTTAGCACAACCACCATCATTGGCGAGATTATCAAAAAAGGCGAAGACGGAAATCTCCGAATCATCGACAAAACTCAGGCCGGCGCCTTTTTGAGCTCGGACGCCTTTAATAAAGCCTTTCTTCGAGTTACCGAGGAAATGTCTTCAGACGAAATAAAAGCAGCCAAAGACTTTCTGTACGATCCTACAGTTGGCCCTTGGGCAGAGGCATCCAAGAGATTCGCATCGGAAACAGTGGGTGAAGTGCGCTTTCTAGGTCCTGCTGCCGAAATCAAACGGCAGTTTGGTGCGACAGAACTTCCCACGCTTCTTGAACCTGGCAGCAAAGTCACTCGGATTGAGGGAATTGCGATCGCCGAATTGCGCGCCATGGGCACGGAGACGGCGTTCGAAGCGATCAAGGCAAAATCTGGACTCTCTGCGGGATACAGCGGACTCAAGGCAACAGTCAGCACTGTGATAGACGAGGCTGGCAAAGAAGTTAAGATATTGGCTGACTTAAAATTGGGCGACTACTTTGACTCAAGCATTCTAGATCTAGGCCGCTATCTAGAAACGCACCCTGAAGCTCAGCAACGTTTTCACGAATTCTGGAAAAAAGTACTCACGACCACTGAGTCCTCCAATATCAAGACCCTCGCGCGATCACCTGGCAATAAGCTGGGAATTATCGGCGCACTGTTGGTTTTTGGCATCGCCTTCAGTGAATCCGTGGATGCAGCCGAAAGCGGCAACACAGAAAAAGCCCGTCAGATCATGGAGACATGGGCCATTGAAGCCGCAGGCGGTAGCGCAGGTGCAGCCATTGGCAGTGCCGTGGTTGCCATCGCCGTCGGCGCTGCCGCCTTGATGGGAGCCGCCGTCAGCGTTCCAGTGGCGACCGTCCTGGCAATCGGGGCCGGCATCATCGGCGGCATCTATGGATCGGAGGCCGCCACCGGCGCATGGGCGACGCTCAGAGGCAACGCAGACAACGACGAACTGAACTTCTTGGAAAAGCTCGCCGCCCGCGTGACACTCACCGACTACAAGCTTGTATTTGGCACGCGCAACGCTGACAACTTGGCGGGCTCCGCTCAAGCCGACTACATGTTTGGCGGTGGTGCAGACGATGTCTTGCAAGGCAATGACGGCAACGACGTCTTGCGCGGCGGAGTCGGGAAAGACAACCTGCGGGGCAATACGGGCAACGACCAGCTCGATGGCGGAGACGACAACGACACCTTGGATGGCGGAGCCGGATCGGATACCTTGAGCGGAGGGGCGGGCGAGGACAAATACGTTTTCACTGGCGACTTTGGCAACGATGTGATCGTGGACAGCGATGCTTTTGGAGAGATTGAATTAGATGGTCAATTGGTGTCGGCGCAGAACGCCAAGAAGATCTCCGCCAACACCTACTCGGACAAAGCCACCGGTTGGACATTCTTCCAAAGCAGCGCACAGGCCAATGGCACCACCACCCTGGTCATCACCAAGGACGGCAAACTCAACAGCAGCATCACGTTGCGCAACTGGAAGAACACGCAGATGGGCATCACGCTGGACGAATCCAGCGTTCCTGCACCACAAACTGGCATGACCAAATTGCTAGGAGATCAGACAGCGCCAGGGTCTGAGCCCATGAAACGCCTTGCAGATGGGAACTACAGCAACGGCGTCACCGCGCCTGACTTCGCAGACGTGCTGAATACTTCCTTGAACAATCTGGGCCTCACCAGGGTGGAAAGTCAGCGCTTCGACATGGAAGGGCTAGGCGGCAACGATGCGCTGGGTGGATACCGCAACGATGATCGGATTGACGGCGGAGCAGGAAACGATCTGCTGGTTGGAGCTGGCGGTCAAGATACGCTCATTGGCGGCACAGGCAACGACGTGATCTTGACGTGGCAAACAATG
This sequence comes from Comamonadaceae bacterium 2PF, assembly GCA_005502875.1. Classification (GTDB taxonomy): domain Bacteria; phylum Pseudomonadota; class Gammaproteobacteria; order Burkholderiales; family Burkholderiaceae_C; genus Aquabacterium. The sequence goes on along the minus strand of SCMV01000001.1, from coordinate 43,486 downwards.
AATCTCAACAGTGTTTACTCCCCTTACAGTAACCCAGACACACTTCTATGGTCCCCCCCTGCAGACTCGACCGTATTGACCCGGGCCCCACGCTGGGGAATTTATAAAGACACAAGTGGACAGTGGCAATTCAGCGACTACTCGATCTACTGGCGCTTCCCCAACACAGACCTCAAGGGCGATTTGATTGACGGAGGCTCAGGCAATGACACCATCGTCGGCTCGTACTTTGAAGACACGATCGACGCCGGAGCCGACAACGACGTACTGACAGGCTGGGGTGGATCAGACCGGATTTCTGGCGGTGCTGGCAACGATGAAATCAACGGGGACACCTACTACCACTTGGTGGTCAACGGGGGCATCACACTGTCCTTCCGGGCCGAGGACGACTACGTCCCCAAGCACGGCAACGATTTCATTGACGGTGGCGCGGGCTATGACACCATCGTAGGAGAGGGTGGCTCCGACGTGATCTTCGGAGGCTCAGAGGCTGATGAACTGTGGGGAGATGCTCAAGACCCTGGTGGGGTCAGCCTAACGGAAACGGCCTTGTCTGAGCACGGCAACGACTACATCGATGGCGGCTCAGAGAATGACTATATAGAGGGCGGAGGACGAGACGATTTCTTGCTCGGAGGGGATGGCAACGACTCCATCTTTGGCGACAGCGAAAACCAAGATGTTCCTGTCAGCGTGCATGGACAAGACACCCTGGAAGGCGACAAGGGCAACGATCAGCTCACTGGCGGCGGCGATGCCGACTTTTTGCGTGGTGGTGCTGACGACGACAAGTTGTGGGGTGACGACGACGAACAGTCCGAAGTGCCGCTTTCCGCACATGGCAAAGACACCCTGGACGGGGGCGATGGCAAAGACACCCTCATCGGTGGCGGTGACTCAGACCTCCTGGTCGGCGGACAGGGCAATGACACGCTCGAAGGAGATGGCAGTTCAGCTACCGTGGACGCAACAGGCCACGGAGATGATCACCTTGACGGCGGCGAGGGAGATGATCAGATCAAAGGCAACGGCAAGGATGACACCCTGATCGGCGGCGAGGGCGATGACTCAATGTGGGGCGACGACAGCGGACAGTCGGTGGCCCCTTCGGCACATGGCAGGGACTACCTTTCTGGGGGCAACGGCTACGACAAGCTTTACGGCGGAGGCGAAGCAGACGAACTGCATGGCGGAGCAGACCGCGACCTCATCTACGGCGACGCCATTGAGTCCGAAGTTGCCGCCTCGGCTCACGGAAATGACACCCTGTATGGGGACGAAGGCAACGACACCTTGATCGGCGGCGGCAAGGACGACGTCCTGTTTGGTGGCAGTGACAACGACTCCCTATGGGGTGACGATGTCGCGGCCCAATTGGGCCTCGCGGCACATGGCGACGATGAGCTCTACGGAGGCGACGGCAACGATCAACTGATAGGCGGCGGCAGAGATGATCGGTTGTATGGGGGAGCCGGTAGCGACGTCCTCAGCGGCGATGACAACACTTCAAACGTGGCAGCCAGCGCACATGGCGCAGACTTCCTCGATGGCGGCGCAGACAACGACTACCTGTATGGCGATGGCGGCAACGACACCCTGATGGGCGGCTCCGGCAATGACTACCTGGCCGGGGAGCATCAACTCAGCTCAGCAATCGCCGACCAAAGCAGCTCGCTGCTCGGCGATGACGTGCTCATGGGCGAAGACGGCAACGATGTGCTGATGGGTGGAGAAGGCAACGACGAATTGGATGGCGGTGCCGACAACGATAAACTGATCGGCGGCGCAGGTGCCGACACGTACCTGTTCGGCATCGGATCAGGCCAGGACACCATCTACAACGAGGACTCCGATGCCGTCGGCACCAACGAAGACACCATCGTCTTGGGCGCCGGCACCACCCCAGAAGGGGTCTCACTCACCCGATCCGACAGCGACCTGATCATCAGCCTCAACGACAGCGAGGACCGCTTGTACGTGCAGGGCTACTTCCAGGCGGATGGCACATCCACCAGCGGAGTGGAAAGCATCAAATTCACGGATGGCCCGACTTGGGACATTGCTTTTGTCAAATCCAAGGTCCTGGTCCCCAGATCCGGCAACGACTCTCTGTACGGCTACGATACCCCTGACGCCATCAGCGGCTTGGGCGGAGCAGACAAGCTGCACGGCAATGCAGGCAACGACACACTCGAAGGCGGCGCAGACAACGACTCGCTCTACGGTGACGCGGGCAGTGACACCTACCAGTTCAGCCGCGGCGATGGCCAAGACACCATAGGATCGTCCACGGACACACGCGCAGGCGACATCGACACCTTGTGGATGAAGTCTGGCATCACACCGGAAGACGTGATCCTCAACACCGCTGGCACGTCGTTGATCGTCAAAATCAGAGGTTCAACCGATCAAATCACGATCGAGGACTTCCTGTACCAGAACAACCCCAACAACAGCAAATCACCGCTGCAACAGATCAAATTCACAGATGGGCCCACGTGGAACCTGAGCGCCATCCTGAGCAAGTTGTATGGCGGCTCTGAGCTTGTAGACAGGCTGGACGGCACGTCATCCGGCGAGGCCATCAATGGTCAGGGCGGTAACGACACGCTCAATGGGAATGAGGGGAACGACACCCTGAATGGCGGGGAGGACAGCGACACGCTCGACGGCGGGATCGGCGACGACTCTTTGCATGGTGGCACAGGTGCTGACACATATCGGTTTGGCGAGGGATCAGGCCAAGACCGCATTAACAACGAAGACGCCGATGCCCTGGGTATCAATCAGGACAGCATCCAATTGGGTTCAGGCCTCACTCCTAACGATGTGACTCTGACACGCTCGGGCGACGATCTGATCATTCGTCTGAATGGCAGCGATGATCAACTCACTGTCCAGTCCTACTTCCAAGCCGATGGTGCATCCTCGTTCACGGTAGAAAACCTCCGATTCGATGGTGACGCGGTTTGGAACTACGCGACCGTGAAAGCCAACGTGGGCCTTTTGATCAATGGCACGAACGACGGCGAGCCTCTGACCGGCGGCCAAGGAAATGACGCGCTATTCGGTCAAGGAGGCAACGATACGCTCGACGGCGGGGCAAGAAACGACGTGCTCGATGGCGGCCTCGGAAACGATAGCTTACGTGGCGGCGCCGGAGACAACACATATCGTTTTGGTCGGGGCGACGGCCAAGACATCATCGCCGCCAACACCGAAGCAACGCCCCAGAACGACACCCTCTCGTTCAAGGCCGGCGTGGCGCTCAGCGATGTCCGCCTCAGCAAATCCGGTACATCGCTGTTGGTCAAAATCGCCAACTCCACCGACCAAGTCACCATCGAAGACTTCTTCTACCAAGACACGCCGACAAACCAAAGAAACGCGGTCAAACAATTTGAGTTCGCCAATGGCATCAAATGGTCTTTGGCCAACATCACCACTCAAATGGCTGCAACCATCCTGCAAGGAAATGGCAGCGGCAACCCACTGACAGCCCCAAACGGCAATCACATCATTTATGGTGGACAGGGCTCAGACACGCTGAGAGCCTCACAGGGCGATGATTCGCTTTATGGGGAAGAAGGCACCGAGTTCATCGATGCGGGGGGAGGAAACGACTATCTCGACGGTGGGCCTGGCCGCGATTGGCTGCGAGGCGATGCAGGAGATGACACGCTGGACGGAGGGACTGGCAACGACAACCTCAATGGTGGAAGCGGCAACAACACGTACCTCTTTGGCCGAGGGGATGGCATGGATGGTATCGAGCCTTCGTACGGCTTCGAAAATGGAACCATTAGCACGTTGTTGTTCAAACCTGGCATCGCGCCCAGCGACGTTGTTCTAAGGTCCTCTGGCAATTTCCTGTACATCGACCTCGTAGACACAGCTGCTGATAATTTCACTGTCTCGAATTTCTTTTACAACGGAGACCCGTACAGCACCCAAAACCCGATCCAGCAAATCAAGTTTGCGAACGGTACTACCTGGGACATAGCAACGATCCTGAGCAAACTTCCTCCCAGCACCACCGGTGCTGACGCAATCTACGGCTCGCACCAAGCCGACTCCCTCAAAGGTCTCGACGGCGCGGATTCGCTGTTTGGCAATGGTGGCAACGACACGCTCGACGGCGGCACCGGCAACGACACCATCAAGGGCGGAGAAGGCAGCGACACGTACGTGTATGGCAAGGGCGATGGACAAGACGTCATCAAGTCCACCACCGATGCCACTGCTGGTAAGGCTGACACCCTTTTGTTCAAAGCCGGAACGTCTGCTGCGGACATCGGCTTGAGCACCTTGGGTACATCACTGATCATCAAGATCGCCGGATCGAGTGATCAGATAACCGTTGAAGACTTCCTTTATCAAAGCTCGCCGGCCCACACCAACAATCCGCTGCAGCAGATTCAATTCGCTGACGGTTCTAATTGGTCCATCACGGACATTTCCACACTTCTTGCTGCAACCCTCGTACAGGGCAATACCAACACCAGCCCCCTGAATGGCTCGAGTGGCAATGACAAGTTGATTGGCATGAGTGGCAAGGGCAATGACACGCTCATTGCACTGGCGGGGTCGGACTTCCTTTTCGCCGGAGAGGGCGATGACTCACTCGACGGTGGAGAGGGCGACGACTGGCTCTACGGTGAAGCGGGCGGCGACAAGTTGCAAGGTGGCTCAAACAACGATCACCTGATCGGTGGCATAGGCAATGACTACCTCTATGGCGGATTGGGCAACGACACCTATCTGTTCAAAAAAGGTGACGGCACGGATGTCATTTATGACCGTGACACGGTAACCGGTAATTCTGATGTCATTTCCTTTGCTGACGTCAAGTCCTCTGAGCTGATTTCCATCTCGCGCACGTCGAAAAATAGCTTGGTTGTTCAATATGGAGCATCTGACTCCGTGGAGGTCACCGGCTTTTTCTTGCCGACATCAAGTGCTGCGTATCAAACGGAGAAAATCACTTTCTCTGATGGGGTCACTTGGTCGCTTCCCGACATCTTCCAGAAATCTGTTTATAGCGGCACTCTGGGCAATGACAACATGACCAGCTACACCAACGGGGTCAATCAAATCGATGGCGGTGACGGCGACGACACACTGACTGGGGCGGGCTACGCTGACACGCTTTCAGGCGGCCTGGGCAGCGACAGCCTCATTGGAGGTGCGGGAGGCGATTGGCTGAGCGGAGGCACGGGGGTCGACGTCCTGGAAGGTGGCGTCGGCAACGATGTTCTTTGCGGTGATGCAGGCACTGACACGTACACATATAACAAGGGCGACGGTTACGACGTCATCTACAGCCAACGCATTGAAGACACCCTGATCATGAAGGGCTTCAAGTCTACCGATGTCATATTCACCCGCCAGTTCTCCGACATCAGCATTGCTCAGACGTCGTCAGGCACCAGCTACAACATCCTCACCCTGGTGCGCCAAGCTTTCGACTCACCCCACGAGTTCACGGGCGTCAGCCAAATCGTCTTCGATGACAAAACCATCACCGCTGACGAGGTCCGCAAACTGGCCCTGCAAGGCACTTCCGGCAACGAAACAAACCTGCGCGGCTACGCAACGAACGACACCATCGAAGGAGCACAAGGCAATGACTCGTTGTACGGCGAGAGCGGTGGAGACACTCTCAACGGAGGAACGGGCTCGGACCGCCTTGAAGGCAGCACTGGCAACGACACCTACGTGTTCGCTGCAGGTGATGGCAACGACGTCATCTATGACAACGACACTACCTCCGGAAACACCGATGTCATTTCCTTCACCAACGTGAAGTCCACCGACATCGTCTCCTTGGATCGCAATGCCGCCAACGGTCTCGCGTTGCGTTACGGTGCTGCGGACACCATCACCATCGACAACTACTTCACCTCCAACCCCAACCGGGTCGAACAGTTCACGTTCTCTGATGGCGTCACATGGTCCACAGCTGCAATCGACGCCATCATTGCCAACGGGCTTGTCAAACTGCCATCTGGAGGCAGCACATGGACGGGTCAAGCCACCGCCGACTTCGTGTTCGGTTCGGTTGGCGTCGACTCGGTAAACGGCCTGAATGGAAATGATTGGCTGCACGGTAACGCTGGCAACGACAACCTACGCGGAGGCGAGGGAGCCGACTACCTTGTCGGCGGACTCGGCACCGACGCCTTGTACGGCGACGCCGGCGCAGACACCTACGTCTACGCCAAGGGCGATGGCTACGACGTCATCTACGGCCAACGCGCCGAAGACACCCTGGTCATGAAGGGCTTCAAATCCACCGACGTCACCTTCAACCGCACGTTCTCCGACATCAACATTGCTCAAACTTCGTCAGGCACCAGCTACAACATCCTGACTCTGGTTCGCCAAGCCTTCGACTCACCCCACGAGTTCACCGGCGTCAGTCAAATCGTCTTCGACGACAAAACCATCACCGCTGACGAGGTCCGCAAACTGGCCCTGCAAGGCACGTCCGGCAACGACACCAACCTGCGAGGCTACGTTACCGACGACACCATCTACGGCCAAGACGGCAACGACTCGCTTTTCGGTGAGAGCGGCAGCGACAAGCTGTACGGTGGTGCCGGCCTCGACTTGCTCGACGGCGGCACGGGCAACGACTACCTGGGTGGCGGCATCGGCAACGACACCTACCGCTTCTCCCGAGGTGGTGGGCAAGACAGCATCGTCGACATCGACGCAACCGTTGGCAACTTCGACGTCCTGCAATTCCAACCGGGCATTGCACATGATCAACTCTGGTTCAGCCAGTCCGGCAACAACTGGAAGATCAACGTGATCGGGACAAGCGACCAAGTCACGATTGCCGGAGGTGCGGGTGGCAGCAACTTCCGCATCGAGCAACTCACCGCAGGCGGCAAAACCCTGTCCCACACCCAGGTCGCCAACCTGGTCCAGGCCATGGCCTCCATGACGCCACCAGCCATGGGCCAAACCACCCTCACCGACGCCCAGCGCACCCAACTGGCACCGGTGCTCGCCGCCAACTGGAGCTGATTGATCAGCAACTGACCCAAAGGCCCGGCCCTCACAAGGCCGGGCCTTTCTGACTCATGCGCATCCTCTTCATCCACCAGAACTTCCCCGGCCAGTTCCGCCGCATCGCCCACCTCTGGTCTCAACAACCGGGTTGGGAAGTCATCGGCATGGGTCGCCAAACCGCGCCTGGCATGGAAAGCATCCGCTGGATCCCGTACAACCTGCACCGCCAGGGCCTCAAAGACCAGCACCCCTACCTGCGCCAGATGGAAACCGCCGTGCTGCACGGCCAGGCCGTTGCGCGCAAGCTGATGCAACTCAAACAACAGGGCTGGACACCCGACGTGATCTTCGCCCACCCCGGCTGGGGCGAAACGCTCTACGCCAAGGACATCTTCCCGGGCACCCGCCTCGTTCACTTCTGCGAGTGGTTCTACGGCACGCCCCACAGCGACACCAACTTCGACCCCGAGTTCCCCGCCTCTTTCGACGGCTTGGCCAAGCTGCGCACCTGGAACGCGTTGCACACCCTCAACCTCGAGCACTGCGACGTGGGCGTGAGCCCCACCGAATGGCAGCGCAGCCGCCACCCAGCCGCCTACCTGGACAAAATCCAGTTGGCCCACGAAGGCATCGACACCGACCTGCTGGCGCCCGTTGCGCACGCGCAGCTCACCTTGCCTTCAGGCCACACGGTCAAAAAGGGCGCCCCCGTCATCACCTACGTCGCGCGCAACCTGGAGCCTTATCGTGGCTTTCACAACTTCATGCGCGCGCTTGAAAAGGTGCAAAGGGCCCACCCCACCTGCCACACCCTCATCGTAGGCGGTGACGACGTGAGTTACGGCGGCCAACCCAAGGACGCCAAGAACTGGCGCGAGAAGATGCTCGCCGAGGTCCAGCTTGACTCGCAGCGCACCCACTTCCTGGGCAAGCTGCGCTACGACGCCTATTGCAAGGTGCTGCAGGTGTCAGCCGCCCACATCTACCTCACCTACCCCTTCGTGCTGTCGTGGTCGATGCTCGAGGCCATGGCCTCGGGCTGCCTGCTCATCGGCTCGCGCACCGGGCCTGTGCAGGAGGTCATCGAAGACGGCGTCAACGGCCTGCTGGTGGACTTCTTTGACACCGGCGCGATGGCCGATCGCATCGTCGAGTGCCTGGAGCGCACAGCCGCCCTGCAACCCTTGCGCGATGCCGCAAGGCAAACGGTGATCGACCGCTACAGCCTCAAAGACGGCGAACAGCGCTTTCGCGGCTTGCTGGACACTCGCTGTTGATGCCACCGCGCTCGCCGCAACATCCAGCCCGCAACCCGACCCAAAGGGTGGGGCAGGCCCGCATGCCGAGGCCCCCGCGACAACCTAAGATCCAAACAGGAGCCCCAAACCCGATGTCACCGCACACCCACGCACACCCAACCCAACCCATGGCCCGTCGCCTCCTCTGCGTCGCCATCACCGCCCTGCTGCTCGCCGGCTGCGAAAGCGCCCCCAAGGCCCCCGAGCTGCCATCCGTGCCCGCGATGGTGGAAGTCGACCGGGTCGATGCCGACAGCGATGTCACCGACCGCGTGGGCCAGGCGGCCATCACCCCGCTGAGCGACCTCAACGTGGTGCAAGAAAAGATCCCCGAGGTGCTGCGCCACGCCAAGAAGGTGGGCCCGTACGCCGCACCCGAGAAGCTGGAATGCGCGGTCGTGCAGGAAGAAATCAGCCGCCTGACCGCCGTGCTCGGCCCTGACATCGACGACCCCAACACCAAGGGCAAGCTCAGCCTGCTGGACCGGGGCACCGACGCCGCCGAGGACTACGGCGTGGGCTTCGTGCGCCGCACGGTCGAGGGCATGGTGCCTTTCCGCAGCTGGGTGCGCAAACTCACCGGCGCAGAAAAGCACAGCAAGGAAGTCGCCGCATCGATCATCGCCGGTGGCGTGCGCCGGGCCTACCTCAAGGGCATTCGCCTGGGCATGGCTTGCCCGGTGCCTGCGCCCAAGAGTGCGGCCGAATTGCCCGCATCGGCCCCCTCTGCCGCCACCGCTGCCTCTGCGGCCGTGAAGTAGCGCTTGGCGCCGACGTTTGCGGTCATACGGCAATTTGCCGTACACTTGCACCAAGGAGATCATCATGCGATCCAGCCCCTTGACCGCCCGACTCGAAGCCCGCATCAGCACCGATCTGCACGGACTGCTCAAGCGCGCGGCGGAACTGCAGGGGCGCACCATGACCGATTTTGTGGTGGCTGCGGTCCAAGACGCGGCACAGCGCGCCATCGAACAAGCCGAGGTCATCCGCCTGTCGATGGCCGATCAACAGTGCTTTGCCGATGCGCTGCTTTCGCCTCAAAAGCCTCAACCCGCGTTGAAACGGGCCCTCGCCCGCCGCAGCAAGCTCTTGCTCACTGAAGAAGAATGAGCCGTGCGCCGTTCCGACTGGCGCTGCTGGATGCCTCGCACGACAGATCGGGCTTCGACAGCGGCTCGCCCGCCCTGGATCGCTACTTCAAAGAGCAAGTCACCCAAGACGTGCGCCGCCGCGTGGCGAGCTGCTTCGTGGCACTGACCGAAGATCAGCGCATTGCCGGTTTCTACACCCTGGCGTCTGCCAGCGTGCCTTTGACCGAACTGACGCCCGAAGCCATCAAGAAGCTGCCCCGTTACCGCGCCGTGCCCACGGTGCGCATGGGTCGCCTCGCAGTTGACCAATCGTTCAAAGGGCAAGGCCTGGGCGGCGCCTTGCTGGGCGATGCCCTCACGCGGGCGGCACGCTCGGAGATCGCAGCCTATGCCCTGGTGGTTGACGCCAAAGACGGGCCTGCAGCGGCGTTCTACCGCCATCACGGCTTCATCGCGCTGCCGGACACGCCCTTGACGCTGTTTCTGCCGCTGGCCACTCTGCCCATCAGGTGACAGCGCCCCGATTGTGCAAAGGCCGTGGTGGGACGAAGGCGCCACCCGTTGCGGCCATGAAAAAAGCCGGGGCATGCCCCGGCTTTCTGCTTTGGCGAGGTGGCTGCCACAGGGCCGCCACCAACCAGGTCACTCCACAGCCTTGACCATGTCCTCGACCACCTTCTTGGCGTCGCCGAAGACCATCATGGTCTTGTCCATGTAGAACAGCTCGTTGTCCAGACCGGCGTAACCGGAAGCCATGGAGCGTTTGTTCACGATCACGGTCTTGGCCTTGTAGGCCTCCAGGATCGGCATGCCGTAGATGGGCGAGCCCTTGACGTGCGCAGCCGGGTTCACCACGTCGTTGGCGCCCAGGATGATGGCCACGTCGGCCTGGCCGAACTCGCCGTTGATGTCTTCCATCTCGAAGACCTGGTCGTAAGGCACTTCGGCCTCGGCCAGCAGCACGTTCATGTGACCGGGCATGCGGCCCGCCACCGGGTGGATGGCGTACTTGACGGTGATGCCCTTCTCGGTGAGCTTGTGCGCCAACTCCTTCACAGCGTGCTGGGCACGCGCCACGGCCAGGCCGTAACCGGGCACGATCACCACGGTCTCGGCGTTGCCCAGCACGAAGGCGGCGTCGTCGGCCGAGCCGCTCTTGACGCTGCGCTGTTGCTGCGCACCACCCGTGGCGGCGGCGCCGGCGTCACCACCGAAGCCACCCAGGATCACGTTGAAGAACGAGCGGTTCATCGCCTTGCACATGATGTACGAGAGGATGGCACCGGACGAGCCCACGAGCGAACCCGCAACGATCAGCATCGAGTTGTTCAGCGAGAAGCCAATGCCGGCTGCGGCCCAGCCCGAGTAGCTGTTGAGCATCGAGACCACCACGGGCATGTCGGCGCCGCCGATGGGGATGATGATCAGCACGCCCAGCACGAAGGCCAGGGCGATCAGCGCCACGAACACGTCCATGCGCTGCGTGGCCATGAAGACGCCGATCAGGCCGATGAGGGCCAGGCCCAGCACCAGGTTCAGCATGTGCTGACCAGCGAAGTTCACCGGCGCGCCCTGGAACAGGCGGAACTTGTACTTGCCGCTGAGCTTGCCGAAGGCGATGACCGAACCCGAGAAGGTGATGGCACCGATGGCCGCACCCAGCGCCAGCTCCAGCAGGTTGCCCACCGGGATCTGGGCGAGCGAGCCGTCGGCCGGCTTGGCCACGATCTGGAAGGCGTAGGGCTCGGCCACCACGGCCACGGCGATGAACACCGCAGCCAGACCGATCATGCTGTGCATGAAGGCCACCAGCTCAGGCATCTTGGTCATCTCGACGCGCTTGGCCATGATGGCGCCAGCACCGCCGCCGATCACCAGGGCGCCCAGCACGTAGGCGATGCCTTCACCGAAGTTCAAGGCCAGCGCTTGCGCCTGCCCGTGGATCAGGCCGATGGTGGTGAGCACGGCAATGGTCATGCCGGTCATGCCGAAGACGTTGCCACGGATGGACGTCGTCGGGTGGCTGAGGCCCTTGAGCGCCTGGATGAAAAACACCGAGGCGACGAGGTACAGCAGTGCGATGAGGTTCATGCTCATTTACTTGGCTCCTGCCTTCTTGTCCTTCTTCTTGAACATCTCGAGCATGCGCCGAGTGACCAAGAAGCCACCGAAGACGTTCACGGCTGCCAAGGCCACGGCCAGCACGCCCATGGTCTTGCCCAGCGGGGTCACCGTCAGCGCGGCGGCCAGCATGGCGCCCACGATGACGATGGCGGACACGGCATTGGTCACGGCCATCAGTGGCGTGTGCAGGGCGGGGGTCACCGTCCAGACCACGTGGTAGCCAACGTAGATGGCCAGCACGAAGATGGTCAGGTTGATGACGACGTGCGAGATCGCTTCCATCGTTGTCTCCTGGGATCTTGAAAAGAGGGGGTCAGTCGAACTTGCGGACTTCCTTGATGGCGTTGCCCTCGTCGAGCAGCACCACCTTGGGCTTGTAGCCAGCGACTTCGCCTTCGGTCATGGGCGCGTAGGTGCAGATGATCAGCAGGTCACCGACGTGCGCCTTGCGGGCGGCCGCGCCGTTGAGCGAGATGACACCCGAGCCACGCGGCGCCTTGATGACGTAGGTGGAGAAGCGTTCGCCGTTGTTGATGTTGTAGAGCTCGATGTACTCGAACTCCTTCATGTCGGCGGCGTCCAGCAGGTCTTCATCGATCCCGCAGGAGCCCTCGTAGTTCAGATCGGCCTCGGTCACCGTGGCACGGTGAAGCTTGGCTCGCAGCATGACGCGTTGCATGGGGTACTCCTACTCAGCTCTTCAGGCCCGCAGCAACTGACCGTCGCGGCACATCAGGCAGGCCTTGACGATGTCGTCTTCGAGGTCGACGTGGAACTGGCCTTCCTTGTTGAAGACCAGTTTCAGGAAGTCCAGCACGTTGCGGGCATAGAGTGCGGACGCGTCGGCGGCCACCAGGGCCGGCAGGTTGGTTTCACCGACCAGGGTCACGCCGTGCTTGACCACGGTGCGACCGGCTTCGGTCAGGGGGCAGTTGCCACCGGCGGGCGCGGCCAGGTCAACGACGACCGAGCCAGGCTTCATGGCCTTGACCATGTCCTCGGTGACCAGCACAGGGGCGGCGCGACCAGGAATCAGGGCGGTGGTGATGACGATGTCGGCGGCGGCCACGCGCTTGGCGACCTCCACCTTCTGGCGGTCGAGCCAGGACTGCGGCATCGGGCGGGCGTAACCGCCCACGCCTTCGGCGGCTTCCTTCTCTTCGGCCGTTTCATACGGCACGTCGATGAACTTGGCGCCCAGCGACTCGACCTGCTCCTTCACCGAAGGACGCACGTCGGAGGCCTCGATGACCGCGCCCAGGCGCTTGGCCGTGGCGATGGCTTGCAGACCGGCCACGCCCACGCCCAGGATCACCACGCGGGCGGCCTTGACGGTGCCGGCGGCGGTCATGAGCATCGGGAAGATGCGCTGGTACTTGTCGGCGGCGATCATGACGGCCTTGTAGCCCGCCAGGTTGGCCTGCGAGGACAACACGTCCATGCTCTGGGCACGGGTGGTGCGCGGCGCGGCTTCCAGGGCGAAGGCGGTCAGGTTGGCGCCGGCGAGGTTTTGCAACCCATCCTTGTCGAACGGGTTGAGCATGCCTACCAGCACCGAGCCCGGCTTCATCAGCGCGGTCTCATTGGCGAACGGCGGGCGAACCTTGAGCACCATGTCGGCGCCAAAGGCACCTGCCACATCGGTGATCTCGGCACCAGCGGCCACGTAGGCTTCATCGGTGACGCTGGCGGCGATGCCGGCGCCCGATTGCACGCGCAAGGTGTGACCCTGGGCCTTGAGCTTCTTGACGGTTTCCGGGGTCACGGCCACGCGGGCTTCGCCAACCGTGGTTTCCGTGGGTATGCCGATGAGCATACGTGTCTCCTGCTGGTGAGGCGCCGGGCCCTTGCCCCCTCACATGATTGTGAAGAAAGGCGAACCCGACGGGAATGAATGGTGCCAAACCCACCAGCATACACAAAGACGGCGACTTTCCCGGGGCGCGGCGTGACGCGAAGGGCCCGTTTTGCGTCGCGAGGGCGCCCCACCCCCCGCGAATTGATGACGGATGTTGTCAAAACTGACCCCACGCAGGGGCCCGGGCATGAAAAAGGGGCCGAAAAGGCCCCTTGGGTGGCATGGCGCCCCGCCTGGGGCGCCCCAATCAGCGGCGCAGCGCCTCGTTTTCGGCCAATGCCTTGGTCAGGTTGTCGATGGCAGCGCGCGACGCACGGCGAGCCGCGAGCGGGAAATCGCTCTTGAACTCGTCGAACTCGGCGGCGCCGTTGCCCGTGGCGCTGATCTGCGCGATCTGCTGGCCTTGGGGGTTGGTGGCGGTGCAGTTCAGCGTCACCGAGAACTTGGTCGGCGGCCAGGTGAAGGCGCTTTCGGAGGACGAGGTGGTGGTGATGGTGGGCACGATCACCAGTTGCACGCCCTTGGCAGCCAAGCCCTTGGCTTCGTCCACGCTGGCGGCCTTGGTCACGTCCTTGAACACGCTGGAGAAGGAGGCGTACAGGCTGGCGTCCAGGTCGCGGTAGGGCTGGTACTTGACCTTGTCACCGCCACCGCCGGGCGAGGTGACTTCCAGCGCCATGTCGGCGGGCGTGATGACGTAGGCCACCGACTTGTCGATTTTGGCGACGGCTGCCGGCTTGGCTGCGGTGTCGGCCAGGGGAGTGATCGAGATCGGGTGGGCGCAGCCGGTGACGGCGACAACGGCCACAACGCTGCAGGCAGCAACGGCAAAACGACGTGCGGCGGACAGGGACACGAGACGGTTCATGCTGACAAAACTCCTGAAATGACTCATTTGAGAGCGGACTGGAAATCGGCGTCCGAGAACAGGCCGGACAGCAGGTTCTGGACGATGACGGGGTAAGCGTTCTGTGCGGCGGGCACGGCGACAGCGGCGGCAAACGACGATTCCCAGCTGTGGGTGCCGCGCTTGACCTTGTCGAAGCGAACCTGACCGTCTCGGGTCACGACAAAGCGGGCCTCGACATAGCCAGTGGCCGTGCCGATGGCGACGTCGATGTCGGTGCCCAGCAGGGCGCCGCTGATGGCGATTTTCGACTTGCCATCGAGGCGCTGGGCCAGTGCCAGGTCGGCCTGCAAGGCGGCTGCCAGGTAGTCGGCGTAGCTGTTGCCGACCGGCGAAGTCATCGAGCCGCCGCGCAGGCCGATCGACGCTCCGGCGCCAACCTGTGCAGGCGGCGTGAACGTGCCCACGCTGGCAGCTTGGGTCGTTTCGCGCTTGAGCAAGCTGACGTTGTTGATGGAGGGCTGGTAGGGCGGCGCTTTGAAGGCGCAGCCACTCCCCAGCACCAGCAGGGCCGCGCATGCGACGCCCGTGAGGGTGCGGAAGGTCACTTTTTCTCCCTTGGTTATGAACAGGTCCTGCCAAAAGGCGTCAACGCCTCGAGGGATTACAAAAGTAACAGATTCCCCCCGCCGCTCGCGCCTGCAAACCTCCTCCGTTTGGCTGAAACAGGGAAACCCAGGGTGTGCAAAGCTCCGGGCGCAATCACGACGTCAACCTTTCGCCACAACATTGGCGGATAATGCTCGGCTCATGAACTCCGCCGATCTGCTCGCCGCCAAGGTTCCGTCCGGACAACCCGCCGCCCCCAAGGTGCGCTGGAAGCCCAACGTCACCGTCGCCGCGCTCATCGAGCGCGATGGCCGCTTCCTGCTGGTCGAAGAAGACACCTCGGACGGCCTGCTGCTGAACAACCCCGCCGGTCACCTCGACCCGGGCGAGTCGCCGCTGCAAGGCGTCATCCGCGAGACGCTGGAAGAAACCGCCTGCCAGTTCACCCCCGAGGGCTTCCTGGGGCTGTACATGTCGCGCTTTCGGCGCACCCGCACCGGCGAGGACATCACCTACCTGCGCCTGGCCTTCTTCGGCTCGGTGAGCGAACCCGACCTGTCCTTGCAACTGGATGAAGGCATCGTGCGCGCTGTCTGGATGACGGCAGACGAGATCCGCGCCTGCCCCGAGCGCCACCGCAGCCCGCTGGTGCTCGAGTGCCTGGAGAGCTACCTGGCCGGCCAGCGCTACCCGCTGGAGTTGCTCACCGTTCACGAGAGCGTGTTCTCGGCGCCCAGCCACCACCGCGCCGCCTGAGAGCGGCTGGCCCCGGTTCTCGCCGCGGGCCCCCTGACTGCCCCCGCACCCCATGTCCATCCGCCCCCAACGTGTCGTCGTCGGCCTCAGTGGCGGGGTGGACTCGGCCGTCTCGGCCTGGTTGCTCAAGCAACAGGGCCACGAGGTCATCGGCATCTTCATGAAGAACTGGGAAGACGACGACGACAGCGAGTTCTGCTCGTCGCGCCAGGATTTCCTGGACGCCGCCTCGGTGGCCGACGTCATCGGCATCGAGATCGAACACGTGAACTTCGCGGCCGACTACAAGGACCGCGTCTTCGCCGAGTTCCTGCGCGAGTACCAGGCCGGGCGCACGCCCAACCCGGACGTGCTGTGCAACGCCGAGATCAAGTTCAAGGCTTTCCTGGACCACGCCATGCGCCTGGGCGCCGAGAAGATCGCCACCGGGCACTACGCGCGGGTGCGCGGCGTGGCCGATGCGTCGTTCGATGGCGGCCAGCGCTTCGAGCTGCTCAAGGGCCTCGACCCGCTGAAGGACCAGAGCTACTTCCTGCACCGCCTGAACCAGGCGCAGCTGTCCAAGACGATGTTCCCGGTGGGCGAGCTGCCCAAGACCGAGGTGCGCCGCATCGCCAGCGAGATCAAGCTGCCCAACGCCCGCAAAAAAGACTCGACGGGCATCTGCTTCATCGGCGAGAGGCCCTTCCGCGAGTTCCTCAACCGCTACCTGGCCAACGAACCCGGCCCCATCAAGGACGACAAGGGTCGCAAGCTGGGCGAGCACGTGGGCCTGAGCTTCTACACGCTGGGCCAACGCAAGGGCATCGGCATCGGTGGCGTGAAAGACAAGGGCGCGCCGCGCGGGGGTGGTGAGCACGAACCATGGTTCGTCGCCCGCAAGGACCTGGAAACGAACACGCTGTACGTGGTGCAAGGCCACGAGCACCCCTGGCTGCAGCAGCACACGCTGGTGGCCGACGACCTGAGCTGGGTCGATGGGCGCGGCCCGGCGGTGGGCGTGCAGCCGATGGCCGCCAAAACGCGGTATCGCCAGGCCGATGCAGCCTGCGAGGTCACAGGCGCAAGTGCGCAAACGCTGGCCTTGCGGTTCCCGCACGCGCAATGGGCCGTCACACCCGGCCAGTCGGCCGTGCTCTACCAGGGCGATGTTTGCCTGGGTGGTGGCGTGATCGCCAGCGCCTGTGCCTGACGCACGAGGCCTTGGCGCCGTTCGGGCCTGAGTGCGAGGCACGGTCAACGCGGTCGATGCAACGACCGCCATGACATGCTGCAACAATTTCCCGCTGGACGTCACGCATCAATTCTGACAATTTGAGCGCTGCGGTGAGCGCGCGCAGTTCGCTTCCTGCACCTCCGATCTGGCGCTGGCCTGGTCGGTTGAACGAAGTCCAACGCAGCGGAGAAAACCAGGATGCCAGGGACGCGCAAGCTCGGCCGATCGGCCGTGTCAAAGGGTGCATGGGTGTTGTTGTGCCTGGTGGGAGGCGTGATGGCCGCCACCGCACTGATCCGGGGCAGCGGTTCCACCACGCCCACCCTGCCCCCAGCCACCAACGCGCTCGGATCAACCCCTGTTGCGCCCAGTGTCCCGGGCGTGCCGACTTCACCCACGCCTGGCGACCCCAACGAATCCCCCCCGGGCCTGGACACCCGTCCGCCCAACGCCACCTGCCACGCCCCGGAGCGCCCCGTCGAGCAGGCCAGCGTGTCCTTGAGCCGGGCCATCTCGAACGTGGGCTTTGGCGCGGTGGGCATGGCCCGCGCGCCCAACGACCCCAGCAAGTGGTACCTGGTCGACCGCGCAGGCGTGATCAAACGCTTCAGCCGACAAGGCGGCTCGTTCAGCCCCGCCGGGGACTTCGTGGACCTGCGCGATCGGGTCCAGACCGCGGTTCAAGGCAACCAGGGCGAGATGGGCCTGCTCAGCCTGGTCATGCACCCGAACTTCGCGGTCAACGCTCAGGTCTACGTTTACTACAGCGGGACCAGTGCCACCGGCACGGCCACCGAGGGGCGCATCTCCCGCTTCATCAGCCGCGACAACGGGCTCACGCTGGACAAGGATTCCGAAGAGGTGCTCATCCGGGTGCCACGGACGTCGGCGCTGCACTGGGGTGGCTCGCTGCAGTTCGGGCCGGACGGCTTCCTGTACGCGGCCTTCGGTGACGGGCGGCAACACACCGCCGTGCAAGACCTGGGCAGCCTGCTGGGCAAGATGATCCGCATCGACGTCAGCCCCCCAACGGGCTACGCCGTGCCACCGAGCAACCCCTTCGTGTCCCGGGCGGGGGCCAGGCCGGAAATCTTCGCCCTGGGCTTTCGCAACCCCTGGGGTTGGACCATCGACCGCGTGAGCGGCGACATCTGGGTGGGCGACGTCGGTGAAGGCGCGTTTGAAGAGGTCAACCGGGTGGTCAAGGGCGGCAACCACGGCTGGCCCATCCTGGAGGGCAACCAGTGCACGAACTGGGTCCCGTGCGTTCGCTCGGGCCTGTCTGAGGCGGCCCTCGTGTACGAGCACGACGACAGCGGCGCCGGCAACGCGGTGATCGGCGGCTTCGTGTACCACGGTGACGCCATCCCCGACCTCAAAGGCCGGTTCGTGTTCGCCGATGTCTCGGGCAAGGTGTACGCGCTCAAGCAAAACGAGAGCGGGCAATACCTTCGGCAGCAACTGGCTCAGGTCTCCGGCTACCCGACCATTTTTGGCCGCGACGAAAAGGACGAACTGTTCCTGTCCGTGGGCTGGTCTTTGATGGCGATCGGCCCCTCCGGCGCTCGTGAGCCTTCTTCCTTGCCTCCGCTCTTGTCGCAAACAGGCTGCTTCGATGCGCAACGCGCCTGGCAACCTGCCTCGGGCGTGCTGCCCTTTGAGGTCAATTCGCCGCTGTGGTCCGACGGGGCGAGCAAGGAGCGCTTCCTGGCCTTGCCCGATGGCAAACAGATCCACATCGAGGCCAACGGCGACTGGACGCTGCCGATCGGCTCGGTCTTGATCAAACACTTTCGGCTGGAGGGCCGCCTGATCGAGACCCGCTTCCTGGTGCGTCACACCGACGGCGACTGGAGCGGCTACACCTACGAGTGGTCCGAAGACCAGAGCGACGCACGCCTGCTGGAGTCGGCCAAGGTCAAGCAGGTCGGCACCCAGACCTGGCACTACCCCAGTCGGGCGCAATGCATGGCTTGCCACACCGAGGTGGCAGGGCGATCGCTGGGCCTGGAGACCGGCCAACTCAACCGCACAGCCAGCTATCACGCCACAGGCCGCATGGCCAACCAACTGAGCACGCTCAACCACATCGGCCTGTTCGACGCCCCCCTGAGCGAGGCGCCTGCGTTCCTGGCGACGCTGCCGAGCCCTGGTGACAGATCGAAGGCGCTGGACGCTCGAGCGCGCTCCTACCTGCATGCCAACTGCGCCATGTGCCACCAGCCTGGCGGGCCAGGTCGCGGGCCGGAAGACTTCCGCTTCACCACGCCCGCAACCGCCATGGGCGCCATCGGCGTCGAGCCCACGCAAACCAACTTCGGCGTCGATGGCGCCAGGCTGATCGCACCGGGCCGACCCGATCTGTCCATCGTCAGCCTGCGCACCCACATGCTGGAGACCGGTCGCATGCCCCCGCTGGGTCGCAACCTCGTTGACGAAACTGGCGTGGCCCTGCTGGATCAGTGGATCCGATCGGGCCTGGGCATGGGCGTGGCCGACACCGATCGCGACGGCATCGCCGACCACGTCGACAACTGCCCGAAAACCACCAACCCGTCTCAGCTGGATTCGGACGGCGACGGCTTTGGCAACGCCTGCGACGCCGACTTCAACGGCGACCGCCGTGTCGATGCGCTCGACGAGGCCATCATCCGTCAAGCCTACGGCTCATCGGTCGGACAGCCTGCCTTCCTGCCTGCTGCAGACATGGACGGCGATGGCCGCATCAGCGCGCTCGACCTGACGCGGTTTCGCAGGCGACTGGGCCTGCCGGTGGGCGACTGAGGCCAAGCCCAAGCCAGCGACGAAGAACGAACCGGTGACCGGCCCCCGGGAGGGCTCCTCGACATGGCGACAATGGCGGGACATGAACGCCCTGACCGCCGCCCCCGAGAGCGCCGCCGCGCCCATCGTCATCCTCGACACCAACGCCCTGCTGGACTGGCGAGTCTTCAAGGATCCGGCCGCGCACCCCATCGCCCAAGGCATCCTGAGCGGGCGCCTGCGCTGGCTGGCCTGCCCGTCGATGGAGCAGGAGTGGCACCAGGTCTGGCCACGCAGTTACTTCAAGCCCTGGCAACCCGACCCGATGCTCACGCTGACGGTGTTCCAGCACGCCACCTTCGTGGACGAGCCGCCGCGCGGCCCCCTGCGCTGCAAAGACCCGGACGACCAGGTCTTCATCGACCTGGCGCTGCACGTGGGCGCGACATGGCTGCTGAGCAAGGACGCTGCGCTGCTCAAACTGGCCGGACGTGCGAGGAAGCTCACGGGCCTGGAGGTCATGCCGCTGACGCAATGGTCAGGCATGTGCGACAATGCGGGTTCTCCCTGAACCGCGTTGAACAGTGACCATGAGCATTTTCACGGGCAACGACCGCCTGGCCTGGGCCCAGGCCGTCATCTCCGGCATCCCCTACGCCATGGCGTCGGGCATGACGCTGACCGACATCGGCCCTGGCCGCGCCAGCCTGCTGCTGCCCGCGCGCAGCACCTGGACGGGTGACGCCGAGCGCAAACTCATCCACCCAGGTTGCCTGAGCGTGCTGGCCGACACCGCCTGCGGCGTGGCCGTGAGCTGCGCCATGGAGCAGATCGAGCCCTACGCCACGCTGGATTTGCGCATGGACTACCTGCGCCCGCCGGTGGCAGAAACCGACCTGATCTGCCACGCCGAGTGCCACCGCCTGTCGCGCAGCGTGGCCTTCGTGCGCGGCGAATTGAGGCAGCCCGGCCAGAGCGAGCCGGTGGCCACGGTGTACGCCACCTTCATGCGCGCCACGGCCGCCACGCGCCGCAAGGACCTGCCTGCGGCAGGTGCTGCGGCGAGCGCCGAGGCACAAAGCCCAGCGCCCAACAAGCCCGCCCGCCCGACGCCCGCCGAAGCCGCCTCATCGCTGATCGCGCCCGCCTCGGTCGAGCCCAGCCAGGTCTTCGTCAGCCGAGCGGCCGACGTGCCCGAGACGCTGGCCGTGCCGGTGGGCCGCTCGCCCTACGTCGACTTCCTGAACGTGCACCAACAGCCTCAGATCGACGCTGGCCCGGTGTTCCGCATGCCCTACAAGGCCGAGCTGATCGGCAACCCGGTGCTGCCGGCGTTGCACGGCGGCGTGCTGGCGGGCTTTGGCGAGACCGCCATGGTGCTGCACCTGTTGGCCACCAACCCGACGCTGGCCGCCATCCCGCGCAGCGTGGACTTCGCCATCGCCTACATGCGCTCGGCCAAGCCCATCGACACCTTCGCGCAGAGCACGACGGTGCGCCAGGGCAACCGCGTGGCGCTGGTCATGGTGTCGCTGTGGCAGGACGACCCGTCGCGCCCGGTGGTGCAGGCACGCGGGCACTTCCTGATGCCGCGCGAGAACGACTGATCAGGCCCACGGCGCGGCCCAGTCCGGGCCGTGCCATCTGTCACAACTCACCGGGGGGGCTTGCCGCAGAATGCGGTGCGGAGATCGATGTCTCCCACACCACAAATCACGGAGGAACCCCATGAATCCACCCAAACGGCTGATCCTTGCCTGCCTGCTCGGCGGCGTTGGCGCCCTGGCAAACAGCCCGGCCCTGGCAGAGCAATGGCGCATGGTCGACGCCACGGTTGATGAGATTTCTCAGGGGCCGCGCCAATCCTGGTGGGGGCCAGAGCTCCACGCCAAGATGCCCAACGCAGGCGCCCCCTTTCAGGACAACCAGTTTCAGCCCTATGGCGACGACCACGCGGTGTGGGGCACGATCGAAGATCGATACGGCTACTGGTCACAATGGTGGCTTCGCTTCATGCCAAGCGCCGGGGCCGCGCCCTCCATCGACCTGACAAACCTGCGCGCGGACTTCAGCAGCCTGGAGTTCTGGGAGGCCTACGCGCAGTACGAGGGCAAGATTGGCTGGCAGCACGGCAAGTCGTTCAAGGCTGTTTTGGGGCTGGACGAAGCGGTGCCCATCACGGCACTGGGTGGCGGTCGCTATCAGGCCTCGTGGCAGACACAAGCGAGCCCCCTCGGCCCGCTGTACTCGGTCAAGCTGACCTTCGTGGCCTTCCCGGAGGGCACACCCTGGAGCTACGCCCCGGTCCCCGAGGCCTCGTCGGCCTGGATGGCGCTGGCGGGCCTCGGCGCGGTGGGCCTGGTGCGTCGCCGCCAGAAGCGCGCGGTCGCAGCCGCTTGAATCGGCCTCAAGCGCGCACCGAAGGCCCCCGCTCCACCAGCCAGGCCCCGATGCGCGCCATCTGCGTGGCGTGATCGACCTTCGGCTGCCAACCCAGCGCCCGCGCGCGATCGAGCGGAAAGAGGCTGTCCCTGGCGATCAGGTTGAGCGCCTCGGTGGTGCAGGCGCGCGGGCACTTCCTGATGCCGCGCGAGAACGACTGATCAGGTCGCCGAGATGTGGCGGGCCCGACGGCGGCGAGCCCAGGCCACCGCACCAATGCCGGCCAGAGCCATGAAACCAGACGTGGGCTCCGGCACGGCAGGCGTGGGCGTTGAGACCGACTCGAAACGCAGGCTGACCGCATACAGCGGCATGTAAGAGGCATGCGCCGAGTCGCTCATCGTCGAATGAATCTGCCAAGCGGCTTGGTACTGCCCCTCGCCGATCTGGGTGATCGGTACCGCTTCATCCAGCCCCATGGCATAGAAGAACGGAAGCTTAATTGAAACCCAGGTGTCCCGATCACCCGGATAAAACTCCAACATCGTGAGCGTCGCGCTGTCGAAGCGCGCCGTCATGGCGGACAAGTCGACGGAGGGGGGCGCCGTGGCCCCGCCCCAACCCGAGGACAAGGAGAGCCTCCAGCTGGACCAACCGCTCGGCGTCGCGGGACCAGCCAAACCAGAAGCAACGTCATCTCGGTACGCCCCATCGTCAAAGGTCAGCACCGTGCCGGACAGCTTCGCGTCCTGCAAGGTCGGAGTCCAAGAGGCCCCACCCAAGCTGAGAAGATCGACGTCGAAGCTCACGACGCGCCACTCGGCGGCATGGCTTGTGACAGGGGCCAGGGAGCTGGCCAGGCAAAACAAGGCAGTGCAAAGAGCGTGTCGACTCGACAGCATGGTGGTTCCTCCGTGAATGTGGTTTGACTGGGGGCCGTGATGGACCGCGCCCGCATTCTCGCCGAAGCACCTCACCGGAGGTGTGACAGATGATGAGCAAACGGCTCACACACCGGACCGATCGCCCCTCGCCAGCCACTCCCCAATCCGCGCCATCTGCGTGGCGTGATCGACCTTCGGCTGCCAACCCAGCGCCCGCGCGCGGTCGAGCGGGAAGCGGCTGTCCCAGGCGATGAGGTTGAGCGCTTCGGTG
The DNA here is from genome assembly GCA_005502875.1 of Comamonadaceae bacterium 2PF. Taxonomy (GTDB): domain Bacteria; phylum Pseudomonadota; class Gammaproteobacteria; order Burkholderiales; family Burkholderiaceae_C; genus Aquabacterium. The sequence goes on along the minus strand of SCMV01000001.1, from coordinate 20,361 downwards.
GTGACCGGCGGGCGTTTGCGCGGCCACAGGCGCTTGAACACGGGCTCCGTCAGGCGCGCCCCCAGGTAGGCCAGGACACGGGGCACCGATTTGGGCGGCGGCGTACCCAGCAGCCGAGCGAGGTCGTTGAAGTAGTCGCGCCAGGTCAGGGGCAAGCCGTCGTGCACATGGAAGGCCTGGCCCCAGGCGCGCGGGTGCATGGCCGCGTGCACCAGGAAGTCGGCCACGTTGTCGACGCCGGCCAGGGCCGCGTTGCCCCGCCCACCGCCGATCAGCGCAGGCAAGCCTTGTCGCAAAGCCTCGGCCGCGTCGATGACCCAGGGCCCCGAGCCCGGCCCGATGATGTTGGCCGGTCGCACGACACACACTTGCACGCCCTGCGCCATGTGGCGCCGTGCCAGCGCCTCCTGCCCTTGCTTGGCCCGGCCGTATGGGCCTTGCCCGAGGCCGGGCGCGACGTCTTCGGTGCAAGGGCCACGTTGGATGGCGTCGCCGTAAGCGCAGATGCTGGTGACCAGCATCACGGCCGCACCTTGCGCCAGCGCTGCCTCGAAGACGTGGGCGGTGCCCCCGACGGTCACGCGCTGGTGGTCTTCGTCGCGCCCGGCATCGCCCACCAGCGCGGCGAGGTGAAAGCACCACTGGCAGCCCGCCATGCCTTGCGCCACATCGGCGGCCGAGGTGATGTCGCCGCGCTGCACCACCACGCGATCGCCCCAGCGCTGCGCCCAGGTCGGCGGCACCGGCTCCTGCGGCAAGGCGAACACGACCACCGTGGAAGCGGTGCGCTCGAGCAGCTGCTCGACCAGAACCCGCCCCAGGAAGCCCGCACCGCCGGTGACGAGGATGCGATCGCGCGCGCGCGGGTCCAGCACGCGGGGCGCGGGCGCGTCCTGCTGGGCGGTCATGCGGCCACCCGTTGACCAGCGCGGGCCGCGCCCGCCGAACGCGACTGGACGCGCCCAAAGTGCGCCTCGCCGAACAGGTGACTCACCGGCTCACCCGGGAACAGCCAGTAAGGCGTGCGCTCGCTGGACGAAGCGCAGTTGGGGTACTCGGGGTTGACCGACGGGCCGGCCAGCGTCTTCTCCAGCACCATCGAGATGTACTGGTCGTTGCTGCCCTCCAGCGTGTTGCCATTGAGGATCACCTCCTTGCCCGTGGACAGGGCGTGGCGGCGCACGGCGTTGATGCGCGAGTTCTTCGGCTCGTACGCGTCCACGCCCACGCCGTTCTCGCTGGTCACGCGGATGCCATCGGGCACTCGGGCGGCCAGCGAGTGGTTGCCTTCGGTGTGACCCGGCGTGTGGACCAACGCCACCCCGGGGCCCAGGCTCAGGCTGCCATCGAAAGGCACGATGCGCTCGTTCGGGATGCCGGCGATGCCATTCGGGCAGTACCACTCGGCCTGCAGCGGCAGCAAGGCCAGCGTGGACGCCCACTCCTGGCGGTGCACCAGCAGCTTGGCGTTCGGGAAGTACGGCCTGGGGCCGGCGAGCCAACGGCGCACGTCCTGCGTGTGCAGGTGGTCGTAACTGATGTAGTCGATGTCTTCGGGGCGCAGGCCGCAGGTGGCCAGCACGCTCTCGACGGTGTTGAACTGAGGCGCCACGATGGGCTGCACCCACTTGGGGGCGCGCTCGGCCAGGCGTTTGAAGAAAGGTGTCTCGCGGTTGGCGTCGTGGTCGGTGGGCGACATCAGCAAGGTGCGCAGCACGCCATCGTGGTCGAGGTACTGGACCACGAAGAGGCGGTTGAGCAGGTGCACCAGCGGGAACTTGAAGCCACGGTCGGCGAACACGCCCGAGTAGGCGTAATAGGTCGGGTAAGGCGCGCGGATGAGGTCGAAGCTGCGCCAGCACAGCACCTCGGGCTCGGCGAGCATGCGCTCGCGCAGGGCTTGGGCGCGGCGGCGCACTTCGCGCAGGCGGTCTTGCGGGGCGGCGGCGTCGCGGGCGCCATCGAAATCGGTGAGCGCGCGCATCCCTGCCGGGTGAGGCATCTTGGTCATCGGGGTCTCCAGAAAAAGGCAAGCGGGGCTGGGGCCCCTGGGGTCAGTAACCGGCCATGCGGGCGGTCACCAGGCGGTTCATGAAACCAGGCGAGAGCTTCGAGAGCAGCGCGAACACCTTCGTCTGCCACCCCACCAGGGAGTGCACAGGCAGGCTGCGCGGCGAAGCGTTGGCCAACTGCCAGACGGTGGCGGCCACGTCCTCGGGGCCCAGGCGCACGCCCAGGGTCGAGACCGTTTTCATGCGGCTGACCTCGTTGGCCACCATGGCCGTGTTGACGAACAGCGGCAGCACGTCGACCACGCGGATGCCGTGGCGCTGCCACTCGATGTCCAGCGCTTCGGTGAGGCTGCGCACGGCGGCCTTGGTGGCCGAGTAGGTGCCCAGCTCGGGCTGGCCATACAGCGCCGAGGCCGAGCACATGTTGATGACGCGGCTGCCCGGGGTGCGCTTGAGCAGCGGGAACGCCAGGTGGCAGCCGTTGACCAGGCCCTTGAGGTTGATGTCGATGAGGCGGTGGTGACGCACCAGGGCAGCCTCTTCAAAGGGCTGTGTGACGGCGATGCCCGCGTTGTTGAACAGCACGTCCAGGCGCCCGCCCGTGGTTTGTTCGAAGGCGGCCAGGGCGACCTGCCAGTCGTCGGCAGAGGTCACGTCCAACCGAGCGGCGAGGCACTGCTCGGCCCCCCACTTCTGCTGCAGGGATCGCAGCCCGGCTTCGTCCACGTCGTAAAGACCGACGAACCACCCCGCCTGCAGGAACCGCTCGGCCACGGCCCGACCGATGCCCGCAGCGGCGCCGGTGACGAAAAGGGTGGGACGCGTGGATGTCGACATGGATGAGGCTCCTTGAGTGAACCGAAGCATACGGACCGGGGGCATGCCCGGTCTTGACGTGCACGACCCAGTTTTTAACAATTTCATCCATGCCCGATGACTTGCCCTCGCCCGAATTCCGCCGCCTGCACGCCAGGGACGCCGTCCAGGGCATGGTGCCGCAGACCTTCCTGCGTGTGCTGGCAGAGCACCTTCAGCGTCACGGGGTGGAGCCCGCCAGCGTGATGCCTGCCGAGGCCCTGCGCTCGGGGCAGCAGCACCTGGGCCGCTACCCGGCCGAGGCCTACTGCCAGCTGCTGCTGCGCGCGGCCGAGCGGCTGAACGACCCGTTGCTGGGCCTGCACCTGGGCCAGTCCATCCAGCCGGCCCACCTGGGCGCGCTGGGCTACGTGCTGCTGGCCTGCGAGAACCTGGGCGCTGCGCTGATGCGCATCCAGCGCTACCACCGGCTGCTGCACGACATCAACCCCATCCAGCACCACATCGAAGGCGACAGCATGGTGCTGCAATGGGGCGTGGCCCGGGGCAAGCCGGGCGCCCTGTTCGACGAAACCGGCATCGCCGCCATCGTGCAGTTCGCGCGGGCGCTGTGCGGGCGCATGCTGCCGGTGCGGGCGGTCGATTTCGTCAACCCGCCGCCCAGTCAGACCCAGCCTTTCATCGACCACTTTGGCTGCCCGGTGCGCTGGGGCCAGCCCGTCACCCGGCTGGTGATCCCCCTGGCGAGCCTGCAGACCCCGCTGCACCAGCCCGACCCGGTGCTGCTGGGGCTCATGGAGGAGCAGGTCGAGGCCGCGCTGGCCCACCTGCCCGACAGCGGCGACCTCATCGAGCTGACCCGCCGCGTGGTGCGCCAACTGGCCCGCCACGGCGTGCCCGAGCTGGAGCAGGTGGCCGCCGAGTTGCGGCTGTCACCCCGCGTGTTCTACCGACGGCTGGCCGAACGCGGCCAGCAGTTCCGCCAGTTGCGCGACGTCGCCCTGCGCGAGTTGGCCGAGCTGCACCTGGTCGACGAGCGCCTGACGCTGGCCGATGTCAGCGAGCTGCTGGGCTACACCGAACAAAGCGCCTTCTCGCGCGCCTTCAAGCGCTGGAGCGGCGAGGCGCCATTGAGCTGGCGACAACGCCACCGGCAGGTCGGGGTGTCAGGCACCCCCGTCACACCGCCTGCACCCGCCGCCACACCCGATCCGGCCTGAGCGACGCCGCCTGACCCCGAAGGCGCGCTCAGGCACTCAGTTGCCGGCTCAGGTCGCTGCAATGAAAGCCACTGGCCGCCCCGCGCGCCTGAACGGCCAGCCAGTCGGCCACGGCCTCGCGCTGCTCGGGCGCGCAGTGCAAGCCCAGCTTGCTGCGCCGCCACAGCACATCATCGCAAGTGAGCGCCCACTCATTTCGCTTGAGGAAGAACAGCTCGGCCTCGTGCAGGTCGGGCGCGACCTCGGCCCCCAGGTCGCCACGCGACGAGACGCCATCAAGCAGGCGCAACACCCGGCCCCCATAGGCTCGGGTCCAGCGGCGCAGCAGCGGCAGGTCGATCCAGGGGTGGCGCTGGCGCAGCCGGTGCTGGAAGGCGGCCATGTCGGCCTCGGGGTGGGTCAGCTCATCGACCAGCTCGGACAGGTCGCCGCCGGGCAGGAAGGCCGACTCCGTCCAGGGACGTCGGGTTTCGCCCAGCATCGCGCCGACCTGATCGGCCGCTTGCTCCGACAGCTTGCGGAAGGTGGTGAGCTTGCCGCCCCAGACCGTGAGCCAGGGCGCAGGCCGCAGCTGGCTTTGCAGCAGGTAGTCGCGCGTGACGGCCGAGGCCGAGCCCCGCGCATCGTCAAGCAGGGGCCGCACGCCGGCGTAGGACCACACCACATCCTGGTGCGTGATGGGGCGGCGCAGGTAGCGGCCCAGCTCGTTGCAGAGGTAGTCGATCTCGCTGTTTTCGATGCCCACCTGGCCCGGGTCGCCCTTGAACTCGACGTCGGTGGTGCCCACCAGGGTGAACTGGCGCTCATACGGGATGGCGAAGATGATGCGCCCGTCGCGGCCCTGAAAGATGTAGGCGTGGTCGTGCTGAAAGAGCCGGGGCACGACGATGTGGCTGCCCTTGACCAGGCGCAAGGCCCCATGCGGTCCGGCATGGCGCCCCCGTCCGCCGGTTTGTGGCGGCACCTGCATCAGGTCGCGCAGCACCCGCTCGGCCCAGGGGCCAGCGGCGTTGACCACGGCACGGGCCTGCACCGAAAGGCGGCGCGTTTCCTGGCCCGTCAGCGCGTCGCGGCGGCTCAGTTCTGCGCGCCAGCCGGCACCGTCAGGGCGCAAGCTGGTGCAGCGTGTGCGGGTGAGCACCTGGGCCCCGCGCTCGGCGGCATCGAGCGCGCACAGGGCCACCAGCCGGGCGTCGTCCACCCAGCCATCGGAGTAGACAAACGCTTGCTGCCAGCTCGGCTGCAAGCCCTCGCCCAAGGGGCTCTCGCGCAGGTTCAGTGACTCGGTGCCGGGCAGGAAGTCGCGGCCCGCCAGGTGGTCATAGAGGTACAGGCCCAGGCGCACCAGCCAGGCCGGGCGCATGCTCGCATCGTGCGGCAGCACAAAGCGCATCGGCCACATGATGTGTGGCGCGCTGCGCAGCAGCACCTCGCGCTCTTGCAAGGCCTTGCGCACCAGGCTGAACTCGCGGTGCTCCAGGTAGCGCAGGCCGCCGTGGATGAGCTTGGTGGACGCCGACGACGTGTGGCTGGCCAGGTCGTCCTGCTCGCACAGCACCACGCGCCAGCCTCGGCCCGCGAGGTCGCGCGCGATGCCGACGCCGTTGATGCCGCCGCCCACCACCAGCACGTCGCAAAGGTGATCGGCCGGGCGCGGCCCGGGATCGCCCCGGCTCGCCTCGTGGTTCGGATCGGCGCGTTCGGCGGTCGTGCTCAAGCTGTCTCCTGTGTGGATGGCTCTGGGTGGGCTGGCCATTTCCGATGCGGTGCTGCACCTGCGTCCCGATTGTGCCGAAGGCCTCGCTCACGCGTGCCCGGATTTACTTGGGGGGGGGGGGCACGCATGCCACGCGCGCTTTCCTTGCTTTTCTGTTGCTATCTTTTCGGATAGTCTGCGCGCAAGTCGCTTTCAGGCCTCTTGCGGGCCATTTGCGTCGCACCTTCCCCCGTCCATCCATCGCACCGTCGCCATGCCTTCGTCCCCCACCTGGAGCCCCAACCCCCGCCAGCAAGCCCTGCTCGACGAAGTCAAGGCGCGCGGGTCGGTGTCGGTCGAGCGCCTGGCTCAGCGCCTGGACGTGACCATGCAGACCGTGCGCCGCGACGTGCAACGCCTGTCCGAAGCCGGCCTGCTCACGCGCTTTCATGGCGGCGTCAGCCTGCCGCGCGAAGCCCCTGCCGTGGCCGCCTGGAAAGAGCGCCAGGCCCTGTTCGCCGACGCCAAGGCCCGCATCGCGCGCTCGGTGGCCGCCGCCGTGCCCGATGGCGCCACGCTGATGATGGGCATCGGCACCACCATCGAAGCCGTGGCGCGCGAGCTGCTGAAAAAGCCCGGCCTGACCGTGGTGACCCACAACCTGCACGTCGCCAGCCTGCTGAGCGAGCACCCGCAATGCAAGGTGCACGTCGCAGGCGGCATGCTGCGCACCCGCGACAGCGCCATGGAGGGCGACGCCACGGTGGAGTACCTGCAGCAGTTCAAGGTCGACATCGCCATCGTGGGCACGCTGGGCATCGACCCTGACGGCAGCCTGCGCGACCGCGACCTGCGAGAGCAAGCGGTCTACCAGACCATGGTCAGCCAGTCTCGTGAGAGCTGGATCGTGGCCGACGCCAGCAAGTTCGGCCAGCCCGGCCTGGCCCAGGTCGGCCACCTGCGCGACGCCCGCCGCGTGTTCACCCAAGCGCTGCCCCCCACGCCCTTCCCCAAGCTGATGCAGGAGTGGGACATCGCGCTGACCATCGCGCCCTGAGCGCCCCCGGCGCCAAAAGCCAATCACGTGCAACACCTCACGTTTGAGGGTTGCCCCTGACGGAGATTGACGCATCTTTGTCAGACGTCAACGCGTGTCGTCGCGTCGCCCTTTGTGTCGCCTTCGCTCCTGTCGAGCAAGGTGGGTCAAACGAATCATGACGCGAACGTCAGGCGCCCGCTGCCGCCTGAGCACCCTCGACATGATCCCGCCCATGAACACCCCTGCCCCCACTCCGACGCGTTCGTTCACCGTGCGCGGCCCCGATGGCGATCTCGCCGTCACCACCTGGGGCGCGCCCCACCTGCCGGTCATCGTCTTCGTGCACGGCTACCCGGACAACCAGACCAAGTGGAACGACGTGGCCCGGCACCTGTGCAAGGGCTATCACGTGGTGACCTACGACGTGCGCGGCTGCGGTCGCTCTTTCACGCCACCGGCCACGCGCGCCAGCTACAAGCTCGAGCGCCTGTGCGCCGACTTCACCGCCGTCATCAACGCCGTCAGCCCCAACCGCGCCGTGCACATGGTGGCGCACGACTGGGGCTCGATCCAGGCCTGGGAGTTCGCCACCGAGCCCGCGCTCAAGGGCCGCATCGCGTCTTACACCTCGGTGTCCGGCCCCTGCCTGGACCACGTCGGCCACTGGATGCGCGACCGCCTCAAACGACCCACGCCCGGCAACCTGTTCCAGTTCGTCAAGCAGCTCTTCAAGTCCTGGTACATCTACTTCTTCCACCTGCCCTGGGTGCCCGAGGCCCTGTGGCGCGGCGTGGTCGGCCGCAACTGGCACGTGATCCTGCGGCTGCTCGAGAACACCCACGCCAAGCCGCGCGAGGGCCAGGCACGCGACGGCGCCAACGGCGTGTGGCTCTACCGCGCCAACATGCTGCCGCGCCTGTTCGGCCCGCGTGCTCGCCACGCCCAGGCCCCGGTGCAGGTGCTCGTGCCGGTGCAGGACAACTACGTCAACCCCTCGCTCAGCGAGAACCTCACGCCCTGGGTGCCGCGCCTGTGGCGCCGCGAGGTGCAAGCCGGCCATTGGCTCACCCTCAAGCACCCCGAGATGTTCGCCAGCCTGGTGCGCGAGTTCATCGAACACATCGATGGCGCCCCCGAGTCGCCAGCGCTGCGCAAGGCGCGCGTGCAGCCCGATGGCGAGGTTCGAGCGACGCGAGCGCAGCCCTTTGTCAACCAGGTGGCGGTCATCACCGGCGCGGGCAGCGGCATCGGTCGCTGCGCGGCCGATTCGTTCGGGCGACGCGGCGCCACCATCGTGGCCGTCGACATCAACCTGGAGGCCGCCGAACGCACCGCGCAGTCGCTGCGTGACCGAGGCATCGCAGCCCACGCCCGCCAAGTCGACGTGGGCCAGGGTGACGAGATGCAAGCACTGGCCAGCTGGGTCGACGAAGCCCTGGGTGGCGCCGACATCGTCGTCAACAACGCCGGCATCGGCATGGGCGGCGGCGTGCTGTCGACCACCGAGCGCGACTGGCAACGCGTCATCGACGTCAACCTCTGGGGCGTCATCCACGGCTGCCGCTTGTTTGCGCAGCAAATGGCCGCCAAAGGGCGCAAGGGCCACATCCTCAACACCGCCTCGGCCGCGGCCTATGGCCCTTCGCGCAGCCTGCCCGCCTACGCCACCACCAAGGCAGCCGTGCTGATGCTCAGCGAGTGCCTGCGCGGCGAGCTGGCCGAGCGCGGCATCGGCGTGACCGCCATCTGCCCCGGTTTCGCCGAGACCGGGATCATGGCCAGCACCGAGTACGTGGGCGTGAGCACCGAGGCCCAGGCCGAGATGCGCCGCAAGGCAGCGCGCCTGTACGCCATGCGCGGCCTGCAGCCCGAAACCGTCGCCGAAGCGATGGTGCGAGCCGTGCAACGCAACCAGGCCGTGGTGTCGGTCGGCGCCGAAGCCCACGGCTCACGCTGGTTGTATCGCCTCATGCCCTGGGTGAGCCGACGCATCGCGCGCATCGACCTGCTGCCGCACTGAGCCCCTCTTCGACAAATCCAACGCCCGAAACCCGACATGTCCAGCCTGTCGCCCCACCCGCTTTTGCCTCGCCACGTCAAGTTCGAGTGGTCGAAGACACCCGTGCAATGGCTGCCCGGCCATCCTTTTGCCACGCACACCATCAACGTGCTGCACCTGCTGTTTCCCGCAGGGGAGCTTTGGTTCTGCCGCGTCTACAACAAGGCCTTGCCCATGGTCACCGACCCGGAGGTGCACGCCGCTGCCAAGGGCTTCATGCGCCAGGAAGCCATCCACGCGCGCTCACACGAGGGGGTGATCAAGCAACACTGGCAAGCGCATGGCATCGACACCAGCGACTACACCCGGCAAGTCGAACACCTCTTCAACGGCTACATGGGCGAGCAGCCCTTCGGCCTGAAGATCGGGCACACGCGCTTTTGGATCCGCCAGCAGCTGGGCGCCATCGCCGCGCTCGAGCACTTCTTTGGCTACCTGGGCAACTGGGTGCTCAACGCCAAGGGCCTGGACGAGGCCGGTGCCGACCCGATGATGCTGGACCTGCTGCGCTGGCATGGCGCCGAAGAGGTCGAGCACCGAATGGTCGCGCACGCCTTGTTCGAGCACATGGGTGGCAACTACCTCGAGCGCATCGTGCACATGCTGTTGGTCATGGTGATCCTGCCCCTGCTGCTGTGGCGCGGCAATCGCATGCTCATGAAGGCAGACCCCAACCGACCTCGCCCGGAGAACTTCCTCACGGGCTGGCACCGCGCTGCCAGAAAAGGGTTGCTGCCGCGCATGGGCAACGTCCTGCTGGCCGCTGCTCGCTACTTCCACCCGCGCTTCACGCCCGGTGGCGAAGGCAACACCGAACAGGCCCTGGCCTACCTGGCCAGCTCGCCCGCAGCCTCGGCCGCCAACCACGGAGGCGGCTGGCAACGCGGCTGACAACCAGGCGCAGGCGAGCGGCCCGATTCACCCGCGCCCGGCACGGGTTTGAGCCCATGCGCACAATGCGCAAGCCCCCAACCCAAGGAGACCCGCTCCATGAAGCTCTACCTGACCCCCGGCGTCTGCTCCCTGTCACCGCACATCGTGCTCGAAGAAATCGGCGTCGCCCACGAGACCGAGGCCGTCAACCTCAAGACCAAGGTCACGGCCAGCGGCGCCAACTTCCTGAGCGTCAACCCCAAGGGCTACGTGCCTGCCTTGCAGCTGCCTGGCGGCGAGCTGCTCACCGAAGGCCCGGCCATCGTGCAGTACCTGGCCGACCTCAAGCCCGAGCTCAAGCTGGCCCCGCCCAACGGCAGCCTGGCGCGCTACCAGCTGCAAAGCTGGCTGACCTTCATCGGTACCGAGCTGCACAAGAACTTCTCGCCCTTCTTCAACCCGGCCGCCCCGGACGAGATGAAAGCCATCGCACGCGCCAACATCGAGCGCCGCCTGGGTTACGTCAACGAGCAGCTCGAAGGCCGCGCGCACCTGATGGGCGAGGACTTCACCGTGGCCGACGCCTACCTGTTCACGGTGCTGGGCTGGGCGCGCATGATCAAGCTCGACCTGACCCCGTGGCCGAACGTGACCGCCTACCAGGCACGCGTGGGCGCTCGCCCAGCCGTGCAGCGGGCGCTCAAGGCCGAAGGCCTGATTTGAGGTGCTGAGCCGAGGTCACCCCCATCGACACGTAGATGCTGGTGACCGCCTCCATGCCCACATCGGCCGGCACCACCGAGGCTTGCGGCACGTAGAGCAAGCCACCGCCCACCGGCACCGGTGCGGTCGGCACGATCACGGCCATGTAGGGCTGCCCATCGAGCGTCACCGGCTCCGGGGTCGACAGCAAGCCCAGCACCTTCACGCCACCCGGCCCACCGAAGGTGACCCAGACCGCGCTCATCGACTTCAGGCCCTCCTCGTCGCGCTGACCCAGCATGTCGACGAAGCGGTTGATCAGGTCGTAGACGTTGCGCACCAGCGGGATGCGGCTGAGCACCAGGTTCAGGATGCGCGCCAGGCCCGCCTGCAGTTGCGCCTCGACCAACAAGCCCAGGGCGTAGATGAAGGCCACGATGATCAGGATGCCCAGGCCATAACCCGCCCATTCGGACTCCGACAGGCCCAGGCCGAGCTTCACAAACAGCCCCCCGATGAGGCTCTGCGGCCCCAACCACCCATAGACCAGCTGCGCCAGCCACGTGAACACCAGCACCGTGGCGATCAAAGGCAGCGCGGCCAGCAGGCCAGCCAGGAAAGTGCGGGTGAAATGTCGTGAAGCAGCGGCTCGGGTCATGTGGGGCCTGCGCCGATCAAGGGACGCGGGCCGCGCGATTATGGGGGTGCGACCGAACACCCCCGTGAGCTGCGGCACACTCCGGGCTCGATCCAGACCTGGGCGCTCGAACGCCCGAGCCAAATGAACAAAATCAACAGGGATGCCCGCCGACAGGCCGGGCGCGCGTCAGCGTGGTTGCTGGCGCTGATGTGCTGCATCCAACCCGCAGCCCAGGCCACCGACACCGCCTCGACCACAACCCCCGACTGCGGCTGCCATTCGTCCTTCGACGCAACCCGCGAAGCCGTCACCCCCATTCAGCAAGCCTTGTTCGCGGCGGCCCGCCAGGGCGATGCCGACGCCTTCTTGCGCCTGCTGCCGGCGTCCGGCGACATCAGCGATGTGACGGTGGGCGGTGAGCCGCTGGTCTGCGCCATCATCCGCCCCGACCCGGACCTCAAGACAAGGGACAGGAACTGGGGCTGGACCCGCTCGCCAGAGCGAGAGCGCCTGCTCGAGGCTCACCGCGCCACCCTGCCTGCCCGGCAGCGCATGCTGCAAGCGGCGCTGGCCCAAGGCGCACGCCCCAACCTCATCACCTACCAAAGTCGCGTCCCCGCCTTGCAGCTGGCGGTCGTGTTCGGGTCGCCCGACATGGTCGATGCGCTGCTGCAGCATGGCGCCAACCCGCAGCAAGTCAACCAGGACCGCAACCTCACGCCGCTCGAGTTCCTGCTCAACCACGAGTTTTTCCTGCGCCTGCGGGGCCTGCCCGAGTTGCTGACCCGGGAAGAACGCGCCCGCGTCGTGGCCAGCCTGCTCAAGGCCGGCAGCCCGCAGCCTGAAAACGTGAACTGGCCCGATCTGGTCAGCCTGGTGGCTGGCGATGCCTGGCTGACGCAATTGCTGACCCAGCAAGCCCCCACAGCAGACGATCTGGCGGACACAGGCCAAAGCGCCTTGCCCACCGCTGCCGCTGCCTACCTGGGTGACGAACAGGCCCTGAAAACGCTTTTCAAGCACCTGCCCAAGCAACGACCGGCAGGGTACGAACCCCACAAGAACCCGCCTTTCGATCTGCAACTGGACGCCGCCCTCGCGGCACTGCAAGGCGGGCGCACCCAGCTGGCCAAAAACCTGCTGAGGCCGGACATGCCCTGGGCCCAGGAGGGCCCTCAGGGTGCGCCCAGGTTGAGCCAATACGTTCAGATCGACAGCGAGGGCCCGATGACCGCCCTGGAGGCTGCCATCGGCCTGGGCGACGTCGGCCTGGCCACCCAGTTGCTGGACTGGGGCGCGCCCACGGGCGACGGACTCAAAGCGGCGATTCAAGCCCGCAGCGAACCACTGGTGCGGCTGCTGATTCAGCGTGGCGCCAACCCCGTCGAATACCGCTCCTATCACTCGGACGGCACACCCCTGACCTGGGCGATCGAACAAGCGCCCGAACTGCTGCCTGCCCTGCTGAGCCAACCCAGCGAAGCCACCATCAAGGCCCTGCGCGAAGAAGCACCCCAACTGCTGCGCCAGGCGCTCGAGTCGCCCAAGGCCGGCCAGGCCAGCCAAGGCCCCTTGGTCGAGGCGCTGCTGAAAGCCGGCGTGAGCGGGGCGGAGCTGCCGCCGGCCATGCTGCATTGGGCCATCCGCGCTGGCGACATCGGTGCCATCGAGGCCTTGCACGCCGCGAAAGCCCCCTGGCCACCCCAGGCACTGGCCGATGCCCTGGCCACCGGGCAGCTCGAGCTGATCGAGAAGGTGTCGCAACTCAGCGGGCAATCGCTGCCTGAAAGCTGCCCTCGCGACTACGACAGCCTCATCCGCCTGGTGCGCGAGGCCCCACCCTTCGCCGACCGGCTGATCGACCAGGGGCTGCAGACGGGCCGCTGCGGCCAGGCCGGGCCCCTGAGCCACCGCCTGCTTCAAGCCTGGGTCGCACCGGAAAGCCGCCCTCTGATGGGCACCCGCTACCAGCGGGCCCTGACCCTGCTGCAACGCCTGTGGCAGAGCGCTCCATCGCAGCGCGATGTGCCTCGGGCTTTGCTCGAAGCGCCCATCACCCAACACCGCCCCGACGTGCTGTCGCTGGCCTTGCAAGCTCAGCCCCCGAGCCCTGACACGCTGGGTGCGCTGGCCCAGTTCGCCCTGGACGCGCGCAACCCGCAGGCCCTGGGCCTGATGCGCACACACGGCCTGTCGGGCGACACCCGCCTGCCCGACGGCAAGACCCTGGCCTGGCACCTGGGATGCGACAAACCCGTCACTTGGCGCCCCCTGGCCGGCTTCTCCGACCTGCCCGCCCCACCCTGCGCCCCAAGGCCTGCCAAAGCCCCCACGGCGGCCGAAAAAGCCCTGGCGGCCAAGCTGCCGGGCGCCTATTACCTCAGCGGCATGCGCGAGGTGGGATCGGAGTTGCGCCTGCGCGCCGACGGCCGCTACAGCCTGGCCACCAGCCATGGCGCCTTTGACCAGTTCGTGACCGGACGCTGGCGCGTCGATGGCAAAGAGGTCGTGTTCCAGAGCGAAGACGCCCTCCCCACCGCACCCATGCACATCCTCAAAGCGTGGCATGAACCCGGCGTCAAAGGTGTTGACGTTCGCGCGTCCTCGGGCGGCCGGCTGATGCAGGGCTTCGTGGTGATGCCCGTGGGCAGCCAGATCAGCTACATCGGCAAGCTGCGCCCGCGGGACGAAGAGGGCTGGACGAACTTCGATGGTCCGCCTGCTTTGGGTCAGCTCGAAGGCCTGGCCATGGCCGTCGCGCTCGAAGAAGGGCTGCGCTGGACGCTGATGCCACTGACGCCCGACCCCCAAGGCCGCCTGCCCAACCGCATCGAGGTCGAGGTTGATCTCACCGCGATGACACCCCCCAGCCGGACCACGCGCTGGCGCCTGGATCGGGGCGCTTTGGTCAGCGTCGAAGACAAGTCGGGTCGCGCCCGATACCAGCGGGCTGGCAGGGACTGAAGCCGCCATCGCACCGGCTTTCTATAATCCCGGGATACCTTCTGCGCAGGCCGACGCCCCCCGGGTCGGCCTGCTTTCGTCTTTCGGCGGCCCTGCGCCCCCCTGATCCCCGTCGCGCCATGAGCACCAACGAACCCCAGACCTACGACCCGCGTGCCGTCGAAGCCCGCGCACAGCAACACTGGGCCCAACCGCTTTGGAACGGCCACGACGCCTACCGCGTCACCGAGTCGACGGACAAGCCGGCCTTCTACGCCTGCTCGATGCTGCCCTACCCCTCGGGCAAGCTGCACATGGGTCACGTGCGCAACTACACGATCAACGACATGCTCACGCGCTACCTGCGCATGAACGGTCACAACGTGCTGATGCCCATGGGCTGGGACGCGTTCGGTCTGCCCGCTGAAAACGCGGCGCTCAAGAACAAGGTGCCGCCCGCCGCCTGGACCTACGACAACATCGCCTACATGAAAAAGCAGATGAAGGCGATGGGTCTGGCGATCGACTGGTCGCGCGAGATCGCCACCTGCCAGCCCGAGTACTACAAATGGAACCAGTGGCTGTTCATCAAGATGCTCGAAGCCGGCATCTGCGAGCGCCGCACGCAAACCGTCAACTGGGACCCGGTCGACCAGACCGTGCTGGCCAACGAGCAGGTGATCGACGGGCGCGGCTGGCGCTCGGGCGCACCCGTTGAAAAGCGCGAGATCCCTGGCTACTACCTCAACATCACGAAGTACGCCGACGAGCTGCTGGGTGCCGTGGCCAACCCCGAGGACAAGAACTACCTCGCCGGCTGGCCCGAGCGCGTGCGCCTGATGCAGGAGAACTGGATCGGCAAGAGCGAAGGCGTGCGCTTTGCCTTCGCACATGACATCGTCGGCAGCGATGGCACCAAGATCAACAACGGCCAGATGTGGGTCTTCACCACGCGCGCCGACACCATCATGGGCGTGACCTTCTGCGCCGTGGCCCCCGAGCACCCGCTGGCCGTGCACGCTGCAAGCGCGAACCCCTCGCTCCAGGCCTTCATCGACGAGTGCAAGACCGGCGGCACCACCGAGGCCGAACTCGCCACGCAGGAAAAGAAGGGCATGGCCACCGGCCTGTTCGTCACCCACCCGATCACCGGTGAAAAGGTCGAAGTCTGGGTCGGCAACTACGTGCTGATGTCCTATGGCGATGGTGCCGTGATGGGCGTGCCCGCGCACGACGAGCGCGACTTCGCGTTTGCCAAGAAGTACGGCATCGCCATCAAGCAGGTCATCGCCGTGGAAGGCGAAACCTTCTCGACCGATGCCTGGCAAGAGTGGTACGGCGACAAGCAAAAGGGCGTGTGCGTCAACAGCGATGCGCTGGATGGCCTGGGCCACAAAGAAGCGGTCAACAAAGTCGCCGAAATCCTGATCACCAAGAACGTCGGCGAAAAGAAGACCACCTGGCGCCTGCGCGACTGGGGCATCAGCCGCCAGCGCTACTGGGGCACGCCCATCCCCATCATCCACTGCGCCGATTGCGGCCCGGTGCCCGTGCCCGAAAAAGACCTGCCCGTGCGCCTGCCCGAAGACGTGGTGCCCGACGGCAGCGGCAACCCGCTCAAGTCGCGCCCCGACTTCCTCAACGTCGGCTGCCCCCAATGCGGCAAGCCCGCCCAGCGCGAAACCGACACGATGGACACCTTCGTGGACTCGAGCTGGTACTTCCTGCGCTACACCTGCGCCGACAACCACGGCGCCATGGTCGACGAGCGCACCAACTACTGGATGGCCAACGGCGGCATGGACCAGTACATCGGTGGCATCGAACACGCCATCCTGCACCTGCTGTACGCGCGTTTCTGGACCAAGGTCATGCGTGACCTGGGCCTGGTCAAGGTCGACGAGCCCTTCAAGAAGCTGCTCACGCAAGGCATGGTGCTCAACCACATCTACAGCCGTCGCACGGCCAAGGGTGGCAAGGAGTACTTCTGGCCGCACGACGTCGAGCACGTGATGGACGAAGCTGGCAAGGTGATCGGCGCCAAGCTGATCAACGCCGTCGACAGCGCCGACGGCCAGCTGCCCGTGGGCACCGCCATCGACTACGAAGGCGTGGGCACCATGTCCAAGTCGAAGAACAACGGCATCGACCCGCAAGAGCTGATCGAGAAGTACGGCGCCGACACGGCCCGCCTGTACACCATGTTCACCGCCCCGCCCGAGCTCACGCTGGAGTGGAACGACGCCGCCGTGGAAGGCAGCTACCGCTTCCTGCGACGCGTGTGGAACTTCGGCATGAAGCTCCAGGCCCTGCCCAAGGCCGACACCGCCGCCGCCACGCAAGGCGCCACCTCGCTGGCCGACGTCGCCTTCGGCAAGGACGCCAAGGCCCTGCGCCTGGAGGTCCACACCGTGCTCAAGCAGGTGGACTACGACTACCAGCGCATGCAGTACAACACCGTGGTGTCTGGCGCCATGAAGCTGCTCAACGCGCTCGAAGGCTTCAAGGCCAGCGACACGGCCGACGGCCAGATCGCCCTGATCGAAGGCTTCGGCATCTTGCTGCGCGCGCTCTACCCGGCCACGCCCCACCTGGCTCACACCCTGTGGGCCGAGCTGGGCTACGCCGGCAAGCTCGGCGACCTGCTCGACGCCCCCTGGCCGAAGGTCGATCCGTCCGCCCTGGTGCAAGACGAGATCGAGCTGATGCTGCAGGTCAACGGCAAGCTGCGCGGCTCGATCAAGGTCAGCCCGCAAGCCGACAAGGCCACCATCGAGGCCGCCGCCCTGGCCAGCGACGACTTCGCCAAGTTCAGCGAAGGCAAGGCGCCCAAAAAGGTCGTCATCGTGCCGGGCCGCCTGGTCAACCTGGTCGTCTGATCGCGGGTGTTAAGGTCATGTCCATGCAACGCCGCCACATCCTGACCCTGCTGGGTGCTTCGTCCCTGCTGCCCCTGGCTTCGCTCGGGGGCTGCGGCTTCCAGTTGCGCCGCCAGCACGACATGGCTTTCCGCTCCATCCAGCTCAGCGGCTTTTCCGGCACCTCGCCGCTGGCCACCGAGCTGGCACGCGCCCTCGAAGCCAACGGCGTGTCCGTGGTCGAAAGCAGCCTGCAGGCCACCCAGGCCGCATCGGCCGCGCAGGTGCCCGTCACCCACGTCGAGCTGGTGGCCATGCAGGACACGCGCGACTCCATCGTCTCGGCCAAGACCGCGTTTGGTCAGGTCCGCACCATGACGGCGCGCTCCATCCTGCGCTTCGAAGTGCGGCGTGGCGACGGCAGCGTGCTGCTGCCCGCCTCCGACGTGGCCCTGGTGCGCGACCTCAGCTACAACGAACGCGATGCCCTGGCCAAGCAAGACGAGTCCGAAGCGCTGACCCGCGCGATGCAGACCGACATCGTCAACCAGGTCATGCGCCGCCTGGCCGCCATCAAGCCGCAGCAGCTGCCCACGCCGCCTGATGCCGCCGCATCAACGGCCAAACCGGCAGCGGGGTCCCTGCCTGCCGGCACCAGCGCCCCTTCGCGCTGACGGCGTCTCGCCGCTGCCGCGCCGCCTGCCCCTCACCCCGGCCCCCTCTTGCCCACCTGCGACCATGCAACTGCGGTCCGACCAACTCGCCGCCCACCTCGCCAAGGGCCCGCTCAAGCCGGTCTACACCCTGCATGGCGATGAGGCCCTGCTGGCGCAGGAGGCCGGGGACGCGATCCGGGCTGCCGCGCGTGCGCAAGGCCACACCGAGCGCCAGGTGCACACCGTGCTCAACGCCGGCACCTTCGACTGGGCCAGCCTGATCGGCGCGGCCAGCGAGATGTCGCTGTTCGGCGACCGCCAGTTCATCGAGCTGCGCATCCCTGGCGGCAAGCCCGGCAAGGAAGGCTCGCAGGCTCTGCAGCGCTACATCGAGCAGGCCGCCGGCAACGACGCGCTCATCACGCTCATCACCCTGCCCCGGCTCGACAAAACCCAGCAATCCAGCGCCTGGTTCACCGCGCTCGACAGCGCCGGCATCAACCTGCGCTGCGACCCCATCGAGCGCCAGCAACTGCCCTTGTGGATCGCGCAGCGCCTCAAGGCCCAGGGCCAGGAGGTCGAACCGGGTGAAGCCGGCCAGCGCGCCCTCACCTTCTTCGCCGACCGCGTCGAAGGCAACCTGCTGGCCGCCCACCAGGAGATCATCAAGCTCGGCCTGCTGCACCCGCCCGGCGTGCTCACGCTCGATCAGATCGACGCCGCCGTGGTCGACGTGGCGCGCTTCGAGGTCTTCAAGCTGACCGAGGCCGTGCTCTCGGGCAACGTGGCGCGCACCCTGCGCATGCTCGACGGCCTGCAGGCCGAGGGCGAGGCCGCCGTGCTGGTGCACTACACCCTGGCCGGCGAGATCCAGGGCCTGTACCACGCACGCCTGGGGCTCGACGGCGGCAAGCCGCTGCCCATGGTGCTGCGCGAGCAGCGCGTCTGGGGCCCGCGCGAGCGGCTGTACGAGCGCGCGCTGCCCAAGCTGCGCACGCCGCCGCTGGCCCGGCTGGTGGCCAACGCCAGCATCGTCGACGGCATCGTCAAGGGCCTGCCCCACCCGCAGTGGCCGGTCGATGCCTGGGAGGCGCTGCGCCGCCTGGCGCTGCAGCTGGCCGAGGTCGCTGCGCCCGCCTGAGTGCGCACCACCCCGGCGGCGGCCTCCGATGAAGCGCCGCGCCTGCCCGGCCCCTCGACCGCGCCGCCCCCCCTGATCCGGGGTGCGCCTCCGCTGGAAAGCCCCCAAGCGCCTTTTACCCCTGCTGGCTACAGTCAAGCGACCATCGTTTGACGCGACACGGCAAAACCCAAGTCGCCGGGACACCGTTGTGAGTACCGCCAACCTGATCCCCCTGAACCGCTCCGAGCACATGTACTGGGCTGGCGAGGGCCACCTCGGCCCCATCAACCAGGCCTACATCCTGCGCTTCGACCAGCCGCTCGACGAAGCCCTGGTCCGCCAGGCCCTGCGCGAGCTGACCACGGCCTTCCCGCGCATGCGCGGCATCGTCGTGCCCACGGCCTGGACGCACAAGCTGCGCATCCTCCCCAACGACCGCTTCGTCGACCAGCTCTTCGACGACTGCTACCGCATCGAGCACGGCGTGGACCCGTCCTCGCGCGAGGCGCTGATGGCATGGCACACGCGCTTCCTGAACGAGCCGATCTCGCTGGAGCGCGGCCTGCCCTGGCGCGGCCGCTTCCTGCCGCACGCCACGCAGCCGGCCATCATGTTCTCGGTGCACCACATCATCGGCGACGGTCGCTCGATGGTGCAGATGCTTTGCGCCATCCTCGGCCGCCTCAACGGCCAGCCCATCGCCCCCTGCAAGGTCGACTCGCCCTCGATGATGCCCGCCGTCACCCCGCAGAAGTGGTGGCAGTGGCCCGGCAGCGTCGCCCGCTGGTGGCGTGACAGCCGTGCAGAGAAAGCGGCCACGCGCAACGAACGCGTCATCCAGCTCGAAGACGGCGGCTCCGACCACCACACCACCGTCAGCGTGCGCTACCACGAGCTGCCCGTGGCGGCAGACGCCATGCGCGCGCTCGCCAAGCAGCACGGCACCACCGTCAACACCTTGCTGATGGCCATGGTGGCCAACACCTTCCTGGCGCTGGGCCACCGCGACGGCCCCGACCGGCCGGGCGGGCCGCGTTCGGTCGCGGCCATGCGCACCTCGGTCGACCTGCGCCGCTACTTCCCCGACGGCAAGGGCCCCGAGTTCGGCAACTTCGTGTCCGTGTTCACCGTGCGGGCGCGCCAGCAGGCCACCCTGGCCGAGCAGATCGCCTCGCTCGAGGCGCAATCCAAAGCCGCCATGGCGCGCTTCGAGCGCCGCGACTTCGCCCTGCCGCTCACGTTCTGGGAAATCGTGCCCTGGGTGGGCCGCACGCTCTACAGCCACCTCGTCGTGCAGAGCAAGGTCAAGCGCACCCTGCCCGCGCTGTCGTGCCACCTGAGCAACCTGGGCAGCGCCGAGTTCATCAACCCCAAGGGCGGCAACGTCCGTTTGTCCGAACTCTGGCCCACCACCATCAGCAACGTCTTCCTGCTGGGCGCGCTGAGCCTGAACGGCAAGCAGTTCTTCACCGTCATCCACCAGAACGACGAGATCTCGCCCGCCACGGTGGACCGATTCCTGGCCGAGCTCGACCGGCAGCTGTGCGAATTGCGCGATCTGCAAACGACTTCCACCGCTGCAACCAATCGTGACAAGGCGCACGGCAACGCGCAAAACATCGTCGCGGCGGCCTGAAAACAAACGTTCGACCCTGAAGAAACCCGTGGCGTGACCGATCAAGAGGGAGTCAGCAGCACCGACACCCTCACCAAAGGTCCCCATG
>SCMV01000019.1 GCA_005502875.1 Comamonadaceae bacterium 2PF | reverse complement strand
CATGAACACGACCCCGCCCCGCCCCAACGCCCCTGGCGCCGTGCTCGCGTCCCTGGCCCTGGCCTGCGCGCTGCTGTCGCTGGCCTTGCCGCTCATGCTGGTCGACCCCGGCGACTTCACGCTGCAGCCCCAGGCCTGGTGGCAGGCCGAAGGCTTGGTCGAGCTGCTGTGGCGAGCGCTCACGCCCGCGGCCCTGCTGCTGGCCTGCCTGCGCGCGCTGTGGCCCACGCCGACATGGGGCGGCACGCTGCTGCTGACCGCGCTGACGGCGCTGGCCAGCCTGGGCCTGATCCACCTGGCCCCGACCGACGAAACCCAGGTGGCCGCCAGCGGCTACTGGTTGGCCACGCTGTCGCTGATTGCGTTGTGCGGTGTTTCGGTCTGGCGCAGCGCCCACCTGCCTGACTCGCCTCGCGCTCGCGTGCTGACCGCTGGCTTGTTCGGCCTGTGGCTGCTGCTGTTGTGGGAGCAACTGGTCACCGCTTTCGCCGTGCCGCGCGTGTTGCTGCCCCCGCCGTCTTCGGTGGTGGTGGCCCTGTGGCAGCACGCCGGCACCCTGGCTGGCGACTTGCTGCAAACGGTGGGCAAGGCCGTGCTCATCGGCTATGCGCTGGGTTGCGGCCTGGGCGTGCTCACCGGCATCGCCATCGACCGCGCACCCTTCCTGCAGCGCGGCCTGCTGCCCATCGCCTCGCTGAGCAGCACGGTGCCGCTGGTGGGCGTGGCACCGATCGCCGTGATGTGGTTCGGCTTCGACTGGCCGTCCAAGGCTGCGGTCATCGTGTTGATGACCTTCTTTCCGGCACTCATCAGCACGCTGGCCGGGCTGCAGGCCGCCGGCAAGCTCGAGCGCGAGCTGATGCATTCCTACGCCGCCAGCTACCGCCGCACGCTGCTGGATTTGCGCCTGCCCGTGGCGCTGCCCTTCATCTTCAGTGCGCTCAAGGTCAACGCCTCGCTGGCGCTGATCGGCGCCATCGTGGCCGAGTTCTTCGGCTCGCCCACGGTGGGCCTGGGCTTTCGCATCTCGACCGAGGCCTCGCGCATGAACATGCCCCTGGTGTGGGCCACGATCGTCGTCGCCAGCGCCACCGGCATGCTGGCCTACACCCTGCTGACGCGCCTGGAGCGGCGCGTGAACTTCTGGCATCCCTCGGTGCGGTCGGCCTGACCGCTTTGTCTTCCAACCCCTTGTCCTCGTTGTCCCCTTTTGTCACAGGAGCTCTCGATGAACCGCATGTCTTCCCTGTTCCGGCTGGCCCTGCTGTCAGCCTGTGCCACCGTGGGCCTGCACGCCCACGCCGCTGAAAAGGTCGTGCTGCAACTCAAGTGGGTGCCCCAGGCCCAGTTCGCGGGCTACTACGTCGCACAGGCCAAGGGCTACTACTCGGCAGCCGGCCTGGACGTGACCATCAAGCCCGGTGGCACCGACGTCTCGCCCGTGCAGGTGCTGGCCGGCAAGTCCGCCGACGTCATCGTCAACTGGATGCCCGACGCCCTGGCCGCGCGCGAGAACGGCGTGCCGCTGGTCAACATCGCCCAGGTCTTCGACAAGTCGGGCCTGATGCTGACGTGCAAGAAGTCGGCAGGCGTGAGCAGCCCCAAGGACTTCAAGGGCAAGACGCTGGGCGTCTGGTACGGCGGCAACGAGTACCCCTTCCTGAGCTGGATGGGCAAGCTGGGCCTGGCCCCGGGCAAGGACATCACCGTGCTCAAGCAGGGCTTCAACGTCGACCCTCTGCTGCAGAACCAGGCGGCCTGCATCTCCACCATGATCTACAACGAGTACTGGCAGGTGGTGGACGCCGGCGTCAAGGAAAGCGAGCTGACCACCTTCTTCTACCAGGAGCAGGGCGTGGCCACGCTGGAAGACGGCCTGTACGTGCTGGGCCCCAACCTGCGTGACAAGGCCTTCGTGGCCAAGATGGCCAAGTTCGTCAAGGCCAGCCTCAAGGGCTGGACCGACGCGGTCAAGAACCCCGAAGAGGCCGCCAAGATCGTGGTGGCGAACGACACCTCGGGCAGCGCCAGCCTGGCCGTGCAGAAGCGCCAGATGGAAAACGTGGCCAAGCTGATCTCCAACGTCGGCACGGCCAAGATGGGCGTGCTCGATCCGGCCGCTTACGAGCGCACGGTCAAGGTGCTGCTGGCCGGCGGCAGCGACCCGGTCATCAAGAAGGACCCGGGCAAGGCCGCGATGACGCACCTGGTCACGGACATGGCCGCAAAATGACGGCATGAGTCCCAAAGCGAACACCGGCACCAAGCAGGTCAGGCAGGTACGCCAACTCAGCGAGTCCGCCATCCTGCGCGCGGCCGAGCGCGTGTTCGCTCGGGCCGGCTTCGGCGGGGCCACCATGGCCGACATCGCCGACGAGGCCGGCCTGCCCAAGGCCAACCTGCACTACTACTTCGGCAACAAACGCGAGCTCTACCGCGCCGTGCTGGACGTGACCATGCACGACTGGCTGGCACCGCTCGAAGCCATCACGCCTGAGGCCGACCCGGCCGAAGCGCTGTCGCGCTACATCCGCCTGAAGATGGCCCTGTCGGCCGAGCGGCCCGATGCCTCACGCGTGTTTGCCAACGAGCTCATCCACGGCGCCACGGTGGTGATGGACCTGCTGCGCACCGACCTGCGCGAACAGGTGCGCGCCAAAGCCGCCGTCGTCGACGCCTGGATCGCGCAGGGGCGCATGGCCTCGGTCGACAGCACCCACCTGTTCTTCACCATCTGGGCCGCCACGCAGACCTACGCCGACTTCGACGTGCAGATCCGCGCGGTGCTGGGCCGCGAGACCCTGCGCCCGGCCGACCACAAGCGGGCCACCGAGCACGTGGTGCAGCTGATCCTGCGCGGTTGCGGCTTGGCGACTTGAAGGCTCGCAAGGCCGATGGCCGCGGGCCGACCACGCCATGCCTGCGTGGTGACCCTCGGCCCCCGCTTCAGCCCGCCACGACCTTGGCCCGATCGAGCATCGCGTGCAGCAACACGTTGCAGCCCGCTTCGAGGTGCTCCGACTTCGCGTCTTCGATCTCGTTGTGGCTGATGCCGTCCTTGCAGGGCACGAAGATCATGCCCGCCGGCGCCAGGCGCGCCACGTAGACGGCGTCGTGCCCCGCACCAGACACGCAGGGCATGTTCGAGTACCCCAACGCCTGCGTGGCCTGGCGCACGGCTTGCACGCAACCGGCCTCGAAGGGCACGGCCGGGTAGTGCGACACCTCCTCGATCTCCACCTTCAGGCCCGTCTCGGTGGCCACGCTTTGCGCGAAGGCGCGGATCTCGGCATCCATCTGGCCCAGCAACTCGTTGCTGACGTTGCGCAGGTCCATCGAGAACTTCACGCGCCCCGGGATCACGTTGCGGCTGTTGGGGTGCACCTGCACCATGCCCACCGTGCCGCGCCCGTGCGGCTGGTGGCGCATGGCCACGGCCACCACCTCCTGCATGATCTGCGTGGCCGCCTGCAGCGCATCTTTTCGCAAGCCCATGGGCGTGGGGCCGGCGTGCGCCTCCATGCCCGTGACGGTGCAGTCGTACCAGCGGATGCCCAGCACCGCCTCGACCACACCGATGGTGATGCCGTGGTCTTCCAGCACCGGGCCTTGCTCGATGTGGGCCTCGAAGTAGGCGCCCACCGGGTGCTGGCCCGGCACCTCGTCGCCGATGTAGCCGATGCGTTGCAGCTCGTCCTTGACGGTTTTGCCATCGACGTCTTTGGCCGCATAGGCGGTCTCCAGCGAGAAGGCCTTGGCGAACACGCCCGAGCCCATCATCACCGGCACGAAGCGTGACCCCTCTTCGTTGGTCCAGAACGCCACCTCGATGGGCGCCTCGGTTTCGATCCCCAGGTCGTTGAGCGTGCGCACCACCTCCAGGCCCGCCAGCACGCCGTAGTTGCCGTCGAACTTGCCACCGGTGGGCTGGGTGTCGATGTGGCTGCCCGTCATGATGGGCGCCAGCGCGTTGTCGCGCCCAGGCCGGCGCATGAACACGTTGCCGATCTGGTCGATGGTGATGGACATGCCGGCCTCGCGCGCCCAGCCGATCACCAGGTCTCGGCCTTGCCGGTCCAGGTCGGTCAGGGCCAGGCGGCAGACACCGCCCTTGGGCGTGGCACCGATGCACGCCAGCGCCATCAGCGATTGCCACAGGCGCTCGCCGTTGACGCGCCAGGTGGCGGGAGGGGCTTCAAGCGTGGTCGCGGTCATGTCATTCCTTTCGTGGCGCCACGCTTCATGCGGCGTTGCGCGCCACCGGCTGCGGCGCGTGCAAGGCGGCCTTGCGCGACAGCGCGTCGAACACCGGCCCGAAGGTCGGGCGCTTGACGTAGCGGCCTTGGCCCGGCGCCACGTCCAGCTGCCCATTGGCAAAGGCCACGTGTCCGCCGCGCAGCGTGTGCGAGGGCAGGCCCTTAACGGTGCGACCTTCGAAGATGTTGAAATCGCCCTTCGAATGCTGCGTCCTGGCCGACAAGGTCTTGCTCGCGCTCGGGTCCCAAACCACCAGGTCGGCGTCGGCGCCCACGGCCACGCAGCCCTTGCGTGGGTGGATGTTGAACAGCTTGGCCGCGTTCGCCGAGGTCACGGCCACGAACTCGGCAGGCGTCAGTCGGCCGGTGTTCACGCCCGCGTCCCAGATCACGCTCAGGCGCTCTTCCACGCCGCCCGTGCCATTGGGGATCTTGCTGAAGTCGAGCTTGCCGGCCGCCTTCTGCGCCGCACAGAAGGTGCAGTGGTCGGTGGCCGTGGTGTGCAGGTGACCGGCTTGCAGGCCGCGCCACAGCGCCGCCTGGTGCTCTGGCGCCCGAAACGGCGGGCTCATCACGTGGGCTGCGGCGAACTCGAAGTCGGGGTGGCGATAGACGCTGTCGTCGATCAACAGGTGCCCGGCCAGCACCTCGCCGTACACGCGCTGCCCGCGCATGCGTGCCCGCGCGATCGCCTCGGCCGACTCGGCACAAGACACATGCACCACATAGATGGGCACGTTGAGCACGTCGGCAATCGCGATGGCGCGCTGCGCCGCTTCCGCCTCCACGGCCGGTGGGCGCGACAGCGGGTGCGCCTCCGGCCCGGTGATGCCTTGGGCTTTGAGCTCCTGCTGCAGCAGGAACACCAGCTCGCCGTTTTCGGCGTGCACCGTCGGCATCGCGCCCAGCTCCAGCGCACGGCGAAAGCTGTTCACCAGCGTCTCGTCGTCGGCCATGATGGCGTTCTTGTAGGCCATGAAGTGCTTGAAGCTGTTGACGCCTTCTTCTCGCGCCAGCGTGCCCATGTCGCGGTGCACGCTCTCGTCCCACCAGGTGATGGCCACGTGAAAGCCGTGGTCGGCCGCGGCCTTCTCTGACCAGGCCCGCCAGGTTCGGTAAGCGTCCATCAACGGCTGCTTCGGGTCCGGGATCACGAAGTCGATGATGCTGGTGGTGCCGCCGGCCAGCGCCGCTGCCGTGCCGGTGAAGAAATCATCGGCCGTCACCGTGCCCATGAAGGGCAGCTGCATGTGGGTGTGCGGGTCGATGCCGCCTGGCATCACGTACTGGCCACCGGCGTCGATCACGCGCCCGCCCATCGGCGCCTCCAGCCCTTCGCCGACGGTCGCGATGCGCCCATCGACGCACAACACATCGGCGCGCTGCTCGCCGTCTGCGTTCACCACCGTGCCCCCGCGGATCAGCACCGGGCTCACCGACGCTGGCTGTGTGTTGCTCATGGTGTGCTCCTCATGCAGGGTTCATCAAGTGCGTCGCGGGGCCATCAGGCCGGCGTGGCCATCGGGTTGTTGGGGTGCTGCGTCCAGTTCAGCGGCTCGGCCAGCACCGCTTGCCCAGTGCGTGCGTCAACCTCGCCGGGCACCAGGTCGCGCATCGTGATGCACGACTCCACCGGGCACACCGACACGCACAGGTTGCAGCCCACGCACTCTTCTTCCTTGACCTCGAAGTGGCGCACGCCGTCCTTCATGGCGGTGATGGCCTGGTGCGAGGTGTCTTCGCACACCACGTGGCAGCGACCACAGCTGATGCACTTGTCGGGGTCGATCACCGCCTTGGAAACATGGCGCAGGTTCAGGTGGCGCCAGTCGGTCACGGTGGGCACCGCGCGTCCCACGATCTGGTCGATGGACTCGAAACCCATCTCGTCCATGTAGTTGCTCAGGCCATTGGCCATCTCCTGCACGATCTTGAAGCCGTGCACCATGGCGGCCGTGCACACCTGCACCGTGCCCGCGCCCAGCGCCATGAAGTCCAATGCGTCGCGCCAGCTGCCCACACCGCCGATGCCCGAGATGGGCATGCCCGCGGTTTCCGGGCTGCGTGCGATCTCGGCCACCATGTTCAGCGCAATGGGACGCACCGCCGGGCCGCAGTAGCCCCCGTGCGAGCCCATGCCCCCGGTCGACGGCACCATCGTCAGCGTGCGCGGGTCCACGCCCATGATGGAGTTGATGGTGTTGATGAGCGACACCGCATCGGCCCCGCCACGCTTGGCCGCCTGCGCAGGCTGGCGCACGTCGGTGATGTTGGGCGTGAGCTTGACGATCACCGGCAGGCGCGTGTGCTGCTTGGCCCAGGCCGTGACCATCTCGATGTACTCGGGCACCTGGCCCACGGCCGAACCCATGCCGCGCTCGCTCATGCCGTGCGGGCAGCCGAAGTTCAGCTCCACGCCATCGGCGCCTGTGTCCTCGACCTGCTTGAGGATGGTGCGCCACGACTGCTCGTTGCACGGCACCATGATCGACACCACGAGGGCCCGATCAGGCCAGTCGCGCTTGACCTGGCGGATCTCCTCCAGGTTCACCGCCAGCGGCCGGTCGGTGATGAGCTCGATGTTGTTCAGGCCCATGACCCGTCGGTCGGGGGTGAGCAGCGTGCTGTAGCGCGGTCCATTGACGTTGACCACCGGCGGGTCTTCGCCCAGGGTCTTCCACACCACACCGCCCCAGCCCGCCTCGAAGGCGCGGATGACGTTGTAGGCCTTGTCGGTGGGCGGCGCCGAGGCCAGCCAGAAGGGGTTGGGGCTCTGGATGCCCACGAAGTTGCTGCGCAGGTCGGCCATGGTTCAAGACTCCGATGCAAGGAAGGCGTGGATGCTCAAGGCGGCCTGCTTGCCGTCCTCGACCGCTTCGACCGTCAGGTCCCGGCCACCGGCGCGGCAATCACCACCGGCCCACACGCCGGGCACCGACGTGCGGCACTGCGCATCGACCTGCAGGCGCGCCTCGGTCATCGCCAGACCGGCTTCGGCCCAAGGGCTGCTCACAAAGGTCTGGCCGATGGCCTTGAGCACCATGTCGGCCTCGAAGGTTTCGCTCACTTGGCCGTCATCTGTGCCCACGAAGCGCACCCCGGTGACATGGCCGCCCTCACCGAGCAAGGCCTGAGGTGACAGGCCATGGCGGATCGTCACGCCCTGCGTCCTGGCCCACTGCTGCTCCACCTCGGAGGCCGACATCGCTTGAGGTCCGCGTCGGTACACCATGGTCACGACCTCGGCCCCCAGCAGCCGCGCCTGCACCGCCGCGTCCACCGCCGTCATGCCTCCGCCGATGACCACCACCCGGCGCCCCACCGGCACTTGCGCGGGCGACGCCGCCTGGCGCAAGCCCGAGATGAAATCCACCGCGTCCATCACGCCGGAGAGCTCCACCTCATTCGGCAGGCCCAGGCTGCGCGTGGCGCCCAGGCCCACGCCCACGAAGACGGCATCGTGCCGAGACTGCAAGGTGGCCAGCTGCGCGGGCTCGCTCAGGCGGTATCCCGGCTCGATGGTGATGCCGCCGATCGACAGCAACCAGTCAACCTCGCGCTGAGCGAAGTCACCGGCCGTCTTGTAGGTGGCCAGGCCGTACTCGTTGAGCCCACCCGGCTTGGCATGGGCGTCGTAAATGGTGACCTCGTGCCCCATGCGCGCCAGGGTGTGCGCGCACGACAGGCCCGCTGGCCCGGCACCCACCACGGCGACGTGTTTGCCGCTTGCCTCGCCACGCTTGAACACCGGGCGGTCGCCCTCGGCCATCACGGCGTCCACCGCGTGGCGCTGCAGGCGGCCGATCTCGATCGCCTTGCCCTGCTGGGTCTGGCGCACGCAGACGGCCTCGCACAACTCTTCCGTGGGGCACACCCTGGCGCACATCCCGCCCAGAGGATTGGCCTCCAGGATCGCCTGTGCGGCGCCCCTGAGGTTGCCGTCCGAGATGCGACGGATGAAGCTGGGCACGTCGATGCCCGTGGGGCACGCCTGCTGGCAGGGCGCGTCGTAACAGTACAGGCAGCGCTCGGCCTCGATCACGGCCTGAGCGGCCGTCAAAGGGGGCACGGCGTCACCGAATCGCTCGGTGTACGCATCCGCCGACAGGCGGGCTGCGCGGACGTCGGGGCAGGCACTCTGGCTCACGGCTCATCCTCCGTTGGATGCAACTTGACCAAATGGTCAGGTTTTCAAGGAGAACCTCATGCTTAAACCGTGCCAGCCACCGCAGCAGATGGTCTGCACTCCGGCGGTGCATCCTCCCCAGCCACCGCGATCGGAGCCTCACGCAGCCCGCGCCAGCGCAACGCCAACCACGCGCCCAAGAAAAAGCCGGGCGCCAAGGCCCGGCTTGCTCCGTGAACAGGTGGCGGCTTCAGCCCTGCGCCTGCTTAAGCAAGGTCTCGGCATCGCTCACCGCGAAGCCACCACCCTTTTCGTCGTTGAGTTGGGTGACCACACCGTCCTTGACCAACATGGAGTAGCGACCCGAGCGCAGGCCCAGGCCCTTGTCGCTCAGGTCCAGCGTCAAGCCGGTGGCCTTGGCAAAGGCGGCACTGCCGTCGGCCATCATGCGCACCTTGCCAGCGGCCTTGAGCTCGCGGCCCCACGCGCCCATCACGAACGCGTCGTTGACGGAGATGCACCAGATCTCATCGACCCCAGCCGCCTTGAACTGATCGAAAGCGTCGATGTAGCCGGGGGCGTGCTTGGCCGAACAAGTCGGCGTGAACGCACCGGGCAGGCCGAAGATGGCCACGGTCTTGCCGGCCGTGCTCTTTTCGATGTCAAAGGGGTTGGGGCCCAGGCTGCAGCCTTCGCCCTCGACTTCGATGTATTCGAACAGCGTGCCTGCGGGCAGCTTGTCTCCAACCTTGATCATGTGCAACTCCTCTTGTGCGACGTGCGTGAAGCGTGACCGGGCGCAATGAACGGATCGAGCGCCCATGAAAAAACCGGCGCCAGTATGACTGGACGCCGGTTTTCGAGGGTGATCGGCGGGTTTGACCCCGCCTTCACCGAGGCGATCAGACGCCTTGTGCCTTCTCGACCAGGCGGGTCACGACCCAGTTCTTGGTCTTCGACAGAGGGCGGCTTTCGCTGATCTCGACCACGTCGCCGACCTTGAACTCGTTGTTCTCGTCGTGAGCGTGGTACTTGTTCGACTTGGCCACGATCTTGCCGTAGAGCTCGTGCTTGACACGGCGCTCGACCAGCACGGTCACGGTCTTGGCGCGGGCGTCAGAGACGACCTTGCCGACCAGGCTGCGAACCACTTTGGTTTGAGCTTGCGTCATTTGGCGGCTCCTTGCTTCTTCTGAGCCAGAATCGTCTTCGCACGAGCGATGTCGCGACGGGTCTTCTTCAGGCTCGAATGGTCGTTGAGCTGCTGGGTGGCACGCTGCATGCGCAGGTTGAAGTGCGACTTCAGCAGGTCCTTGATTTCGGTTTCCAGTGCGGCCACATCCTTGGCGCGCAGTTCAGAGGCTTTCGCCATTTCTTTCTCCTTGCGCGTCAATCAGATGCCGAACTGGCGGCCAACGAAGGTCGTGCTCAGTGGCAGCTTTGCAGCAGCCAGCGTGAACGCTTCGCGAGCGAGCTCTTCGGGCACACCCTGGATCTCGTACAGCACCTTGCCGGGCTGGATCTCGGCGACGTAGTACTCCACGCCACCCTTGCCGTTACCCATGCGGACCTCGGCAGGCTTCTTGGAGATCGGCTTGTCGGGGAAGATGCGGATGAAGATGCGACCGCCGCGCTTGACGTGACGCGAAATGGCACGACGAGCAGCTTCGATCTGGCGGGCCGTCAGACGGCCGCGCTCGGTGGCCTTCAGGCCGAAATCGCCGAAGGACACATCGGCGCCACGGGTGGCGACACCCGTGTTGCGGCCTTTGTGTTCCTTGCGGAACTTGCGACGATTAGGTTGCAGCATGTTTATTCTCCTTTCGCTTCGGCAGCCGGAGCAGCCTTGCGAACGCGCTTGGCGTCAGCGGCGACAGCAGGCTTGTCGCTGCCATCAGCCGGGGCGCCGTCGGCGCGCGGTGCACCACGGCCAGGACCACGGGGACCACGGCGGTCACCAGGGCGGTCGCTGCGGGGGCCACGGCGGTTGCGGCGGTCGTCTTGGCTGTCGTCGCCCTTGAGCACAGGGGCTTCGCCATTGGCCAGGCGGTCACCACGGTAGACCCACACCTTCACACCGATCACACCGTAGGTGGTGTGGGCTTCGGAGAAGCCGTAGTCGATGTCGGCGCGCAGGGTGTGCAGGGGCACACGGCCTTCGCGGTACCACTCGGTGCGAGCGATTTCGATGCCGTTGAGGCGACCGGCGGACATGATCTTGATGCCCTGGGCGCCCAGGCGCATCGCGTTCTGCATCGCACGCTTCATGGCGCGACGGAACATGATGCGCTTTTCCAGCTGCTGCGTGATCGAGTCGGCGATCAGCTGAGCATCGACTTCAGGCTTGCGCACTTCTTCGATGTTCACCGAGACCGGCACGTTCAGGCGCTTGGCCAGTTCGAGCTTCAGGTTTTCGATGTCTTCGCCCTTCTTGCCGATCACCACGCCCGGACGAGCCGAGAAGATGGTGATGCGTGCGCTCTTGGCGGGACGCTCGATCAAGATGCGCGACACGGCCGCGTTCTTGAGCTTCTTTTTCAGGAATTCGCGGACTTCCAGGTCTTCAGCCAGCATCGAGGCGAAGTTGCGATTGGTGGCGTACCAACGCGATGCCCAGTTGCGGGTGACGGCCAGGCGGAAGCCGGTTGGGTGGATTTTTTGTCCCATGATCAGCCTCTGCTTAGTTGCCCACGGTCACATAGATGTGGCAGGTCGGCTTGCTGATGCGGTTGCCACGGCCCTTGGCGCGGGCAGTGAAACGCTTCAGCGTGGGACCTTGTTCCACATAAATGGTCTTGACCTTCAGTTCGTCGATGTCAGCGCCGTCATTGTGTTCGGCGTTGGCGATCGCAGATTCCAGTGCCTTCTTGACGATGCCGGCAGCCTTCTTCTGGGTGAACTCGAGGATGTTGAGGGCCTGATCGACCTTCTTGCCACGGATGAGATCGGCCACCAGTCGACCCTTGTCGACCGACAGGCGAACGCCGCGAACGATTGCTTTCGTTTCCATCGCAGCTGCTCCTTATTTCTTGGCTTTCTTGTCGCCTGGGTGACCCTTGAACGTGCGGGTCAGGGCGAACTCGCCGAGCTTGTGGCCAACCATCTGGTCCTGGATGTACACGGGCACGTGCTGCTTGCCGTTGTGCACAGCAATGGTCAGGCCGATGAACTCAGGCAGGATGGTCGAACGACGCGACCAGGTCTTGACGGGCTTCTTGTCCTTGGTGGACACAGCCTTTTCAACCTTGGCCAGCAGGTGGTGATCCACGAAGGGACCCTTTTTCAGAGAACGAGCCATTTCAGCCTACCCCTTACTTTTTGCGACGCGAGACGATGAACGTCTGCGTGCGCTTGTTGTTGCGGGTGCGGTAGCCCTTCGTCATGGTGTTCCATGGCGAGACAGGCACCTGACCTTCGCCGGTGCGGCCTTCGCCACCACCGTGCGGGTGGTCAACCGGGTTCATGGCGACGCCACGCACGGTCGGGCGGATGCCCTTCCAGCGGATGGCGCCGGCCTTGCCGTATTGACGCAGGCTGTGCTCTTCGTTGCTCACTTCACCCAGGGTGGCGCGGCATTCGATGTGGATGCGACGGACTTCACCCGAGCGCAGGCGAACCTGAGCGTAGGTGCCTTCGCGGGCCATCAGGACAGCGGAGGTGCCAGCCGAACGAGCGATCTGACCGCCCTTGCCAGGCAGCAGTTCGATGTTGTGGATGGTCGAACCCACGGGGATGTTGCGGATGGGCAGCGTGTTGCCAGCCTTGATCGGCGCTTCCGAGCCGCTCAGGATGGTGGCGCCGACTTCCAGGCCACGGGGAGCGATGATGTAGCGACGCTCGCCGTCGGCGTAGCACACCAGGGCGATGTGAGCCGTGCGGTTCGGGTCGTACTGGATGCTCTCGACCTTTGCCGGGATGCCATCCTTGTTGCGCACGAAGTCCACGACGCGGTAGTGGTGCTTGTGACCACCGCCCTTGTGGCGAATCGTGATGTGACCGTTGTTGTTGCGGCCAGCGTTTTGCTTTTGCGGCTCAAGCAGCGAAGCCTCGGGCTTGCCCTTGTGCAGGTGCTTGTGCACCACCTTCACCACGCCACGGCGGCCGGGCGAGGTCGGTTTGACTTTGACGACAGCCATGATTACGCGGCCTCCCCGGAGAAGTTCAGCTCTTGACCGGCCTTCAGGCTCACATAAGCCTTCTTGGCGTGGTCACGACGGCCGATGCGGCCACCGAAACGCTTGGTCTTGCCCTTCTGGTTCAGGACTTGCACCGACTTGACTTCGACCTTGAACAGCAGCTCAACAGCTGCCTTGATCTCGGGCTTGGTGGCGTCGCGCAGCACCTTGAACAGCACTTGGCCGCGTTCTTCTGCGGCGGCGGTGGCCTTTTCCGAAATGATCGGAGCGACCAGCACCTGCATCAGGCGGTTTTCATCGAATTTGAGAGTGCTCATGCGAACATCTCCTGCAGCTTTTCGATCGCACCCTTGGTGACCACGACCTTCTTGTAGAAGACCAGGGACAGGGGATCGGCGTAACGGGGTTCGACAACCAGCACGTTGGGCAGGTTGCGCGAAGCCAGGAACAGGTTGTCGTCGACGGTGTCGGCGATGACCAGGACGTGGTCCAGGTTCATGGCCTTGAGCTTGGCGGCGAGCAGCTTGGTCTTGGGGGCTTCGACGGTCAGCGAATCGACCACAGCGATGCGACCTTCACGGGCCAGCTGCGAGAAGATGGCGGCCATGCCGGCGCGGTACATCTTCTTGTTGACCTTCTGGGTGAAGTTCTCGTCGGGGCTGTTCGGGAAGATGCGACCACCGCCACGCCACAGGGGCGACGAGGACATACCGGCGCGAGCGCGGCCGGTGCCCTTTTGGCGCCAAGGCTTCTTGGTGGTGTGCTTGACCTGTTCGCGGTCCTTCTGGGCGCGGGTGCCTTGACGGGCATTGGCCTGGTAGGCGACGACGACCTGATGGATCAGGGCTTCGTTGTATTCGCGGCCGAACACGGTGTCGGATGCTTCAACCTTGGAAGCAGCCTGACCTTGCTCATTGAGCAGTTCGAGCTGTGCCATCAGTTGGCTCCTTTCTTGACCTTGACCTTGACGGCCGGGCGCACGGTGACGAAGCCACCCTTGGCACCAGGAACCGCGCCCTTGACCAGCAGCAGTTGACGGGCTTCGTCAACGCGCACGACGTCGAGGTTTTGCGTGGTCACGGTCTCGTCACCTTGGTGACCGGACATCTTCTTGCCAGGGAACACGCGACCGGGGTCCTGGGCCATCGAGATGGAGCCGGGGACGTTGTGCGAACGCGAGTTACCGTGCGAAGCGCGCTGCGAACCGAAGTTGTGGCGCTTGATGGTGCCCATGAAGCCCTTGCCGATCGAGGTGCCTTGCACGTCGACCATCTGGCCGGCCTGGAACAGGGCGGCGGGGGCGATGGTGGTGCCGGCCTTGTATTCGGCGGCGACTTCCGCGGGAACGCGGAATTCCTTGACGAACTCACCAGCTTCGACGCCAGCCTTGGCCAGGTGACCGGCTTCAGGCTTGGTCACGCGCGACGCCTTGCGGGCACCGAACACGACTTGCAGGGCGACGTAGCCGTCGTTCTCAACGGTTTTGACCTGGGACACGCGGTTGTTGGACACGTCGAGCACCGTCACGGGCACGGCGTCGCCGTCGTCCGTGTAGATGCGCATCATGCCCACCTTGCGGCCCAGCAATCCGAGGCGATTGCTAAGACTCATATTTTTCTCCAACTCCACAACGATGCGTGGAGCCTTTTACAAAAACCCGACATCGATTGGCCGGGCCCGGAAATCCCATCCATGCACTGCGCGCAAGCACTGAAAGACCAATGCAGACACGCCGCCCATTTCAGGAAAGCCCACGACTGTAGCAAATGCTTAAAAAAAGCGCAAGTGCCTCAGCCTGCCAATGGCGGGGAATGAGGGGGAATGAAAAAGCCGCACCGAGAGGGTGCGGCTTTGTGAGGGTCGGCGCCGACATCAACTGCCGGCGACTCGACTCAGCGGCATCACTGCAGCTTGATTTCGACGTCCACGCCAGCAGGCAGGTCCAGCTTCATCAGGGCGTCAACCGTCTTGTCGGTCGGGTCGACGATGTCCATCAGGCGCTGGTGGGTGCGGATTTCGAACTGGTCGCGCGACGTCTTGTTGACGTGCGGCGAGCGCAGGATGTTGAAACGCTGCAGGCGGGTGGGCAGGGGCACGGGGCCCTTGACGATGGCACCGGTGCGCTTGGCGGTTTCGACGATTTCAGCCGACGACTGGTCGATCAGCTTGTAGTCGAAAGCCTTCAGGCGGATGCGGATCTTTTGTTGTGCCATGACGGCTCCTAAGCAATAAAGAACAAGCTCGCGACCGGCCTGAAACCAAGTCAGGCAGATCGCGAGGACACGTCATGGATCAGTCGAGGATCTTGGCCACGACGCCGGCGCCGACGGTGCGACCGCCTTCACGGATGGCGAAGCGCAGGCCTTCTTCCATGGCGATCGGGGCGATCAGCTTGACGGTGATCGACACGTTGTCGCCAGGCATGACCATTTCCTTGTCGGCCGGCAGCTCGATCGAGCCGGTCACGTCCGTCGTGCGGAAGTAGAACTGAGGACGGTAGTTGTTGAAGAACGGCGTGTGACGGCCGCCTTCGTCCTTGCTCAGAACGTAGATCTCGCCGGTGAAGTGCGTGTGCGGCTTGATCGAGCCGGGCTTGCACAGCACTTGGCCGCGCTGCACGTCTTCGCGCTTGGTGCCGCGCAGCAGGATGCCCACGTTGTCGCCAGCTTGACCTTGGTCCAGCAGCTTGCGGAACATTTCCACGCCGGTGCAGGTGGTCTTCTGGGTGGCGGCGATGCCGACGATTTCGATTTCTTCGCCGACCTTGATGATGCCGCGCTCGATGCGGCCGGTCACCACGGTGCCGCGACCCGAGATCGAGAACACGTCTTCCACAGGCATCAGGAACGTGCCGTCGATGGCGCGCTCAGGCGTGGGGATGTAGGTGTCCAGCGCTTCGGCCAGCTTCATGATGGCTTGTTCGCCCAGCTCGCCGGTGTCGCCTTCGAGGGCCAGCTTGGCCGAGCCCTTGACGATCGGGGTGTCGTCGCCAGGGAAGTCGTACTTGGACAGCAGCTCGCGCACTTCCATCTCGACCAGCTCCAGCAGCTCGGCGTCGTCCACCATGTCGGCCTTGTTCAGGAAGACGATGATGTAAGGCACGCCCACTTGGCGCGACAGCAGGATGTGTTCACGGGTCTGGGGCATCGGGCCGTCAGCGGCCGAGCACACCAGGATCGCGCCGTCCATCTGGGCAGCGCCGGTGATCATGTTCTTGACGTAGTCGGCGTGGCCGGGGCAGTCAACGTGAGCGTAGTGGCGGTTGGCCGTTTCGTACTCGACGTGAGCGGTGTTGATGGTGATGCCGCGGGCCTTTTCTTCAGGCGCTGCGTCGATCTGGTCGTAGGCCTTGGCTTCGCCGCCAAACTTCTTCGACAGAACGGTTGCGATGGCTGCCGTCAGGGTGGTCTTGCCGTGGTCAACGTGACCGATGGTGCCCACGTTCACGTGCGGCTTGGTCCGTTCGAATTTACCTTTTGCCATTTGATTCTCCTAGAGAGCAAAGAACAGTTGCCCATGCTTGTTTAAGGTCTCCAGCGTTGGCCACCATGGGCAGCGAGCCAGCCACGCCGCCCCCGCCGACAAGGCAAGGAGCGAGGTGGCGCCGAAGACCGGCTTGGAAATTACTTGGCGCGCGCGGTGATGATCGCGTCGGCCACGTTCTTGGGCGCTTCAGAGTAGTGCTTGAACTCCATGGAGTACGTGGCACGACCTTGAGTGGCCGAACGCAGGCTGGTCGAGTAGCCGAACATTTCAGACAGGGGAACCTCTGCCTTGATGATCTTGCCGCCGCCGACCATGTCGTCCATGCCTTGCACCATGCCGCGACGCGAGGACAGGTCGCCCATCACGGTACCGGCGTAGTCTTCAGGCGTTTCGACTTCCACGGCCATCATGGGCTCGAGGATCACGGGCGAAGCCTTGCGGCAGCCGTCCTTGAAGCCCATCGAAGCGGCCATCTTGAAGGCGTTTTCGTTCGAGTCCACATCGTGGTACGAACCGAAGGTCAGGGTGACCTTCACGTCGACCACGGGGTAGCCAGCCAGCACGCCGTTCGGCAGGGTGTCGATGACGCCCTTTTCGACCGCAGGGATGTACTCGCGAGGCACCACGCCGCCCTTGATGGCGTCGACGAACTCGAAGCCCTTGCCGGGTTCTTGCGGCTCAACCGTCAGCACCACGTGACCGTACTGGCCCTTGCCGCCGGACTGGCGAACGAACTTGCCTTCGACGTCCGTGACCTTCTTGCGGATGGTTTCACGGTAGGCCACTTGCGGCTTGCCGACGTTGGCTTCCACGCCGAATTCGCGCTTCATGCGGTCGACGATGATTTCCAGGTGCAGCTCGCCCATGCCGGCGATGATGGTCTGACCGGATTCTTCGTCGGTGCGCACGCGGAAGGACGGGTCTTCAGCGGCCAGGCGTTGCAGGGCGATGCCCATCTTTTCCTGGTCGGCCTTGGTCTTGGGCTCCACGGCCTGTGCGATCACGGGCTCGGGGAAGACCATCTTTTCCAGGGTGATGATGGCGTCCGGGTCACACAGCGTTTCGCCGGTGGTGACGTCCTTCAGGCCCACGCAGGCGGCGATGTCGCCGGCCAGGATTTCCTTGATTTCTTCACGCTCGTTGGCGTGCATCTGCAGGATCCGGCCGATGCGCTCTTTCTTGCCCTTGATGGGGTTGTAGACGGAGTCGCCCGAGTTCAGCACGCCCGAGTACACGCGAACGAAGGTCAGCTGACCGACGTACGGGTCGGTCATCAGCTTGAACGCCAGCGCCGAGAACTTCTCGCTGTCGTCGGCCTTGCGGCTGGTGGGCTGGTCGTCTTCGTCCGTGCCTTCGACCGGGGGGATGTCCACGGGCGAGGGCAGGTAGTCGATGACGGCGTCGAGCATGCGCTGCACGCCCTTGTTCTTGAAGGCCGTGCCGCACAGCATCGGCTGGATTTCGCAGGCGATGGTGCGCTGGCGCAGAGCGAGCTTGATCTCTTCCTCGGAGAGGTCGCCCTCTTCCAGGTACTTGTTCATCAGCTCTTCGTTGGCTTCGGCGGCGGCCTCGACCATGCCTTCACGCCACTTCTTGGCGTCGGCTTGCAGCTCGGCGGGGATGTCGCGGTAGTCGAACTTCATGCCCTGGGAAGCTTCGTCCCAGTAGATGGCCTTCATCTTCAGGAGGTCGACGACGCCCTGGAAGTTGTCTTCGGCGCCGATGGGGATCACCACGGGCACGGGGTTGGCCTTCAGACGCAGCTTGAGCTGGTCATAGACCTTGAAGAAGTTCGCGCCGGTGCGGTCCATCTTGTTGACGAACGACAGGCGGGGCACGCCGTACTTGTTGGCCTGACGCCAGACGGTTTCAGACTGGGGCTGAACGCCGCCCACGGCGCAGTACACCATGCAGGCGCCGTCGAGCACGCGCATGGAACGCTCCACCTCGATGGTGAAGTCCACGTGGCCCGGGGTGTCGATGATGTTGAAGCGGTGCTCGGGGTAGGACATGTCCATGCCCTTCCAGAAGCAGGTCGTCGCGGCCGACGTGATGGTGATGCCGCGCTCTTGTTCCTGCTCCATCCAGTCCATGGTGGCGGCGCCTTCGTGCACTTCACCGATCTTGTGGTTCACACCGGTGTAGAACAGGATGCGCTCGGTCGTGGTGGTCTTGCCGGCGTCGATGTGGGCAGAGATGCCAATGTTGCGATAGCGCTCGATCGGGGTCTTGCGGGACATGGTGTCACTCCAAGTGTCACGGCGCCGGGCCCTGTTGGAGCCCGGCGCCGCTGCAGTGGATGCTGCAGGGGTGGTGGTTTAGAAACGGAAGTGCGAGAAGGCCTTGTTGGCTTCGGCCATGCGGTGCACTTCGTCACGCTTCTTCATCGCGCCGCCGCGGCCTTCAGAGGCCTCGAGCAGTTCGTTGGCCAGACGCTGGGCCATCGACTTCTCGGAGCGCTTGCGCGACGATTCCTTCAGCCAGCGCATGGCCAGGGCCATGCGGCGAGCGGGGCGAACTTCAACGGGAACCTGGTAGTTCGCACCACCCACGCGGCGGGATTTGACTTCCACCACGGGCTTGATGTTGTTCAGAGCGATGTTGAAGATTTCCAGCGGATCCTTGCCGGCCTTCTTTTCGACTTGTTCGAGGGCACCGTAGATGATGCGCTCGGCCACAGCCTTCTTGCCGGACTCCATGATCACGTTCATGAACTTGGAGAGGTCGACCGATCCGAACTTGGGATCGGGCAGGATTTCACGCTTGGGTACTTCGCGACGACGAGGCATTTCGTTTCCTTTCAATGCTTCAGTTGATGCGGGCTGGATCGCGGATCACTTTTGCCTGCATCTGGAGACTGATCAACAGACTCCACTTACTCAGTTCAGACCGGACCATTCCGGCAGAACCGCCACCTCGGCCTTCTCTTCTTGAGCGTGCCACCTTCGGGTGACAAGCCGGTGAAGACGACCGAATCTTGTTTTGCTCAGAGGGCCGATCAGGCCTTCTTCGGACGCTTGGCGCCGTACTTCGAGCGCGATTGCTTGCGGTCCTTGACGCCTTGCAGGTCAAGGGAGCCACGCACGATGTGGTAACGCACACCGGGCAAGTCCTTCACACGGCCGCCGCGAACCAGCACGACGCTGTGTTCTTGCAGGTTGTGGCCTTCGCCGCCGATGTAGGAAATGACTTCGAAACCGTTGGTCAGGCGCACCTTGGCAACCTTACGCAGAGCGGAGTTCGGCTTCTTGGGGGTGGTGGTGTACACGCGGGTGCACACGCCACGACGCTGCGGGCAATTTTGCATCGCAGGCGACTTGGACTTCGTGACCTCGACCTGACGGCCGTGGCGCACGAGCTGGTTGATGGTAGGCATCGATTGATTCCTGTTGGTTCCCGTTGATTTCACCGGCAGCGGCCAACCGCCGCCAGCACAAAACGGCCCTCGCCCAGCGACACCTCTGCCGCACCCGCAAGGGCCTTTGCACCCGCCTGCCCCGCCCCTGCGGGCCCCATCAGGAACCCGCCGCAGCGTGCCGCAGCTTGCAAAGCGCCCCATGCGGGCCCGTGGGGGCCTGCCTGGCGAAAGCCGAAAAGCCTTCCATTGTAAGCGGCAGGGCGTTGCATTGCAACTGCGCTCGTCCGGTGCCTCGGGCGCAGACGCAAAAAGGGCCCCGGAGGGCCCTTGCGATCAGCACCAGCAAGCTGGCGCGGAGTCAAGCATGCATGCGCCGGGGCGCCTGCTTCAGTCCGCGAGCTTTTGCGACAGCGCCGCGGCAGCAGACAAGCCAAGGCGCGTGGTGGCAGCGATGGTCAGGGCCACGGCAACGAACGCCAGCGCGTCCGGCGCACCCAGGTCAACCATCAAGCCGCTGACGACGCCGGCCGCGAGGCCCAGGCCCACCAGAAAGCCACCGATCACACCCACCTTTTCCAGGCGCAACTGCTGACGCTGGGCGGTGGAGCCAGGGAAACGAGCAAGGGTTTGAGCCATGGTGCACTCCTTGAGAGAAAGTGAAGCGATGCGCCATGTTAAGGGTAAACGCGCAAAATAGGGGGAAAACCCTTGTAACGGATTGCATTCCGGGGGTGGATGTCCGCCAAGGCCGAACGGCCACACGGGGCCACTACAATCTGCGGCCATGCTGCAAGCACCCGATCCTTCGAAAAGGGCATCGTCCACCCCACTGCCCTGGCTCGGTTGGACCGCGGCCTGCTTGCTCATGGCGCTCGGTGCCGCCCTGGCGGGCCGAGAATTGGATCGACAGACGCTGCTTGACCTCCAGGTTTTGCTGCGCGAATGGCCGGTGCCGTGGGCCTTCCTGACCTGGTCGGGACTGGGGATCTGCGGCTTCGTGCTGCTGACCAGCCTGAGCGCCGAAGAGCCCAGGCGGGTGGCGGCGCTGA
Source organism: Comamonadaceae bacterium 2PF (assembly GCA_005502875.1). Lineage (GTDB taxonomy): Bacteria > Pseudomonadota > Gammaproteobacteria > Burkholderiales > Burkholderiaceae_C > Aquabacterium. The sequence continues at coordinate 48,106 of SCMV01000019.1, read as the reverse complement.
TTTTGGCGCTGGTGATTGGCGGCGTCGTCGTTCACACCATGAAGCGCGTGCTCCACGTTGACCGACCCGCCACCTATTTCGGCCCCGATCACCCGGTCTTCCAGGTCATCGGCAAGGTCCTCAAAAAGGGCTCGATGCCATCCGGGCATTCGGCCACCGCCTGGGCCGTGGCCGTGCTGCTGGTGCTCCACGAGGAAGGACGCGCCGCCCTCTGGCGTCACCTGTGGTGGGTGCTGGCGGCCTTGCAGGCGCTCTCTCGCGTGGTGGTGGGCGCCCATTGGCCCAGCGACGTGCTGGTTGGCTCCGGGCTGGGGTTGCTGCTCGCCCCCCTGGCCTGGCGACTGCAATCCAGCCTTCGCCTTGCTGGGTGGTTGCGCAAGCCCCCAACGTGCAAAGCCGTCGCGCTGAGCCTGCCGGCCTTTGGTCTTTACGTGTGCTTGAGCAAGCAGGGCTGGGTGGTGCCCCTTGGGGTGCAACTGGGGGTGATGGCGCTGTGCACATGGGGCGCCTGGCGCTGGTGGCTGGCCTCGGAACGCCCCGCCCACCAGGAGGGCGCGCTTTGAGTTTTCGGCCATTGCTGAATGCCCCACAGGAGCCCCGACACCTGCTGGACGGGTTGCCTTCGTGGTTGTGGGTGAGCCTGCTGATGGCGCTGTGGCTGCTGGGTCTGGACAGCGCACCATTGCTGGATGTGGACGAGGGGGCCTTCTCGGAGGCCTCGCGCGAGATGCTGGCCAGCGGCGACTGGGGGCACACCACCCTCAACGGAGCAGACCGGTTCGACAAGCCCATCCTGATTTACTGGTTGCAGTCGCTGGGTCTGGCCTTGTTCGGCGTGACCGAGGCCGCGACGCGCCTGCCTTCGGCGTGTGCGGCGCTGATGTGGTGCCTGGCGGCCGTTCGATTCGCCCAGCTGTGGGCCGGCCAACGGGCCGAGCGGTCGGCTGCAGCGGTGATCGCGACATCGTTGGGCGTGATGTTGATCGGGCGCGCCGCCACGGCAGATGCCCTGCTCAACGCCTTGATGTGCTGGGCATGCCTGGACCTGTGGCGGCACCTGGCCGATGGGAGCCGTGTTTCGCTGCGCCGCGCCTTCCTGTGGATGGGCCTGGGCGTGCTCACCAAAGGGCCGGTCGCGTGCCTGGTGCCAGGCGCCTCGGTGCTGGTTTACCTGCTGGCATCGGGTCAGCTCGGCCGCCTGCGGCAGGTGCTGGGTGACGCCTGGGCCTGGGCCATCTTCTTCGGCGTCGCAGCCCCCTGGTACGCGTATGCGCTGCACCGTCACGGCATGGCCTTTGTCGACGGGTTCATCCTGCAGCACAACGTCAACCGCTTCCTGCAAACCCGGGAGGGCCATGGCGGGCAAGCCCACTACACCCTGATCGTGGCGCCGTTGCTGGCCCTGCCTTGGACGCCGCTGTTGCTGTCCGTCTTGGGCAACTTGCGGGCGTTGTGGTCGGAGCCGGTGAGCAGGTTCTTGCTGTGCTGGTCAGGGTTCGCGCTGCTGTTTTTCACCTTCTCGAGCACCAAGCTGCCGCACTACCTCCTGTACGGCACAACGCCGCTGCTCATCTTGATGGCGGAGGCGTTGTCGAGGCTGCGCTCGCGCGGCATGGCCTGGGCGCTGGCTTCGTGTCAGTTGCTGCTGTTCGCTGGGCTGTCCTGGAGCCAGCAGGTGGCGGGCTGGCTGGCCACGCAAACCAAGGACCCGCTCTACCGCACCCTGCTGGAGACCGCGCCAGCGGGGCCGCCATGGTGGCAAGTGGCGACGGTGTGCGGGCTGTGGCTGGCGGTCTGGTGCTGGCCACGACGATCGCACGCGGAGCGTGCGGTGCTGGGCGCCCTGCTGGGCGCCTTCTGGGTGGTCCACGGCGTGTTGCCCTGGTGGGCACGCACGCTGCAGTCGCCAGTGCACGAGCTGGCCGAGATCGCCCACGCGCGCGGTGCCGAGGTGGTGCAATGGCGCACTCGGCAGCCGAGTTTCGCGTTCTACCTCGGGGCGCCCACGCCGTCGCGCGAACCCATGCCTGGCCAGTTGGCGCTCGTGCGCAAGGACCGATTGAAGCCCGAGGACAAGGTGGTCGTCGTGGCAGAGCGCCGAGGCTTTGCGCTGGTCGAGCCCAAGCCCTGACGAAAGCGAGCCCCTGCATGAGCGACGACAACCAGGTTTACGTGGCGCCGAGTTTTCAGGCCTTGTACCGCGACGCGCGTGGCCGATGGACGCTCCCTGCGCGCGAGGTGGCTTCGCGCCACGAGCTCTGCGAAGACCTGGCCCAGCACCTGACAACGCATTGCCAGAACGTGCACGTGGAGATCGGTGCCGAGACCGACGAAGTGCTGGAGCGTTGCCAACACGGGCTGCTGACCCCGGAGTCGGGCGTCAGCGAAGCAGAGGCCACGTGGGTGGTGACACGGCTGGCGGAGTTGCTCAATTGGCCCCACCCGGGGCTTGCGAGTGGGCGCGACTGACACCCTGCCTGGACCTCGTTGCCAGGGCCACCGCCAATGGCGCACGACGTGAGCGCGACATGAGCGCCTGAAATGAAACAAGGGCCCCGATTTTGGTCGGGGCCCTTGTCATTTGGGTGCCGGGATCGCCGAGGCCCTCAACGAGGGCACGGCCACCGAATCAGAGGCCACCGCCAGCCACAACTGGCAGCGGCTGGGCTGCGTCACTCGGTGGTGGCGCCGCCTTCGCTCGGGGCTGCATCGCCGGAAGCCTCGTCCAGCGCGGCCAATTCCATGGCTGCGCGTTCCTGGGCTTCCTGCATGGCGATGGCGCGACGCTCGGTGTCGTCCATCTCTTCCTTGGCCTTGCGAGCCTGGTGGAAGGCCATGCCGGTGCCGGCGGGGATCAGGCGACCCACGATGACGTTTTCCTTCAGGCCACGCAGCTCGTCGCGCTTGCCCATGATGGCAGCCTCGGTGAGCACGCGGGTCGTTTCCTGGAAGGAAGCGGCCGAGATGAAGGAGTCGGTCGACAGCGAGGCCTTGGTGATGCCCAGCAGCACATCGCTGTGCGTGGCGATCATCTTGCCCTCGGCGCGCATGCGGTCGTTGGTGTCCAGCAGCTCGGAGCGCTCGACCTGTTCACCAGCGATGTAATGCGTGTCGCCCGGGTTGACGATCTGCACGCGACGCAGCATCTGGCGAACGATCACCTGGATGTGCTTGTCGTTGATCTTCACGCCCTGCAGACGGTAGACGTCCTGCACTTCGTCGACGATGTAGCGAGCCAGCTCTTCGATGCCCAGCAGGCGCAGGATGTCCTGCGGGTCGGCCGGACCGTCGACGATGGATTCGCCCTTGTTGACCACCTGGCCTTCGTGCACCAGGATGTTCTTTTCCTTGGGGACCAGGTCTTCCCAGACCTTGCCTTCGGGGTCGGTGATCTGCAGGCGAACCTTGCCCTTGGTTTCCTTGCCGAAGGACACGGTGCCCGTGATCTCGGCCAGCGAGCCCTTGTCCTTGGGGCTGCGGGCTTCGAACAGCTCGGCCACACGCGGCAGACCGCCGGTGATGTCGCGGGTCTTCTGGCCTTCGATGGGGATGCGAGCCAGCACTTCACCAGGCGAGAGGTCTTGCCCGTCGCGGATCTGGATCAGCGCGCCGACCTGGAAGCCGATGGTCACGGCGTGGTCGGTACCCGGGATCTTGACTTCGTTGCCCGAGGCGTCCAGCAGCTTGACCTGCGGACGGATGACCTTGGCAGCGCCGCGGCGCTTGGGGTCGATCACGACGAGCGTGGACAGGCCGGTCACTTCGTCGACCTGCTTGGCCACGGTCACGCCTTCTTCGACGTTCTCGAAGCGGGCCTTGCCGGCGAATTCGGTGATGATCGGGCGGGTCAGCGGGTCCCAGGTTGCCAGGACCAGGCCAGCCTTGATGGTCTGGTCGGCCTTGACGTTGAGGATCGCGCCGTACGGCACCTTGTGGCGCTCGCGCTCGCGGCCGTGCTGGTCGGAGATGACGATTTCGCCGGAACGCGAGATCACCACCAGGTCGCCCTTGCCGTTGGTCACGTAGCGCATCGTGGCGTTGAAGCCGATGATGCCGTCCGACTTGGCTTCCACGCTCGATGCGATGGCGGCGCGCGAAGCGGCACCACCGATGTGGAAGGTCCGCATGGTCAGCTGCGTGCCGGGTTCACCGATCGACTGAGCGGCGATCACGCCGACAGCTTCACCGGAGTTCACCAGGCCACCGCGGCCGAGGTCGCGGCCATAGCACTTGGCGCACAGGCCAAAGCGCGTGGCGCAGGTCAGCGGGGTGCGGACCTTGACTTCGTCGACGCCAGCGGCTTCGAGCTCATCCAGGACGTCCTCGTCCAGCATGGTGCCGGCGGTGACCAGCACCTGCTGGGTCTCGGGGTGCAGCACGTCGATCGCGGGCACGCGGCCCAGGATGCGGTCGCGCAGCGACTCGATGACTTCACCACCTTCGACCAGCGCGCGGGTGTTGATGCCTTGGTCGGTGCCGCAATCGTCGGTGGTGACCACCAGGTCTTGCGTCACGTCGACCAGACGGCGGGTCAGGTAACCCGAGTTCGCGGTCTTCAGCGCCGTGTCGGCCAAGCCCTTACGTGCACCGTGGGTCGAGATGAAGTACTGAAGCACGTTCAGGCCTTCACGGAAGTTCGCCGTGATGGGCGTCTCGATGATGGAGCCGTCAGGCTTGGCCATCAGGCCGCGCATGCCGGCCAGCTGGCGGATCTGGGCCGCGCTACCGCGGGCACCGGAGTCGGCCATCATGTAAATCGAGTTGAACGATTCCTGATCGACTTCCTTGCCTTCGCGGTCGATGGTCTTTTGCTTGGACAGCTGAGACATCATGACCTTGCCGACTTCGTCGCCAGTCTTGCCCCAGATGTCCACGACCTTGTTGTAGCGCTCGCCAGCGGTCACCAGACCGGAGACGTACTGCTGCTCGATCTCCTTGACTTCCTTCTCGGCGCGCTCGATCAGCTCGTACTTTTGCTTGGGCACCAGCATGTCGTCGATGCCGATCGAGATGCCGGCGCGCGTGGCCAGGCGGAAGCCGTTTTGCAGCAGCTTGTCAGCCAGCACCACGGTTTCCTTCAGGCCGCACTTGCGGAACGAGGTGTTGATCAGGCGCGAGATTTCCTTCTTCTTGAGCGCCTTGTTGATGTTCGCAAAAGGCAGGCCCTTGGGCAGGATCTCGGACAGCAGGGCGCGACCGACGGTCGTGGCCACCAGCTTGGTCTCGGGGATGAACTCGCCCGTGGCCTTGTCCTTGGTGTACTCGGTCAGGCGCACGCTGATGCGGGCGGTGATCTCGACCACGCCGTTGTCCAGCGCACGCTGGAGTTCGGGGATGTCGGAGAAGACCATGCCTTCGCCGCGACCGTTGATGCGCTCGCGGGTGGCGTAGTACAGGCCCAGCACCACGTCTTGCGACGGCACGATCGAGGGTTCACCGTTGGCGGGGAACAGCACGTTGTTGGAGGCCAGCATCAGGGTGCGGGCTTCCATCTGCGCTTCGATCGACAGCGGCACGTGAACGGCCATCTGGTCACCGTCGAAGTCGGCGTTGAAGGCCGCGCACACCAGCGGGTGCAGCTGGATGGCCTTGCCTTCGATCAGCACGGGCTCGAAGGCCTGGATGCCCAGGCGGTGCAGCGTCGGGGCGCGGTTCAGCAGAACCGGGTGCTCCTTGATGACCTCTTCGAGAATGTCCCACACCACCGGGGTGCCGGATTCGACTTCCTTCTTGGCGGCCTTGATCGTCGTCGCGATGCCCATGGCTTCGAGGCGCGAGAAGATGAAGGGCTTGAACAGCTCGAGCGCCATCAGCTTGGGCAGACCGCACTGGTGCAGCTTGAGGGTCGGGCCCACGGTGATCACGGAACGACCGGAGTAGTCGACGCGCTTGCCCAGCAGGTTCTGACGGAAGCGACCCGACTTGCCCTTGATCATGTCGGCCAGGGACTTCAGGGCACGCTTGTTGGCGCCCGTCATGGCCTTGCCGCGGCGACCGTTGTCCAGCAGCGAGTCAACGGCTTCCTGCAGCATGCGCTTTTCGTTGCGCACGATGATCTCAGGGGCCTTCAACTCCAGCAGGCGAGCCAGGCGGTTGTTGCGGTTGATGACGCGGCGGTACAGGTCGTTCAGGTCGGAGGTCGCGAAGCGGCCACCATCCAGCGGCACCAACGGACGCAGGTCCGGCGGCAGCACGGGCATGACTTCCATGACCATCCAGTTCGGCTTGATGCCGGACTTCTTGAAGGCCTCCATGACCTTCAGGCGCTTGGAGTTCTTCTTGACCTTCAGCTCGGAGCCGGTCATGTCGTTGCGCAGCTTGTCGATCTCGATGTCGAGATCCATCTCGGCCAGCAACTTCTGGATGCCTTCGGCGCCCATCAGGGCTTCGAACTCATCGCCGTACTCGCGACGCTTGGCGTCGTAGTCGTCCTCGGACATGATGCTGAACTTCTTCAGCGGGGTCATGCCGGGGTCGACGACCACGTACGCTTCAAAGTACAGCACGCGTTCGATGTCGCGCAGCGTCATGTCGAGCACGAGGCCCAGGCGCGACGGCAGCGACTTCAGGAACCAGATGTGGGCGCACGGAGCAGCCAGCTCGATGTGACCCATGCGGTCACGGCGGACCTTGGTCTGGGTCACTTCGACGCCGCACTTCTCGCAGATCACGCCGCGGTGCTTGAGGCGCTTGTACTTGCCGCACAGGCACTCGTAGTCCTTGATCGGGCCGAAGATCTTGGCGCAGAACAGGCCGTCGCGTTCGGGCTTGAACGTGCGGTAGTTGATGGTCTCAGGCTTCTTCACTTCGCCGAAAGACCACGAGCGGATCTTCTCGGGCGAGGCCAGCCCGATCTTGATCGCATCGAAATGCTCATCGGGCGTGAATTGCTTGAACAGGTCCAGCAAACCTTTCATGGGGCTCTCCTATTCCTATCAGTTGCGCTCGAGCTCGATGTCGATACCGAGCGAACGAATTTCCTTGACCAGCACGTTGAACGACTCGGGCATGCCCGCTTCGATGGCGTGCTCGCCCTTGACGATGTTCTCGTACACCTTGGTGCGGCCGTTGACGTCGTCCGACTTGACCGTGAGCATTTCCTGCAGCACGTAAGCGGCGCCGTAAGCCTCGAGAGCCCACACTTCCATTTCACCGAAGCGCTGACCACCGAACTGGGCCTTACCACCCAGCGGCTGCTGCGTGACGAGCGAGTACGGACCGGTCGAGCGGGCGTGCATCTTGTCGTCCACCAAGTGGTGAAGCTTCAGCACGTGCATGTAGCCCACGGTGACGGGGCGCTCGAAGGCTTCACCCGTGCGACCGTCGTGCAGGATGGCCTGCGTGCGGGTCGGGGTGAGGCCCTTGGCCTTGGCGATGTCAGCCGGGTAGGCCAGCTGCAGCATCGAGCGGATTTCCTCTTCCTTGGCACCGTCGAACACCGGGGTGGCGAAGGTCATGCCCTTGGAGAGGTTGCCAGCCATGTTGAGCACGTCGGCATCGGACAGCGAAGAGATGTCTTCCTTCTTGCCCGAGGTGTTGTAGAGCTCTTCCATGAACTTGCGCAGCTCGGCCACGGCGGCTTCGCGCTGCAGCATGTCGCCGATGCGCTGACCGATGCCCTTGCCGGCCCAGCCCAGGTGCACTTCCAGCACCTGACCGACGTTCATCCGCGAAGGCACGCCCAGCGGGTTCAGAACGATGTCGGCGGGGGTGCCGTCGGCCATGTAGGGCATGTCTTCGATCGGAACGATCTTGGAGACCACACCCTTGTTGCCGTGACGGCCGGCCATCTTGTCGCCAGGCTGCAGGCGACGCTTGACGGCCAGGTGAACCTTGACCATCTTCAGGACGCCTGCGGGCAGCTCGTCGCCTTGGGTCAGCTTCTTGCGCTTTTCTTCGAAAGCCAGGTCGAAGCTGTGGCGGGTCTGCTCCAGCGAGTTCTTGATGGACTCCAGCTGGTTGGCCAGTTCGCCGTCTTCAGGACGGATGTCGAACCAGTGGAACTTGTCCACCGACGACAGGTAGGCGTCGTCCAGGGTCGTGCCCTTGGCCAGCTTGTTGGGGCCACCGTTGGCAACCTTGCCGATCAACAGCTTGCGGATCCGGTCGAAGGCGTCGGCCTCGACGATGCGCAGCTGGTCGTTCAGGTCCAGGCGGAAGCGCTTGAGCTCGTCGTCGATGATCTGCTGGGCGCGCTTGTCACGCACGATGCCTTCGCGGGTGAAGACCTGCACGTCGATGACGGTGCCCATGGTGCCTTGGTCGACACGCAGGGAGGTGTCCTTCACGTCGGACGCCTTCTCGCCGAAGATGGCGCGCAGCAGCTTCTCTTCAGGCGTGAGGGTGGTTTCGCCCTTCGGGGTCACCTTGCCGACCAGCACGTCGCCGGGGCCGACTTCGGCGCCCACGTAGACGATGCCGGATTCATCCAGGCGAGCCAGCTGGTTCTCAGACAGGTTCGGGATGTCGCGGGTGATTTCTTCGCTGCCCAGCTTGGTGTCGCGAGCCATGACCACCAGCTCCTCGATGTGGATCGAGGTGTAGCGGTCTTCGGCGACGACGCGCTCGGAGATCAGGATCGAGTCTTCGAAGTTGTAGCCGTTCCAGGGCATGAAGGCCACGAGCATGTTCTGGCCCAGGGCGAGTTCGCCCAGGTCCGTCGATGCGCCGTCGGCGATCACGTCGCCCACCGCCACCACGTCACCACGCGCCACGATGGGACGCTGGTGGATGTTGGTGTTCTGGTTGGAGCGGTGGTATTTGATGAGGTTGTAGATGTCCACGCCCACTTCGCCGGCAACGGTTTCGTTGTCGTTGACGCGGATCACGACGCGGTTGGCGTCAACGTAGTCCACCACACCACCGCGCTTGGACACCACGACGGTGCCCGAGTCGACGGCGGCCACGCGCTCGACGCCGGTGCCCACGAAGGCCTTTTCAGGACGCAGGGTGGGAACAGCCTGACGCTGCATGTTGGCGCCCATCAGCGCGCGGTTCGCGTCGTCGTGCTCCAGGAAGGGCACGAGCGAGGCAGCGACCGACACGATCTGGGTCGGGGCGACGTCCATGTACTGGATGCGCTCAGGGCTGGTCAGCACCGATTCGCCGTGTTCGCGAGCGGACACGAGTTCATCGGTCAGGCGACCGTCCTTGTCGAGCGAGGCGTTGGCCTGCGCGATCACGTACTTGCCTTCTTCGATGGCCGACAGGTAGTCGATCTGCATCGTGGTCTGGCCGTCGTTGACGCGGCGATACGGCGTCTCGAGGAAGCCGTACTCGTTCAGGCGGGCGTACAGGGCCAGCGAGTTGATCAGGCCGATGTTCGGGCCTTCAGGCGTTTCGATCGGGCACACGCGGCCGTAGTGGGTCGGGTGCACGTCGCGCACTTCGAAGCCGGCGCGTTCGCGGGTCAGACCACCCGGGCCCAGGGCGGAGACGCGGCGCTTGTGCGTGATCTCCGACAGGGGGTTGGTCTGGTCCATGAACTGCGACAGCTGCGACGCACCGAAGAACTCCTTGAGGGCCGCAGAGATCGGTTTGGAGTTGATCAGGTCGTGCGGCATCAGGGCTTCGGTCTCGGCCTGGCCGAGGCGTTCCTTGACGGCCTTCTCGATGCGAGCGAGGCCCGAGCGGTACTGGTTTTCGGCCAGTTCGCCCACGCAACGCACGCGGCGGTTGCCCAGGTGATCGATGTCGTCGACTTCGCCGCGACCGTTGCGCAGCTCGACCAGGATCTTCACGACGCGCAGGATGTCGTCGTTGGACAGGGTCATCGGGCCGGTGGGCGAGTCGATGCCGGCGCGGGCATTGAACTTCATGCGACCCACGCGCGACAGGTCGTACGTGTCTTCGCTGTAGAACAGGCGCTGGAACAGGGCCTGGACGGCGTCTTCGGTCGGCGGCTCGCCGGGGCGCATCATGCGGTAGATGGCGACGCGGGCAGCCAGCTCGTCGGCGGTTTCGTCGGTGGCCAGCGTTTGCGAGATGTAGGCGCCTTGGTCCAGTTCATTGGTGAACAGGATTTCCAGGTCACGGATGCCGGCAACGCGCAGCTTCTTGAGCAGCGCTTCGGTCAGCTCTTCGTTGGCCTTGGCGATCAGCTCGCCGGTGTCCGGATCGACCTGGTTCTTGGCCAGCACGCGGCCGAGCAGGAAGTCTTCGGGCACGCTCAGGTGCGTGGTGCCGGACTGCTCCAGGGCGCGGGTGTGGCGCGCGGTGATGCGCTTGTCCTTCTCGACGACGACGGCACCGGACTTGTCGGTGATGTCGAAGCGGGCGACTTCGCCCTTGAAGCGATCGGACACGAAAGCCAGCTGAGCACCTGCGTCCATCAGCTTGACGTGGTCAAACTGGAAGAAGGTCGACAGGATCTGCTCGTTGTTCATCCCGATGGCCTTCAGCAGGGTCGTCACCGGCATCTTGCGGCGACGGTCCACGCGGAAGTACAGCAGGTCCTTGGGGTCGAACTCGAAGTCCAGCCAGGAGCCGCGGTAAGGGATGATGCGGGCCGAGAACAGCAGCTTGCCCGACGAGTGCGTCTTGCCCTTGTCGTGTTCGAAGAACACGCCAGGCGAGCGGTGCAGCTGAGACACGATGACGCGCTCGGTGCCGTTGATGATGAAGGAGCCGTAATCGGTCATCAGGGGCACTTCGCCCATGTAGACCTCTTGTTCCTTGACTTCCTTGACCACCTTGGACTGGGACGTGGAGGTCTCGCGGTCGTAGATGATCATCTGCAGGCGCGCACGCACGGCCGACGCAAAGGTCAGGCCCCGCAGCTGGCACTCGCGCTCATCGAACGCCGGTTTGGCGATGTTGAACTCGATGAACTTCATCTCGACGAAGCCATTGTGCGAAACAATGGGGAACGCCGAGAGGAAAGCGGCTTGCAGGCCTTCGGGTTTGCGTTGTTGCGGCGGCACCTCCTTCTGGAGGAATGCGACGTACGAATCTTTCTGCATCGTCAGCAGATAGGGCACGTTCAAAACGCTGCCGCGCTTGCCGAAACTCTTGCGAATCCGCTTGCGCTCGGTGTAGCTGTAGGGGGTTGCTTGCGCCATAAACTCTCCGTTTCGGTCACCCGGTGGGTGTTCCGCTTCGAATTCAGGCTGATTCCCGGCCAAGGAAACAGCCCGTTGTTCGGCGACTGGCCGTTCGGACCTTGCGTCCGAGGCTTGGTGGTTGGCCACTACCAACCGCTGGCAGACAACCCGGGCATTGCACCCAGGCTCGACCAAACCAGTTCTCCGCAGTCGGTTCAGAGAACACTCGAAAAGCCCTCCAGTGTACAACCACCGAGGGCCTTTCGAGTGTGCTCAGGGTTTTACCCCCTGAAAAGCCGAAAGCTGCCCCTTGCGGAGGCAGCTGTCTGACCCGGCTTTCACCGGGCATTCGCCGGGGTGGGCGCGAGATGCACCCACCTGGCGAACACTGAATTACTTCAGTTCGGCCTTGGCGCCGGCTTCGACCAGCTTCTTGACGGCAGCTTCGGCGTCGGCCTTGGCCACGCCTTCCTTGACGTTCTTGGGAGCGCCGTCGACCAGGTCCTTGGCTTCCTTCAGACCCAGACCGGTGATTTCGCGCACGGCCTTGATGACGCCGACCTTGTTGGCGCCAGCTTCGGTCAGGACGACGTTGAATTCGGTCTTCTCTTCGGCAGCGGCAGCGCCACCGCCAGCAGCGCCACCAGCGGCGGGAGCGGCCATGGCGGCAGCGGACACGCCGAACTTCTCTTCGATGGCCTTGACCAGCTCGTTGAGTTCCATCACGGACATGCTGTCCAGGGCGGTCAGGAATGCGTCTTTATCGAATGCCATTTTGGGTTCCTAAAATCGGTTGGATGTTGAAATTCAGTGCGAAGCGGTTGCTCAGGCAGCCGGGGCTTCTTCTGCGGCGGCGGGAGCGGCTTGGCCGCCACCCTTTTGCTCGCCCACAGCAGCCAGCACGCGAGCCAGGCCCGAGATCGGCGATTGCAGCAGGCCACAGATCTGGGCCAGCAGCACTTCCTTGCTCGGGATCGAGGCCAGCGACTTGACGCCATTGGCGTCCAGGGCCTTGCCAGCGTAAGCGCCAGCCTTGATGACCAGCTTGTCGTTGCCCTTGGCAAAGTCAGCGATCACCTTGGCAGCTGCCACGGCGTCTTCGGAGAAGCCGTAGATCAGCGGGCCGCTCATGCTCTCTGCGGCGACTTCAAACGGGGTGCCGGCAACAGCGCGACGGGCCAGGGTGTTCTTCAGGACATGAAGGTACACGCCTTGGGCACGGGCGTTCTTGCGCAGCTGATCCAGTTGAGCCACCGTGAGACCGCGGTACTCAGCCAGTGCAAGCGTCTGCGACTTGCCCGCTTGGGCAGCCACTTCAGCGATGACGGCTTCTTTCTCGTTGCGATTGAGACTCAAGGTCTACTCCTCAAAAACGTGCCTTTCGACAAGCACCCCACAGGGGGCGAATGCCTCGAGGCACACCGGATGCAGCGACCTTCTGCCTCGGGAACCCAGGGGGCAGGCAATGTCCCCCAGGAAACTTCAACAGCGGGTGCGCCATCTGCGTAGGCCAACCGGGGTTGATTAAGCACGCGACGCCTGTACAAGCACGCCACACACGCCTACGGTCTTTGATGGCCTGCGCGCCCCGCGTTGCCACGGGGCCGCAGCCCACCAATTCGTTTCAGGCACCCCTGCCAGACTCGCAAGGGGCCCGGTCGGCCGGGCGCCGAAACGCCCGATCCAACGGTGTTGTGTTGACCGCCACCTCAGGGGCGGCGGTCAAACGCCGATCACTCGGCGCTGATGCTGCCGACGTCGACGCGCACGCCCAGACCCATGGTCGAGGACACGGCCACCTTGCGCAGGTAGACGCCCTTCGACGAAGCGGGCTTGAGCTTGTTCAGGGCTTCCAGCAGAGCTGCCAGGTTGCCCTTGAGCTTGGCGTCGTCGAACGAGCGACGGCCGATGGTGCCGTGGATGATGCCGGCCTTGTCAACGCGGAACTGGACCTGGCCAGCCTTGGCGTTCTTGACAGCGGTGGCGACGTCGGGGGTGACGGTGCCGACCTTGGGGTTGGGCATCAGGCCGCGGGGACCCAGCACGGTACCCAGGGTACCGACGATGCGCATCGTGTCCGGCGAGGCGATGACCACGTCGAAGTTGATGTTGCCAGCCTTGACTTGTTCAGCCAGGTCTTCCATGCCGACGACGTCGGCACCAGCGGCCTTGGCTTCTTCGGCCTTGGCGCCTTGGGCGAACACGGCGACGCGCTTGGTCTTGCCGGTGCCATTGGGCATCACGACGGCGCCACGAACGACTTGGTCAGACTTCTTGGCATCGACGCCGAGTTGCACGGCCACGTCGATGGATTCATCGAACTTGGCGCTGGCGGCAGCCTTGATCAGGCCCAGGGCCTCGTCCAGGGCGTACAGCTTGGTCGTGTCGACCTTGGCCATGGCTTGTTGACGCTTGGTTTGCTTGGCCATCACACGCCCTCCACGATGATGCCCATCGAACGGGCAGAACCGGCGATCGTGCGGACGGCGGCGTCCAGATCGGCAGCGGTCAGGTCCTTCTGCTTGGTCTTGGCGATCTCTTCCAGCTGAGCGCGGGTCAGCTTGCCGACCTTGTCAGCTTGAGGACGCGGCGAGCCCTTGTCGATCTTCGCAGCCTTTTTGAGCAGCACGGTGGCCGGAGGCGTCTTGATGATGAACGTGAAGGACTTGTCTGCGTAGGCGGTGATCACCACGGGCAGCTTCAGACCAGGCTCGACGCCTTGGGTCTGGGCGTTGAACGCCTTGCAGAACTCCATGATGTTCAGACCACGCTGACCCAGCGCGGGACCCACCGGAGGCGACGGGTTCGCCTTGCCGGCCGGGATTTGCAGCTTGATGAAGCCGACAATCTTCTTGGCCATGTTTTCTCCTTGAACCACCCCAACGGCCTGTCGGAATGGTCGAGTGCCAGCGCCCGGTTCGATGCCCGCCAGGACCAACCCTGGCAAGGCGCCCATCCGGGCTCCTCATGTCGCGCATGCGTCGGCGACTGAAAGACGTGCCCGCCAAAGCGGACAAAAGCCCTCCATCATATGCCGACTCAAATCGGAATGCAAGTCGCTGCGGCGTTTGTCAAAACCCTGGCGAGCGTGAGTCCATTGACACCCCTCTTCCGCAGGGTCGCTGACCGTAATAACCTGACAAAGATGGTCGGGCGGATTCGTCCACCCAGCAAACACAAAATCCAGAGAGAGGAGATGACGCATGGACCACCCCTTGCCAGCGTCGTCGGCAGATGTCAGCCCCACCATCCTGGCCCAGGCCTTTGACGCGGCCGCCAATGGCTTCATCCTGATTTCCGAGCAAGGCGTGATCGCGTCCGTGAACCAGGAACTCAGCCGCATGTTCGGCCACCCGGCCGGCTGGCTGATCGGGAGATCGGTGGACATCCTCCTGCCCGAAGCCTTGCGGGCGCAGCACGTCGAGCACCGGCGCCAGTTCCTCGCGTCGCCGAGCCGCCGCAGGATGGGCGAAGGCAGGGTGCTCAACGGCCAGCATGCCCTCGGGCATGCCTTCCCCGTCGAAATCGGCCTGACGCCCCTGGTCACACCAGCCGGCGCGCGCATGGTGCTGGCCTCGGTCGTTGACATGAGCGACCGCCACGACCTGGCTTTGGCCTTCCAGGGCCTGTTCGACGCTTCCCCTTACGGGCTGATGCTGGTCGACGATGCGGGCGTGATCGTGCAGAGCAACGCTGCGCTCGGGGCGGCCCTCGGACACGCACCAGCCACCCTGCGCGGGCAAGCCCTGCAACGGCTGGTGCCCGAGCGTCACCACGCGCAACACGCCAACCTGATGCGAGGCTACGCTCACACGGGGGGCGCCAGGATGATGGGCCAGGGGCGAGACCTGACCGCGCTGCACGCCGACGGCACCGAGGTGGCCGTTGAAATCGGGCTGAACCGCGTTCGCTGGCAAGGGCAGGCGATGACGCTGGCGGTGGTCACCGACATCAGCGCGCGCAAACGGCTGGAGGCCGACCTCAAACAGGCCAACACCGATCTGCAAGAATTTTCGTACGTCGCCTCGCACGACCTGCGCTCTCCCCTGCGCAGCATCGCTGACCTGGTCGAGTGGGTCGGCCAGGACCTCGTCGACGGCAAGCTCGACGACGTCGCTCGCAACCTGGCGCGCATCACGCCGCGCATCCAGCGGATGGAGTCGCTCATCGACGACCTGTTGCGCTACGCCCGCGCCGGCAAGACCGACACCGACTACCGCCCAGTGTCCTTGGTGGACGTGCTGGCCGAGATCACCGAACTGCAACCCCTGCCTGACACTTTCAAGCTGGACACCGCCGCGCTGGATGCCCGCAGCTTCCAGGCCGTGCGCACCCCGCTGTCGACCGTGCTGCGCAACCTGTTGGGCAATGCCGTCAAGCACCATGACCGCCAAGCGGGGCTCATTGAGGTCGCCGCCCACCCGGATGGCAGCCACATGCTGATCACCGTCACGGACGATGGCCCGGGGGTGCCGCCCCAGGCCTCTCGGCGCATTTTCCAACTGTTCCAGACGCTGTCCTCGAGTCGCCGCGCCGAAACCTCGGGCATCGGCCTGGCGCTGTGCAAACGCATGACCGAGACCCATGGCGGTCACATCGATGTGGTTTCGCCCGTGGCCATGGGACGCGGCTCGCAGTTCCGCGTCTGGTGGCCGATGTACCCCAGGAGGACCAACGATGAGTGAACCCAGCCCCTTGCACGTCCTGCTGGTCGAGGACGACGACGTCGCGGCCGAATCCGTCATGCGGAGCATGCTCAAAGCCGGCATCCCGTGCCCCGTGACGTGGGTTGAAGATGGGCAAGCGGCGCTGGACGTCCTGCGCGAGCAGGATGCCCAACGCAAAGCACCCCGCCCGCGCCTGATCCTGCTGGACCTGAACATGCCACGCATGAACGGGTTCGAGTTCCTCGAGGTGGTGCGAGCGGACCCCAAGCTCAAGGAGGAAGTCATCTTCGTGCTGACCACCTCCAGCGCAGACGCCGACCGCAGCCGGGCCTACGACGAGAACGTGGCGGGCTACATGGTGAAGTCCGCCGTCGGGCCGCAGTTCAGCAAGCTGACGCAGTTGCTCGACGGCTACAGGCGCGCCGTTCAACTGCCCTGAGCCTGGATCGATGCCGAGCCCGAACCTCACCCGCGAATTGCAGATCCTCATCATCGACGACGACGACGTCGATCGCGAGCGCGTGCGCCGCTGCCTCATCGGCAGCGCCCTGAGCGCGCGCACGATGGAGGCGGAGTCCGGCAGCGAAGCCATGCGCATCCTCAGCAGCCAGGTCGTTGACTGCGTGCTGCTAGACAACTGCCTGGGCGACACCACCGGTTCGGCTTTGTTGCGAGCCATCCGCGAGCTCACCGCCTACGCCGGGCCGATCATCATGGTGACGGGGGCTGGCAGCGAGTCGCTGGTGGTCGAAGCCATGCAGGAGGGCGCATCCGATTACGTGGCCAAGGTGCAACTCGACGCCGAGCGCCTGACGCAGGCGATCTTGCGCAGCCTGCAGCTGCAGGAAACCCGCACCGCCAAGGAAGAAGCAGCCCGCCAGCTCGCCCACCGGCTGGCCGAGCAAGAGCGCGCCCTGCGTCAGCTCGATCGCACGCTGCAGGACATCCTGGATCACGCGCCCAACGCCATCGCCTATTGGGACCGGGGCGGGCGGATCCGCTTCGGCAACGTCGCTCACCAGGCGTGGTTCGGCATCGCACCCCAACAACTGGCGGAGATGACCGCGCAAGAACTGCTGGGCCCGGCGCTCCACGCCATCCACGCGCCCCACATCCAACGCGCCTTGCAGGGCGAGCCGCAGGCGTTCGAGCACCCCCTGCCAGCGCAAGGCGGCCGGGCCGAACGCATTGCCCGGGTGGAGTACCGCCCCGACAAGGACGAACAGGGACGCACGCAGGGCTTCTACGTGAGCTGGTCCGACCTGACCGAGCTGGCGCAAGCCCGCGACGCGGCACAGGAAAGCGCGCGGCTCAAGAGCGCGTTCCTGGCCAACATGAGCCACGAAATCCGCACGCCCATGAACGCCATCCTGGGCCTGCTGCGGCTGACGCTGGACAAGCCCCTGCCAGGCGAAGTGCAGGGCGACATCGCCCGCGCGCACGAGGCAGCGCTGGCGCTCATGGGCATCCTCGATGACATCCTGGACCACTCCAAGCTGGAGGCGGGGCAATTGCGCATCGATCCCCAAGTCCTGCTGATCGACGAGCTCATCCGCCGCTCGGTGGACCTGTTCTCGGGTCGCACCACGCAGAAGGGGCTGAGCTTTCACGTTGACATCGATGCCCGCGTGCCGGCTGCGATGTTGTCCGACGGGCTTCGCATGTCCCAGGTGCTCAACAACCTGCTGGGCAATGCCGTGAAGTTCACCGAGCATGGCGGCGTGCGCCTGTCGACTCGATTGGCTGACGAAGGCAAAAGGTTGCGCATCGAAGTCGGCGACACCGGCCCGGGCATCGCCCCGCAACGCCGTGCCGCACTGTTCTCAGCCTTCACCCAGGAAGACACCTCGATCACCCGTCGCTACGGAGGCAGCGGCCTGGGACTGTCGATCTGCCGCAACCTGATCACGTTGATGGGTGGTGAAATCGGGCTGGACAGCCAGCTTGGCCACGGCAGCGTGTTCTGGTTCGAAGTCCCCCTGCTGGCGTGCGATCCGCCCAGCAGCGCCCCAAACTCCCTGCAGGAGCCTGGCGTCTTCTTCTGGGGCAGCGATCGCCAAGTGCCGGGCCTGTGGCGCAGGCAGTCGGCGCTGTCCACCGAACGGTGGCAACTGGGACAGAGCCCCGAAGAGGTCGAGGCCGCGCTGCTGGCCCGGCAACCCGCGGTCGAAGTCCTGCTGATCGATTGGCAGGGCGAGCCCGAGGAACTGGCAGGACACCTCGTGCGCTTGCGCCATGTGGCGATGTCAGCGGGGTGCGCCTGGCCGACATTGCTGCTGATGAGCCAAGGGCACTTGCGCAATCGCTTGCTCGCAGCCACGCAAGAGCTGGGGGACGTTCGCCTGCTGACGCACCCCGTGATGGGCAGCGTGCTGCTCAACGCCTTGAGGCAGGTGCATGACGCCCACCACCCGCTCACCCTGCTGGGCGAACCCCCATCGCCGTGGGTGCTCGGCCTTCGCCTGAGAGGGCGGCACATCTTGCTGGTGGAGGACAACGCCCTCAACCAGATGGTGGCGCAGGCCTTCCTTCAGCAGGTGGAGCTGCGGGTGACCACGGTGGGCGACGGCGCACAGGCGGTGGACGCCGTGTTGCAAGCCCAGCCCGGCGACTTCGACGCCATCCTGATGGACATGCACATGCCCGTGATGGACGGGCTCGAAGCAACCCGGCAAATCATGCAGCTGCCAGGCTGGCACGCCACCCCGGTCATCGCCATGACGGCAGCGGTGCTGCATGAAGATCGGTTGCGCTGCGAGGAGGCCGGCATGCGCGACGTCATTGCCAAACCGATCATTGCCGAGCACCTCATCGAGACGCTGCTGAAGTGGATCCCGGCACGGACGGGGGAGTGAGGGCGTGGCGGATCGAGCGCTCAAAACAAAGGGCTCCCGAGGGCGCCCTGTTGCTGGCGGTGAGGCCTGAAGTGCGCGAATCTTTTGCCTGCGGGCTACGCCCTCGGCGAAAGACCTGCCGGCCTGTGGCCGTCAGATCTTCTCGACCTGACCGAAGTCCAGCTCGACCGGCGTGGCGCGACCGAAGATGGTGACGGACACGCGAAGCTTGGACTTCTCGTAGTTGACGTCTTCGATGGAGCCATTGAAATCGGTGAACGGGCCTTCCTTGACGCGCACGACTTCGCCGTTTTCCCACTCGACCTTGGGCCGGGGCTTCTCGATGCCTTCCTTCATCTGGTTGACGATCTTCATGACTTCGTCTTCCGAGATGGGGGCCGGGCGGTTCTTGGCGCCGCCAACGAAACCGGTGACCTTGGAGGTGTTTTTGACCAGGTGCCAGGTGTCGTCGCTCATGACCATTTCGACCAGCACGTAGCCGGGGAAGAAACGGCGCTCGGTCACGGACTTCTTGCCGTTCTTGACCTCGACGACTTCTTCGGTCGGCACCAGGATGCGGCCGAACTGGTCTTGCATGCCAGCGCGGTCGATGCGCTCGCGCAGGTTGCGCTCAACGGCCTTTTCCATGCCGGAGTAAGCGTGCACCACGTACCAGCGCAGGGGGGCGGCGTTCGGAGCGGCTTGAACGTCAGTCATGTGTCGGAACCTCGGTTGTTGTTCGTGCGCGCGGTGATCGGGATCAGCGCTTCCAGCCCAGGATCAGGTCGTACAGCACCCACTCCAGGCCCTTGTCGGTCAGCCACAGGAACAGGGCCATCACCACCACAAAGGCGAACACGTAGAGGGTCATCTGCGTGGCTTCCGGACGGGTGGGCCACACGACCTTGCGCATTTCCTTGATGGCGTCCTGGCTGAAGGCGATGAGTTCCTTGCCTTGGGAGGACGTGAGGAAGACGCCCACGGCGGCGGCGATCAGCACCAGCAAGGCGATGACGCGCAGCCACAGGCTTTGCTGACCCAGCAGGTAGAAAGCCGCCACGCCACCCACCACGAGCAAGCCGGCAGCGGCCAGCCGGGCCTTGTCGGCGCTGGTGGAAACGGTATCGATGTCCGAGGTGGCCATGACGGTCAGAACGATGGGGGTTGAGTGAGGCAAAAGCCCGCAGACTCAGGGAGCCTGCGGGCTGCTGTGACAGCGGTGGTCTCTGTGGTCAGTCGGTGGCAGGGGCAGTAGGAATCGAACCTACAACCTTCGGTTTTGGAGACCGACGCTCTGCCAATTGAGCTATACCCCTGCTGACAAGAAACCAGTTTGGCGATTTTAGTCGAGGATCTTGGCCACGACGCCGGCGCCGACGGTGCGACCGCCTTCACGGATGGCGAAGCGCAGGCCTTCTTCCATGGCGATCGGGGCGATCAGCTTGACGGTGATCGACACGTTGTCGCCAGGCATGACCATTTCCTTGTCGGCCGGCAGCTCGATCGAGCCGGTCACGTCCGTCGTGCGGAAGTAGAACTGAGGACGGTAGTTGTTGAAGAACGGCGTGTGACGGCCGCCTTCGTCCTTGCTCAGAACGTAGATCTCGCCGGTGAAGTGCGTGTGCGGCTTGATCGAGCCGGGCTTGCACAGCACTTGGCCGCGCTGCACGTCTTCGCGCTTGGTGCCGCGCAGCAGGATGCCCACGTTGTCGCCAGCTTGACCTTGGTCCAGCAGCTTGCGGAACATTTCCACGCCGGTGCAGGTGGTCTTCTGGGTGGCGGCGATGCCGACGATTTCGATTTCTTCGCCGACCTTGATGATGCCGCGCTCGATGCGGCCGGTCACCACGGTGCCGCGACCCGAGATCGAGAACACGTCTTCCACAGGCATCAGGAACGTGCCGTCGATGGCGCGCTCAGGCGTGGGGATGTAGGTGTCCAGCGCTTCGGCCAGCTTCATGATGGCTTGTTCGCCCAGCTCGCCGGTGTCGCCTTCGAGGGCCAGCTTGGCCGAGCCCTTGACGATCGGGGTGTCGTCGCCAGGGAAGTCGTACTTGGACAGCAGCTCGCGCACTTCCATCTCGACCAGCTCCAGCAGCTCGGCGTCGTCCACCATGTCGGCCTTGTTCAGGAAGACGATGATGTAAGGCACGCCCACTTGGCGCGACAGCAGGATGTGTTCACGGGTCTGGGGCATCGGGCCGTCAGCGGCCGAGCACACCAGGATCGCGCCGTCCATCTGGGCAGCGCCGGTGATCATGTTCTTGACGTAGTCGGCGTGGCCGGGGCAGTCAACGTGAGCGTAGTGGCGGTTGGCCGTTTCGTACTCGACGTGAGCGGTGTTGATGGTGATGCCGCGGGCCTTTTCTTCAGGCGCTGCGTCGATCTGGTCGTAGGCCTTGGCTTCGCCGCCAAACTTCTTCGACAGAACGGTTGCGATGGCTGCCGTCAGGGTGGTCTTGCCGTGGTCAACGTGACCGATGGTGCCCACGTTCACGTGCGGCTTGGTCCGTTCGAACTTACCTTTTGCCATGTTTGTCGCTCCTAGCGATCCTGAAATAGGAAGAGAAGGGAAAGGGGGGGTGTGGTGCCCATGGGCAGGATCGAACTGCCGACCTCCCCCTTACCAAGGGGGTGCTCTACCACTGAGCCACATGGGCATCGACACGGGTATGGATTCGGGCATGAACCCAAACCCGTGTCGACCTGACACAGCCTCCGCCATTCCGGCGAAGACCGCGATGGTATCACGCTGACGATGACAGAACCTTGACCACTTGGAGCGGGAGACGGGAATCGAACCCGCGTCATTAGCTTGGAAGGCTAAGGTTCTACCATTGAACTACTCCCGCTCGGGAGTCATTCCGCTGCCCGCACAGGCCGCACATGCTTGTTGCACGGCGTCTTGATGCGTTCAGCAAAGCAGGTTTGCCTGGTGGAGGAGGCTGGATTCGAACCAGCGTACGCATAAGCGGGCAGATTTACAGTCTGCTGCCTTTAACCACTCGGCCACCCCTCCAGGCAAGCCCTAGACTTTAGCACACAACCGGAATCTCGCGCAAGAGATGCTGCTATTCCCCAACAGTTGCGTCAATCATGTGCCCGAGCGAGCAGCAGCTCTTCTTTCACTGAGCCGCCGAAAGTGCCCATAGAAGGCATGACCAATGCGCTCCCAGTCGTGAATCGGGGCAGCCGATGCCGCCGCCTTGGACCAAGCGCACACGACATCAGGCTCCAGCAGAAGCGACTCGAGCACCTTGTACAACCCCTCGCCTCCCCCGCCTGCCTGGGGGATGACACCTGCACCTGACGGCAGTTGCCCCGCAGGTATGGCCTCGTTCGACACGATGCCCCCGCGACCGACGCCGAGCGCCCACACAAAGGCACTAACAACGCCGACAAGCACGCCACTCACCCCAATCTTTCGGGGCCTCGGGGGTAAAACGACCACACAGTGGTGCCGCTGAATCAGTGCGGGCATCTCGCTGGGGGAGACCTCCGGATGCAGCTTGACCAAGCCAGACAAACCGCTTCGGCCAATCAAACGGACCAACTCATCGACTCCCTGAGCGGACTCTGCATAGGCGCCAGCCAGAGTTAGGCTCAGCCGGCCTACATGCTCTGGTCTGAGCTTTTTTAACTTTGCAAACACACCCAACAGACCGCGCAGATCGTCTGCGTCGGATGAAGCGCTCACATGCAATACGCTCAGCGTGGAATCATCGGGCAAAGGTGTAGTCGGCATCGTCACCGCCCCATAGGGGATGACATGAATCTTGCCCGCAGGCACGTTCAATCTGCGCATCAGCGTCTCTGCCAACGATGGAGTGTGAGCAACAAGCCCGTCCAAACGCTTCGCGAGCTTCTTTTCCGCCAACATCATCGTCAAGCCAGGCCACCAAGCGAGCCCCCCTTTTGAGGCAGCGGGCGTCGCCAACCCACACCAAGCGAAGAGACGCAAACGCCAAGAGAAAAGGTGCCAACAGATGGCACCTGGCGCATGGGGGGTTGCCGACAGTGCCGGCCGCCGGGGCAATTCGGACAATGCCATGAGCACATGAAAAGCCGACGAGGATCCAGGCAGCAGTTCGGCGTGAACGACGTCAACCCCAGCCCAATCCCGCTCCCTAACCCATCGCCTAGCCTCCCCCAGCGACCTGATTGGCTTCTGCCCCACGAGGGGCGTCAGCACCTCAACACTGGCCCTGTTGACGGAATGACGCCAATGCATGACGTATGCGTCGCCACCGTACTGAGCAAACTCCGAGGGATGCAGCAGAGCCACTCGCAGCGATGGGATCAAGGCTTGCGATGTTCTGTTGGAAACTGGCATGTGGGGGCGTTGTTTGTTTTGACGACAGAGGCTTCATTCTGCTTGCACGACTAGCACCTTAGGAGCGTCCAAACCACATGCGGCTCGCAATTCAGCCACGCTTCCTCGAGAAGCGTATGTCAGTACCGCCTGGCGTCCATCCTGACACGGAACTTCATACAAACGCCTCAGGTGACGAACGATGCCCAAATATCTGCGATCGGTGAGCAGATCATCCAACGCGGGCGGCATCTTACGCTCGGCACCTGGCGCAGCCTTGTGATAACTAAGCAGCGCCGCCCTGTACTGGCGGAATGCCCAATCGGCCTGCGCAGCACGCTGACGCTCAACCTGCTTACTCGCGAGCTGCGCTGCGCCCCCCAAGGCCAAACCCACCAAAGCAACACCCAGCAGGACCCCAACGTATGTAAACCCACGAAAAGCATTCCGCTTGGCGTTGGATGATTTCTTAACGCACAAGGGCTGCATGGCTCACATGTCTGAGTACACACGACCGCTCGGCGCAACACCTGTTGCCCTGCTCTTCACGTCGTACACCCCAGAGGCAGCACCATCAGGAGGCGGGACAATGATCCATGAGTCGGATCGATCTGTTGCTGGATCGACGGGGATCGATCTCAGATACC
Organism: Comamonadaceae bacterium 2PF; assembly: GCA_005502875.1. Classification (GTDB taxonomy): domain Bacteria; phylum Pseudomonadota; class Gammaproteobacteria; order Burkholderiales; family Burkholderiaceae_C; genus Aquabacterium. The sequence goes on along the minus strand of SCMV01000019.1, from coordinate 24,604 downwards.
GCTCGCTCACCAGATCCTGCAGCGCAGGGGGATAGGCAGCCTTGTCTGCCTTGTATTGATCAATGGCCTCCCTGATGCTCCTGAGGTTGGTTCTCAGTGCAGCCTCACTGGCACGGTCCAAGGAGTCCATGTATCGCGGAGCGACGATGGACAACAACGTCGCCATGATGGCCAGGGCGATCAGGAGCTCAATCAAAGTAAAACCGCGCTTATCCAGCCAAGAATTCTCACCAATCACGGTACCGCACCCCATTCAGCCCGGTCAGCGTGGACTTTGAGTACACATCGTACACATCCCGTCCTGGTGCAGGCGAATCCGCCGGACTGGCGTAGCTACGCAGAGCCCATGTGTCATCCGCTGACAGCACACTCGTGGAAGCGAAAGGGTCTCGCGGGATGCGCCTCAAAAAGTACAGCCTGCGCCCCTGCGGGGACTTTGCATCAGGAACTCCTCGCACCAGCGTCGCCAAGTCAGGCGGGTAGCCGCTGTCGCCCTCTCTCTTGAGCACATGTCCATCATTGACAGCTGTTTTGTACTCATCCAAAGCGAAACGAATTTGCCGCAAGGCGACCCTGAGTTCTTCTTCTTGTGCTCGCTTGTGACTCAGTTCCGCCAGCGGCAATCCAATTGTCGAGAGCACAGAGACGATGGCCACAACCACCAGCAACTCCACCAAGCTGAAACCCTGTGCCCAGCGGGTAGCGCATCTTGAGACAAGCGATGGCATCATTTGATCAATGAGGGCGGCAAAGAAAATTTGCCAGGATCAAGAACCAAAGGCGGTGGGCTTACTTTTGGGGGCGGCATCTCGGGCACCCCTTTGCCAGGCAATGGACTACCCTGCCCACTTTGAGATGTAGGCGGCTCGTTCACCAAGCCTGGACTCGTCGGCGCCGGCGCGGTAGGCACTCCGCCATCTTTCGTCACCCCCAACTGGATGGGGGGCGCGCCAACAGCGGTTTCAGTCCCGGAGCCAAACTCTTGAAGACCGACACCGGGCAGTTCAACATTGCGCAGAATGCGCGGAGTGATCAGCAGCACAATTTCAGTTTTGGAATCAGAGTCCTGACCCGCACCAAAAATCCTGCTCAACAGAGGCAACTCATTCAATCCAGGCAAGCCAGTGTTGGATCGTCGATCCTCTTTTTGTATCAAGCCTGCCAACACACTGGTCTCGCCATCACGCACCCTCAACACTGTTGAGGTGTTGCGCGTACCAAGGCGGTAGGTCTGGGTTCCTGTTGAACGGGTGATGGTGTCGATGATGTTCGAGACCTCCAGATCCAACTTCATCGTGACCTCTTCGTCCAACGAAATCGCTGGCTCAATATTGAGCTTGAGGCCCACATCCAAGTAGCTGACAGATTCAGCAGTTCCGACATTGGCTGTGTTCGTCACAGTGATCACGGGCACTTTGTCACCGATCATGATTTTGGCCAATTGTCTGTTCCGAACACGAACACGCGGGTTCGCCAACAAATTCGAATCTCCCTTCTGACTCCTCAGCTGAATGGAGGCGATGGGATCACCGAAGTTCAAACGCACCAAAGACTTGCTCTTGTCATGGAACTCATCCAGGGTTAGCTGCCCAGGAACGCCAGAAGCCCCCCTCACAGAAGCGGACACAGAGGTCGGCCACTGGATGCCCGCTTGAACAAGACGGCTGACGTTAACTTCCATGACCTCCAGCTCTAGCATCACCTCTGGTTCGGCCATGTCCGCTGTTGCAATCAGCTTTTCTGCAAGCCTCACTGCTTCAGCGGAGTCTCGGATCAGAAGGAGATTCAACCTCTCATCGACATGCACCTCCTTGACCTTGGCCATGGACTTGATCAGGGACGCAGTCTTGTTGACATCAGCGTTGGTCAAGTAAAAAGCTCTGACAACCATCTCCCTATAATCTGCCACTTTGTTTGGCAGATTGGGATAGATCAGCAGCGTGTCCTCGTCCAAGACCCTGTGCTCAAGTTGATTGGTTGCCAGCACCAGCCTTAATACATCTTCGACGGGCTTCCCCGTGACCGATAGGGTCGTTCTGGCCTCTTGCTGCACATCTTTGTCAAACACGTAGTTGATCCCCGATGCCAACTTGAGGGACTCGAACACCTGTCTCAGGCTGGCGCCAGTGAAGCTGAGTGAAACGGGTTTTCGATAGGCAGCCTTGAGCTTTGGATACACGCCCAACTCTTTGCTGGACGCATCGGCATGCATGCGGAGCCATCGCTTCAGCAAACCGTTTGCTCGGCGGCTGCGGGGATCCTCGGACAGCACCTGTCGCGCCATCGCTACGGCTTGATCCCACTCCCGCTTGTCAGCATGATCCTGCGCGGACTCCAGCACCCTGGCATGCCGTTGGGCCACCTCCAGTTCATTCCGCCCTTTGATCACCCGCGCATCATTCGACAGGAATTTCTCCAGTTCCGCAAAAATCTCGCTGGCCTCTGAATACTGCCCCGCTTCAACGGCCAACTCCGCATTCCTCAGCAACTTCACCGCAGCGGCATCCCTTTGAAGAATGAAAGCCCGGCGATAACCATCATCGGACGGAGCCTCGAGCGTCGCCTGCTGCAAGGACAAAACGCCCTCCGCGATGCGTCCATCGGAAATTGCGGTCATGCCTTGTCTGTGGCTCTGATAGCCAGCGCAAGCCGCCAAGGAGCCCAACAAAAGCACGACACCACCCAAACGGATGGCCTTGGACAAATCGTTCATTGCTTCAACTCTCTTTGCCATCCTGAGGCAGACAAAGCGGCCGATGCGGACCACGTCCAGATTCGCTGGGATTGTGTGTCTCGCAGTGCGATTTGTTTGCCGTCAAGGATGTGAACTTGGTAGCGACCCAGCACCACAGACGAATGGGCGATCATGGTCGTTCCGTTTGACGTGGCAAGGAACGCCGACCACACACCGCCCTCCAGCCAAGTGCCAAGCACTCGCACCGGCGGAGGCAATTCCTCTGGTTCCGGATTTGCCACGGCCACAACAATGGGTGAAGGCAGGGTCCGCAGAAGTCGACGCTCCGCCTTTTGAGCTGCCGCCTGAGCTTCGGCCATCACCTCCGACCTGGAAACGAACAGGTTTGCCTTCGGATTCAGGGTCACGTCGTTGCGTCCAAGCTGCTGCTGTGCCAGTGCCATCGATGAATCGGCGGTGATTCTTGAAACAGGTCGGGATGCCGGTTCGATCGGCATCGCAACTCCCACCAAGGTATCGCTGTCGCGATTCGCCTCCGGACGCCAAGGATCGAACCAGTTCAGCGCCGCCAAACCCAACGCCGACGCAACGAGGAGCCCCATGCGATGCCGCTTCATGGGGCACCGCCAGCATCGGGATTGTCGTCATGCTGATCATGGAAAAACACAACCCAAGTCATGCTCACATCCAACTCAGGCGCGTCTGCATTCGGTCGCCCCATGGTCCAAGCACGCACGCCCATGGAGGGGCATCGATCCATGATCTCCGCCACGAGAGCCTTCACCTGAGGGTACGTAGCCTTGAAAGCCGTCCGCACCTCGACATGCGCCAGCGAGTCGTCACTGAGTGAAGAGTACTTGTACTCAGCCTCCGGCCACCCCACTTTTGCGCCCACGAATGCCCCGCGAACGCTATCCAGTAGGGCAGGAATGTCCTTTCTTAAAGGCAAGCTGACGTTTCGTGATGACACGACAGCCGACTTTTCCTGAGGTAGGACCACATTCAATTGCTCAGGAGGCTTTAAAGCATGAATCTTCTGTTGCTGAAGCCAAGCCCAAGTCGTGACGCACGTTGCCAGCAACAGAAAGAGGCAGCCAACCGAACCCATCGGCCCCAAGCTCTGCCCCCATCGCCAAACCCGCACGATCAAATCGGTTCGCCAACTCTTCATGGCTGCTCCCTTGTCGCACCATGAGCGTACTTGCCACGCAAGGTGAAAACAACGCGACTGCGCCCTGACTCAGGGTGACGCGATGTCTGATGACTCAGCAACATCACGCCCTCCAGATCATCGTTCTCGTCCAGTTCTCTGACATATCTGAGCACATCTTCGAGGTCGTCAGACTCTCCCTCGAGCGTGAAGAACCCGTCTTTCATGTCTGGCTTGAAGGCCAACACATACACAGGCGGTCGAGTCGTTCGTTCCAGTGTGCTCAGTGTGGCGATCCAGGGCAACGCAAGTTCTCGTTCGACGTTCACCCATTTGGGGTCAAGATGCCTCTCCGCCGCAAGCTGCCGCGCCCTCGCAATTGCTTCCTCAGCTTGCGCCAGAGTGCGTTCGTTGCGCGCAATCGCCTCTCGCTGAAGCCTCTCGGCAGTAGCCAAATCCTGACGAACACGCCAAGCCCAAGTCACGGTCAATGCCAGTGAGGCAACGCCCACAATGAACACCGCGACGGCCCTCCGTGAACTTGAGCGGGACGTCCCAAACGTCAATCGAGCGATCACAGCTTCGCCCCCTGAAATAGCTCTGATACCCCAGTCCTCACCGTCACATGTTCTTCGCCAGCCACCGCTTCAACCGCATGCAGTTGCCAATGGACCGAAGGCCGCGCCGAGAATACCTCTACGAACACTCGCTCGTTGGGCAACTCAACATCATGCATGTCCGACAGACGAAGACGCTCCGTCCGGACTTGTGAAAGCAAGTCATCCATGTCCATCGGCAGATCAACACATGGGTGACACCCAAGCAACTTGCGATGACTCCATGTCTGAATCAGCATGCGGTCATCCTCCAGCAAGCAAAGGTGGCTGATTCTGGTGCGATCCCTACGCAACATCTGGGTCCGAAATCGCTGCGCGACATGCAGGACTGAATCAACTTCGAGTCGCCCTGAAAAAGCCGATCTCAGAGTTGCCGAAACCGCCTCAGGCAGCCCAAACGCCATCGCCGCTTGATCTCCGACCAAGTAGGGCGACACCACGTGCCAGCTAGCGGGCGCGCCGCCATACAAATGAGAGAACCTGTGGGCAGCAAGGGCCAGAAAGGATTTCGGAGCAAACGGCTGCTCGCCTGCTTGGAGCCAACACACCGACGCCCAATGGCTGTCAAGCAAAACTCGACAGGGGGTAGCAGGATCGATGCCCCCATCTTCCTGGAGTCGCCCCAGGCTGAATCGGAGGTCGCTGACCCCCGCAACCCCATCGGAAACCATGATGCATTCGATGGGGTCCTTCCATCGCCCCTGCGTCAATACATGCCACCGCGCCGCTTTCGCCCCGATGTGCAGCAAAGCCTGGGATGACGAAGCCCCCCAAAAACGGTCAAGAAGCCACACGATCCACCTCTTCCATGGTGGTGAGGCCAGCTGCAGCCGCTCGAAGCGCCAAGGACCTCAAACTCTGCCAACCCTCGGCCAGAGCGTGGCGCTGTATCTGATCCAGTGGCGCACGTGCGGCGATGAGGCCTTTCATCACATTGGTCAGCTCCAAGACCTCGCCCAAGGCGAACCGCCCTGCGTATCCGGTTCCTCGACACGCTTCGCAGCCGACGGCCTTCACCCAACGTGGGCTCCCCCATCTCTCGCCGTCCAGTTGATGCATGTCCTCGATATCAGGCAAATCCGATGGCTCTGAAGCAGGCAAGTGACACGCCCCACACACCTTGCGCAGCAGTCGCTGCGAAACGATGCCATTGATGGCGGAAGCAAAGGTGTAGGGGTCAATGCCGAATTGGGTGAAGCGCCCCACGACATCGAAAGCCGTGTTCGCGTGGACCGTCGTGAAAACGAGGTGCCCGGTCAAAGCAGATTGAACAGCTATTTGGGCGGTGTCGGCATCCCGGATCTCTCCGACCAGGATCTTGTCTGGGTCATGACGCAGGATCGACCTCAAGCCTCGGGCAAAAGTGAGGCCTTTCTTTTCGTTCACAGGAATCTGCAACACACCAGGCAACTGGTACTCAACAGGATCTTCAATGGTGATGACCTTGTCACGGGTGTTCAATGTCTGATTGATGGTGGCGTAGAGGGTTGTCGTCTTGCCAGATCCAGTTGGCCCCGTCACAAGCAACATGCCGTGCGCTCGCTTGCTCCACCGCTCCAGGGCCGTGATGGCTTCCGGATTGAACCCAAGCTTGGCGAGCGTCAGCCCCTCAAGCGTTCTCGCCAGATGCTGGCGATCCAGAACTCGGAGCACGGCATCTTCGCCGTGGATGCTGGGCATGATGGACACGCGCACATCGACGGTCCGGCCTTCGTAGCCGATCTGCAGCCGACCATCTTGCGGCACACGTCGCTCAGCGATGTCCAATTGCGCCATCACCTTGATCCGACTGACGGCTTGGGCAGCCAGTTCACGGTGGTCAAGGTGCCTTTGCAAGTTCAAAACGCCATCGATCCGGAACTTGACGGCCATGCCGCCTGGCGTGGACTCCAAATGGACATCCGAAGCGCCCGTCCTCAACGCGTCGAACAGCGTTGAGTTCACAAACCGCACGGCAGGGCTCTCGTCTGCGCCGATTTGATACAGGCTCAGCTGCTCGGCACGATCGGCCTCTGATTGGCTTGACGCCGCGCCATCGGACAAAGCCATGGTCCCCAACGCGCTCATGTGGCGCTCGCAATGCGCCAACCAAGCTTCCAGCGTTGCCTGTGTCACCCAAGCTACTTTGAACGGCCCCACCTTTGAGCGAGCCCACGCACGCAAGTCAACGTCCTGAACATCCGTGATCAACAGCAACAGCACGCCAGTTGCATCCCTGACGAACGCGCAGCCCATGCGCACGCAATCCACAAAAGCCAACAGATCGAAACAGGGCTCGCACGCGCCCAGCTCAGACATGGTCAAACGCGCCATGCCAAGCCGGCTGGGCAAATCGTTCTCTGTGGAGGCGTCAGTTGAACTCATTGGATGGCTGAAGCCAGCTCGAAGATGGGGAGGTACATGAGGATGACGATCACACCGACACCGATGCCCACCAATGTCATGACAAGTGGCTCGAGGACACGCATGGTCTTCTCCAGGTTCCTTGTGACCTCATTCTCATGGAACAACGCTGCGCGCAACAGCATGATGCCCACGTCGCCCGAACGCTCACCTGCTTTGATGAGCTGAGAGGCTACTGGTGTCGCCATCCCAGCGCCGTCAAACGCCTGCGAGGGTGCCAAGCCCGACTGCATGGACAAGGCGGCCACCGACGCCCCTTTCTGCAAGGACGCAGGCAGAACGGGCTCAGCCAGTGCCAGCGCTTCGGGCAAGGCCACTCCGCCCGCCACCAACATGCCGATGGTTCGATACCAGCGCGCAAGGTGATAGGTTCGCATGATCGAGGCCAGTGGCCCCCAATGCAGCACGACGCCCAGCAGGCGCGCTCGCCATTGGGGCGACCCGATGGCAAGCGCAATCAGCGCAGCCACCGCTAGCGCTACCACGGCCATCAGTCCGCCATGCTGACGCAACAGGTTGGCCCAGGCGACCATCAACTGCGCCGACCACGGCAGCTGGCTGATGCCCTCAAAGACCCGGGCAAAGCGCGGCATCACGTACAACATCAAAAATGCAATGACGCCTCCACCAACCACGGTCAGCAACGCAGGATACAGCGCCACAGAAGACAGTTGATGACGGACCTTTGCCGCCTTTTCTTCGTGCTCCCTGAACCGTTCGAGGGCCTCAGGCAAATCAGACGTTTGCTCGGCTGACCGCAGCAATGCCACAAGCAATTCTGGGTAACCGCCTTGCCGAGCCAGGGCGGTCGAAAACGGAAACCCTTGCTTGAGTGACGTGATCACCCCGTCCAAAGCCAAGCGCCCAGCACCTTGACCGCCTTTGCGGAGGGTCTCAAGGGCCTCGATGACACTCAAGCCAGCCGACAACAACGATTGAAGCTGCTCCAAAAAGACGAGCAGGTCTGCACCCTTGACGCCGACGTCTGCCCAAGGCCTTGGCCCGAGTGACATGATGCTGCCCGCTGTGTGAAGGCTCAACACCACCCAGCCTTGGTCAATGGCCGCGCGGCACGCGGCTTCGCCATCGGGTGCCTCGATCAGCAGCTTGACAGGCGCCTGACGCCCTTTGAATACTTCGACTTCGAACTTCACGTCCGCCGAGCCTCGCGTTTGGTGCCCTCAGCGTCCAGATTGCCACACGGAGATGTCAGCGGCATCTCCATCGCCACCTGGCTGTCCATCTTTGCCAAGCGACTGCAGGTCGTAGTCTCGCTTGTCGCCACCGGGCTCCTTGTAGTGGTATGGGAACCCCCAAGGATCGAGCGGAACCTCCTTTTGGAGATAAGGACCACGCCAGCGACTCTCGCCCTGGGGCTGGGCGTTCAGGGCCTTCAAGCCCTGTTCTGCGGTCGGGTACCGCCCTGTGTCCAAACGATAGGTGTCCAGCGCTTTGCTCAATGCATCCAGCTGCGCCCTGGCGGCCTTGGCCTCGCTCTTACCAATTTGGTCAAAAAACCGAGGGCCGACATAGGATGCTAAGAGCCCGATGATCACCATGACCACAAGCAGCTCGAGAAGAGTGAAACCACGTGCCTTGTTTTTCACAGCAAAACTTCTTTGTAGAAAAGTTCCAAAACTTTTGCAAAGACCATCAGTGGGCCCAACAACAAACTCAGAAAAAAAACCCCCGCCAGTCCATGGCGTGAGGCCCGCAACCAAATGAACCACGCGTACATGACAGCCACAGACAGAAAGATAAAAAAACTGGATCCTTGGACCGAGGCAACTAGAACCCAAAAAGCCAACCCGCCCCAAGCAGAAACCACCAAAAAATAGAACAGCAACACCTTAATCGATGCCGTCCGCAAAGCTTTTGCCGACCATATCATCAGAAGCGTCCCCGGCATCAACTTCACATATCCAGTGAAACCAATGCTAAGACCATAAAACTTGAAAAGCCCGATCCACACACCAGCGAGGGATGGGGAAAAAATAGCGACCAAAACGATCAGAAAAATGGTCACCCTCTGGATCATGTCAATCCTCAACAACCTTCAACGTCCCGTAATTTTGAAGACGCTCTCTAGACAACCCTATGCCAAGAGTTCGAGCTAATACACCTTTGGCGTCCACCTCGGTGGTGTGAGTGGACGTCCTCGACAAAAGCGAGTCAATCTTCTGCCACCCGGATGCATCACAAGCGGTAACACAACCCAACGATTCGCCTTGTCGATGCAGCCGAATTTCAGTCATCTCGTGTTGCCCTGGAAAGGCGACTCTGTCATCTCCATAAAACGGATCCAAAGCTTCTAACCTGTAGAAACCTGCCCGACCAGAACGGGACAGTATGTCGTAAGTACCATTCGGCGCTGACTCAGCTCCCCAGCTCCCTCCAGACTTAAACCTTGCGACAACTGTTTCACCTGTGTCGGTATCAGTCATCGTCAACAAACCAGTTTTCTTGTTGAACTCGCCAGCAACTGCATTGAAGAGATAGCCATAGCTGGCAGTTACCGCCCCGTTCGCGAACTTGCCGCCGCCTAGTACGGAGGCGGTGCCGCCCACAGCCGCGTGCGCAACCAGTCCCAGCTCCCCCCTGGGCATTTTGGGGGTGACCAACGCAGACAACGCGGCCGACGCAGCGCCTTCGTCGCACGCGCCGCCTTTCGCCACGCTGCTGGCGCAACCAACCAGGGCATGGCCAGCGACGTTGGCAACGTGATCGGCCGTGCCAAAGTAGGACGGCTTCGGATTGTGGCCATTGGTGACGGTGCCAACGCTGTAGAACGCAACGGCCGTGACTGCGCCCTCTATGCCTGCCTTCAGGTGCCCGTTGCTGCCGACCAGCCCTGCGCTGAAGCCACTCACGGCGGCGTTGGCCATGCCTGCGCTGATGAACGAATTGCCTGCCGCCAAGAATTCACCGATGCCCAAGCCTCCCGTGTAGTAGGCCACGGCAATGGTGATGACTGCGCGCCCTACGCTGCTGTGGTAGACGCTCTTCCAGGTGTCTTCAAGTGCATTCCCGACATCAGCGACAGCCTTGCCAACGTTGCTGACTGCCTTTCCAACTTGCTTGACAGCTTTGCTGATGGGTTTGGTGATGCTCTTGATGCCCCAATGCCCAGTCGGGTCCACGCCACCAAAAGGATTGTTCTGAAGGTAAGAGTAGCGGTTGTAGGTTTGCTGATCGAAGTCATCCTCGATGACATAGTCGGCGCTCATGAAGCGGCCGATGGCCGGATCAAAAATCCGCCCGTTCATGTTGATCAGGCCGATGCCATCCATCATCTCGTGCTGCGTGAAGCCACGACGCGTGGTTTCGGCCACCAGTACGCCCGACGCATCTGCCGTTCCATTGACGTTGCGTCGCTTGCCGAAGGGCTCGTACGCCATCCGCTCGACGATCGCTCCCGACTCATTCGTGACGGCCACGATCGAACCCAGGTCATCGGTGTGCCAGTACCTCGTGTTCGTGGCCGTGCCTGTCTGCGTGGTCACCACACCCACGGCCACGCCACCAGCCGACAGGTAATACTTCTTCTTGACCTGCAGCTGGGCATTGGTCTCCTCTTCGTAGGAAAGGCCTGCCCCACCCGGGGGGTTCAGGTAGATGGTTTGGCGTTGGGGGGTGCCGTTGACTGAGTAAACCTCTCTGACGCGGTCCTCGCCCATGCCATACAGGAAATCGGCCCGCCGGACTTGGCCGCCGACTGACTGCTGGACGTACTCCACCATGTTGTCCGCCGTCCAGCCCACCATGCGATTGACAACGCCGTTGGTAGCCGAGCCCAGCATGTTGCCGTTGGCGTCGTACGCGTACTGAAGATTGGTGTTCCCGTTGACGGGCCCGGACACACCCACGACTGCGTGTGGGCGAACGCTGTTCGATCCACTGGGAGGGTAGGCGTACACCCCGACATCAGATCGGTAGATGATGTTGCCGATGTCATCGTGATGCTGGATGACGGTCACGGGCTGCGTCAGCCCACCCCCAGACACCTCTTCACCCATGACGCGATTGAGCTCGTCGTACGCGTAGCGCGAGAGCACGCCCGTCGCACCATCGTGACGGGCCAACAGGTTGCCCACCTTGTCACGCCAGAAAGTGTGATCCTGGATGGCGCCATTGACACCAGCCACCTTTCGGGACAGGTATCCACCATCCGGGTCATGGGCTTGCAAGGTGACGACGCCGTTCCCCTGCGCGTGTTGGGTGTAGCGACCTTGCGCGTCCATGTCCAGAGCGCGCCAATACACCTTGGTTTCGTCTTGTCCGTTCCTGATGCCCAGCAGGTATCCAAGTTGCGTGTACACATAGGACACGCTGAACTCCCCGCCAGGGTAGACAGACTTGGATACCCGTCCGCGATCGTCGTACTCCACCGACGACACATAGAGTGCGCTGCCGAACAGCGTTCGAGTGGACACTTGGCGACCCAAGGTGTCAAACGAGTACTGCGCACGGTAGCCGTTCGTGTTGGCGACCTCGCATACCTTGCCGAGCCCCTTGGCGCACGCGGAGCCATCCGCGTAAGCGTCGTACTGCCAGTACCTGGTGGAACTGGGGTCTTTGGCGGTCAGCTTGCGCCCCAGCAAGTCGTAGGTGAACGTGAAGACCTGCGCCTTGGCATCGACACGCTCCTTGAGTTGCCCCAAAGCGTCGTACTTGAACGTTTGCTCACCCAGGTCCGGGTCCAGAACTTTGACCGCTCGACCTCGCCCGTCGTACTGCGTGACCACCGAATTGCCTGCAGAGTCGGTTGAGCGCTCCACCGCACCGAAAGCGGTGTAGGTCTTCTTAAGGGATTTGTTGCGGGCATCGATCACCTCGACAACTCTGCCCGCCGCATCGGAGATGGACTTGGTCACACGCCCCAGCGGGTCTTTCACGGAAACGGTCAAGCCATCGTAGGTGGTGGTGGTTTCTCCGCCGTCAGGCGCCGTCACCAGGACTTCACGTCCCAATGCGTCGTACTCGCGCGTCGTCCAACGCACCTGCGCCACATCGCCCCCCGCGTAGTAGGGGTCGCTCTTCTCGTGCACCATTCCCTTGGCGTTGTACGTCGTGTCAACGTAGACAAGCCTGGAGTTCCCCCCGCCGTCGAACCCTTGTGTTTCAACGCGAATGGGGCGCTCAAATGCGTCCAAGTAGGTCTTGACGTAGGCGCCATTCTGGCCAGCGTACGTGCCAGCCTCCGCGTCGACACCATGCAAGGGGTAAACCTGAACGCTGTAGACCGCTTGAACGCCCTTGATGGTTGGGCAAGAAAGGTCTGTGCCAGTTGGGTAGATGCCCGTCTTGCAATACGCATGGATCCACAGCGAGCCTGTGCCATCGGGCTTCTGCTCAAGGCGACGTCGACCGAAAGAGTCGTAGGACCATTTGGTCGAAAGCCCATTGGGCCCCGTCTGCGTGAGCACCGCACCAAACCGTGCGTCATGGGTTGTTCGGCTCTCGTGGTTCAGCGCGTTCTTCACCGACACCGGAAACCGACCGTCAGTGCCGTGATCGGTCTTCTCGACGATGCGCGAGGGGAAATTCGCCAGCAAGCCAACTGGCGTCCCCACGTTGGGAGCAGGGGCCTCCTGGTTGACGCCCGCCCCCGAACCAGGAAACAAGCCCGCAGAGCCATTGCAGTTGCGAGCCAGCTTCGAGGTCACGCTCCCAAAACTGTCGTAGCCGTACTCGGTCACGAGGCACAGCTCGGACTTGTCAGGCTCGATCACTTCCTTTCGCAGGAGGCCGGAACTCGCCTCGTAGTCGTAGGCCACCACGCGGGTGGAGGACACCAGCTCGGCGCCTGCAGGCGAAGCTACGAACGCGAGCGCAGCAGTTGTCAGCAACCAGGTCATGCGCCGCGCGTGGGACTGAATTCGAGCCTTCATTGGTTTCCCCGATCCATTCTGAGTTTCTAGCGAGCTGCGGTTCACTTCGGTGCGGTGGCCGTGACCGTTGCTCGCAACAGGCGCCCCAAGATCCAGTTGGTCTGGTCGTTGCTGTAAACGTTGGTTGTCGTTTTGGAATGCCCACTGTCCTCACCCGTGGGCAGCAGGGTCTTGGCCTGAACGGTCAGGGGATTGCCAAAGGCATCGAACGTTGTTGTGGTCTGGGTGGATGGCATCTTCACGCCACTCAAATCCCTGCCCTCTTCGATGACCTGATCGGCGTACACGAACACGCTCGATCCGGGCTTGGCAGGACAGGCTTGCAGGGCTCCCGAGGTGACCTTGGCGCAGGCATAGCGGGTCTTGATCACCTTGCTGAAAGCGCCGCCGTCATCAAAGGCTCCAGACGCTGACCATGAGGCGGCTGCGGTGTACTTTGCGTTGACGCTGACCAAACCGTGATACGGCCAGTCCTCGCGGTAGTACGTGCGACTGAGCATGCCTGTCACGCCATCTCGCTCTTCGACCCACCGGAACCCGGTGAACCCCCGGCCATCGACACCGGCCTCAACCGTGGCCGACCCATAGCGATAGGTCGTCGAAGTGGCGGAAACGTTGACTGCCACATCGCCGGTGATCACTTCGGTGACAACAGCGAGCGAATTGGGCGTGACAGGGACAATCGGAAATGCCGGTTGAGCCTCCTGCACAAAACGCCCTTGAGCCCTCGCGACCGGCAGGGTCATGTAGTTCACGGCCATCTTGGCACCGAGGCCCAAGCCTGGCTCGATGGTCAAGATCAAATCAGGGTACGGGTCCCCCGCGAGGAACACGTACAAGCGACCGCGCCCAAGCAAGCCGAAATCAGAGCGCCCGTCTCCGTCGAAATCGCCTTCGATGATTTGAGCGGCGAGCGTGCCGCCCACGGCCAAAGCTGAAACATCCCAGCCGTTGGGCAAAGGCACCGGTGCGGACTTGGTGAACCCGCCAGAGCCGTTCGCGGTCCAACGGAAGATCTTGTTGTCCTGAATCTTGATCATGTCGTTCAGGCCATCACCGTTGAAGTCGCCGTAGATGAAGCCAGTCATCGTGTAGCTGGTGTGCGCCGGCATGGAGGCGTCATACGTCACGGTCTTGACCTGTCCTGCTCCCATGTTCACCACCGAGGAGTAGACGCCGGCCTTGAGCTGAACTGCGCAATCAGGCAACCCGTCACCGGTGATGTCGATCACCGCGCCGAAGGGCGCCACCTTGGCGCCGCACCCCACGCCCCCCGTGTTCTTGATCAAGGATGTCGGGCCCGTCTCAGAAACGAAGCCTCCGTCGCCAAGACCGCGGTGATAGTTGGCCGTCACACAGTTGGGGTCAGACTGGGTACCGCAACTGTACGAAACCATCAGGTCGGCAACGCCGTCGCCTTCGTAGTCCGCGCCATGCACCGAGACGGTCGACCAGACACTCGCTCCAGTGTGGAGCGTTCCGTTGGGGATCGCCTGCGTGGAGATGGTCTTGAGCGTGAAGTTGCCATCTCCCTTGCTGAGGAACACGTGCGAGGTGCCTGCATGCCCGAACTCCATGAAGTCGGTTCGTCCGTCGCCGTTGACGTCGCCGATGAAGGCCGTGTAGCCGGTGGCAGGCAACCCGATGTTCAACCCCGGAGCGAGCGGTGTGCCAGAGGCGGGGGACTTCGCTGTGAAGCTGCCGTCGCCATTCGACAAGAACATGTAGTAGACAGCGGCCCCCACCTGCATGAAGTCGGTCCGCCCGTCACCGTCAAAGTCACCCGTGACGAGCTGGTACTGAGACGACACACCAAAATCCCACCCGTTCGGAAAGGCCCTCGTGACGGGAAGGATGGTGTTGTTGGGCTGCATGACAAAGGAGGTGTACCCCGTGCCAAAGATCTCCACGAAGTCGCCCTTGCCGTCCGCGTTCAAGTCTCCGGTGACCAACTGGAATGGCACGGGCACGGGCACCGTCACGGGCAAGGGGATGTCGATGCCAGAGAACGATGGCGCGGCGCCCGTCCAACCGAAAACGATCGGCGGCATGCAGGTGCCACTGGGTTCGGGGCCGTCACAACGGGCCATGCCAAGCAAACGGGAGCGGCCTGTGGTGGGGCTGCCAGCCCCCTCGTACACGAGCCTGGTCTCACCCGCCGACACCACAGCAGGCGTGGAGCCTGCGGCGGTGGTGGTCGTGCTCCAAATGCGCGTGAGTCGTTGCCCGGTGCGACTGAGGTAACCCTGGCGGAACTGCGTGCCCGCATCGCTCCTGGACTCGTACTCAAAGTTGACGGTGCTGGCCGGCTCACGGCCAGCGGTCGAGTTGCCGGTGTACTCGATCTTCTTCGGATAGAAAACCCCGTTTGCGTTGTCTTCCGTGTAGGAGATGCGCATGAAGTTGCCAGAGGTGTCGGACACCTTTGACAAAGCCCAGGCACGTGCTGGCCCCACGCCATTGCCAGCGCCTTGCAGCTCGATCCGCGAGTCCGCGGTGGTGCCGTACTCCATCGTCAGCCCCGCCTTCGTCTTGATCACGAAGTGCTGAGGGCCGGTTGCAGGCGGCGTGCCCTGAGAACCCTTGGAGGTGATGCGGGAGAACGACTCTCGCTCGGTTCGATACAGCGTGCCGTCGGCCCCATCCGCCCCCTGAACCGCCAGCAACCTTTGCCCATCCAGGCAGTACTTGTCGCTGCTGTCGTTCTTGACCACGCTTCGAACACCGTCGATGGCAGGGCTTTTGGGGCAGCGCTGGATGGAGGACAAGCCTGCCAAAGTCCAGCCCACGCCCGCGATCCCATTGCCCATCTGGCTGTCGTAACTGAGCGTCAGCTGAGGCTCGATGCCGCCAGTGCCCTTTGGCACCGGAATGGCCACGGAATAGGTGGCCGCACCGCTCTGAGACACAGAAAACGAGCCTCTGGCAGCAAACTGCGCGGCAGCAGGGTCACTCAATGCAAACAGGGTGAGCCCGCAAGCACAGGCCAGGAGGGATTTGTCGTTCAGCAGCATCGTCGGCACCGTTCTCGCAAAAATGCCGACCGAGCGGGCAGCATCGGTCGGCATCCATTCACTTGGGATCCAGTCAGTTGGGCGAACTCATCCAGTTGAGCAAAAACTGGTTGAGCGGGTTCAGGATCACGTTGATGTCAGCAGGCAGGCCGTGCCCTGTGTTGGGCATCAAGACCAGGTTGCAAGTGACCCCCTTCGAGTTCAGCTTGTTGCACGAGGTCGTCGACTGGAAGCTGGGCACCAAGGTGTCATTGGTGCCGTGGAACATCAGCGACTTGGCAGAAGCGCCGGTGATGTGGTGGTAGGGAGAAGCGATGGTGAGCTGGCTCACGCTGGGCTGGGTTTGACCAAACAAAGCGTAGATGGTGCCCAGGGTTGCCACCGGATCAGGGTACTTGCTGGGGTTGGCCACCGGGTCAACCAGGTCCCAAGGGGCTGCGATGGTGACCACGCGGTTCACCTTGCTGGACAAGGTGCCATTCTTGAACTCGACGTTGCCCAACAGACCTGCCAGGTGCGCACCGGCAGAGAAGCCGATGGCGGCCACGCGGTTCGGGTCAGCTTGCAGGTACGGGGCAAACTGGCGAACCATGTAGACGAGGTCGCGGACGTCTTCGTATTGCGCAGGCCAAGGGTTCTGCGGCGCCAGGCGGTAGTCGGTCGTGATGGTCACGAAACCGAGGCTGGCGTAGTACTGGCACCAGAGGTCAAGATCGGTGCGGGTGCCGGTGGTCCAGCCGCCGCCGTGGATGAAGATCAGGACCGGGCGGTTAGCACCAAATGGAGATCCGCTTGGGATATACACGTCAAAATCCGCACCGGCTCTTATACTATACGTCTCTTTTCGCACAGAGTTCTGCGCAAAGACGCCATTTAGCAAAACACCACCCAAAAGACATGCGCATGCAAATGCCCTAATGATTTTAAAAAAACAAATAGCCACATCATCCTCACTTTCACTCAACCGAACGCAGCACACCAAACAGATCCAGCCCAAATGCTTCGAGCAACCTGCACCAGAACAACCCATCAAATACCAAACAACATCTTTCACAAACCCACACCGATACTCACCCCCCTATACCGGACACACAACCACCACCTCCAGCCAACCTTTTTAATCTTCGCTTGGACTCAATATTCACGGCATCAGAATAATTCTTTAGCCTGCTGCGAAGCAAAGGAAACACCTCCCCCCCAGGCGCCTCATCCAACGACCTCGGAAATATCTCGTCTGCGTTGCTGACCAAAACACATACGCCCTGAAACCCATCCGCCGTCAATCGTTCCAAATCCAAATCACCCCCCAACAAAGAGAGGGAAATTTGTGCCAACGAAACCCTCAAATCAATCACATCAGAACGGCCATAAGCCGTCCGCCGAACCATTAAGTCAGACGTCAATGTTTTAGCCACCCCACCCAGCAACGAATTCATGGCGACCATTTTTTGATCTGAAACGCGAGAGTTAAGCAACCACCCCCCAAGAACGCCGCACGAAAAAGAAATCAGCACCAAACCAATGGACTTTCTCACTTATAGCTCCCCCATGGATGCGGAGGCTTGCCGAATGCCTTCTCGTACATATCTCGATTGAAAACCTGCGGGCCGCCAGACCTTATCTTATAAGCCTCCACATATGTGGACGGCAAATTTGCAGCCTTCGCTGGATTATCAGCAAAAAGCCCCGTCGCCACCCAAGCGATTGGCGAATACCATTTCGCCCCGACTTGCAGCCTATACGAATCAGCTGAAGCCGCCCCGACATAATCCAACGAGTGCTCAGAAGCATACCCCTCGAATCTAGCAATTACCGCCGCCCACGACCCCTCGTTTGAAGACACATAATCAGGCATCGTTTCGAGCATATCCTTGAAAAGAGTCGCCTCAAGAGGATTGGTGTGCTTATACTGGGAAATCAAAAGGCTGTTTTTGTCTGCCCAGGTCCGACGCGACATTTGATTAAATAGATATCCGTACGCCGCAGTCTGCGCCCCTTCATTAAAATCACCACCAACCGAAGCAGAAATTGCGCCGCCTATTAGTCCGTGCTCAATCGTACCCAAAACGTAGCGGTCGAAGGTGTTGCCGTTCTCGTAGAACATGCCGCCATTTGTGAGGTGGGTGTAGCCGGCGGTCAAACCTGCGCTGAGAGCGCCCTTGCCGCAGTCGCCACCGGAGGCTGCGGCCGAGCCGCACCCGACCAGTGCGTGGCCGCCCACCTTGATGTACCAGGCCTCACCGTTGGCACGGTAGGCGGTGCCCACTTGCTCGAAGCCCCATGCGGTGGCGTATGCAATGCCACCGCTCTTGAGCGCGCTCCAGTCTGAGGCGCCGTAAGACTTGGCAACGATGACCGCAGCCGCAGCCGCACACGCCGGCGCGCCGCTGCCAGCCGTCGCGATGGTGCAACCCACCGTGATCGCGATCTGCTTGACCTGCGGGGGCAGGGGAATGTCTCGCACGACTTTGGCCAGGGCCTTGCCCGCGTCACGGAACGGTTCAGCGAGGTTGGAGCCATGCCAGAAACAACCCATGAAGCAGTAGCCGCTGGGGTCTGCCGCAGCCAGAGGGTTGTTCCAGATGTATGCATAGCGGTTGTGGCTCTGCATGTTGTCCGGCGCCTGGATGATCGGGTCCGCAGACAGGAAGCGGCCGATCGCGGGGTCGTAGATCCGACCGTTCATGTTCACCAGACCGAACTCATCGATCATTTCATGACCGGTGAAGCCGCGCTCGGTTGAAACCGGCGCCAAGGCCCCGGTCAGGTCGGTGTAGCCGCCGACCTGACGGCGCTTGCCGAAGGGCTCATACGCCATGCGCTCCACCACGCCACCCACGCTGTTGGTGATGGCCACGGTGGAGCCCAGGCGATCACGGTGCCAGTACTGAACATCCCAGGCCTGGGTCTGCAAGGTGTTTGTGACCACGGCCACCACCGCACCACCGGCGTGGATGTAGTGCTTCTTGCGGATCTGGTTGCCTGCGGCAACGTCCGTCTCTTCCTCGTAGAAAGGATCGTTGCTCGGGTCAGGCTGGATGTAGAAGGTGTTTTTGGTCGCGGCGCCGGCCCGGGTGACGAACTCGGCAACGCGCATGTGCTCCGCACCGTACAGGTACTGAACCGAGCGGGCCTGCCCGCCGAAGGTGCCCGTGATTTTTTCAACCTTGTTGAAGCTGGTCCAAGTCACCGTTCGACCGGCTGTGGACTGCAGGTTGCCATTGGCGTCGTAGCCGTACGAAGGGCTGGCCACACCGTTGACCGTGCCAACGACACCCGTGATGCCGTAGGGCCGCACAACGCCAGCGCCCGGCGTTGGGTACTGGAAGGTGCCCACGTCGGATCGGCTGGTCACGTTGCCAACGTCGTCATAGCCCCAGGAAATTGCGACGGGCTGAGCGACATCGGTGCCCACCCGGTACTCCACCTTGAGTCGATTCAGTTCGTCGTACTCATAGACTGCGCGTTGGCCAGTCGACGCATCGGCGAAGCCCTTCAGGTTGCCAATGGTGTCGTAGTCGTAGCTGTGGCTCATCACGAAGGCGCCGTAAGTCGGGTGCCCGCTGAGCAGGTTGGTCAGGCGGCCGGTCTTGCGGTCGTGCCCCGCCAAGGTCGTGATGTTGTTTCCATAGGTCTGCTGGGTGACGTTGCCCCACTCATCCATGTTTTCCAGACGCCAGACCAACTGGTCCGCAGCCGTCACCTTCAACAGGTAGCCCATGGGCGAGTAGCTGTAGCCCACCTTGAGCCCCGACGGGTAGGTGACCGAACGAACCCGGCCAACGTCCGCGCTGGCAGCGTCGGTGACATACTCTGTGCCGATGGTGTAGGGGTTCGGGCTGGCCAGGTAAACGCCGGTCAGGATGACGCGACCCAGCGAGTCGTAAAGGTGCTGGCGCTTGTACCCGTTGCTTGACTGGGTCTCGCACAGTCGGCCAATGCTCAGCCCGCAAACACGCCCATCGGCGAGCTTTTCGTAGAACCAGGCCGCGTTTTGCGTTCCCTCGACCCTGGTGAGTTGTCGCCCAAGTTTGTCGTATGTGAACTCTGTCAGCTTGAGCTTCGCATCGGTTTGCGTGCGCAGTTCGCCCAAGGCGTTGTACGAGTAGCTCCAGGTCCCCATGTTCGGGTCTTTGGAGCTGAGCTTGCGCCCCTTGACGTCGTAGGTGAGCTTGGTGAAGTTGCCCTGCGAGTCTGTGGTCTGTTCTACGTTCCCAGTGGGCTCATAGGTGAAGGTGAGGGTCTTGGCGCGGTTATCGGTGACCGAAATCAGTTGTCCAGCCTCGTTGCGCAGCTCTGTCCGCTTCTGCCCCTTGTCATTGGTGTAGATGGTCTTCAGGCCTTCGTAGGCCACAAGGCGCTTGCTCAGGTCAGGCGCGCGCTCTTCAACCACACGACCCACCTTGTCATAGATGAACTCTGCCCACAGTACCTCGGTTGCGCCGGAGTAGTAGGGCAAGGTCTTGTGGGTGAGTTGCCCCAAGCTGTTGTAGCGCACGTCCTCGACCAGGATGCGAGGGGTGACAGCCACGCCGGATGTGTTGGCATCGAAACTTTGTGCTTCCGTTCGCAAGGCGCGACCAAACACGTCGTAGTAAGTTCGCTTGTACGGACCAATGGCCCCGCCGTCCGAGTTCTGCAATGCGTTGGCTTGCTTGACAGGCGTCTCGGTGACAACGTAAGCGGGCGCAACACTCTCCACGGTCGGGCAACTGGCGGTGGCCACCACGCCATCGCCCGGGAGCCCGTAGCAGTACTCGTAACGAATGCGCGTGCCTGTGCCATCGGATCGCTCTTCCAAGGCCTTGCGGCCGAAGTCATCGTAGGCCCAGCGGGTGGTGAGCTGATTCGGCCCGGTCAAGCTCTCGATGACGCCAAACCGCTTGTTGTACGCGTAGGTCTCTTTGTGATCCAGCGCATTGGTGCGGCTGTCGACATACCTACCCGAGGCGTCAAAGGCCTGCGACGTCGCTCGACTTTCAAAAACCGCTTTGCTCGTGGCCGCAGGCGCCGGCGCTTCGTTGTTGACGCCCGGACCCGACCCGCTGTATTGACCTGCCGTACCGTTGCAGTTGCGCTGGGTTGTCGATGTGCGGTTGCCGAACTGGTCGAGCGCGTGGGAGGAGACCACGCACAGGGTTGAATCAGCAGGTTCGACGACCTCCTTGACGAGTTGCCCAGCGGCGTCGTAGTCGAACGCCGTTGTCCGCGTGACGCTGCGTGCAAACGCGTCAGGGATTTGAAGGCTCAGGCCAGTGACCGCAGCCGCGAGCAAGAAACCAGCTCGCACACGACGAGCGGTTTTGGTTGATGGACGACCCATGGCCGACCTCCCTGGTATTTGAGTGAAGTATTTTTGGAATGGCTGGTTGTCGCCATCAGGGCGCGATGTGCTCGACAGAGGTCTTGAGCACTCGCCCCAGTCGCCAGTTCTCAACATCCGCCGGGGCAAACACCGACTTGGTGACCCTCTTGCGGTCGATGGAGCTGCCGTTCGCATCCAAGTTTTCGAGGGTCACCGTGGTTGCGTTGCCCCAGTTGTCGATCACCGTGGTCACGCGCGTCTGCGGCATGGCTGCGGGGAGCAGCAAGGTGGAATTCCAGTCGAAAGGCTTGTTGAGCACTCCGCTGTTGTAAGGGGTGTACCTGTTACCCGGCTTGGTCAAGGCATCGATGCACGCTTTCGAGGTTCCGTCGCCTTGACCATCCACGCACTGCTGTGCGGTGAGGTAGGTTGGGTCGGAGGATGCGAATGCTTTGACGCCGTAGTAGTTCTGCGTGAGGCCCATGTTGCTCCACTCCGCCTCAGACAGGCCTCGCCCCACCTTGTCTACGCTCCCGACAAACGGGAAGTCTTGGCGGAAGTACGTGCGCGAGACCAATCCCGTCTCTTGGTTGGTCACCTGGAACCACTTGAATCCCAGCGAGCCCAAGCCATTGGCACCCACCGAAACCCGCGCGTCAGCATACTTATGGTGATCGGTTTGTTGCACAGTCCCGTCACGCGTTGTCTCGACGCTCGTGACCAAAAAACGCGGCTCAATGAGCGCGCGAATGGGAAAGCTGAGTGAATCGGTGCCCGGCAAATACTCCGCGCCATGGGCCTGGGTCATCAATTTGTATGTGACGGTGCGCTTGACCCCGGCCATGGTGATGCTCTTCAGCAAGTCGACTGGTCCGCGCGCGGAGAAAAACTCATAGTAACCCGGCCCCATTGCGCCTGAGTTCTGCGGAACGATCAAATCGGTCACGCCATCGCCGTCAAAATCTCCTTGAATAAAACTTTCCGCACCACCACTCGCAGGGGTCGAGTTGGGACCGACAACCGCAGCAGCGAACGTGCCATCACCCTTGTTGAGTCGCACCGACAAAGCAGATTTCAATTCATCGAAATCAGCCACATCAACCAACCCATCCCCGTTGAAATCACCGTAGTAAACCTCACTAGGGCCAAGCGATGCGGTGAGGTAATTATCGTGCGACAGGACCAAGTTCTCCGAGGCGCCCATTGCCGAAAAAGCAAGGCCATCGCTCTTGAACGGGCAATACAGACCAACGGAGACAAGCAAGCCGCACGAGAAATCATCGACTCCGTCCCCATTGAAATCAAACGAACTCACCTTTCGAAATGGATTGGCATTGATACTCGACCCGGCGTTCATTGGGTAGTTTCGCCCAAGAATGCTCAGGGAAGACCACACAGGCAAGCCGTTTGCATCCAACTTGAACACAATCAAGCCGTCTTGCCGCACGGAGATATCGCCAAAAACAACTGACAGGAAGAACTCTGGTGCATCGTCACCGTCGAAGTTGGCAAAGCCATGCGACGAAACCGATCGATTCACGACACTGCCGCCGGATTGAGCCAAGAAGGACTTGATCTCAGGGCCCACATCTTTGCTCACATATTCGAACGTAAAACCTGCCCTCGACTTCAAAACCTTTACATAAAGAGGGTCGTTTGCAGTTGGACGCACGAGACCAGTCTTCGACAACTCATTGGTAGGGCCATACACAAAGATATCAGATCGCCCATCCCCATCCGCATCGGTCACCAGCCAACGATACTGCTGATAGTGGGCATCCAGGCCCGCCGTCGAGCCCGACGGCGTGTAGTTGAGCCCCCCAGGAAGGGCCGCAGAAACAACTGGCACAGATACTGTTCCGTCACCCACGGATTTCACAATCGCATAATTTGACCCCTGGGCCAAGAACAAATCCACCAACCCGTCCCCATCGAAGTCCCCCTGCAGCGCCCTGTACTTGGCAGCAACTGGAAAACTAACACCTGTAGGCAAACTTCGTTGCGTGACGTCAAAACCACCTGTCTTTTTCGCAATGAACGACCAATACAGACCATCCCTCAAAGCCAAGATATCAGATAGCCCATCACCATTCAGGTCCATTGTGAAATATCGAAACTGCCCATTCCACAAATTCAGGTCTGCAGCAAAGGCATTCTTCTTGCCTGCTGGCACCTTCATGCTGTCACCGTACCAATCCAACTTGACACTGGGGTAGCAATTACCAGACGCCTTCATGCACTGCTGGACGGAACTCAGCCTCGGGCGCGAGGTTGCAGGGCTACCACTGGCTTCATACTTCAACTCGTATCGCCAAATTGGATTATCCTGAACACCTTGGTTAAGAGTTATTTTTTGAAGTCGCTTTTTGACACTGTAAGCCGAGCCCAAGGCGTACCCCACCACCGGCTTATCTCGGTTCTCATAATCGAATTTGACCGAATATGGGGCTGCTTCCAGAGATTTAGAGCTGCCGCCATAGTCGATGCGACTGAGATAATGCTGACCATCAGATTGAGAATTCGTGTACACGAAAATCATCTGATTGCCAAAGGCATCGGACACTTTGTTCATCACCCAAGCAACAGGTGTTGAACCTACGTTGGTCAGTTGCTTTGCGTCCGCAGCATTCCCGTACTCTGCGACCTGCCCGTTTCGGCTTTTGACAACAAAGTACTTGGGGACACCAGCCGTGTCGCTGTACGAGATCACGTTTGCATAGTCATCGATCTCGGTTCGATACTGAGTTTTGTCTGCGCCATAAGCTCCAGATACAGCCAGCAATCTCTTGCCATCCAGGCAAAAGCGATCAGATGTGGTGTTTGAAACAGGTTTACGGGCGCCATCGTGCTGCGTTGTCTGCGGGCAGCGAGTGATCCGAGAGGTGCCTGACAAATGCCATCCGACACCCACTTCACCATCGCCCGCCGAACTGTTGTACGCGAGAGATAGCGCTGGGCTAACCCCCGATTTAACGGGGACAACGGAAATAGGGATGTTGTACGTGAAAGCCCCGCCCGGAGAGACAGCAGCGTTCGTTGGCATGAACATCTGCGCCCCAGCACCATGCCAAACCAGAGCAGCCGATGCGGCGACCGCCAAGCGAGAGACAGACGCGCAGGACTTACGCACTGCCAAAGTCAAAGGCAATTTCATGAGGACGGCATCCCTGAGTAGTTATTGCGTGGCATGGTAGCGAGCGTCCAGGCGAAAGTAAACGATGCACCACACTCGTTTCCTTTTGTTGCAAGCGCTGTTGTGCTCAGCCGGCCTTGCAAAGCCCACGTCGGATCGCCTACACGTGGCGCGCAGCCCGCCACCCCGAGGAGGTCAATTCCGCAAAAGGTCCCACCTCGCGAGATGGCGCTTCACGCAACTCACTGGCCTCAGGCAAAATTGCTCTCGGCATGACAACTACCTAGGGAAGGTCTGCACAAATGAGCGCTGACCATGGTTGAGGGCACTGACATGACCGGATTGGCGGTTGAGCGCTCTTCCGGCAGGCGTTTTGCGCGCGTTTCGCGCCCATTT
>SCMV01000018.1 GCA_005502875.1 Comamonadaceae bacterium 2PF | reverse complement strand
CCCCCCAGGAGAGACACCATGCGCACCAAGAGCCTGTTGACCGAAGCCAAGCAGATCGACCGCGCCATCACGCTGATCCACCTGGGTGCGCGCCTGCAGGTGCTGGAGTCGGAGACCGACATGTCGTATGAGCGCCTGCTGCGCCTGTACAAGGAAGTCTCGGGCAAGTCGCCGTCCAAGGGCCAGCTGCCGTTTTCCACCGACTGGTTCATGACCTGGCAGCCCAACATCCACGCCAGCCTCTTCCTGAACATGCACGAGTACCTGAACAAGGCCTCGGAGATGGACGAGATCGACGTGGTCATCAAGGCCTACCAGCTCTACCTCGAACAAACGCAAGCGCAAGGCCTCGAGCCCCTGCTGTCGGTGACCCGCGCCTGGCGCCTGGTCAAGTTCATCGACAACGGCATGCTGACCATGACCAAGTGCAACAAGTGCGGTGGCCACTTCGTCACCCACCCCCACGAAATCGCCCGCCACTTCACCTGCGGCCTGTGCAACCCCCCGGCGCGCGCCGGCAAGGGCAAGGCCGCCGGATCGCTGCAGCTGCACTGAGCCGCTGACCGAAGCACCCCACCGTTTTCATGCAGGTCTCCTCCTGGTAGCACCGTTGTCTCAGGTGCTTGCACGGGCCCTTCGCTTCGGCGTCGGGCCCGCTTTTTTTGGCCGAGCGACGCTCAGCTCAGGAGGTGAACCCAGCGCCGGATGAGCTGGCGTCCCTCGTCAGGGATCTGGGTGAACTGCAGACCGAGGCGGAACAGGTCACCCGAGGCCACGTTGAAGACGACCCTGGCCTGCGCGGTGACGGCGTGCAGCCGGGTGCGATCGGTCGGGTCGGGAACGGCCAGGGCCAGGGTGAGCAAGGCGCCGTCCGGGAAGCGTCGGTCCAGCAGCAGGCTGACACCACCTTCGGACACGTTGATGGTGCGCCCTTCGGTGAACGCCTCGGATGAGATCAACGCCCGCGCGCGCCAATGCGCGTTGACGCGGACCGCGCCGCGTGCATCCACGGTGGGACCACCGGCGCCACCCGACCATGACATGTCCTGACCCGCCAAAACAACCTCGACTTCCGTGCGGCTGGAGGGTGACGTCCAACATGTCGCGGACCCAAGCTGTCACCCGAATGGAAACGATTATGGTTCAGCATGTGAAAGCCTGGTGAAGCCTGGGCCCATGCACCGAGACGTCTGTGCGGAAGAAAACACGACTGGCGCGAACGGATCGGGATGAGTGTTCCCCCTGGCCCGGGACACCCCCAACTTGCGTGGGTTGACAAGTCCGCGTACAAATGCCGTGTGGCAGTTCACGAACCGCCAACCGAACCCAACCACGGAGGCACCATGAGCCTGTCGACCCCCTCCATCTGGCAACGCAGCCGCCAAGCCACGTCTTGGGCATGTGGCATCGCTGGCATCGCCGGCCTGGCGCTGATGGCCCAGGGACACAACCTGCACGGCGTGCTCGCCCTGGCCGCCTGCACGGTGCTGTTGCGCAGCAGCGTGCTGAGCCACCGCGCCCGCCGCCGTGCGGCCGTGGCCAACCTGCGCCGCGCCTACCACGGCATGGGCCGCTGAGTTCTCACGTCCTGCCTGGCGCCCCGCCGGCAGGACCACCCACCCAGCGCCGGTCACCGGCCGGGTGGGGCCCCATCCCCTCGCACCCAAGGTCGGCCTTGCGTCCGACCCTGGCCCGCCCCGCGGATCAGACCTGGGTCACCATCCCGGTCATCTTCACCACCTCGAGGTCGCGGCCCTTGACCGACGCCAGCTCGGTGCGCAGGCGGTCGTTGTCCCAGCGGCTGTCCGGGGCTCCGCTCATGAACCAGTCCGAGCCGTTGTCGGCCAGGAACATGCCGTAGGTCTTGAGCGCCGTCAGGATGGCTTTGGCCTCGTTGCTGAAGGTCGAGGGGATCACGAAGCCCGCCTTCAGGCGCACCCGCATGCCCATGGGCGGCAGGTTGGCGTCGGTGTTGGACGACGCGTAGTGCGTGGCCGGGGGCACGAAAGCCCGGCGCGTGCGCGCGGCCGTGAAACGCAGCGCATGGCGGATGCCACCCGCGCCCTTTGAGGCCTCGTCGTAACGCACCAGCCCCGGGAAGATGGGCAGGCCGGCGGCGTCGGCGCTGGTCCAGCCCGTTTGCGCGGTGGGCCGCACGTTGTTGCTGTTGGTGTGGAAGATGGCGCCGGCATCGGCCACCCACCGGTTGCTTTGCGGGAAGGCCCGGCCGATTTCATACAGCCGGTTGTTGTCCTTGTCGATCACCAGCACGTGGCGGTCGCCATCGGTGTTGGGCGCGCCTTCGATGGGCGCGTTCAGCGGCATGGGGAAGGGGCCCGCGTCGCTTTCATCGCCGTAGGCATCGGGGTTGTACTCGATCGTCACCTTGGCCTGCGTGCCGCTGACCACCATGTACGGGATGCCGATGGGCGCACCGTCCCACGTGCCCGATCCGAAGTCGCGGTACAGGCCCTTGTCGGCACCGATGCTGTTGATCAGGTTGGTGGAGTTGGGGTCGACCGGGGCGCCGCTGATGTCGGTGTTCCAGGCGTTGTCAGCCGGGAAAGGAATGGCACCGTTGAGCGATGCACCCACGCCCAGGCTGGCGGCGGCCAGGTTGCCGTAGACCACACCCACCGGCGTCGTGGTCGGGGTGGTCGGTGAGGTGGGGGTGCTGCTGCCGCCCCGGCCCTTGAGTCGGTCGGGGTCTTCGGCACCCGTGTCGGTGCCAGAGGGCGAGCCGCCGCCCCCGCCGCCACAGGCGGTCAACAGCATCACGGGAACGGCCCCGATGGCCCAGCGGCGTTGGCGTTGCATGGTTGTCTCCGGTTCTCGGGGCACCGCGCGTTGTCGTTCAACGCATCACATCCAGACGGCGCCCGGGCGGATTGGGCCGCCTCCTGTCAGCCCCTGACACACGCCGGCAGCAGCCTGAGACGTTCGTTACCTCATGACACGCGCACCACCACCCGGCCCCGCACCTGCCCATCCAGCAGTTGCTGCGCTGCGGGAATGGCTTCGGCCAGGGTGATCTCGCGGGTGATCAGGCCCAGCTTGGCCAGGTCCAGGTCGGTGGCCAGGCGGCGCCACGCCTCTAGGCGGTCGGGCTTGGGGCGCATGACGCTGTCGATGCCGGCCAGCGTCACCCCGCGCAGGATGAAGGGCGCCACCGAGGCCGGGAAGTCCATGCCACCGGCCAGGCCACAAGCGGTGACCACGCCGCCGTACTTCGTTTGCGCGCAGACGTTGGCCAGGGTGTGGCTGCCCACGGTGTCGACGGCGCCGGCCCAGCGCTCTTTTGCCAAGGGTTTGCCGGGCTGGTTGAACTCGCTGCGCTCGAGCACGGTGGCCGCGCCCAGCGACTTCAGGTAGTCGGCTTCGGCCAGGCGACCCGTGACGGCGGCCACGGTGTAGCCCAGTTTGGCCAGCAGGGCCACGGCCACGCTGCCCACGCCGCCGGCCGCGCCGGTGACCACGATCTCGCCATGTTCAGGCTTGACGCCATGGCGCTCCAGCGCCAGCACGCACAGCATGGAGGTGTAGCCGGCCGTGCCGATGGCCATGGCCTGCTCGGGCGTGAAGGCCGCTGGCAAGGGCACCAGCCAGTCGCCGTTCAGGCGCGCTTTTTCAGCCAGACCGCCCCATTGGGTTTCGCCCACGCCCCAGCCGTTGAGCACCACGCGGTCACCCGGCTGCCAGTCGGGGTGGCTGCTCGATTCGACCGTGCCAGCCAGGTCGATGCCCGGCACCATCGGGAACTTGCGCACCACCGGCGACTTGCCGGTGACGGCCAGGCCGTCCTTGTAGTTCAGCGTCGAGGCGGCCACCTTCACGGTGACGTTGCCCTCTGGCAGCTGGGCGTCGTCGATGTCCTTGAGCGCGGCGCGGTAACCCTGCTCGTCCTTCTCGATGAGGATGGCCTTGAACACGGTGTGGATCTCCTGTTGATGGCCTGAGGGTGGCCGCTGCAGAGCATAGCGCCGACCAGGCGCGATGGCCGCAACCCGGCGCTCACAACCAAGTCGGCCCGGTTGCCCAGCCTCGTTGCGACGCAGGGTTGTATCGAACAAAACGAAACTTCACACCAAAGAATCTGATTTTCCCGAATGCTTGCCCTGCGTAGAGTCAAACCGTCATCGTTCTGACAGGAGATTTTCGATGCGCAGCTATCCCCGCAACAGCCCCCATGCCGCCGCCCGCGTGGTGGCCCTCACCGTTCTGGCCGACGGCCACCTCGGTCACCAGGAGATCGACGCGCTGCAGCGCATCGACGTGGCGGGGCGGCTCGACCTCTCGCAGGCCGATTTCATGGGCGTGCTGCAAGCCGTCTGCGACGACCTGATGGCCTCGTCGCACCAGCACTGGTCCGGCATCCAGCACCTGCCTCGCACCGAGCTCAAGCAAATGCTCGACGAGATCGACGACGTGGGCCTGCGCCTGATCGTCATGGAGATCTGCGCGGCGCTGTGCGAGTGCGATCAGAACCTGGCCGACGCCGAATACGAAATGCTGTGCACCCAGGCCGACCACTGGGACCTGCCTTTGCCGGTGCTGCGAACCACGTCCATGCGCCTGATGCGCTCTGTGGACGCAGGGGCGGTGGCCTGAGCGCCTGCCACCCGGCATGACGCCGGTCCACTGGGCACCGAGGAGACAAGCCCGCGCCTGCGGGTTAGAGTTGTCGATCGCACCTGGCAGCCACAAGCCAGGGCTCGCCAACCACCGCAGGAGCCCACATGGACGCCCAACTGGACCGACGCCGCTTCCACCAACACACCCTCGCCGCCGGCATCGCCTGGCTGGTCAGCGGCGCGCTGAAACAAGCGCACGCCATCAGCCTGGCCAGCCTGAGCGAGCAGGAGGTGGGCAAGGGACTGAAGGCCGCGCTGGAGCAAGGCGCCAAGGCCGCCGTGAGCCTGCTGGGCCAGCCTGGCGGCTTCCTGGACAACCCGAAGGTGCGCATCCCGCTGCCCGACTACCTGGAAAAAGCCGCGGATGTCTTGAAAATGACGGGGCAGGGCAAGAAGGTGGATGAGCTGGTCACCGGCATGAACCGCGCGGCCGAAGCCGCCGTGCCCATGGGCCGCGACCTGCTGGTCAAGGCCGTGCAGAGCATGTCGGTGCAGGACGCCAAGCAGATCCTCTCGGGCGGCGACAACGCCGTGACCCAGTTCTTCGCCGACAAGACGCGCGAGCCGCTGGGAGCCTCCTTCTTGCCCGTGGTGGAGAAAGCCGTCGGCCAGGTCAAGCTGGCCAAGGCCTACAACCGCGTGGCCTCACAAGCTTCGGGCTTCGGCCTGGTCAAGAAGGAAGACGCCAGCGTCGAGCAGTACGTGACGGGCAAGACGCTGGATGGGCTCTACACCATCATCGGCGAAGAAGAGCGCAAGATCCGCCAGGACCCGGTGGGCGCGGGCAGCAAGCTCATCGAGAAGGTGTTCGGCGCGGTGAAGTAAGGAAGTGAGGCCTCGGGCGCCACACCGCACCCGCCCTTGCCTGCCACCTTTTCACCAGGCCTGGCGCACACGGTGGTTGAAGGGGTGGGCGTCGAGCCAGCGCACCAGCGCGACCAGGCCAGCCACCGACACCACCGCGCCCGCCGCGAAGGCCGTGGCGTAGCCCAGGTGGTCGCCCACCAGGCCACCGGCGATGCCGCCCAGCGTGGCCAGCGACACGCCGATGCTGCCCATCAGGGTGTAGTCGGTGCCGGGGTGAGCCGGGTCGGCCGAATCCATCATCAGCGAGTACAGGGCCACGGTGGCCATGGTGCCGATGACGCCCTCGGCCACGGTGGCCAGCCAAAGCATCGGCACGCCGCCAATGCCCATCGCCGCGGCCACGTACAGGCCATAGACCGCCGCCTGCATGATGCCGCTGCCCAGCAGCGCTGCGCGCCGGCCCACGCGCAGCATGAGCCAGCCACCAATGGCGGCGCCCAGCAAGCTGGTGCCCGAGCCCACCGCGCCCTTGAGCACGGCCAGGTCGGCCTTGGTCAGGCCCTGGTCGAGCAGGAAGGGCGTGATCAGGCCGGCGGCCATCTGGTCGCCAAAGCGAAAGCAGAAGATCAGGCCGGCGAGCGTGAGCACGCCAGGACGCAGGGCGCGGTGCAGCCACAGCAGGGCAAGGCGGCGGCCGGTGGGGCGGTCCATGGTGGCCGGGCTGCCAGGGGTGCCATCGGCAGGGCCGCTCGGTGGCGCGGCGCTGAGCAGGGCGGCCACCGGTGGTGCGGTGTGCGGCTCGGCCTGCGTGGACGGCGAGCACGGTGTCGGCGCGGCCTCGATGGCGTGGGCCGGTGGCTCCTGCATGCGCCACACGGGCAGCGTCAGCAAGGCCAGGATCAGCGCCATGCCCAGGAAGGTGACCTGCCAGTTGGTGTGCGCGAACACCCACAACAGCAGGCCGCCGCCCAGGATCATCCCAAAGCGGTAGGCGCCCACCTGGATGCCGTTGGCCAGGCCGCGCTGCTGCGCGTTGAGCAGGCGCACGGCCAGGCCGTCGGTGGCCACGTCCTGCGTGGCGGCCAGCAGGTTGAAGACGAACACCGAGGCGAACAGCACCACGCTGCCTTCGGTCAAGCCCAGCAGCGCCATGGCCACCGCCAGCCCGCACGAGGCCAGCTGCATCGACAGCAGCCAGGTGCGCCGCTTGCCATGGTGGTCGACCACAGGCGCCCACAGCACCTTGAGCACCCAGGGCGCGGCCAGGAACTGCAAGAAGCCCAGCGCGGTGAGCGACCAGCCGGCCTCGCGCATGAGCACGGGCAGGGCCAGCGTGAAGAAGCCGAAAGGCAGGCCCTGGGCCGTGTAAAGGGCGGCCAGCAGGGGCAGGTGGGGGGCGCGCAAGGGGTGGGTCACGCCGCGGATGCTAGCGCGCCAGGGCGGCACGCGCCGCCAGCAGGCCTCAGTCGCGGGGGCGATCGGCGTCAGGCAGGGGGTAGGGGTCGGCCTCGTAACGGGGCCCTTTCATCAGCAGCACGATGGCACAACCGATGGCCAGCGTCAGCACCAGGGTCCAGTGCAGGACGATGACCCCGATGAGCACGAACTCGTGCCGCATGGCGTCGGGGTCGCGCGCCAGGAGGTCTTGATCGGCGCCGGAGGACCACCAGGACCAGGCCAGCAGCAGCGCCGGCAGCGCGGTGCCCCAGGCGAAGATGGCGGGCAGGCGTCGCCACAGCGTCCACTCCAAGCCGGACGCCGAGCGGATGGAGCGCGGATCCTTCTTCAACCAGTCCATGGGCTCACTGTACGCGCCGCAGCCTGACGGGACCACGTCAAGTCGGCTTCAGTCACTTCGCCAGCGGGGGGAAGCGGCCCTCGTTGATCTCGACCTTGCGGTGCGCCGCCTCGACCACGTCCACCCCGAGCTGGTTGCCCAGTTGCACCAGGTAGAGCAGCACGTCGGCCATCTCGAGCGCCACGGCATCCCGGGCATCGCCGGGCAGATCGCGGCTTTGTTGCTCGGTCAGCCACTGGAAGGGCTCGAGCAACTCGCCGGCTTCGACGACCAGGGCCGAGGCGAGGTTCTTGGGCGAGTGGAAACGCCCCCAGTCGCGCGCGTCGGCAAAAGCCTGAAGGCGGGCGGCCAGTCGGGCCAGGGAGTCGGGAGGGGCGGCGTCGGTCATGCCGCCGATGGTAGTGGCACTCAGGGCGTGGTGGTGGACGTGGGCGTGGTGCCGATGGGCTCGCCTCGCCAGGCCGCGATGGCGGTGGCGGCGATCTCCGCGTCCTCCACCGCCTTGACGCCGCTGACGCCCACCGCGCCAATGCAGTGCCCGTCGACCACGATGGCCACGCCGCCTTCGAGCAGGCCGTCCAGGCCGGGGGCGGAGAGGAAAGCCGTGCGACCGCCGTTGACCATCTCTTCGACGAGCTTCGTGTCGCGCTTCATGAGCGCCGCGGTGCGGGCCTTGGCCGGCGCGATGCTGGCCGATGCGGGGTTGGCGCCTTTCAGGCGCACGAAGCCCAGCAAGTGCCCGCCGGCATCGCACACCGCGATGGCCACGCACCAGCCCCGGGCACGGGCGTGCGCGCGCGCCGCAGCCAGGAGGGCCTGGGCATCGTCGTCGTCGAGGGCGGGGGTGGTGAACATGCGCACTCCTTCGGGCCGCAGGGCCCAGGTGTGCGGCGGTCACGCAAGGAACGGACCCGTCCCCGGCGTGACCGGCTGATCAGGGCGATCAGTACAGCTGCAGGCTCACCCAATAAGCCACAGCGGCCACGAAGGCCGAGGCCGGGATGGTCAGGATCCAGGCCCAGACGATGTTGCCGGCCACGCCCCAGCGCACGGCCGAAGCACGCTGCACCGAGCCCACGCCGACGATGGCGCCGGTGATGGTGTGGGTGGTGGAGACGGGCACGCCCAGGCCGGTGGCGATGAACAGCGTCAGCGCCCCACCGGTTTCGGCACAGAAGCCGCCCACGGGCTTGAGCTTGGTGATCTTCTGGCCCATGGTGCGCACGATGCGCCAGCCACCGAACATGGTGCCCAGGCCGATGGCGGCGTAGCACGCCACGATGGTCCAGGTGGGCGGGGCCTTGTCACCTGCGGCGGCGTAGCCGGTGGAAATCAGCAGCATCCAGATGATGCCGATGGTCTTTTGCGCGTCGTTGCCACCGTGGCCCAGGCTGTAGGCGCCGGCGGAGACCAGCTGAAGGCGGCGGAACCAGCGGTCGACCTTGGAGGGCGGCGTGCGGCGGCAGATCCAGGCCACCAGCACCATCATCAGCGAGCCCAGCGTGAAGCCCAGCAGCGGCGAGACGAAGATGAAGGTGACGGTGCGGATGATGCCGGTGGCGATCAGGGCGCTGGCCCCTGCCTTGGCGATGACCGCCCCGACGATGCCGCCGATCAGCGCGTGCGACGAGCTGCTGGGGATGCCGTAGTACCAGGTGATCACGTTCCAGGTGATGGCCCCGGTCAGCGCCCCGAAGACCACGTGGGTGTCGATGACGCCCGCATCGGCGATGCCCTTGCCCACCGTCGCCGCCACGCTGAGGTGAAAGACAAAGATGGCCACGAAGTTGAAGAAGGCCGCGAACAGCACCGCCTGGCTGGGGCGCAGCACGCCGGTCGAGACGACGGTGGCGATCGAGTTGGCCGCGTCGTGAAAGCCGTTCATGAAGTCGAACAGCAGGGCCAGCACCACCAGCGCCATCACGACCCAAAGGGCCGTTTGCATGGGTTCCATGTCTTGGCTCCAGGGCGGGTCAGGAGTTCTCGAGGATCACGCCCTCGATGAGCTTGGCCACGTCTTCGCACTTGTCGGTGACGGTTTCCAGCAGTTCGTAGATGGCCTTGAGCTTGATGACCTCGCGCACATCGGGCTCTTCGCGGAACAGCTTGCTCATGGCGGCGCGCATGACGCGGTCGGCGTCGCTTTCG
Source organism: Comamonadaceae bacterium 2PF (assembly GCA_005502875.1). Taxonomy (GTDB): domain Bacteria; phylum Pseudomonadota; class Gammaproteobacteria; order Burkholderiales; family Burkholderiaceae_C; genus Aquabacterium. The sequence continues at coordinate 62,945 of SCMV01000018.1, read as the reverse complement.
AGCTGGTCGATTTCTTCGCAGGTCTTGAGCGCGGCGGCGGCGGTCTTGGCGTCACCGATGTCGTGCAGCAGGGCGACGGCGTCTTTCACGCGCTCGGCGCTCTTGACGCACAGGTCGGTCAGGCGCTCGATCTCGTCGGTCATGCGGCGCACGTCGTACAGGGCCATGGTCTCGGCGGCGTCCTGCATCAGGTCGGCCACGTCGTCCATCGTGTTGATCAGCGAGAAGATCTGCTCGCGGTCGATCGGGGTGATGAAGGTGGTGTGCAGCAGGCGGTTGACTTCGCGGTTGACGGTGTCGGCTGCGGCCTCGGCGGCGTCCACGTCGCGGTTGTACTTCTCGCGCAGGCTGGGGTCGTTGTAGTTGCGAACCAGCTGAGCGAAGGCGTGGGCGGCCGTCACGATGTGGTTGGCGTGCTGGTTGAACAGCTCAAAAAAATTGCCCTCACGGGGCAGCAGCTTTCCAAAGATCATGGCGGGGGTCTCTCTCTCCGGGCGCAGGGGTGGCGCGCCGCACGGCTTGGTTGACTTTTCATGACACCCGCATGGCATCACGAATGGTCCAAACGGACTATTTTACCGGAGGGGGATCGTTGGGCGCCAGCGGCTCGCCGGGCAAGGCCTCGGGTGCGACCACTTTTTCCATGCGGATCACGCCGAAGGGGCAGGCCAGCGCACAGCGCGCGCACCCTGTGCACCCGGGCATGTCGTGCACCTCGGCCCGCTTCGGGCCCCAGCCCCTGGGGCCGGTGGCCTGCAGCCAGATCACCTGGGGCGGGCAGGCCGCCACGCACCGGCCGCAACCGGTGCAGCGCGGCTCGTCGATGCGGGGCAGGGCGACAGCGGGCATGGCTCGCAGCTTAAGGCGAGCCACCGGGCCGCGCACCCACATTCAGCCGATGGTGCGGGCCACCTCGCGCCGACGCCACGCCAAGCCGCCCAGCAAGCCCAGGCCGCTCAGGGCCGCCGCCACCGCAGAGGGCTCGGGCACGGCGGTGATGGCGAAGTTCACCTTGCCGCCAGCTTCGGCCAGGCCACGCAGCACTTGCGCGTCCCCGGAGAACGACATGGCACCGGTGCTGGTCGGCCTGAACGAGCCCTTGACGCATGCGCCCAGGCCGCCCTTGGCATCCTGCGGGCAGTAGCTCATGGCGATGGCGCTGTAGCTCATGGAGCCGGTCACGATGACGCTTTCATCGGTGCCCGACGATGACAGGCTGAGCACGTGGGCATCAGAGAAGGTCATCTCGAAAAAATCGGCGGAGACGCGCTCACCGACGCGGCGCACGGCGAGCTTCACCGGGTCGAACTCGGTGTCGTTGACCAGACCGAGGAACAAGGGCACGAAGGCGCTGTCGAGCTGCTGCGTCCAGGTGAAGGGCGCGAGCAGCACACCGTCCTTGCCCTGGTTGGTGGCGCCCCAGGACCAGGACAGGAGCTCGATTTCCTTGGCGTGATCCTTGTCGGTGCTTTCGCCGGGCGCGCCGGGCACTTTCAGGAAGGTGTCGAGCGCGGCCGATGCGGGCAGCGACAGGGGGGCGATCAAGGCCAGGGCGGCCAGGCGGGTGAACAGCTTGGACATGGGGACTCCCTCGTCAGGTGGTGGCGACAAGGCCTCCGAGCGTTGACGAGCGGACTGCGAAGGCCACCCACGAGCCTGCTTGCCCAGCCTGCGGCATGCAAGCCCTCCCCCCTAACTTGTCAACGCCGCCAGCCCGGACAGCGATGCAGGCCAGGGCCGGCCCACACCGGCTCAGGCCTTCTTGATGAACTCGGACTTGAGTTGCATGGGCCCGAAACCGTCGACCTTGCAGTCGATGTCGTGGTCGCCCTCGATCAGGCGGATGTTCTTGACCTTGGTGCCGACCTTGATGACGGCCGAGGAGCCTTTGATCTTGAGGTCCTTGACGAGGGTGACGGTGTCGCCGTCCTGCAGCACGTTGCCATGGGCGTCTTTCCAGACCTTGGCGGCGGGCTCTGCCTCGGCGGCAGCGCTGGCGCTCCATTCATGGCCACACTCAGGGCAGACGAGGTTGGCGCCGTCTTGGTAGGTGTAGGCGGAGGCGCATTGGGGGCAAGGGGGCAGGGTGCTCATGCGGCAATGGTACGCCCCTGCCCTCGCCGCCCCCTGATGCGCGTCAGCCCTTGTAGCGGATGAAGCCCTTGTTGATGCTGCCCACCTTGCGCTTGAGGCGGTAGACGCCACCGCCTTCGCGCGTTTGAGATGCGTCGGTGTTGCCCTCGATGGTGTGGAGGTAGCCACCTTCGACGCGCTCGACGAAACCGGTGTGGCCCATGCCCCCGCCAAAGTCCATGATGAAGACCATGCCGGGCTGGATGAGCCCCGGGTCGGCGACCGCATCCTTGGCCAGCAAGCGGGTGCCGCCATGCGCCTCGGCCTTGTTCCAGTGGGCCAGGCAACCCGCGGTGCGGTACATGGGGTTGTCGATGCCCAGGCCCTTGGCGGCTTCGTCGAAGCACCAGTAGGTGAAGGCACAGCACCAGGCCAGGCCCGGCGGCACACCGGCGCGGCGCAGGTACTCGTCGACCTCGGGGCCTCTGTTGCTGTTGCGGGGCTGCTCGCGCACGCCGGCATCGGCCGCGGCCCCCGCCTGCGCCAGCACCTGCGCGGCCAGGCCTTTGGGCTTGACCTCGACCTGGGGCACGCGCTGGGTGCCGAACAAGGCCTCCCAGGTCAGCGAGCCCACCTCGCCATCGACCTTCAGCGGCTGGAGCTGGTTGTCGACGTTGCGCGCCTGAAAGAGTTTGACGGCCTGCTTCATGCGCGGGCCAAAGAGCGGGTTGTCGGCGTCGAGCACGATGGCCTCGTCGCCGCGCAGGGCCAGGGCCTGGTTGAGCGCGGTCTTGAGCGCCTTGACGATGCGGGCATCGGTTTCGCCCGACTTGATGACACGACCTGGGTATTTCATGGGTGTTTGCCTGTTGCGGGGTTTCAGTAGTCCAGTCGCTCGACCTTGACGGGCACCGGCTTGGCCGGGTTGACGATGTAGCCCAGCGCTTGGCCGACGAGGTCCACCGAGTTGTCGAAGCAGCCGTGGGTGGACTGCTCGCTGCCAGAGCCGTTGGAGATGCTGCGCGCGTCGAGCAGGTGCAGGTTGGCGCCGCCATGGGGCAGGCCGCGCCAGAAGTCCTGCCATCGGCGCACCTCGGCCACGCGGTCGCGGGCCCAGCTGTCGTCGGCCGCATCGGGCTGGGTGGTGGCGGGGTCGAAGTTCTTGGCCATGCCCAGCAGCGGCATCTTGTGCACGTCCTCGAACGAGCGGCTCACGAGGTAGAGCAGCGACTTGCGGTACGGCCCCACGGTGTCATCGAGTTCGTTCTTGTCGGAGAGGGTGTGGATGTGGAAGTGCTCGGCAGGCAGCACGCCCTTTTGCACCGCCGGCACGTAGTGGTCGAGCGCGAAGCGCGTGGTGCAGGCCGGCGCGAACAGGCGTGTGCTGGCGGCCTTCAGGCCCGCGGCCGACATCTGCTTGAGCATCGAGCCCAGCACGATGGAGCCTGCCGAGTGGCCCACCAGGTGGATCTCCAGGCCCGGCACCTCGGCCTTGAGTTTTTTCAGCCGCTCCACCGCCAGGCGCACACCGCCTTGCGGGTCTTCGCTGGCGCGGATGGCGTTGAGCTTCATCTGGCCCCACATGGCGCCACCGGGTGCGCGCAGCACCGGCTCGAGCATGCGGTCGGTGCCTTCGGCGATGCGGTCGAGCCAGCCGCGCGCGGGCGAACCACCACGCGCAGTCAGGCCGAACTTGGCGCCGAGTTCTTCGACCAGATCGGAGACGGTCTCCATCGGGCCCGAGCGCCAAGTCACGAACAAGGGGTAGATGCCGTTGGCCAGGGCGTAAGGCGCCATCACGCGCACGCGCCCCACCGAGGCGCTTTCGCTGTTGAGGCCGCCGTGGGCGTAGACCATGACCTTGACGCTGCCCCGCGCCTTGAGCCAGGCGGCCGGGCGGCTCAAGACGGCCGAGTCGAGCGCGGCCTGCGGGCTCTCGGCGGTGATGTCGTTGCGCACCGGGAAGCCCCGGTCGAGCACGATGGTGTGGCGGTAGGCCTGGTCTGCGTCGAGCGGGCGGTGTTCGGCTTTGCGCACGCTGCGGTAGCGGCGCGCCAGGGCGTCGTCGGCACCGATGAGGCCGTTGGGGCGGTCGGGCACGGCGCCCATGGCGCTGCCGCTGAAGGGCACGAGGAAACGGGGCGAGCGCACCAGCTTGGCCGCCGCGCCCGTGCCCTGGCTGCGCACCATGGCCGCGCCTTGGCCCAGTTGCTGGCAGGACACGCCCATGGTGAAGACCCAGGCGTCGGTGGCGTGCTGCACCCAGTCTTCATAGGGCAGCAAGGCGAAGCCGTGCGAGCCCCAACCGGGGCCCCAGGAGTTCTGCACCACGAAGCCCTGCTCGTTGTAGCCGACCAGCGCGAAGGCGTGGCCACCTGCCTCTTTGGGCTGGGCCACGGGCTTGATGCGCACCAGGTCGGCGTGGCCGCGCAGCTGCTTGCGCGTGGGCACGGCCCAGCCTTCGTGCACGGTGGCCGAGACGTAGACCGCACCGTTCTGGAAGATGGCGGCCTGCAGGTCGACCACCGAGCGCACGTCAACGCGGTAGTACACGCCCAGCGTGCGCGAAAGCGCGTCAACGTCCCAGTTGTGCTCGGGGTCGTCGGGCAGGTCGGGGTCTTCAAGGGGCGCGACGTGCACGCGGCGGCCCTTGCGGTCGAGCTTGTAGGGCCACAGGTCTTCTCGGCACACGCCGTGGCGGTGCCAGCCCTTGAGCGCGCCACGGCAGCTCGAGCCTTCGTAGTCTTCACCCGGCCACTCGTCGTACATGCGCGCGAGCTGGTAGAGCATGGCGGGGCTGACCTTGCGCGCCTGGACCTCGGGCTTTTGCAGGCTGATGACGAAGCCCAGGTAGTTGACGACGGCGGCCAGGCCGAAGCCGGTGCAGGCGCCTTCGGAGCCTTGGTCGAGCACCAGCTTTTGTTTCGCGTACTGGGGCAGGTAGGTTTCGACCCAGTCCTTGGGTGGCCACTCGGAGGGCAGGTTGCCCAGGGGCGGTGTGTAGGAGCGGTCTCGCAGGTCGAGCCGGTCAGGGCGGGCGTCGAGCGAAACGGTGCGTTGGCCGATGGTGGCCTGGCGGGTGGGCATGGGTGCGGTCTCCCCTTGTGTTGGCTTGTGAAGCGGTCAAAGGGATCCTAGCCAGCGGGCCCACGCCTGCCCATCATGAAACCTAGGGAGGCGGGGCGGCTGCGCGCCAGATCGAGAGGCGCTTGCGCCAGATCAGTCGCGTCACGGCGACACCTTGCGCTTGATGAGCTGGGCCAGCGGCTGCGGCAGGCTGGCCAGCGAGCTCAACACGTGGGGCAGCAGGCGCAGCTTCAAACCCGCGAAGGCGTTGGGCACGAGCGCCTCGATGAGGTGAGGGCCTGGCGAACTCAAGGCGTTTTCGAGCGCGGTGTTGAACTCTTCGGCCGTGGTGGCGCGCACCGAATGCACGCCCATGCTGGCACCCAGCTGCACGAAGTCCAGCCCGGGGTTGGACAAATCGAGCTGCGAGCGGGCCTTCTCGCCGTTGCCACCACCCTGGCCCGTGGCGCCCACGCGCTGCAGCTCCACGTTGAGGATGGCGTAGGACTTGTTGTTGAGGATGACGGTGGTGACGTTGAGCCGCTCGCGCGCCATGGTCCACAGCGCCTGGATGGTGTACATGGCCGAGCCGTCGCCCACCAGGGCCAGCACCGGCCGGTCGGGGCAGGCAATGGCCGCGCCCACCGCGTTGGGCAGGCCCTGGCCGATGGCACCACCCGTGAGCGTGACGACGTCGTGGCGCGGCGCACCCTTGGTGAAGTGCGGCAGCATGACGCCCGAGGTTTGCGCCTCGTCGACGATGATGGCGCGCTCGGGCAGCAGGTGGCCAACGGCCTTGCAGACCTTCTCGGCGGTGAGCTTGCCCTTGGGGCGCTCGGGCCGCATGGCCGACTGCAGCATGGGCTGCACGGCGTCGGCACCGAGCTTTTGCGCCAGCTTGGACAAGCCGCCCACGGCATCCTGCGAGGGCGAAGCCAGGGTGTGCACGGTGCAGCCTTCGGGCACCAGGTCGCTGGCCTTGCCCGGGTAGGCAAAGAAGGACACCGGTGACTTGGCGTCGACCAGGATCAGGTGCTTCAGGCCGTGCAGTTGAACCGAGGCCAGCTCGGCCAGGTAGGCGATGCGCTCGACGTGGGGCAGGCCCGCGCCGCGCTCGATGCGCGTGGGAAAGACCTCGGCGAAGAGCTTGACGCCGGCCTTGACCGCGATGCGCGAAGCCGCCATCAGGCCCGGCTCGCGCAGGGCGCGCGCGCCCATCAGCAGCGCCACCTTCTCACCAGACTGGATGGCTTGTGCGATGGTGTCGATGACCTCGTCGTCGGCCACCGGCGGCAGCACCAGCGTGGGCAGGGCCGCGGGCACGCCGCCTTCGCCCCAGGACACATCGGCCGGCAGGATCAGCGTGGTGACTTGCGCAGGCGTGCCCATCGCGGTGGCCACGGCTTCGGCGGCGTCGCTGGCCAGCTCGGCGGTGGACGCCGAGGTGCGCACCCATTTCGAGACGTTGCGCGCCACGGTCTCGATGTCGGACTGCAGTTGCGCGTCGTACTTGACGTGGTGGGTGGCGTGGTCGCCCACGATGTTGACGATGGGCACCCGGCCCTTGCGTGCGTTGTGCAGGTTGGCCAGGCCGTTGCCCAGGCCGCAGCCCAGGTGCAGCAGCGTGGCGGCCGGCTTGCCGGCCATGCGGGCGTAACCGTCGGCGGCGCCCGTGGCCACGCCTTCGAACAGCGCGAGCACGGCGCGCATGCGCGGCTCGTGGTCGAGCGCGGCCACGAAGTGCATCTCGGAGGTGCCGGGGTTGCTGAAGCACACGGTCACGCCGGCGTCGGCGAGGGTCTTCATCAGGGCTTGTGCGCCGTTCATGTTGTTGTCTCCTGCGGGTCGGGTGTGGGGGTCGATGGCGTTCGCAAAGGGGGGGACAAAAAGCCGGTCAGTCCAGGTGAGCGGGGCCGATGTCCGCCACCCTTGTCACGCCGGCCAGGGTCATGGCCAGCTGCAGTTCTCGCTGCCAGCTGCGCAGCAAGTCGGTCAGCGCGGCCTGGCCCCCAGCGGCCAGCGCCCAGGCCCAGGGCCGGCCGATGAGCACGCCTTGGGCGCCCAACGCCAGCGCGCGGAACACGTCCACGCCGCTGCGCACGCCGCCGTCGACCAGCACGGCCAGGGCGCCATCGACGGCACGCGCGATGCCGGGCAGTTTCGCGGCGGTGGCGGCCACGCCATCGAGTTGCCGGCCGCCGTGGTTGGACACGACCAGGCCCTGCACGCCGCTGCGCACGGCCTGGCGCGCGTCCTCCTCGTCGAGGATGCCCTTGAGCAGCACGGTGCCCGGCCACTGGCTGCGCACCCAGTCGATGTCGGACCAGGTCACCGTGGGGTCGAACTGCGTGTCGATCCAGGCCTTGAAGGCGTCCATGTCCTGCGCGAGCGGCACCTGCTCGTTCAGGTTGCCAAAACCATGGGGTTTGCCGCGCACGCCCACGTCCCAGATCCAGCCAGGGCGGCAGGCCAGGTGCGCCGCCTTGATCAGGGCGGCACGGCCAGCGGGGGCCGACAAACCGTTGCGGGTGTCGCGGTGGCGCATGCCCGAGGTGGGCAGGTCAACCGTGAAGACCAGGGTGCGGCAGCCAGCGGCCCAGGCCCGCTGCAGCAGGGCCTGCACGATGCCCCGGTCGCGCAGCATGTAGAGCTGGAACCAGATCGGCTGTTGCACGGCGGCTTGCACCTCACCCAGCGAGCAGATGCCCACCGTGGACAAGGTGAACGGCACGCCGGCGGCTTCGGCGGCGCGCGCGGCCTGGACCTCACCCCGTCGCGCCAGCAAACCCCCCAGGCCGACGGGCGCCAACGCGAGCGGCATCTGGCAGGGCTGGCCCGCCAGCGTGGTCGAGGTGTCGACGCCATCGACGTTGCGCAACACGCGCTGACGCAAGGTCACGCCAGACCAGGCGGCCTCGTTGGCGCGCAGGGTCTGCTCGTCGGTGGCACCGCCGTCCACGTAGTCGAACAGGAAGCGGGGCAGGCGGGCCTGGGCCCTCAGGCGCAGGTCGGCGGCGGTGGCTGGCAGGTGCAGGGGCAGGTGCACGGGCATGTCGGCCTCCACTCGGGCATCAGGCCTGTGACGACGCGGGCTCCGCCACGTACCGCCGCATCACCCACGCGAACAGCAGCCCGCCCACGTACATCAGCACGCCATACAGCGCCCCGGGGATGGCCATGGTGCCGTCCTGCAGCACCGTGCTGGCGATCACCAGCGCCAAGGCGCCGTTCTGCACCGCCGTCTCGATGCCCAGCGTGATCGACTGGCTGCGCGACAGGCGCGCCAGCCAGGCCACCGCAAAGCCCAGGCTCAGCATGGTCAGGTTGAGCACCAGGGCCAGCGGCGCCAGGGCCGCGAAGTGCGCCTGCACCATCGGCCAGTTCTTGATGACGGCCAGCACCACGATGAGCACGAACAGGCCCGTGGCGATGCGCGTGGCGCGCGGCTCGAAACGCTGCGCCCAGGCCGCCCAGCGGTGGCGCACGACCATGCCGAGCGTGACCGGCAGGCCCATCACCAACGCGACCTGCCCCATCATCAACCCGACGGGCATGTTCACCGCGCGCTCGGCGCCCATGAAGTGGCCCAGCGCTGCGGTCACGATGATGGGCAGCGTGAAGATGGTCAGCAAGCTGGCGATGGCCGTGAAGCCCAGGGCCAGGGCCACGTCGCCACGCGCCAGGTAGGTCAGCAAGTTGGAGGTGGCACCGGTTGGGCAGGCCGCCAGGATCATGAAGCCCACCGCGAACGCCCCGCTCAACCCCACGAGCTTGAGCATGCCGAAGCACACCAGCGGCAGCAGCACGAAGTGGCTGAAGACGCCCACCAGCAAGGCGCGCGGCTGCACGAGGATGCGCCGGAAGTCCCCCACCGTCAGCCCCAGGCCGAGCGAGAACATGATGAAGGCCAGGATCAGCGGCAGCAGCACGATGGAAACAACGTCACCTTGCATCGGGGCTCCTCTTGGTGGGGTGGTGGGGTGGCAAATCGGAGGTCATGCGGCGGCGCCACAGGGGGCTGATAGGGGCTGATCGGTGCTGGCGATGCGGCATGCTCTCAAGCCCCGGTGTTGATCGAGCGGGCCGCCGCGCGGGCCGTGAGGATGCAGCCCGGCAGGAAGGTGCCTTCGAGCGATCGCTTGCCGCTGGCCCCGCCCCCGCCAAAACCGGCCGCCTCACCCACGCTGTACAGGCCCGACACCGCCTGGCCATCGGCCTGCAGCACGCGGCTTTGCAGGTCGGTCTGCAAGCCCCCCAGGCTCTTGCGCGTGATCAGCTGAACCTGGATGGCAATGTAGGGGCCGGCGCCGCGTTGCTGCAGCGGCGCCGGCTTGCAGGTGCGCAGGCGATCGGGCCCCCACTGTCGTGCGTGCACGATGCGGCGGATCTGGTCGTCGTTGGCCAGCTCCAGGCCCTTGGCGAAGTTCGCGTCAAAGGCATCGGCCGTGGCCTGCAGCACGGCCGGGTCGACGTGCTGCTCGCCGTGTTCGGCCAGGGTCAGCGCGTTCATCTTCTGCGCCAGCCCGGCCAGCGTGTCAGCGACCAGGAAATGCGGGCTCTCGCGCTGCATCTGCTTGACGAGGCGGTGGTTGCCCAGCGCCGTCTCCAGCAGGAAGTGAACAAGCTGCTTGTCGCGCACGCGCTGGTTGTGCTCGGCACCCGAGATGGCGAACTCCTTGGCCGCGATGCGCCAGTTCATCAGGTGCCAGGTCCAGGGCTTGGGCTGCGCGGCCACCTGCCGACACAGCTCGTGCGTGTCAAAGCCGGTGACCAGGGGCTCGGGGCCGATGCGCCGCCCGGCGTGGTCCAGCCACAGCGCCGACTTGCAGGGGATGGTCGACAGGCCGTGGCCCGGGAAATGCGCCTGCGGGTGCGGGATGCCGGCGGCGTAGTTCCACATCTCGCCCGCGTGGGTGAGTTGCGCGCCGAGCTCATCGGTGGCCAGGCGGTGCAGGGCGCCATCGGCAAAGGGGTGCGCGCCGTTGAGCAGCGTGGCCGGGCGCGGCCGGTGCGCCGGCCAGTTGGCGATGCACTGCTCGGTCGAGCCGTTGACGCCGCCCATGGCCAGCACCACCACCGGCGCCTCGATGCGCACCTGCGCACCGCTGGGCTCGTGCACGGCCTGCACGCCGCTCATCACGCCACCGCTGCGCTCCAGCGCGGTGACGCGGTGGCCGCTGAGCACCTGCAGGCGCCCACCTGTGTCGGCGGCCCGCATGGCCGAGATCATGCGGCGTGTGAGCTCGCGCGAGGTGCCCCAGACCACGTGGTAACGCGGCACGCTGTTGCCCTCGCCAAAGCGACCCCGCTCGACCCAGTTCACAGCCGGGAAGAACTTCAGGCCGTGCGAGACCAGCCAGTCGTGGACCTGCTCGCGCGAGTGCTGCACGTAAAACTCGGCCCAGCGGCGGGGCCAGGTGTCGCCCTCGGCCAGCTCGCCAAAGCTCAACCAGTCGCGCAGGGCGCGCTCGGGCGAGTCGGCGATCTTCATGCGGCGCTGCAGCGGGGTGTCGACCAGGGCCATGCCCCCGAAGGCCCACAAGGCCAGGCCGCCCAGGCGCTCGGGCGTGTCGCGGTCGACCACGGTCACGTGCCGGCCCGCCTTGAGGCATTCCAGGGCCGTGACGATGCCCGCCAGGCCCCCACCCACCACCACCACGTCTGTCCGCACAGCCGAAGCCATCGATCGCTTCCTTCTTCCAACACGTCGCTGGCCGCGACCTTATCGACTTATGATCCCGAACCATTGACTTTGGAGGACAGCGAGATTGACTTCACAGGCCATGGTGTCGATGAGCTGGGTGCGCACAGTGTTGGCAGAAGCGCATCGCCAGGGAATCGAGGAAACCACCCTGCTGCGCGCCGCCGGCATCCCGCCGCAGGAGCTCGATCGCGAGCGCTGGCCCATCGACCACATCACCCGGCTGTGGCGTGCCGCCGCGCGCCTGACCCAAGACGCCGGCTTCGGCCTCAAAGCCGGCACCGTGGTGGGCCCGGGCAGCTTCAACGTGGTGGGTTTCATCGTGCAGTCGGCCGCCACGTTGCGCCAGGCCCTGGCCGTGGTGCAGAAGTACCAGTCGCTGATCTCCGATGGCGGGCGCTTTCAGCTGCTCGCCGGCCCCCAGGCCAGCTGGCTGGTCTACCACCCGCGCCAGGGCGACCTGGCCTTCAGCCCCCACCAGATCGAGGCCGTGCTGGCCGCCGTGGTCAGCGCCTCGCGCTGGATCACGCCTCAGCCGCTCAAGCCGAGCCTGGTGCGCTTCAGCCACGAGCCCGAGGGGCCTTTGGCCGGTTACCGGGAGGTGTTCGGCTGCCCCGTCGAGTTCAGCCAGGCCTACAGCGGTCTGTTGATCGACAACGGGGTGCTCGACCTGCCCTTGCCGCAGGCCAACGCCCAGCTGGCGCGCCTGCACGAGCAGTACGCCGCAGCCCAGTTGCAGGCGCTGGCGCAGCAGCAAGGCCTGGACGAGGCCGTGCGCAACTGGTTGCGCGAACAAATGGCTTCGGGCGCGCGCATGGCGGCGCCCACCCGGGCCGAGGCGGCGACCGCCTTCGGCCTGGGTGAACGCACCTTGGCACGCCGACTCAGCGAGCGGGGCACGCACCACAACGCTTTGCTGGATGAGGCTCGGCGCGAGCTGGCACTGCAGTGGCTGGCGGGGGGCGAGCGCACGGTGCGTGAAGTGGCCCAGCAACTGGGCTTTGCCGAACTCAGCCCCTTTTACCGGGCGTTCCAGCGCTGGAGCGGCAGCTCGCCGCGCGCCTGGGCCAGCCGCAACCGCCTGGTCGGCTGATCAGGCCACCGCGCGCAGGCGGGCCTGCGGCACCCAGCGGCGCAGCAGGGCAGCCAGCTGCCTGAGCTCGCAGGGTTTGGGCAAAAAATCGTCGAAGCCCGAGGACGGCAGGTGCATGCCCGTCTCGTCGAAGCTGCAGGTGCTGAAGGCCACGATCGGGGCGGCGCGATGCCGCTGATCCTCTTCCAGGCGGCGGATGCGGCGCATGGCCTGCACGCCATTCATCACCGGCATCTGCAGGTCCATGAGCACCAGGTCAAAGGACTCGTTGACCTCCGTGCCCGCCCAGGCCTGCACGGCCATCCAGCCGTTTTCCACCAGCGAGACCTCGCAACCCAGTGTGCGCAGCTGCTCCATGACCACCAGGGCCAGCACGGCGTCGTCTTCCACCAGCAGGACGCGAGGCGAAGCGGGGGGCAGCTTGAACAAGGCGTGGATGGGGACAGGCATGGGCGTGAAGCTGGGCGACAACATGACCCCAGCTTAGGCACCCGGCGGGTTGAACACCCCCATCCACGGACGGGCCCCAACCCCGACTTTGGTCGGGCTTCAGCCCTGCGGCACCAGCTTGTGCTTGAGCGCCAGCACCACGGCCTCGGTGCGGCTGTCGACCTGCAGCTTGCCCAGCACGTTGGTGACGTGGTACTTGACCGTGGGCAGCGCGATGCCCATGGCCTCGGCGATCTCCTGGTTGCTCATGCCCTGCACCATCAGGGCCAGCAGCTGGCGCTCGCGGGTGGTGAGGTCGGCGCCAGGCACGTCGCGCTGCTGGTTGGCGATCATGGCATCGGTGATCTCGGGGCCCAGCACGCGGCGACCGGCGTGCACCTGCCGGATCATGGTCACGAGCTCCTGCGCCGAGGCCGTCTTGAGCAGGTAGCCCCTCGCGCCGGCGCGCACGGCGCGATCGACCTGCAGCGGGTCGAGCAGGCTGCTGAGGATGACGAAGCGGGTGTCGGGCAACGAGGCGTGCAAGGCTTCGATGACGCCCACGCCATCGAGGTGCGGCATGGCCATGTCGAGCAAGACCACATCGGGCTGCAACGTGGGGATGAGCTTGACGGCCTCGCGGCCATCGGCGGCTTCACCCGCCAGCGTCAGGCCGCTCTCGCCCTGGATCATGCCGGCCAGGCCCGCGCGCACCATCGGGTGGTCGTCGGCCAGGAAGACGCGGATCGGGGGGGTGTGGGTGTCTGTGGGCATGGTCAGTTGGCATCGTGGGGGTCATCGCCCCATTGCACGGTGAGGTCGGTGCCTTGGCCCGGCGCGCTCACCACGGTCAGCACGGCGCCGATCTCTGCGGCGCGCGCGCGCATGTTCTCCAGGCCGAAATGGCCGGGGTGTTCGGCGGCGGTGTCGAAGCCGCAACCGTTGTCGCGGATGCGCAGCATGGCGCGCTGGGGGCCTTGCACCACCCATTGCACCTCGGCCTCGGTGGCGCCGCTGTGACGGCTGACGTTGGACAAGGCCTCCTGGGCGATGCGGTAGAGCTGCATGCGCACCGGCGCCGACAGCCGGTCGGCCGAAGCGACGTGGCGCACGAAGCGCGTGCCACCCCGGCTGGCCTGGGCATCGATGGCGTGCTTGAGCAACTCGCCAAAGGTCATTTTCTCGAGCGCGTCCGGGCGCAGCTCCAGCATGAGCATGCGCATCTCGGCCAACGCCCCCTGGATGAGCCGGCCCAGCGACTGCGCCTGCTGGCTGAGCGCCTCGTCGGGGCCGGCCTGCAAGGCCTTGCCCAGCGTGCCGGCGATGACGTGCGCAGCGAACAGCGTCTGCGACACCGCGTCGTGCAGGTCGCGGGCGATGCGGTTGCGCTCGGCCATGACGGCCAGGTCGCGGGCCTGCTCGGCCAGCTGCGCGTGGTGCATGGCCAGCGCCGCCTGGCTGCTGACGGCCTGAAGCAGGCGCACGCGCTCGGGGTCGAAGTAACCAGGCTCGGCGTGGTCCACCCGCATCACGCCCAGCACGTCGTCGCGGAACTGCAGCGGCTGGGCCACCCAGGAGCGGCTGTTGCGATAGAGCGTGGAAGTGCGCGCGTCATCGGTGACCCGGTCGATCAACCAGCTCAGGAAGCTGTGCTGCACCTGGTTGTCGACCACCGTCTGGCGCTCTCGCTCGATGCGCTCGTAGTGCCGCAGGTTGCCCCGCGACAGGCGCATGCCCGAGAGGTCATCGCCATCGAGGCCCTCATGACCCTCGCCGGTGCGGTAGCCCATCAGCACCACCCGTCCGTCGGCGCGCAGGTCCTCGCGCGCCCACAAGGAGGCGCTGCTGTAGCTCAGCGTGCGCTCCAGGGCCTGCAGGGCCTCGTCGACCAGGCGGTGCAGGTCGGTCTGCTGGGCCAGGCCGATGGACAGCTCCTGCAGGGTGCTGAGCTCGTGGGTGCGCGCGTGCAGGCGCTGGCCCAGCGCGTGGTTGAGCGCCTCCAGCTCCTTGCGGTGGCGGCGCACGGCCAGCACCAGGCGGCGCAAGCGGGCCGAGAGCACGAAGAGCTCGGCCGTCGCGTTGAGCAAGGGCACCTCCAGGCCGTCCCGCAGGTGTTCGCTGCGCAGAGACTGGGCCGCGTCCGAGACCCGCAGCAAGGCCGCCGAGGCGCGCCACGCCACCCAGGTGGCCGCCGCCGTGGCGGTCAGGCCGGTCAGCGCCATGGCCAGCCAGGTGTGCGGCTCACCCCAGCCCCATGCCGCCGTCGCCAAGGGCGCCGCGGCCGAAGCCAGCAGGCCCATGCCCGCGACCTGCTGGGGCAGGCTGCCCTCGTTGAAAAGCCGCCGCAGGAGGCGCGGCAGGTGCCGCAGGCCGATGCTCACCGAGCGGCCTCAGGCAGGTGGGTTGCCACGGTCTTCATCGATGCGGGTGTAGCGTCGCGCCAGCGCATCGAGCAGGCGAGCAGCCACCTCTCGCCCGCCCAGGCCCAGCGCCAGCGCCAGGCCCAGCGCGATCGCGCCCACCACGGCCGCGAACGCGATGACGATGATGTCGCCCGGCAGGCCCGACTGGCGCAAGGCCAGCGCGGTGGAGAAGAACAGGATGGTCCAGCGCGCCACGCGGGCCCAGGCCAGGGCCTCGTGGCGCCCGCTGGCCTCGACGGCCTGCGCCGCCGCCGACGCCAGCCACAGGCCGATGGCCAGCACCAGCGCAGCCGTCACAAGGCGCGCCATGACCGAGCCCAGCACGGTGACGACTTCGGTCAGCACCTCGAAGCCCAGCACCTGGCAGGCCTGCGTGATGGCGGCCATGACAAAGCCCAGCATCACCAAAGAGCCGGCCAGCTCGGCCAGGTCGCGGCCGGCAAAACGCCAGCCGTCGGGCAGGCCCATGCGCGCCGGCCAGCGGTTGACCCCGGCGCCCACCAGCGCGGTGACCACCACCCCGGCCACGACCCGCCCCAACAAGGCGCCGATGCCCACGATCAGGCCGGCAGAGACCAGGCGAGGCACCAGGGCCACGACCGCGTCGAGCATCTGCCCGACCGGTCGGGCCACCGCCTCCAGCCCCAGGGCCTGCAACCCCGCCGTCAGCGTGGGCAGCATCACCAGCAGGAACACGGCCGAGCCCGCCAGGCTGGCCAGCTTGCGCTCGCCAAGGGCCGAGCCCAGGCCCAGGCGCTCGGCCAGGTTTTCGGAGCCCGCCGCGATCAGCAAGCCTTCGACGATCTGCCTGAGGATGCGCGCCGCCAGCCAGCCCACCCCGAGGATCACGACCGCGCCAAACAGGCTCGGAACGTAGCCCATCAAACGCGACATCATCACGTTGACCGGGTCGAGCAAGGCCTGCAGCTGCAGCGTGCCGAGCAAGGCCGGCAAGGCCAGCAGCCAGACCAGGCCGGTGGCCACCTGCACCAGCACCCCGGCCAGGCCAGGGGTCTGCAGGCGGCGCTCCAGGCCGGTGCGCTGCGCCAGCCGGCTCACGGTGGCGCGAACCAGGCGCGACAGCACCCAGGCCACCAGCACGATGCCCGCAGCCGCCATCAGTCGGGGCACGAACGGCCCCACTTCGGTTGCCATCAACTGCTCCACCTCCATGCGGATGTCCATGTGCCGAGCTCCTGCGCGTCATCGCCCGCCCCATGGCGGACCCAGGCACCCATCTTACGCAGCCAGTTGCTGGAGTTTCGCGATGTGGGTGGGCGTGGGCGCCGGCCAGCCGGCTTCCTGGCACACCCGCAAGATGGCGGCGTTGGTGTCGAAGTACACCTGCCAGTAATCCACGGTGTGGCAATACGGGCGCACGGCGATGACGGGCCCGACCAGGTTGATGTCGAGCACGCTGACCTCGGGCACCGGCAGGTCGAGCACGTTGGGGATCTTCGAGACCGCCTTGCGCAGGCGCACGATGGCATCGGCCACGTCCACGCCAGCGGCCAGCTGGGCCGTGCGGTCCACGCGCCGCGCCGGCAGGGCCGAGAAGTTCTGGATGGTGTCGCCGAAGATGCGCCCGTTGCCGACGATGGTCATGACGTTGTCCGGCGTGATCAGCGTGGTGCCGAACAGGCCCAACTCGTGCACCGTGCCGGTGACACCGCCGATGGACACGAAGTCGCCCACCTTGAAGGGGCGCAGCACCAGCATGAAGGCGCCCGCGGCGAAGTTGCCCAGCAGGCCGCTCCAGGCGGCGCCGATGGCCACGCCCGCACCGGCGATCAGCGCGGCGAACGAGGTCGTCTGGATGCCGAAATAACCCAGGATGCCCAGCGCCAGGGCGATGTTGAGCGTGATGGCGACGATCGAGCCCAGGTACTTGGTCAGCGTGGGGTCGACGTGGTTGCGGTTCATCGCCGCCTGCATCAGCGAGATGGAGCGCCCGATGACCCAGCGCCCGACGATCCAGAAGGCGATGGCCGCCAGGATCTTGAGCCCGACATCGAGGGCGGTGGTCGTGAGGAACTGTTGGATGGGCTGGATGTAATCGTTCACGGGTCGCTCCTGTGGGGCATCGAACTGGGAGCCGATGCTAGGAGGCCGTGGGCGACAAAGCCCCATGCACAGGAGGGGGGTGGACCCATCCGAAAGTCGGGGCAGCCCACCAGCATAAGGGCGATTGGGGGCCTTGTGGGGCCCCGTTGCATCGAAACGCCGAACCCGGGGTTTCCTGCCAAATCTGCCCACCCAAAGTGGCGCGGTTTCTGCATGATGGGCATCAAGCGACCCGCTTCAACCACTTCGCCGGAGGACTCTCGCATGAATTGGTTCGACAACGTTTCGTCAGACTGCGATCAGCCCATCGCAGCGGCCTGCCTGATGCACGGCCACTGGCGTCATCAGCGGAATCCATTCACCTCACCGGTGCTCTGCCGGGTGGTGCTGGACGTGGCCGAACCTCGCGTGGTCGCCGCCCAGGTGATCGAACACGGCATGGTGGAAGACCTCGACAGCACCGAGCTGGAGGACCTGACCCAGGTGCTGGTCTCGCAGGACGTGCACCGCCAGCCCCAGGCCTGGGGTTTCAGCCACTGCACCCGCCTGCCCAACTGGGCCCGCCCCACCTTCACCGAAAGCCAGATCGAGGAGCTCGAGCGCATCGAGGGCTACCTCATCGACGCCTCGGACGACAACATCGACGACGTGCTGCGCCTGCGCGACGAGTTCCTGCGCGGCATCGGCATGACCGACCAGGACGTGATGCGCGCCGCCCGCTCTCCCGAGCAGGCGCCCTGCGGACGCAAGGGCGGTCGGCTGGTCAACTGAGACCAACTTGTTCAGTCGGTGATTCAGACGGGGGCCCTGCGCCCCCGCTGCCGCTTTGTCAGCCTGGCGCGATCAGCCCAGCTCAAGCCAGGTGACGGGTCCACAGGACCTCGCCGGCCTTGAGCGGGTCGCCCGTGCGGTTGAAGGTGTCGAGCCAGACCTTGTACGTGGGCACGACGCCGGTGTCCCAGGGGTGGAAACCGGGTTTGAAAAAGCTCAGGTAGCTGGGGATCATGCGGGTGTAGAGCCCGCCAATGCCGAACAACCACCAAGCGCCCTTGGCGAACATCTTGATGCGCTGCCAGCGGCTGAAGCCGTCGACCTTGAGCATGTAGCGGGTGGTCAGCGCCACGTTGATGTTGAACAGGAAGGTGACCATGACGAGCGCGAAGGTGCGGCGCAGGTAGCCGGCCTTGGCCACCTTCTGCAGCACATCGAAGGCCACGGCCTTGTGCTCCATCTCTTCCATGGCGTGCCAGGCGTACATGGCGCGCATGCGGTGGTCGGCCTGGCCCAGCACCTTCGGGTCTTCGCACAGGGCTTCGGCCATGGTGGCGGTCAGGTGCTCGGCGGCGGCGGTGTCGGCCAGTGTCACCACCGGGGCGAACTTGCTGCGCGCCCAGTTGGAGATGTTGCGCTGCACGGTCTCCAGCATGTCCACGTCGATGCCCTGCTGGCGCAGGCGGTCGTTGTACTGGGTGTGCACGATGCCGTGCTGGCCTTCCTGGCGCATGAAGTCCTTGACGTCGGCCAGCAGCTTGGGGTCGCTGATCTGGTCGCGGAAGTCGCGCACGCAGGAGATGAAGTAGCGCTCGCCCTCCGGGAAGATGGTCGACATGGCGTCGAAGTAGCGCGACTTGAAGGCATCGCCACCGAACCAGTACTTGGGGATGTCGCCGCCGAGGTCGAAGTCCAGCTTCTCGCGGGGGACGATGTCCGGCGCTTGAAAAGGGTGGTCGCTCATGTCGTGTCTCCTGGTGGATCGGTGTCAGCCTGGGCGCCACTGTAGTCCTGATCCCCGCGCAGCAGAAGGAATGGGGCGACAGCCATGCGGGATCTGACGACAGGGCCGCCACCCATACTTTGGTCGGTTGCGGGCACCACCCGGCTGCGTAGCATGGCCCCAGCCGCTTGGGGTGACCGGGCGGCGCCACCCCTTTCATCGCATGGAGCACACATGAGTTTCTTCGGCAAGATCCTGAGCAAGCTGGGTTTCGGCGACCAGGCAGCAGGCGCGAGCGGCGCATCCGCCCCGGCGACGCCCACCGCCTCGCCCACCCCAGCGGCGTCGTCGCCTGCCGCCCCCGCCGCCGGTCAAGCCACCGCAGCCCCTGCAACGGCTTCGGCGGCCCCGGCCGCCCGCGCCATCGCCGTGGTGGACGTGGTCGCGCAACTCGAATCGCGCGCGCAGGTCAAGCTGCAAAAGCTCAACTGGCGCACCTCCATCGTCGACCTGCTCAAGCTGCTGGACCTCGAAAGCACCCTGGACGCCCGCAAGGCGCTGGCGGTCGAGCTGGGCTGCCCGGCCGACAAGATGGCCGACTCGGTGCAGATGAACACCTGGCTGCACAAGACCGTGCTGCAGAAGCTGGCGGCAAATGGCGGCAACGTCCCCGCCGAGCTGTTGGACTGAGGAGGCACCACCATGGGATTGCTCGACTCTCTCGCCAGCCAGGTGCTGGGCTCCTTGTCCGGCCAAGCCAGCCAGGGCACCCCTGCCACCACCGACCTCATCGGCCTGGTCATGCAGGTGCTCAACCACCCTCAGGTGGGCGGGCTGTCCGGCCTGGTCAAGGCCTTTGAAGACAAGGGCCTGGGCCAGGTGATCGCCTCGTGGGTGGGCACCGGCGCCAACCTGCCCATCAGCGCCAACCAGATCGCGGCGGTGCTGGGTGAAGGCCCGCTGCGTGACCTGGCCCGCCAGGCCGGCACCTCCCCGGATCAGCAGGCCTCGTTGCTCAGCGAGGTGCTGCCCGGCCTGATCGACCAGCTCAGCCCCAAGGGCGCCTTGCCCGACCAGGGCAGCGACCTGACTGCGCTGCTAGGCAACCTGGCAGCAGGCTGGCTCAAGCGCTGAAACACGCCTGAACCGGCCGAGCCTGGCGAAGCGGCCTCAAGGTTGGGGCGCGCCCTTGAACCTGGGCGCGAGCGCCTCGGCCTGGGCGTCGATCCACTTCGCCAGGGCTTCGGCTTCTTGTTGGGCGTCGCCCACCGGCGCCTGCACGCGCTGCGTCAGGCTGCCACCATCGAGCACCCGGCCCTGGCGGTCGACCAGGCGCCAGTTGAGCGTGCCCAGCACCTCGCTGCGGCCGGCGTGCACATCCAGTTGCTGCACCTCGACGAGCAGGCGGCGCGTGCCCAGGGCCTCTTCACCCGTCCACCATCCCTGCTCGGGCAAGCGCTGCCTGAGGGCCTGTGACAAGCGCCGCGTCATGCCGGTTTCCACGCGCTCGGCCCAGACGGCGTTGGGCCAGGCCACGAGCTCGGCGTCCTGGCGCAGGTGCAGCACCTGGCGGCGTTGCCAGTGCTCGGGCAGGCGCAAGGGCACCAGCGAGACGCCAGGCGCGCGGCTTGCGTCGCCGGGGGCGGCTGGAGCGGTTGTGGTCGATGTGGCCGGCGCGGCCGTTGATGGCACGGGCGCGTGAACGAACGCATGAACGGGCGCTTGCACGGGCACAGACGGGATGATGACCATCGCACGTGGCGGCGGGCTGGCACAGCCGGACACCAGGGTCATCATGGCCATCAGGGCCGCCACGGTCGCGAAGACCCGGCCCGGCAGGCCGGTGGAGGTCACGCTGCCTTGGACGCGCTGGCTCACCTCACCAGAGGCGGCGCGAGAAGCTTCACTCATGGGGTCTCCCGAAGACGAGGACGTTGGGTTGCTCTTCGATGTCTTCGACCAGCGCCGAGAAGCTGCGCGCCGAGCGGGCCAGGTCGCGCAGGGCGCCATCGAGGTCGGTGCGGGCCGCCGAGCCAGGCGCCACCCAGGCCGAGATCTCGCCCATGCCGGTGCGCACGTCGTTGGCCGCGCCATGCAGCGCGTCCATGGCGCCCACCACGCGGGGCTGCACGTCGAGCAACAGGCGCTGGCTGCCATCGGCCAGGCTTTGCAGCGACTGCAGCGTGGCCGTGGTTTGCTGCGAGGCCTGGTGGAAGTCGTCGCCCGCGCGCTGCAGGGTCTTCGTGGCCTGACCGGTCACGAGCCCGACGTCGCCCTGCACCTTGGCCACGCTGGTGCGCGCCTCGTCGGCCAGCTGGCGCACGCTCAGCAAGGTGGCGCGCACGTCGGCCACGGTGTCTTTGAGGGGCAGCTCGGAGACCTGCTCGAGCAAGCGGTCGAAGCTGCCACCCACGTGCGGGATGACCAGCGGGCCGTCCTGGGACTGGGCCACGGCGGCGGCCGGGGCGGGCCCGATGGTCAGGTCGATCATGGCCTGGCCCGTGACCAGGCTTTGCGTGACCATCTGCGCCACCAGGCCGCGGTCGATGAGCGACTGCAGGGCCTCGCGCTGGGCCCGCCGCCCGCGCACCTTGATCGACAGGGCCTCCATCGACACCGCCAGCGTGATGGGCTGGCGCGACTGCAGGGTCTGCGGGTCGAGCTCGACGCCGATGGCCTCGACCTGACCGATGGGCACGCCCCGGAACGTCACTGGCGAGCCGATGGTCAGGCCCTTGACGCTCTTGTCGAACCACACCACCGCCTGCGTGCGCCCGCCCCCGAAGAAGCGGCCTTTGCCCAGCGCCGTGATCAGCACCACGGCCAGCACCATGGCCATCACCACGAAGGCGCCCAGCGCCACCGATCGTCTTTTCATGCCTGCTCGTCCTTTCGTTGCAGGAAATTGCGCACCGCCAGCGGCAGGCTCGCGTCGTGTTGCATCCGGGACGGCCGGCCCTGGGCCAGCGGGCGACGCGAGTCGGCGTCCAGGAAGATGCCGTCGTCGGCGATGCGAAAAAGGCTGTCGCGCTCGTGGCTGACCAGCACCACCGAGGCGCCCGTGCGGTCGCGCACCGACAGGATCAGGTCGTCCAGGCGCAGCGAGGTGACCGGGTCCAGGCCGGCCGAGGGCTCGTCCAGGAAGATCACCTCGGGCTCGGCCACGATGGCCCGCGCCAGCCCCGCGCGCTTGACCTGCCCGCCGCTGAGCCCGTGCACCGGCGCGTCGGCCAACTCTGCCAGGCCGACCCAGTCGAGCACGTCGCGCACGCGCTGGGCGCGCTCGGTCTCGTCGCGATCGCGCCAGTGCAGCTCCAGCGGCACGTGCACGTTCTGAGCCACGGTCAGGGTCGACCACAAGGCGCCCTTTTGAAACAGCATGCCAAAGCGCTGGCGCGTGGCCTGTTTTTCATCGGCGTCCATCTCGCCCCAGTAACCCCGGCCGTCCACGAACACGTCGCCAGCGGCGGGCTCCTGCAGGCCGACCATGTGGCGCAGCAAGGTGCTCTTGCCGCAACCGCTGCCACCCATCACGGCGAAGATGCAGCCCGGTGCCACGCTGAAGCTGACCTGCTCCTGGATGAGGCGCTCGCCGTGTTGCATGCGCAGGTTTCGGACGTCGATGTGGGCCATGCCTGCTCCTCACCAGCCCATGGCGTTGGCGACGACGGCGAAGACCGCGTCCAGGGCGATCACGCCGACGATGCCGCGCACCACGGCCAACGTGGCGGCTTCACCCACCCCGGCGGCGCTGCGCGCGGCGTGCAAACCGGCGTAGCAGCCGGCCAGGGCGATCCAGCCACCGAACACCACCGCTTTGGCCAGGCCCAGCCACAGGTGCGTCGCCGAGGTGGCGACCATCAGGCGTTGGACATAGGTGTCGGCGTTGAGGTCGAGCATCAGCGAAGCCACGAGCAAGCCCCCCAGCAAGGCCGCCACACAGGCGTGGAAAAACAGCAAGGGCATCATGCCCAGCAAGACCAGCACGCGGGGCATGACCAGCTCGCGCATCGGGTCCAGGCCGAGCACGTGCAGGGCGTCGATCTCTTCTTGCGCACGCATGGTGGCCAGCTCGGCGGCGAAGGCCGCAGCGGTGCGCCCGGACATGACGACGGCGGTGATCAGGGCGGCCATTTCACGGGTGACCGAGATGCCGACCAGGTCGGCCACGTAGAGGCCCGCGCCGAACTTCTGCAGCTGCACCGCCCCCACGAACGCCATGATGGCGCCCACCAGCGCGTTGACCACCCACACGATGGGCAGGGCCTGAACGCTCGCCTGCGCGGCCAGCCGGCCCCACTGCGCCATCGAGGGCAAAGGCTTGTGGCGCAGCATCGAGCCAAGGGTGATGAGCATGGCGCCGCCAAAGCCCATGGGTTCACCCCAGGCCTGCCAGCGAGCCTGCGCCCTTTCCCCGACGTCGTGCAGCCAGGCACGCAGCATGTGGTTCGATCCCTCCTGAGCCGCCCATCCTACAGGGCGCGCGCACTAAACTGCCCGCCCATGAAGGTCTCCCAACGCGCCCAAGCCATCACCCCCTTCCTGGCCATGGAGTTCGGCAAGCGCGCCGCCGCGCTCGAAGCCCAAGGCCACCGGGTCATCCGACTCAACCTGGGTGAGCCGGACTTCGGGGCGCCGCCCGCCGTGCGCGCCGAGCTGCAACGCGTGGCCGGTGAAGCCCCCCTGCCCTACACCGGCGCGCTGGGCCTGCCCGCGCTGCGCGAGGCCATCGCCGGGTTTTACGAGCGGGCCCACGGCCTGAAGCTGTCGCCCGATCGCGTGGTCGTCACGGCGGGCGCTTCGGCCGCGCTGCTGCTGGTCACCGCCGCCCTGGTCGACCCGGGCGACGAGGTGCTGGTGGGCGACCCGTCCTACCCGTGCAACCGGCAGTTCCTCAGCGGCTTCGGCGCCGACGTGCGCCTGGTGCCCACCGATGCGTCGTCGCGCTTTCAGCTCGACCTGGCCGCCGTGCAGCGCCACTGGTCGGCGCGCACGAAGGGCCTGATGATCGCCACGCCGTCCAACCCCACGGGCACCTCGGTGCCACCGGCCGAGCTGGTCGCCATCTGCGAGTGGGCGCGCGCGCACGGCGCCTGGCGCATCGTCGACGAGATCTACCTGAACCTCAGCGACGCGCAAGCCGATGGCACGCCCGCGCCCACGGTGCTGGCGGCCGACCCGGGCGCCTGCGTCATCAACAGCTTCTCGAAGTACTTCGGCATGACGGGCTGGCGCCTGGGCTGGGCCGTGGTGCCCGACGAGCTGGTGCCCGCCATGGAGCGCTTGGCGCAGAACTACTACATCTGCGCGCCCACGCCGGCGCAGCTGGCGGCGCTGGCTTGCTTCACGCCCGAATCGATCGAGGTGTGCGAGGCGCGCAAGCGGGACTTCGCCGAGCGGCGCGCGCTGGTGCTGCAGGGCCTGCGCGACATCGGGCTGACTGTGCCCGTGTTGCCCGATGGGGCCTTCTACGTCTACATCGACGTGGCCGACACCGGGCTGGACGCGATGGCGTTTTGCGAGCGCGCCCTGCAGGGGGCTCACGTGGCGCTGACGCCGGGCCACGACTTCGGTGTCAGCGGCGCGGGGCGCTTCGTGCGGCTGTCTTACGCGGCGTCGCGCGAGGACCTGAGCGAAGGCCTGGACCGACTGGGCAGGTTCTTGAAGGGTCTGCGCGGCTGAGCTGGGCACGCCGAGCGGCGGCGAGCGCAGCGACCCAGCCCCGTCAGCGACGGCTCGCCTCAGGCATAGGCCACCACCGCGTCACCCCGGCAAAAGCCAAACAGGCGCAGGCCTCTGCGCTGGGCCAACGCGATCGCCAGCGAGGTGGGCGCCGAGATCGCGCCCAGGGTGCCCACGCCCACGCGCACGCACTTGCTGACCATCTCGTGGCTGGCTCGGCTGGAGACCACGATCAGGCCGCTGGGCGGCTCGGTCGATGTGGCGATGGATGTCGTGGTGGACGTGGCGGTGGATGCAGCGGGCAACCGCCCCGCCAGCGCGAGGGCACCGATGAGCTTGTCGAGTGCGTTGTGGCGGCCAACGTCTTCGCGCACGCAGGCGATCTGCCCCTCCGGCGTGGCCCAGGCCGCTGCGTGACAGCCGCCGCTTCGGGCCTGCAAGGCCTGGCTTCGGGGCAGCGCCTGCAGGGCGCGCCGCACCGCAGCGCTCGGGTCCATTGCATCGGCAGGCGACGCCACCAGCGTGCGCTCGGGCAAGGTCTCCTGAAAGGCCTGCAGGCTGTCGATGCCGCACAGGCCGCATCCGGTGCGGCCCGCGAGCTGACGGCGCCGGTCCTTGAAGCGATCGAAGGCGCGGGGCGAGACCTCGAGGTGCACGCTCACACCGGCTTCGGCGTGCGCCACCCTCAGGTCACGCAGCTCGCCGATGCCGTCGAGCAAGCCTTCTGAGAGCGAGAAGCCGACCGCGAAGTCTTCCAGCGCCGTCGGCGTGGCCATCATCACCACGTGCGAAACGCCGTTGTAGACCAGGGCCACGGGGGCCTCGTCGATCACCCAGTCGTGGTCGGCTCGGTGCGTGTCGCCTTCATGGCGCTGCACCCGAACGCGCCTCAGGCCCGGTGGGGTTTCATCGGTCGATTCACCCATCGGCACGTTGACACGGGCGTTCATGCGCTCACCTCCTGCTCGGCCTTCACCGCCGCGCGCAAGCGCACCGGGATGGCCTTGGAAGCCGGTGTGCGGGCCCCGACGGCGTGGCTGCCCAGTGGCACCAGCACGTTGGTCTCGGGGTAGTAGGCCGCCACGCAGCCGGGCGGGATGTCGTGGTCGACCAGCTTGAAGCCGGGGGCCACGCGTTCGATGTCATCGGGCGCTGCGCCGATCAGGTCGACCCAGGCGCCTTCTGCCAAGCCGCTGCGGATGCGGTCCTGCGGGTTGACGAACAGCACGCGGCGCTGACCGAAGACGCCCCGGTAGCGGTCGTCCAGACCATAAACGGTGGTGTTGTACTGATCGTGGGCGCGCACCGTGGTCAGGGTGAAGACCTGTTCGTCACCCCGCTCGACACCTTGGTCAACGCCCGCTTGAGCACCCCGGCCTGCGTGGCCCTCGTCACGGCGTGCGCGCTTTCGGGCGCGGTGCACCAGCGTGTCGGTCGGGATGCCGTGCACCGCGAACTGCGCCCGGCCCGAGGCCGTGGCCCAAACGCGTTCGCTGGCCGTGTTGCGCAGCCTGAACCCACCCGGGCGGTGGACCTTTTCATTGAAGCCCGCGAAGTCGTCGAACACCTGCGCGATGTGGTCGCGGATGCGGCCGTAGTCTTCCACCAGCCACATCCACGGCACGCGGCTGTTCGGCAAGGTGCTGGCTGCCAGGCGGGCCACGATCATCGGCTCCGACAACAGATGCGGCGAGGCCGGCGCGTTGATGCCGGCCGACAGGTGCACCATGCTCATCGAGTCTTCGACGCTGATGTGCTGCGGCCCGCTGGCCTGCATGTCGACCTCGGTTCGGCCCAGGCAGGGCAGCACCAGGGCCTCGCGGCCGTGCACCGTGTGGCTGCGGTTGAACTTGGTGGCCACGTGCACGGTCAGCTCGCAGCGCTGCAGCGCGGCCCAGGTGGTGGGCGTGTCGGGCGTGGCCGCCGCGAAGTTGCCGCCCATGGCGAAGAACACGCTGGCGCGGCCGTCGCGCATGGCCTCGATGGCGCCGATGGTGTCGAAGCCTTCGTGTCGTGGCGGCTCGAAGCCGTAGACCTGCTGCAGGCGATCGAGGAAGGCGGGCGAGGGCTTTTCGTAGATGCCCATGGTGCGGTCGCCCTGCACGTTGCTGTGACCGCGCACCGGGCACAGGCCTGCCCCCGGCCTGCCCACCATGCCGCGCATCAGCAGCAGGTTGGCGATGGACTGCACCGCGCCCACGCCATGCTGGTGCTGGGTGATGCCCATGCCCCAGCACGCGATCACCTTGTCGGACTGGGCGATGACCTGGGCGGCTTGCAGCAGGCGTTCGCGGGGCAAGCCCGATTCGGCCTCGATGCGGGCCCAGTCTTCGGCTTCGAGGTCGGCCTTCAAAGCGTCGAAACCCGTGGTGTGCTCGGCCACGAAGGCCTGGTCCACCGCGCCAAGTGCCAGCAGGTGCTTCATGATGCCCTTGAGCACCGCGATGTCGCCGCCCACCTTGAGCTGGTAGAAGTCGGACGCGATGGGCGTGGCGCCGCCGCTGAGCATCTCCAGCGGGTCCTGCGGGTCGGCGAAGCGCTCCAGGCCGCGCTCGCGCATCGGGTTGAAGCTCAGGATGCGCGCGCCGCGCCGCGCGGCCGCGCGCAGCTCGCCCAGCATGCGCGGGTGGTTGGTGCCGGGGTTCTGGCCGAAGATCAGCAGGCAGTCGGCCAGCTCGAAGTCGTCGAGCGTGACGGTGCCCTTGCCCACGCCCACGCTGGCCTTCATGCCGACGCCGCTGGGCTCGTGGCACATGTTCGAGCAATCCGGAAAGTTGTTGGTGCCGAACTCGCGCACGAACAGCTGGTACAGGAAGGCCGCTTCGTTGCTGGTGCGCCCCGAGGTGTAGAAGATGGCCTCGTCAGGCGAGGGCAGGGCCTGCAGGTGGCGCGCCACGGTGGCGAAGGCCTCGTCCCAGCCGATGCGGCGGTAGCGGTCGGTGGTGGGGTCGTAAGCCATGGGCTCGGTCAGGCGGCCCAGGGCTTCGAGGTCGTGGTCGCTCCAGCTGCGCAGCGCGGTCACGGTGTGCTCGCCGATGCGCTCCGGCGTGGCGCGGTCGGCCGTGGCTTCGGCGGCCACGGCTTTGACGCCGTTTTCGCAGAACTCGAAGCTGCTGGTGTGCTGGCGGTCGGGCCAGGCGCAACCCGGGCAGTCGAAGCCGTCGGGCTGATTGGCCGACAGCAGGGTGCGTGCGCCCTTGAGCGCGATGCGGTGCTGCAGCAGCTGGTGGGCCACGCTGCGCAGCGCGCCCCAGCCGCCGGCGGGGCCCTTGTAGACCTGGATCTTGGCTTCGCTCATGTGTTGTCGGGCATGAAGTGCCCGTGCCGCACTGTAGGCAAGCCCTTGAGCGCTGGCAATAAGCGCCCGACAGCGCATGATTTATGCTCTGAACAGCACATGAAACCCGTCCACGTTCACCTCGACCCGCTCTGGCACGTCAGCGGCCCGGGCGGCCAGGCGCTGTCGCCCCGCGTCATGGGCTGGCTGCTGGCCATCCCGCAGCACGGCAGCCTGTCGGCGGCCTGCCAGGCGCAGGGGGCCTCGTACCGCCACGCCTGGGCGCTGCTGCGCGAGGCCGAAGCCGCCCTGGGCGCGCCGCTGGTGCAGATGGCGCGCGGCCAGGGCGCCACGCTCACGCCGCTGGGCGAGGCCCTGGTGTGGGCACAGCGTCGCGTCGAAGCCCGCCTGCGCCCGCAACTCGACAGCCTGGCCTTCGAGCTGCAGGCCGAGCTGCAACGCGTGCTCAGCGGCACCGAGCGCCCGCTGCGCGTGTGCGCCAGCCACGGCTTTGCCATCGAGGCCTTGCAGCGCCTGCTGGGCGAGGCCGGCGAGCCGCTCGACTGGCGCTACACCGACAGCAGCCAGGCGCTGGCCGCGCTGCACGCGGGGCACGCCGACCTGGCCAGCCTGCACCTGCCGGTGGAGGCGGGGTCCACACGCCAACCTGGTGGCACGGGCAGCGAACCTCGCAGCGACTTGCAAGCCGAGGTGCTGCGCGCCCACGCCCGCTGGCTGCGCCCTGACTGGCTGTACGTGCACCTGGTCACCCGTCGCCAGGGGCTGATGGTGCGGCCGGGCAACCCGCTGCAGCTTGACGGCGTGGCCGACCTGCTGCGACCGGAAGTGCGTTTCGTGGCTCGGGCGCCGGGCTCGGGCACGCGCCTGCTGCTCGAAGCCTTGCTGCGCCGCGCCGGCCACGACCCGGCACGGCTGGCCGATGGGGCTTCGGGCGAGCACACGCACTCGGCGATCGCGGCCCACGTGGCCAGCGGCATGGCGGACGCGGGCTTCGGTGTCGAGACCTCGGCGCGCCGCTTCGGGCTGGAGTTCATCCCCGTGCAGACCGAGCGTTACGGCCTGCTGGTGTCGTCCGAGGGCTTGCAGGCCGCACCGGTGCAACGCACGCTGGAGGCTTTGCGCAGCCAGGCTTTCCAGCTCGCGCTCGAAGGGCTGTCAGGCTACCGGCTCGACGCCTGCGGGCTGGTGAAACCCGCGGCCGAGGTGTTCGAGGCCTGGCCGGGTTGATCGCGCCGGTAGCGCCGAAGCAGCTCGCTTGAACACGGCACCGCCGCGCCCACTCAACCGCTCTCTCAGCCTCTTTTGAGCGCCTGCGCGTGGTGCGCGAAGTGCTCGCCAATGAAGCTGGCGATGAAGTAGTAGCTGTGGTCGTACCCGGCGTGCCGACGCAGCGTCAGCGGGTGGCCCGTGCGCTCGCAGGCCTCGGCCAGCAGCTCAGGCTTGAGTTGGCCGGCCAGGAACTCGTCGGCTTCACCCTGGTCCACCAACAGGGGCAGGCGCTCGGCGCCCGCAGGCAGCGAGGTGATCAGCGCCACGGCGTCCCACTCGGCCCAAGCCGCCGGATCCGGCCCCAGGTAAGCCCCCAGCGCCTTCAGTCCCCAAGGCACCTGCGAGGGCGCCACGATGGGCGAGAACGCCGACACGCTGCGGTAGCGCCCCGGGTGGCGCAGGGCCGTGATCAGCGCGCCATGCCCACCCATCGAGTGGCCGAAGATGCCGCGCTGGCCGTTGGCCGGGAAGTGTTTCTCCACCAGCGCAGGCAGCTCCACTGCCACGTGGTCCTGCATGCGGTAGTGCGCGGCCCAAGGCGCTTGCGTGGCGTTGACGTAAAAGCCCGCGCCCTGGCCCAGGTCGTAGCCCGGGTCGTTGGCCACAGCTTCGCCACGCGGGCTGGTGTCGGGCGCCACCACGATCAGGCCGTGCTCGGCCGCGTGCTGCTGAAAGCCCGACTTGGTGATGAAGTTCTGCTCGGTGCAGGTCAGGCCCGAGAGCCAGTACAGCACGGGGCAGGCCTCGCCGCGAAGCGCTGCGGGCGGCAGGTAGACGGCGACCTTCGTGTCGCAGCCCAGCGTGGGCGAGGCGAACTGCCAGACCTCCTGGCTGCCACCGAAGCTGGCGTGTTGCTCGACGCGTTGCATGGCGCAGCTCCGATCAGGCGGTGGCTTCGGTCACGTCGGTGCCCGCTGCGGCGAAGTTCACCACGCTGCGGATCGACTTGCCCTCGTGCATCAGGTCGAAGGCCTGGTTGATGGCTTGCAGGCCCATGGTGTGGGTCACGAAGGGCTTGAGGTTGATGTCGCCCTTCATCGCGTCTTCGACCATGCCGGGCAACTCGCTGCGGCCCTTGACGCCACCAAACGCCGTGCCCAGCCACTTGCGGCCGGTCACCAGCTGGAAGGGGCGGGTGGAGATTTCCTGGCCCGCACCGGCAACGCCGATGATCACGCTCTGGCCCCAGCCACGGTGCGCGCATTCCAGCGCCGCGCGCATCACCTGCGTGTTGCCGATGCACTCGAAGCTGTGGTCCACGCCCCAGCCCGTCATCTCGACGATGACCTGCTGGATGGGCTTGTCGAAGTCTTTCGGGTTGACGCAGTCGGTGGCGCCAAAGGTGCGCGCCAGCGCGAACTTGTCCGGGTTGGTGTCGATGGCGATGATGCGGCCCGCGCCCGCCTTCTGCGCGCCATGCACCACGGCCAGGCCGATGCCACCCAGGCCGAACACGGCCACCGTGTCACCCTTTTGCACCTTGGCCGTGTTCTTGACCGCACCCAGGCCGGTGGTCACGCCGCAGCCCAGCAGGCACACCTGCTCGGGGTTGGCATCGGGGTTGACCTTGGCCAGCGACACCTCGGCCACCACGGTGTACTCGCTGAAGGTGGAGCAGCCCATGTAGTGGTAGATCGGCTTGCCCTGGTACGAGAAACGCGTGGTGCCATCGGGCATCACGCCCTTGCCCTGCGTGGCACGCACCGACACGCACAGGTTGGTCTTGCCGCTCTTGCAGAACAGGCACTCGCCGCATTCGGCCGTGTACAGGGGGATGACGTGGTCGCCCGGCTTGACGCTGGTCACGCCCTCGCCCACCTGCACCACGACGCCCGCGCCCTCGTGGCCCAGCACCACCGGGAACAGGCCTTCGGGGTCGTCACCGCTGAGGGTGAAGGCGTCGGTGTGGCACACGCCGGTGTGCGTGATCTTCACCAGCACCTCGCCCTTTTGCGGCGGGGCCACGTCGATCTCGACGATCTGCAAAGGCTGGCCAGCGGCGAAGGCAACGGCGGCACGGGACTTGATCATGGGGGGCTCCTTGGGTGGGGGCAGGGGTTGCGGTTCGGTCAGGGCGTCACTTCAGGTACGAGCGCACCAGCGTCGTGATGTCGTCGGCCAGCTCGTCCACGCTGCGCTCGGCGTGCAGCTGCTCGCGCACGTGCGATTCGAGGATCTCCGACATCAGGCCGTTGACGGCGCCGCGCATGGCCGCGAGCTGCTGCAGCACGGGCGCGCAGTCGGCGCCGGCTTCGAGCGCGCGCTCCAGCGCCTCGGCCTGGCCGCGGATGCGGCGCACGCGGGTCAGGGCCTTTTTCTTGTCTTCAGGGGAGTGGGGCATGGCGCGAAGGCTGATAGTGGGGGGGAGTATACGCAACCTGCCGAGGGATGGGGCATGCGCCGCGCGGGCCCGCTATAGTTTTCCGCCATGACCCGTCACGTTTCCCAAGCGCTGCTTTCGCTGCGCGACATGCTCGCTTCGGTGGGCCCCGTGCTGCTGTTCGCCATCGCCCTGCTGGGCGGCGCCTACTGGTGGCTGGATCCGCAGCCACCGCGCACCGTCGTGCTGGCCACGGGCCCGGCTGGCAGCGCCTACGCCGAGTTCGGCCAGCGCTACGTCCAGGCCCTGGCCAAAGACAACATCCGCGTGCAGCTGCTCGAAACCGAGGGCCCCGAGGCCAGCCTGCAGGCCCTGCGCGAAGGCCGCGCCAACGTCGCCTTCGTGCGCGGCGGCACCGACAACGGCCCCGAAAGCGACCTCGACGAGGACGAAGACCCCAACGAAGGCGTCGTCTCGCTGGGGGCCTTGTTCTACGAGCCGCTGTGGGTCTTTTACCGCCCCGCAGCCCTGGCAGGGGCCACGGACGCCAGCCGCCCCGGCAAAGGCCCGCCCAAAAAAGAGCCGGCCCCGCCAGCCGCCGTGCTGCGCTCGCTCAACCAGTTGCAAGGCCTGCGCATCAACCTCGACGAAGCCGGCAGCGGCGTGCCCGAGCTGATGCGCCGCCTGCTGCTGGCCAACGGCCTGGGCCCCACCGCCTTCATCGCCAGCGAGCTGCCGCCCCATGAAGCGGCCGAGGCGCTCATGGCCGGTCGCATCGACGCCATGGTGCTGATGACGGCGCCCGAGTCGCCCACCGTGCAGCGCCTGCTGCTGCAGCCCGGCGTCGCGCTGGCCGAGGTGCCGCAGGCCGATGCGCTCTCGCGCCGCTTCCCCTTCCTGCAGACGGTGACGCTGCCGCGCGGCATGGTCGACTTGGCTCGCGACCTGCCGCCGGACGACGTCGGCATGCTGGCCGCCACCACCGCCTTGCTCACCCACGAAGACACCCACCCCGCGCTGCGCCAGCTGTTCGCTCAGGCCGCGCAGCAGATCCACGGCGGCGCGGGCTGGTTCAACGGCGCGCGCGACTTCCCCAACACCCGCACCAGCGAGCTGCCCGTCAGCCCCGAAGGCGACCGCGCCATCAACGGCACCCCGCCCTTCTGGCAGCGCTACCTGCCCTTTTGGGCCAGCAACCTGCTCGAGCGCATGTGGCTGGTCATCGGCGGCTTGATCGTGCTGCTGCTGCCCATCTCGCGCGTGGTGCCGCCGCTCTACACCTACCGCGTGCGGCAGCGCGTTTTCCGTTGGTACGCGCGGCTGCGCGAGGTCGAGGCGCGCATGGAAGACGGCGAGGGCGACACCACCGAGCTGCTCAACGAGCTCGATGAACTCGACCGCGTGGCCAGCCAGATCTCCGTGCCGCTGGCCCACGCCGACGAGCTCTACGCCCTGCGCAACAACATCGAGAAGACGCGTCGGCGCCTGCTGGCGCGGCCCGCTCAGGCGCCAGCGCCAACGCTCACAGCAAACGCTGCGCGATGACCGGCGCCAGGCGCTGCCCGGCTTTGTAACCCGCTTCGATGAGGGCGCGCCGCGCCGTGAAGTCGGTGCTGACGATGCGGCCCACCTCGGGGCGGATGATCATGTCTGCCTGGCGGCTCTCGAAGTCGCGCAGCGACTTGCCCATGATCTCGAACGAGCGCAGGATGACCTCGTACAGCCCCGAGGCCGGGCGCTGCGCGTACACGCTCGGGTCTTCGGCGCCCACGTCCACGGCCACCACCTGCGTGGCGCCCATCGAGCGCGCCGTCTGCACGGGGATCGGGCTGACCAGCCCGCCGTCGAGGTACTCCTGGCCATTGGCCTCGGCCGGCAAAAAGATGCCGGGGATGCTGCACGACGCGCGCACCGCAAAGCCCACGTCGCCCGTGGTGAAGGTGCGCAACTGCCCCGACGGGAACTGCGTGGCCACCGTCACCAACGGCGTCATCAGGCCGCTGAGGCTGCGCCCGCGAACCCCACGGTTGACAAAGGTCTCCAGCGTGCGGCCGCTGACCAGGCCCCGGCGCTTTTCGGTGCCCGGCGCGATGAGGTCGACCACCGAGTTGTCGCTGACGTCGTAGGCCAGGGCCTCCATCTCGCGGCCCGAGTAGCCTGCGGCCCAGAAGGCGCCGACCAACGCACCCGCGCTGCAGCCGACGATGAGGTGCGGCTTGATGTTGGCCTCGTCCAGCGCCTTGATGACGCCGATGTGCGCAAAGCCCCGGGCCGAGCCACCGCCCAGCACGATGGCCAGCCGGGCGTCTGCCGCGCGGGGTTTGAGGGCGCGCAAGGCCGGTTGCGGGGCGGCTGCGCCGATGCCGGGCGTGGCCAGGGCCGAGACCCCGGCCAGGGTGGAGAGGAGTTGCCTGCGGTCCATGGTGATGCTTGCGATCAGGTCAGGTCAGCGAAAGCCCTGGGCTTCGATGCGCTCGCCCAGCTCGGCCTTCAGGCGCGCGAAGGCGTCTTCAAAGCGGTTGGCCGGCTCGCCCTCGGTGAGGTGCGCCACGGTCTCGTTGAGCACGACGATCTCGACGCGGCGGTTCAGGCGCCGGCCGATGTCGCTGTCGTTCGGCGCGATGGGCTGGCTCAGGCCATGCCCCACGGTCTTGAGGCGCGCCTCGGGCACGCCCAGGCGCTTGAGCGCAGCGGCCACGGCTTCGGCGCGGCGGGCAGAGAGCGCCTGGTTGAAGGCCTCGCTGCCGACGTTGTCGGTGTGGCCCTCCAGCGAGAGCTGCGCCTGGGTCTTGTCCGTCGCCAGGCGCGCGACCTCGCGCAGGTGCTCATCGGCCTCGGGCGACAGGGTGTGAGAGCCGAAATCGAACAGCACGTTGTCGGGCAGCCAGATGACGACACCTCGGTCGACCTGGCCCAGCGCCAGCTTGACCGGGGGCTTGGCCTCGGGCGCGGTGGTGCAGGCGCCCAGGCAGGAAACCAGGGCCAGGAACAGCAGGAAAGCCAGCAGGCGAGCCCAGCGGGTCTGGGCCAGGGGCAGGTGGGTGTCGAAGGGGGTGCTCATGGCGAGCAGTGTTGCCAGCGCGGCTGGGTTGCGCACCCAACCGGGGTGGGGGGCGGGCCACGACTTTGGTCGGGGAGCGCGGGGCGGCCACCACAGCCCAGCAAATCTGCGAAATCCGAGCGCTCTGGGCCAGTGATTGCGCCGCTCCCCATTGCGCCGGGTGGGGCCTCGTTCCTACCATCTCACCTGTCCGATCCAAGACGCCAGAGCACCGCAGCGCTGGCGCCTGCGCCACCGCGCGTTCGGACGCGGCTGCGGATTCGGGCACGAAAGGGAGAGAACATGGATGCCACCGAAGACGTCGTCGCCAAAGTCTTGATCATCGACGACGGCAACGCCGACACGCTGGAGCTGATCAAGCAGTTCTGCGCCGAGAACCACCTCATTGGCCTCAAGACCCACTCCAACAACGTCATGAGCGTGCTCAAGTCCAACGTGGACCTGGGCGGCATCCTGATGTCCGAGAGCTACAACGGCTCACCGCACGGCGGCGTCGACCTGGCGATCAAGCTGCACAAGATCCGGCCCGAGCTGCCCATCTTCCTGCGCCGCGCCAAAAGCAGCTCGCTCGAAGACCTGCCCAAGCGCGCGCAAGACTGCTTCTGCGCGGCCTACCACGTCGACGACATGGACGCGCTCAAGCACAGCCTGCGCGACTTCATCTTCAGCTACTACTTCCCGAATGCGATGGTGCGCGGCATTCAGCGCATCACCGAAGACGCCATGCTCACCTACTTCAGGCACTTCA
This sequence comes from Comamonadaceae bacterium 2PF, assembly GCA_005502875.1. Lineage (GTDB taxonomy): Bacteria > Pseudomonadota > Gammaproteobacteria > Burkholderiales > Burkholderiaceae_C > Aquabacterium. The sequence continues at coordinate 28,004 of SCMV01000018.1, read as the reverse complement.
GCCTGAGCTGCGAGACGCCCTACATCGTCAAGGACTCGATCGTGTGCGGCGAGGTGTTCACGCTGGTGCCGCTGGAGAGCCGCTGGTGTCGCGGCTACATGATGCTGCAGTGCGAGAACCGCACGCTCAAGCTCGACGGCAGCTCGCACGACCCCTATGTCAAGCCCAAGGCCCACCGCATCTCGGACGTGCTGGGCGAGATCACCAACATGGTGTGGGGCTCGTTCAAGTCGCGCTACGTGGTCGACGAGTACCGGGTGCTGATGTCGCAAACGCAGGTGCCGATGCTGGTGATGCTCGAAGAAAAGAACATCTCGTTTGGCAGCAGCACGCCGCAGCTGTGCTTCAAGTACACGCTGACCGACCTGGACGACCAGAGCTCGCCGCCGGTGGAGATCTTTCAGCGGCTGGTGTTCAATTTGAGCTGGTCGCCTGAGGACTTCAAGGAGGTGCAGGTGTCGACGGAGGAGTTGGTGGATGCGGGGGAGTTGGAGTTTTTTTGATCCCTGACGGGGTACTTCAATTGCCTGCCGCCAGGCATGGAAAAATGGGCGCCACCATGTTCGTAGAAACAAAAGGGAGGCGCCATGGCAGACCATGGAGACAACGGCCGGGTGGCCGTGCTGGTCGATTGCGACAACACCTCGCCTGAGGTGCTGGCTTACGCGCTGCAGGTGGTGGCGCAATTCGGGCGCGTGGTCATGCGCCGCGGCTACGGCAACCACCAGACGCTGGCCAACAAATGGCAGGAGGCCCTGGTTCGCATGGCCTTCACGCCCTGCCTGCAATACCAGTACGCGTCGGGCAAAAACACGTCAGACATTGCGCTGGCGCTGGACGCGCAAGAGGCGCTGTTCGACGAGCGCGCAGACACCTTCTGCCTGGTCACCAGCGACTCGGACTTCGCCTACCTGTGCCGCAAGCTGCGCGAGCGCGGCGCGACGGTGCTGATCGTGGGCGAGGCCAAAACGCCCGATGCGCTGCAGAACGCGAGCGATCAGTTCTTCATGTGGCAGGCGGCCGAGGTGGTACCGGCGGGCGATGGCGGGGCGGAGGCCAAGCCTGCTGCAGCGCAAGTGCCAGCGCCCGTGAAAAAGCGGCGGCCCAAGGCCTTGCTGGATGCGGTGGCGTTGATGGCCGAGAGCACCGGCGACGGCAAGGTGGGGCTGGGGGCGCTGGGGCAGTACATGAAGCGCACCAACCCGAGCTTTGCGCCGAAGGTGTATGGGCACAGCACCTTGTCGGACATGGTGCGGTGTTATCCGGAGTTGGCGGTGACACAGGGGCAGGGCAATGGGTGGTGGGTGAGCTTGAAGCCAGCTGCTGAACCCATTAAAGCAACCGCCGGCTAAGCTCCGTATCCCAGACTCGAAACTGTGTTTTTCCACAGTATTCTGTGGAGCATAAAGCCCAAAACGCCCATCCCGGTGCAGCGTCTCATTCCAACTGGTGACGCCCACCAGTTGACCCTAGAATGCGTTCATGAACTCCACAACGAAAACAAATGAATGGCCTCCCGCCCATTTTTCAGGGCATGAGACCTTTCCTCTGCGTCAGATGTGGCTCAAGAAGGCGTTCAATCAAGCGGATGGCAGCCTAATCCCCAAGCAAACCTTCTCCAATAAAACAGCAATCGCCGCTTTCGGCGTTGGCAAGAACATGGTGGCGTCCATCAGGCATTGGGCCTTGGCATGTGGCGTCATACGCGAGACTGACGAAGGGTTTCGAGTGGGCAGTCTCGCCAGCGAAATCCTCAGTGATGATGGGCTAGACCCCTACGCTGAAAGCCCATCGACGGCGTGGCTCGCCCATTGGCAACTTGCCGGGCACTGCTTTCGCTCGACCACGTGGCATTGGCTGTTCAACCATGTCACGGCCCCCACTTTTACGCGCCAAGAGCTCGAAGAACCCTTGGCTCGCTACGCCCGCGATCTTGACCCAAAGCATCGGCTTTCGGCCTCGACAATTTCGCGTGACCTAGAGACCTGCTTGCGAAGCTATGCCCCTCGTGCAGCGGGCGGTTCGCCGGAAGACTTTGCTGAACCTTTGCTCGGGGAGTTGGGCTTGCTTCAAGAGGTTCACAAGGGGCAATACGCCTTCCGCCGTGGCCCCAAGGCGTCCTTGCACGACGGCATCTTTGCCTACGCACTGATCGACTTTTGGAATCGCACGGCCAAGGGTCAAAGCTCATTGGCATTCGAAGCCGTGGCTTATGCCGAAGGATCGCCGGGCCGAGTCTTCAAGCTCGATGAAGAGTCGATCGCGCAACGGCTGATGGCCTTGTCCGACTTGACGGGCCGCAAGCTTGAGTGGACAGACTCCGCGGGTCTTCGACAGGTCCATCGCAAGGACCTCTCAAAAGAAGCAATTAAGAACATGATCAGGCGCGCTTATGAGTGACAAGACACAAACCGCGCTGTCGGACATCGTCCAAATCTCGCGTCAATATCAGCGATCCATCCGCGTCGATGCCGACATTGGTCGGGCCGATGCTTTGTCCGGCTACATCTGCCATGCCACAGCAGCAGCTGTGGTCGACGGCATGTCCAAGCAGCTCTCAAGCACCAACCAACGGTGCTTCACCTGGACCGGGCCGTTTGGCGGCGGCAAGAGCTCACTGGCCGTTGCATTGGCAAGCGCGCTGCATCCAAACAAGACATTGCGAGTCAAAGCGCGCGAGGTCTTGCACTTGGATGCCAAACTCGATTTTGATACTGCTTTCCCGGTCCGCAAGGGGTGGTTGCTTGTACCGGCTGTGGGTAGGCGCGGCAGCGTCATTGCGGAGCTTCATGCGTCACTCCGTCAAGCCCAAGGGCGCAATGTCGACGGCCGCAGCAAGCCCAATGCTCAATCGCTGATTGCGGAGCTCCTCGACGAGGCGAAGATCCGACCACATGATGGTGTGCTCGTCATCATCGATGAGATGGGCAAGTTCCTCGAGGCCTCGGCACTTGGATCAGGAGACGATGTCTACTTCTTCCAGGAGCTCGCTGAAGCGGCTGCGCGCTCCGAGGGCCGCTTGGTTGTGGTCGGTGTGTTGCACCAATCGTTCGCGCAGTACGCGGCGCGCTTGGGCATTGACACCCGTGATGATTGGACCAAGGTCCAAGGGCGCTATGTCGACATGCCCTTCGTTGCAGCGAGCGACGAAGTCGTCGAACTCATCGGCCGAGCCATTGAAGCCAAAGAGCGGCCTCCATGGATGCGTGACGCATCGGAGACCATTGCCGAGGCGATTCGATCGCGCCGGCCTGCTGTAGGCCAAAGCTTTGCTTCGGCGCTGGAACGCTGTTGGCCCTTGCACCCGGCCATGGCCGCTTTGCTGGGGCCCATTTCCAAGAGGCAGTTTGGTCAGAACGAGCGCAGCACCTTCGGTTTTCTGTCATCGGTGGAGCCCAATGGCTTCCGCGCCTACCTGAACTCGACGCTCAAGAGCGAGGCGACTTGGTATCGCCCGAGCGACTATTGGGATTACTTGCGCTCTAATTTGGAGCCCGCCATCCTGGCCTCGCCTGATGGTCACAGGTGGTCACAAGCGGTGGAAGCTGTTGAACGCGCAGAGGTCAAGACCGGCGATGCCCTGCTCGTTGCGTTGATCAAGAACATCGCGATCATTGACTTGTTCCGAAACGGCTCGGGCCTGGCTGCCGACGAGGCCGTTCTCGGCGCGCTCTTCTTTGACCGCAAAAAGGATGAGCTTGCGGCGGCGCTCAACAAGCTGGCTGCACTGAAGGTCGCCCTCTTCAAGAGCTACACCGGCGCATGGTCGGTGTTTGAAGGCAGCGATTTCGACATAGACGGCGCCATTGCGCAAACGCTGGCGGCTTCACCTGGGATCGACTACGGGCGTTTGGCTCAGCTCATGGGCTTACATCCGGTGGTGGCCAAGCGGCACTACCACGAGACAGGATCCATGCGCTGGATGGAGCTCCTGCTTTGCAGCATCGAGCAGGCAGAGAAAGTCGCGGCTGGCTTCCAACCCAAGAAGGGTGAGTTCGGGATCTTCATCCTTGCCTTGCCAAGCAAGGGGATGAGCCTCAGAGCAGCGAGTGTTCGTGCGCAGGCTTGCGCTAAGCTCAAGCCTTGGCCCGTGATCGTGGGTATTCCGACCAACCATGCGCGAATTTCAGAGCTGTCCGCAGAGCTGGTGGCCCTGGAGCAAGTGAAAGATCGGCACGAGTTGTCAGGCGACGCCGTTGCTCGGCGAGAAGTCTATGCGCGGTTGGCAGCAACACGCGCAGACCTTGAAGACCAGCTCCAGGCGGCTTTGACTTTGGCCAAATGGCACAAGGGCGACAACCAAATCATTGAACCCGGCGCGAAGCTCTCGCCAGAGGCCTCGCAACTGGCGGACGATCTGTTTACCGACACGCCCCCTGTTTGGAGTGAGCTGGTCAACCGCGACAGTGTGTCCAGCAACAGCGTGAAGGCACGCCGCGACCTGCTGCACGCGATGATCAATGCTGAGTGCCAAGAGGTTCTCGGCTTTGAGGGCTACCCTGCAGAACGGGGGCTGTATGAGACCTTGCTCAGAAGCACTGAGCTTCATCGCCAAGATGCATCAGGGGTTTGGCGGTTCATGGCGCCTGACGACGGCCATGCCGCAGGCTTTGTTCCACTCTGGACGGCGACGCGAGACCTCTTCGCTGATGCGAGCGCTCGAGTTGGCGCCCACGAGATTTACGCGCGGTGGAGTGATGTGCCGTTTGGTATGAAGCGAGGCATCCAGCCTGTGATCTTCACGGCGTTCCTGTTGGCTCACAAAGCCAACATTGCCGTCTACAAAGACGGGATGTTCGTGCCTAGGCTCACCGACTTTGACATCGACGAGTGCCTGCAAGACCCTGACCGCTTCTCCTTGCGCTGGGTCACGATTGACGAAGACAAGAACCAGATCCTGCAAGGCATTGCCAAGCTACTGGCAGAGATTGGCGAGAACGCAAGTGCATCTGATCCGCTTGAAGCGGCGCGTGGGTTGGTGGCCATGGTCTTCAACCTGCCGGAATGGGCCCGTCGTACAGCGCATCTGAGCCAGTCGGCCAGAGACATGCGCGACATGCTCTTGAAAGCCAGCGATCCGCACAAGGTGCTGTTTGTTGACTTGGCTTCGTTATTGGGCGCAGCAGATGGCAAGGCTTACGTGAAGGCGCTTCGCGGTCCGCTGCACGAGCTCGCCCGTGCGTACGCCAAGATGCTTGCGGATGTGGAGGCCAAGATGCTGGCCGCTCTTGATGCCAGCCGCGACGACCTGGATGCCCTGCGCGAACGGGCGAAAGCCGTTTCCGGTATTTCGGGCGACTACCAGATCGATGGCTTCGCCACGCGCCTGGCTAACTACGACGGCTCGCGTTCTGCCCTCGAAGGCATCCTGAGCATGGCCGCCGAAAGGCCTCCTCGCGATTGGGTGGATCGGCACATCGACGCTGCCGTCTTGGAGCTAGCGAAGTTCGCCCGGCGCTTCCGCGAGTCCGAAGCCTTCGCAGGCGTGCAAGGCCGCGCAGCGCATAGCGAAGCGATCGCGGTAGTCATCGGCGCGGGCGCGGACACCAAGACGATCTCGCGATCGTTCGCGATCCCAGATCGCCATCGGGCGACCGTAGAGGCCAAGGCCGACGAGCTCACATCGATGCTGGAGGGCCAAGGCCTGGGGACGGATGTATTGCTGGCGATCCTGGCCAAAGCCGGGATGAAGCTGGCTTCGATCGACAAGGAGACATCCAATGGCTGAACGCCACGTTTTGGGGATTTCGGGGGGCAAGGACTCCGCCGCGCTGGCCGTCTACATGGCCACCAAGCACCCTGATCTCGACATCGAATACTTCTACACCGACACCGGCGAAGAGCTGCCAGAGGTCTACGAGTTTCTCGCTAAGCTCGAAGGCAAGCTGCACAAGCCCATCCTGCGGCTGAATCCCAATCGCGACTTCAAGTTTTGGCTGCGCCAATACAATCACTTTTTGCCCAATCCCAATTCGCGCTGGTGCACTCGGAAGTTGAAGCTTGCCCCGTTCGAAGAATGGGTCCGGCCCATGCTGGCTGCTGGCCACAAGGTCACGTCGTATGTGGCCATTCGCGCCGACGAGGACTATCGCGAGGGCTATGCGGCCAAGGCTGAAAACCTCTTCGTGAAGCTGCCCTTCCGTGAGGCTGGCATTGACAAGGCAGGCGTCATCGACATCTTGGAGAACTCCGGCGTCGGCTATCCAAAGTATTACGAATGGCGCTCACGCAGCGGCTGCACCTTCTGCTTCTTTCAGCAGAAGATCGAGTGGGTGCGCCTGCGCGAGAAGCACCCCGACGCTTACGAGGCCGCCAAGGCCCTGGAGAAGGACGCGCTGGAGCACGGCTCGCCCTTCACCTGGTCCAAAGGCGAGTCGCTCTCGGACATGGAACAGCCTGAGCGCATCGCGGAGATCCAAGCTGAATACGGCATCCGCCGGGCCCGCATGCTCAAAAGTATCCCCATCAATCCGCTGCGGCCCGTGAAGACTTGCCCCGACGACATTGACGATATCTACGGGGTCGACGAGGGCAACGGCTCTTGCGCCGTCTGCCACAAATAACGCAGTGGCGGCGGCAACTTTCTTGATGACAAGGCTGCTACTACGTTTGAGTGCCCCAAATAAGGCTACGTGCCAATTCCATGGCACGAGGTACAAAGGTCACAGCAGGTTCAGATATTTATCCATATTGGATACTGCGATTGACCTAGTCTCGCCGGACGTCAAGACAGAAAACTCGTCCATCCGGATTGTGATAGTCACCCTCTTGACAGAACAAATCGCCGGCTGCGCCACGTATTTGACGAAAAGTTCCGCCTCGTAGTCACCTCGCGGCCACTCGTCTGCTTGGTATGTCGGTCCGTGTACTGGGACAAACAGTACGGCCTGCTCCACAGAAGATTGAGGTGCAATCGCGAAGTCTCCGAACGGGCGGCCCAACTGACGGCGCTTCGCATGCGGTTGTCCAGGCAGATCAGGAAGAACCAGATTCGGTCGATACCGCATCTCCCTTGTAGGCGACCAAACACGCAGAAGAAACATTTCCACTACGGCTGTAGACGATCCGCCGTTGACGACGGTGAGCGGCAGTACTAGCTCGAAAGCTCGGTCAGAAGCGACTACTGGTCCTGCGAGATCCAAAACGCTCCACAGCACAGCGCAGTTTGCCGTCAGGCGTTGACTGACCGCATGCGGATAGGATGCTGTAACTCCGGTCAGCAGCCATCCATCAAACTCTTCTTTAGTCATTCGCCGTCCATGTATTGCGGCCTGCAGAAGGCGAGCGACGAGCTCGTAAATCAGTGACTCGCGGAGGGTTAGTGGAAGCGGCTCGATGGACTTCGCCGTCAAGTAACGATCGACCTTCGTGATGGCTTGGTCGAGCAAAGCCAACGTGTCCATCGAAGTGGGAGTGGGAATCTCGACGCCGTCAAACGGCGCCTCCGACTGAACAGTAGCAGCGATCGGCCCTGCCAAGAGAAGCTGGTACTTGTCCGCTGGGGGGTCGGACTCTTTGAGTTCTTTGCACCAAGCGGCGACTTCTGCCTTGCCAATTTGGTTCTTAGACGATTTGACTTGCTGAGCGCAGCTGGATCCGTCGGCGTACTCCCATCTAATATCGACTTTGTCGTTGTCCGAGTCAGGTTCAAGTGTGACGGCTGACCAAGTTGTGTCCGTCCACAAGGAGTCGAGCAGACATATGAGTGTCTGCACGGCAAAACCGCGAATGGCTTCTCGTCCACTCATGGCTAGGTCTCCACATCGAAAAAGTCCATCGCCATCCGACCCCACTGATTGCGGCTGTCTTCAAGGACTCGCAGTTGCTTGTCACTGCCTGCTTCATCTTCCATGCGGGCCCAGGCCGCCAGAAGAGAGAGAACCTCTCTCGCGTACTTCCCTTCAGGCCCATCTTCTTCTGCCCTCAGGGCCTCGAAGAGCCTGGCGTGAACCGGGTGACGGGTGTTAAGTGTGATTAGGATGACGCCACCAACCGTAGAGACGTCGAAGATCAGAGAGCCGGGCAAATCGGCATGCCGAAAACGGAACTTGATGTTCTTGCTAACGTAATCTACGGCGATTGCTTGCGCTTTTGCCTCATCAACGCCGTCCTGAACGATGCCCGCGGTCAGTGCCGATGCGCGGTCGCTTGGAGGTGCGTGTTCCTCTCTATCACTTCTGCCGGTATCGCCGACCCGCTCTCGGCGCCTCGCCAGCGAGTCAGTAGCCGCCTTCTCAGCTCTGTTCTCGGGGCGCTCCGCCTTCGTGTGGAGGCGCTCGCCCTCTCGCATAGTCGCTACTAGCGTACGCATCGACTTCAGGATCTTGTCGATCTCAAGAGTGATGCGATACATGGCAAGCCGCGGATCACGGTCCTGCTCAAGCCGCTCTTGGTACTCCTTGACGCTCAGGCCCTCCTCAAAGGCGTCATCCTCTAAGCTCAAACGTGTGAATCCTGTGGCCGTTTGTTTGTTGTTGGTGACGCCGAAAACGTCGTCTAGACCTGGCTCAAATTGAACCTCGACTCCCCACCACCTTTCACGGGTGTCATAGGAGTTCGTGAAGCTGAGGTTAAGCTCTAGTTCGCGTCTAGCCCTCACGACGGATACGCCTTGATTCCTGTGCGCATGCTGCCCGATGGCTTTACTACCACCTTCCCGTCTCGTCTCCGGTTTGCAGATCGAAGCGACGATGGTCACAGGATGCTCGGCACCACCGTATGCCACATTCAAAACAATTGGCTGGCCAAAGGGCACAAAGGCGGGGTTCTGATTAAACGGTTCAGGCGCATTCGTACCAGACATGAGGTAGAGCGGATCGTTCTGCCGGACGTAGCTTTGATAGATGGTCGAGTTCGTCTTGCTCTCGTACGCGGCGAGGCGGATTCGAACGGATTCGTCGTTCAGGAAGTGTCGGTAAACCCGACCACTGATGAACTCGGTGTGTCTAAGCAAGGTCGTACTCTGCTTCCAGGAGATACGGTCCAGCTCACTCCAGACGACCAAGGTGCCATGCTCTTGGACATCGCCTGCGATCAGCGTTAGCCACTCTTTTGGGATCTCGGACAACTGGGGCTCCGGAACATCAACCAAGGCGCCCGCCTGAATCTTCTCCACGTCCAAGTAGGCATGATGGACTTCTCCGCCCTGCCAAGTCCAGACATCCACTCTTTTGCACTGGGATATCGAGGAATTGGGGAGCCCCATACCAAACTTGCCAATGCCCTTCTGGTTAGCCTTATCTAGGCGCGATCCGTTGCCAAATTGAAGCGCCTTCCTAAGCGAGCTCCCACTCATCCCACAAGCGTTGTCATAGACCGCTATACGCGAGATTTGTCGACGCCCTTTAGTCGAAGCCTCCTCGATGCAGATAACCTCGACCTCAGTTCGAATTGAGGTTTCCTCCCCCGCTTGGATCGCGTTGTCGATTAGCTCCGCCAGCGCGTGTGCCGTGTCGCGATAGCCAGAGCTTCGCATTGCCGAGATGGATAGGTTCTGAGGAATGATTGGGAAAGTCATTGGCGTCTTACGTGTTCAAAGTCGACCATGTGTTCAGAGCCCCCACCCATCCCGCATCGGCTTGTGAGTCAGCTGTCACGATCAGTTTGAGGGGCGGCAGGCTGTGGGCACGGCCCTGAACGAGCCTTCCAATCGTAGAGATCATTGCTGCGCGTGACTTTGTCGGCGCGGCCATCACACAGGCTGAAACTGAGATGTGCTTGTTCGCGCTTCCAACAAGTTGAAATCCATGGAGGCACAAGACCTTTCCATATCGCCCGACGAACCTTTGTAACGCTAGGTCCCGGGCCGCAGCAGAGTCTTCTGACGTGATCGCTATTGCTTTCACGCCATGGACAAGCAGTAGACCGGCAAACAGCCTTGCTTGCTTGGCCGTTGTTGCATAGAAGACAACGTGCCCTGGGCCGTTGCCCTCCCGTTCCAAGATTTCCAGCAAGCGCTCGTTGCGTTCCACGTTGTCGGCGAGCTCGCATGCATAGGCGGGATCTAAGTCAAAAGCGCTGTCATCGGTTAGCGCAGTCGGGGCGCATTCAGGAACGCTAGTTGCCGATGGACGCATCAAGTTCACGACTGAGCCGTCGATTGCCCTGAAATCTCCGGTGATGCGGAGCAGCTCCAGGTCGCACCTAGGATCGACAGTGATGTATGCGTCAGAAAAAGCTTGCTTCAAAGAGGTCCGCAACGGCCCCTCAGGGACGGCAACTCCGGGCGTAGCGAGCAGACCGACCACGCTAAATGCTCCACCGGCTGACATCCTTTCGACGATTTCCTTGCCCACAGGGTGAACTCGATTCTCGGCATCGGCAAGGATGACGACCGATGTAAACGAACCAAGCTTTGCGAGCGCGGGGGTATCCCTTCTGACGCGGAGAATGTCGATGACAGCTATCGATCCGCCGAGCTGGTCCAGATCACGCGTTGGATGATCACCATAGAGCTGGTGGATCGTAATGTCACGCGATCCCAGCTGGTGCCAAACCTCCTGCAACTCCGAGAATGCATCGTCACACAACGCTGTACCTGGTGCAAACCAAACAATCGACCTGTCATCAGGTTCTGACCGATAGAGATCGAGTGCGGCCGTAGCGACAAGCCGAAGCTTCCCAGCGCCAAATGGCATGTGAACCAGAACCGACGCGGGCGCGCGCGCTATGGTTCGACGAAGCTCGCGAAATGCCTGCAGTTGATGGTTATGCAGCCTATGAGAGGCGAGGGCTCGTTGAGACCCCTCGGAGGGCGGGGCCTCCTCTTGAGATCCAACAACCTCTACCCCATACCAACGATCCAGAGGTTCGAAATATTGCGGTGCGGCATTGAAGTCGATGGCCCTGAGGGTTCGCAGCGGTGTGATAACTGGCAACTGTAGAAGCGCGCACAGCTCCGCCGCCTCGGGAGCTTCAAGCTCGGAGAGCAAGAGGGAGCGAACCTCCTGTCGACGCAAAACTTCGCGTTCGCCGTACACGTTCACAACGAAATAGGCCAAGCCCAATTGGCTGGTCGCGTCTGCTCCCAACCTACTAATCAGTTCCATGATTGAGGGGCCAAGCAGCTCACTGAGCGCAGCGGTGTCGCTTCTCGCGAGATGCGTGGCGAGTCGCGTCACCTTGCCCACATTCAGCGCCTCTCCCGTCTCGGAGCTTTCCAGAGCGTCAGGAGGAGCCATGAGCTGCTCCTAAAGAGTTGTCGAGCGAAATCGCCATCACAGCTTCTGCAATTTCATCGTCGGAAAGAAACGGCGCTTGTGCAAACACCAGGCCCTGCTCGCCGTTGAGCTTCGCGGCCAGATGCCCACGGCCTAGCAGCAGCTCAGCGCCCGGCCGATCCAGCGCAATCTTAGAAGTTGCCTCGCTGGAGACCTTAAGGATCAACCGGTTACCCAGGTTTTCGCGAAGCTGCATGGGCATCACGTCCTTATCAGGGCGCTGCGCTGCAAAGATCAGATGGATGCCAGCCGCGCGCGCCTTTACGCCCAGCCGCTGCACCGCAGCCCCGACCGCGCCCTTGTAGGCGTCATCAAGCATCCAATCGGCGAACTCGTCGTGAACCAGGAAGACCATGGGCAGGCGTTCTTCGGCCGAGACTTTAGAGTTGTAAGTTGGCAGATCGCGCGCGCGCGCTTTGGCAAAGGCGCGATAGCGGTCTTCCATCTCTTGCACCAAGGCTTCGAGCACTTCGGCCGCTTTCTCTTTGGTGGTGACGATCTCGTCGCGCATGTGCGGCAAATCTGCCAGTGGTGCGTAATCGACACCCATCTTCGGATCGATCAAGATGAGCTGCGCCAGATCTTTAGAGTTCGTCGCGGCGATGTCCAAAATCAAAGCTTGGATCAGTACCGACTTGCCGCTGCCGGTCGCGCCGGCCACCAGCGAATGCGGCTCGTGAGACGAGAGCCCGCCGAACTCCGCACCTAGGTTCAGATACAGCAGCGAGCCGTTGATCTCTTGCAGGCCCAAGAGGAAAGACGTATTGATGCCGGCGACGTTGCGGTTGAACTCTCGGCGAGACCAAAGCTCCCAAAGCGAAACAGCTTGGCGCTTGGTGCCCGCCACAGTGACCACGATCTCACCCGGCTTGGGCTGTACCGTGACCAGGTTGATCGCATGCGTGGTGAGCAGCTGGGTACGCTTGTTCTCGATGTCTTCAACGCGCAGTCGATCCGACCCGGCAAGGCGAACCAAGCAGCCATTAGGCGTTAACCGGGTGCCCAGGATGGCTGCTTGCAGCCCATAGCTGTTGAGCGCGGCCTTGAGCTTCTTGGTGACATCCTGAGCCCATTCTTCACGCTCAGCGTCGGACTGCGCTCCACCGGCAAACTTGGATGCGACCAACTTTGAGAGCGCCGAATTTTGGTTGGAAGTCGCTTGCTTCGCAGGGCTCGAAGTCCCCTCTGAAGGCGGAGCGAGCACGTCCTCAGGACCTGGTGTTAGAGACAAAGAATCATCTACTGGGCTGACGACAGGAACACGCGCGGCGAGCTGTGCGCCCATGGTCGAATCTTCAGCCGCAACATCAACCTCTCCGCTTGCCAGTTGACCCATCGCTGCCAACCAGGGCACCCGCGCAGCAGGCTTCTTGAAGCTGTGCCCATCCCAAGGCTGATATGGCCCCAATCCCGCACGAGCATCGAGCCCACGGGTGTCCTTGGCATAGGCCTCGGCAAGCCTTCGCAAGTCAGCCCTGCCAAAGACCTCCTGCCAAGCCTTGAAGCCGTCAGCATCCTCCAAAAGCTCCTGCTCCGAAGCAGATGGCGCACCGGCATCAGATGTGTGCACATAGACATGGGAATACCCTCGCAGCGAAATCTCTACATCGCCCTCACGGAGCTTCGAGCGCGCGCGTTCCATCAAGGCCGTCATGCCCGGCGGGATGTCTGCGTCAATCAGCATGTCAGCCAGGCGCGCCAGCCAAACATCCCGGTCAAGGCGCCCGGGGGCACCGAAAAGCGCCTCTCGGAACATGCCGAGGGTTGCAAGCAGTTGATCCTTGGAGTCCCGACGTGCCTTGGACAAGCCATCAGCAGCAACGTATTTCGATTCAACGATCGAAATGACCACGCGCACGGTCTCGTCCTGCTCTTCGACATTGATTGCCAGAATGTCGGCGATGCGGCTCTCTGGCTGCGAAAGCCAGCGCGCGTAGTCGTCCAGCAGGAAGTAAGCCGTCAGGACCTGGCCCTTGCCCGCAGCAGCCTTGAACTCCTCGTCCAGCAAATAGCGGCTCAAGACGAGTCCGAGCATCTCGCCGGCAGACACGCCGCGCTTGGCTGCGCGCAGAACGATGTCGCCAGAGATCGAAAGCGCGTCATGCTTGGCCTTCTCGGCCATGGCTTGAAGCTCGGCTGTGGTGAGCTGCAAGTTCAGTTCATCCAGGCGACGGCGCACCAACACGCTTAACAAACGCAGCTCAGACGTTGAGCTAACAATCATGTTGCGGCCGTTGGTGGAACCACGGCGATAGCGAACGACAGTGATCTTGTTGTGCTGCAACTGCCGCTTGTCGAGCAACTCGTCGTAGGTGGCAACCCATTCGGCGAGGTCGTGCGCGTCTTTGATCATGTCCACCAGAGCTGGGCTCTGGAGCGAGATCCGTCGTGCGGGCAGGTAGCGTTCTTCAGGCAAAGCATCAGTCTGACGACAAACGGCCGCAACCGCAGACACATACGCCCAACCCGAGGCCGTCTGCCATGGGCAGGCCAGGTAGGTAGTGGATTTCAGCTCATGCTCGCCTGAAACGCTGCGGTACGACCAGCGTGATGGCGCGTGTTCAAGGCTGGGTCGATCGTTTGACCAAGGCACGGGCAACCATTCAGATTGAGCGGCCCGCGCGACAACGTCATGGAGGAAAGCCACGTCGAATGGCTTGAAGCCCAGGGCGCTTTCTGTAGGCGTGGCTGAAAAGGGTGTTACCGAAATGCGCAGCTTCGAGATGAAGTTGTCGCTGGTCTCGCTGACCACCGGCAGATCGGGATCGTCGCCCGCCTTGTTGACCAGCTCACCGTAGACACGGCGCAGCTTCGCTGGATCTGAGTGACGGACTGACACGCTGCATTGCAGCTTGCCGTCTTCTTGGATAGACGACAACTCACGGACGGTCGCCAGGGGCAGGTCCGCAGCATCGGCGTTGTAGAGTACGACGCTGAGATTCGATGCTTCGTGAGGTTGAAGGCCAACGTAGCGCTCTAGCAGCTCGCGCGCTTGCTTCGCGGCTGCGGCTGGATCAACGTCGGTCATGGCATCTTCGGCGCCACGTGTGGGTGATTCCAACAGGCTGTAGCCATTGACCGTGCTGCTCTCGGACACCAGCGTGGGTGCGCCCGTTCGGTTGAGAACGGCAATCTCGGGATAGAACGGGTGGGCAATCTCGTCTGAAAGCTCACGCATGAAGATCTCACGATCTCCATAGAGAATGCTTTGGCTCGATAGCAGGTGGGTAGCGAATCCGGCCACTCGACGCAGTTTGACCGCCAGTGCTTTCATCCGCTCCGGGTGCCACGGCGGAATGATCAACGCTGGGTTATCACCGGCGACGCGGGCGGTACCCACCGAAAGCACTTCGGTGACCAAACGCGAGCGACAGACGTCGCCACGGGCGTGAGCCATGAGGATGGCCATCAAAGCGCCAAAGGACTCGGCTTGACGCATGACCGCCTCACCGTGCAGCCCGAAATCAACGAAGTCCTCCATGGCTTTGATGTAGTCAGCCTCAAACCTGTCCCATGCCTCTCGGACTTCATCGCGTTGACTGGGCGTCAAACGGCCTTCATCAGCGAGCTCTTTGATTCGGCTCTTGATCTCATGGCGCAGGCTGCGCAGCTTGTTGGCAGCGGGAACAAGCGAGCCCGCGTCGGTCGAGTAAGTGGCCTCCAAGGTTCCAGTGTCGAGCAGCGAGACGTTCTGCACGCCGCCTTTCTTGCTCACCAGCCGGCGTGGCACCTCCGTGCAGCCGATGGCCCCCTTCTCCAAGAGGCGGCGCATGTCTGCGACCATCGACAAGCCGATCGATGTGGGCTTGTAGCTCCACAAGAGCTGGGTCTTGGCCAGGACAGTCTCTGTGTCTCTAGAGACTTGGATCAGAGCCACGTCAAACTTGATTTGCAAGGCCGCGCGTGCCAACGAAGCGTTGGGGCGGATCTTGTTCCTCGTGTCGTTACGGAGTTCCTTTTCCTTTGCGAAGAACGCCTCATACTGGAAAAGCGGATCGGGCAAACTGGCGTTGCGCAAACGCTCAACCTTCCAATCGGCCTTGGAGCCCATGAGCTCCTTCAATCCACGATACATGGCTGAGAAGTAGCTGCCAACGTCGTAGTTGAAGCGCTCGCGCCACTCCTTACGGCCTTTGGTCACGGTGAAGCGCAAGATCCGCTCGCCTTCGCTGTCACGAAGACCTGCGTGAAGACTGTTCACCACACGAGCGAAGCCGTCCAGGAAGTCCGTGCACTCAATGGGCTTGCCATAAAGCGCCTTCTCCCACCGGGCACATAACTTTGCATCTTGTTCAAGCAGACGCCGGTGCTTAACGAAGAACTCTTCGTCTTCCTCGGTGAAGTCCGACCGACGTTCGCGTGACTTCAGATCTTCCAAATGCTTGCGGTCTTCGGCGTCGAGCGAATTCTCTTGGTCGCAGTCGTGATCAAAGAACCGGATGGTCGCATCCACCAGGCCCAGTTGCTTTTCCTTGGGCTTGTCAAAGGCCAGGTAGACGCCATCGGCTTCCCACTCAAATTGTGCGAGGGCTGCCGCTGCATCCTGATCTCCTGCCGGCGCCATCGCGAAGGCTTCGAGGGCCAATCGTGCCGCTTCGGCGATGTCGCTTGAGTTGGTTTGAATGCGCTCTGCCAACTCTTCTGGGTCGAGGGGTTGACCGTTCTGGCGGAGCTTTTTCAGCAGCGGTGCGCGCTGGGTGTAGAGCTTCGCGAAGGCCTTCTGCCAAGGCTTGTGCTGGGTGCCAAAAGTCTTGGCATTGGAGAAGAATCCGCTGTCGCGAGGCAATCCAGCACGCGGCATGGCAAAGCCCACGGCATCGCGGATGGCGAACCCACGCGTCGACATGGCCTCAATGATCTCGGTACAGAAATCCCCAAGCTGAACCAAGGAGAGTTCAGAGGACGCCAAAAGTCCACCCAGGGCGGCGTGGAACACAGCGCGATCATCTGGCACTGGAGATAGCCCCCCAGCATGCAAGGCTGCCTCAACCCACGGCGCTGGATCCTCGCGCAATTCCTTCGCCCCAATGGCCATCACATGGCCCAATGTGTCGGCCAAGTTGTGCTCGTTGCCATTGGCGGTCAGGATGGCAGACTTGTCGGTGGTGGCGTTGTTGCGGACGTAACCAGCGTTGTGAGCGATCAGGATTTCGGGCGGCAATCCTTGCCCAGCAACAAGGGCCTCAGGGATCATGAGGTCCAACCGTGCATACAGGTCGGGGTTGGCTAGGATGGCGCGAGCAACTGCCACGATTTGGTTGGAGGACAGCTTGTCGAGCCTGAAGAGCGCGACTGAGTCGCCGGGTTGACCAGGACCAGCGATGCGTTTGGCAAGGATGTCAGCGCCGACGCGCCCAATGATGCGGTCGGTCAGCATGCAGCCTCTCCCGTGTACGCGAAGGGGTTTTCAACAAATGAGCAGGAATCAGAAAGTCTTCGCACAAGGCCTAAGCTGACGAGCCGCGCTTCGAGGTTGCTGCGGTTCTCGCTGAGCTCGTCTTGATCGACAAGCTTGGCGTCGATCATTCGCAAACCCTCTGCGTCGCCAAGAATCAAGCCATAGCGTCTTTTGGCTTCTGCCAAGAATTCGTCAAGCTGCATTCGATCGTTGACGATGGTGACCACGATGGACTTCAACAGCCGATCATTGGGCGCGTAGCGGGTGCGGCGTGAGAGGCGGCGCGAGCTGAGACCAATCGCCCGTGACCACGACGCGTGGATCTTTCCGACGTGTTGTGCGTGCCTGGCCAGAGCAAGATCAACCAACCTGTCAACCAAAGCGTCAGGGCTGTCACCCGAATAGTCCTCGTCATCGGATCCATCCGTTGATGGCCACTGGAACCGCTCTCGCATGAGCTTCACCCGTTGAGCGTCGGGGAACTCGCTTGCAGCGGCGTCGACCCAGGCTGCATCTTGTCGTATTGACTCAACGTGCGCCCGCACGGCTTTCGCGGGCAAGCCTTGGTTGTATTGGTAGCTATCACCAGAAAGCGCCCGAACCTTTGTGCGTTCCTTCGAGACAATCTCACAAACGAGCTCAACAGGGTCGTCGTCTCCTGCAACGTGCTTCGCGCGCTCGAGGAAGTAGAGAAGCATGTTCAAACCGGAGATGGCGATCAAGTGCTCCAAGGCATCGTAGATCGGCATGTCTTTGGCGAGGATAGCGAGCCAATCTTCGCAGAGCTGATCAAAGCGTGCATTGGTGGCCTCGGGTAGGTACCCCGATAGACGCGAGTCATCCGCACGTTGTGGAGGACCTTGCATCGCCCGAGCAAGGCGATTCATCGGCGCCTCGCGGTCGAAAAGCCGGTTGGCCAATTGGTCGCCAAGATCAGCACCACGCTTGGCTCGCGTCAGCATCATGTAGAGCAGCTCGCCAGTTCGTGCAAAGAAGCGCCGGTCGTTACTCATCTTGCCTTTGGCGTCAATCGCCAAGTCCTCGTAGAGCGCGTCGGGGCCAAAGGGGAAGACGAACTTGGAGCTCCATCGTTTGTTGCTCCGCGACTCGAAGGACGACGACCGCAGCAGTTCCACGGCCCTGGCGAAATCGTCGAAGCTGGAAAAGGCTTGGCGAAGATACGCCATGTCGTTGACGCTATCGCCATTTCCTGTCGCTCCCTGGCAAAAGCGATCCAACCACTGCCGCCACTTCTCTTCATCGGAGAGTTTGCTCTCCGAAATGGATTCGACATAGGGGTTGTTGAACAGAAGGCCACGCAGTCGGATCTGGCGCTGTGGTTGGAACCTGAATGCGCCACCAAGACCGCCGTGAGGGCGCAGTGGATTGTCCAAGTTCGAGCCCAGCGCACCCAGGAACTCAAGCACCGTCAAATGCGGCAACTGCTCGTCATAAAGACGGTGACCCCAAATGTTCTCGTCGACGCAGAAGTCAACACTCTTGATCTCTGGGCGCTTAAAAATATCGGTCATTCCGAAGCCCTCACAGTCACCGGGCGCGTGAATCCGCCTCCGCGGGACTCGATTTCGATGAAGTTCAGAGTCAGCTCGGACGCCTCTCCGCTTACCTCATCGTCATCGCCTTCCTGGTTTGCATTCCTGACGATTTCGGCTTTGCGCAACAGCTTGGCCTTGAAGGCCAACAAGTCCTCAAGGCACTCATTGGAAAAGCTAGCTGGCAAGGATCCCTCTGCCACGCGAGATAAAAACTCATAGCGAATGGGCGTGAGGTCAAAGAAGACTGAATTGCCACGGCCGGGCGCGAGTGACACCTCAAGCTGCGGCCGACCAGCTACTTCATCGAGCTTGATGGCCATACCCACACCACCTTGACGACGCGAGGGGACTTCACGATCGCACAGCACGCTCACGCGGCTTTGTGTGAACCCACCGGAGCTGGCAATGAAGATGCGATCCACGTTCTCCAAGAGCAGCCCCGTCAAGACTCGATTAAGGCCGAGTGTGACTCGTCCGCGTACCACTTCGCTTACGGGCTTCTTGGCCTTGAGTGACTCATAGGCCTCCATGTATTCACCGGCATACCGGAATGCGGTCATCGACCACCTGGGATACTCAACATCCGCGTCAGGAAGTGTGAAAAAGAGCCTGCGACGTTGCGCCTCAAGCAGTTGCAAGAAGGCAGAAGAGCCATCTTCCAAGCGAGCCCCCTCGGCGCCCTCAAGGTAGGCATCCTGCGCGGCGCGAAACTCTGCAGTGGCACCATAAATTGGGTCGGAAGCAACCAACCGATCAAAGTCTGCTTGCATGCGGGAATCGTCCTTCCCATAAACCAGCAAGCCATCGGCTGAGTTGGTGGTCTCTTCCCCAATGCCAAAGCTACCAAGAGCCCTAAAGACAGGGCGATCTGAGGCCCTGCGCCTAGGCAAGTTCGCGCCAAACGCGTTCGCGTAAATACTGGCTTTGCCAAGTTGATTGATTTCTTGGATCTTTGGCACATCCGCGCAAGTCATCAAGTTCTCTTTGACCAGCTTGCCGTCGGCATAGCCCAAAACCATGTTGGCGCAGAGAGCCAATAGATCACGCACGGGCAAATGCAGCCCATTGAGACTCGCGATTTCAACCAAATCGCCTAGACGACGTGCCAGCTGACCGTCATCAGCCTCGCCAAGCAAGCGGAGTCGGTTTTCGTTGATTGGGCAAACCTTTCCACTTGCGCTGAAGGTACAACGCATACATTGGTCCCACTCCGCGTGGCCAGCAACTGCCTTAGCCACCTCTTCAATGGTCTTGCGGCTGGTTGATCGGCTGAGATCAAAAACTGCAAGACGTTGGGGAGCGGCGTCTGCCTGCAAAAAACAATCCTGCAGAGGCTTACGGAGCGGATGAACGCGATCTTGCCGTTTACCAAGATCGCGCAGGCGATCAAGAATTTGCCCGTGATTGGCTGCAAGGACGACAACTTCAGAATCGTCCCCCTCAAGAACCGACTTTTCTAGCCTCAGTAAAGGCTGATCGCTTTCCTGTCCATTGAATTCGGAGAGGTCTTTGATGAACACCGCCAAACGGCCATCCGTCAAAGTGAGCTCTTTCACGTTGCCTTTAGCAGCCCAAACTTTGGGATCCCCACCGATGCGAGTCCAAAGAGATCGGCAGTGGTACGTCTTGCCATCACCTGCTGTACCTGCAATCAAGAGTGAGCCAGGCGCGCGAGACTCAATGTGAGCCACCATGTCATCAAGCATGGGCGCGGACAGCTGGACCGGCTGGACGTTAGCGCGGCCCAAAGCATTCGACACATATTCATCGAACATGGTCAAGTTGTTTGCGGTCGGACCGTAGCTGCGTAGAAATTTGACCCAGACAAGGCTGGGCATGTCGGCGTACTGCGCCTCTGCGTTTGTCGTCAAGTTCTTGCTCCCATTTTTGGGCAATTGTTACTCACCGGCATCGTCAGTCGAACGACGTCAGCCATTCGGCTACCACCGCAACTTCGCTCGCATCACGCGGCTTGAGTGAGATCACCCCAAACCCCACCCCATCACTCTCCGGCACCAACTCAATCCTCTCGTGCCGCCAAGACCCATCCGCATCCACCACCTTCTCACTCCGATACCGCTTGACGGTGTAACTGCCCCCCGTCTCCGGGTCGCTGATGCTGCGGTGCTGCACCACCACGATCTTGCCGTTGCGCGTGCCTTGCGGGTTGGCCCTGAACAGGCACCACGCGCCGTTGGGGATGCGCTTGTTCATCGACTCGCCCACCACCTGGGCCACGAACAAGCCGGGCTGAGGCTTCACCCACTCGGGCAGCTCCACCCACTCTTCAGCGCCTTCTTCCAGCGCTTGCGGGTCGCTGAAGGCACCTGCCGCAAACTTCAGGCTCACCACCGGCACGGCGGGCACGCCCTTTGCGCGCTCTGCCTCGCTCACCCGCCGCAGCGGCAGCACCTTGGCGCCCGTCGGCGTCAACGGGGCAGGCTTGATGGGCAGACGCACCGCAACCTCAGCCACCTCGGTGACTTCATGGGCAGCAGGCCGCTGCCCCAGCCGCCCACGCAGGTACTCGGCCAACGCCGGGTCGCAGCAGTACACATAGCAGCCCTTCATGCCCCGCGTCATCAGCGTTCGGTAGGTGTTCTTGATGATGCGGTCGGCCAGCTCCTGCGCGGCCTGGGGGTCACGCTTCATCATCACACCCAGGCCCTTGATGCTCTTGTCTGACTTGGCGCGGGCCTTCGGGTCGGTCTGGATGCGGCCGTCTCGGTAGACCAGGTCGGGGCCGATGATCACGCCCACGTGGTCCACCTCCAGGCCCTGGCAGGTGTGGATGCATCCCACCTGCGCCACCGACTCGTCGGCCATGATCCACAGGCTGCCGTCCTGCGTGAGGTTCCACTGGCTGCGGTAGCCGTGCTCGGGCATCTCGATGTCGAAGGCGCTTGGGTCGGTCTTGCTGGGCCAACCCCAGCAGTAGCCGGCCACCACGCGGGCCTTGTTGCTGGCGCGGTTCTTCTCTTCAATCAGGGCGTGCAGCTCGGTGGGGCTGCTCAGCACCTGGAAGTCGTACTCGCGGGGCTCCAGCTCGGTGTTGGCCGTGGGGCGGATGCCCAGCACGTCGTCCAACCAGGCCAGGTAGCCGTCGCTGCCGCTGCACCTGAACTGTGAGGCCAGCGTCAGCTCGGTCACGTCGGCGCCCAGCTCGCGCGCCCACTTGCGCAGCTCGTCGCTGTGGCCCACGTCGGCCAGGGTCACGCGCTGGTCGTCGTCCACGAAGAACACGGTGCAGCGCGCGGCGTTGATCACTTCCTTCACCTGGTTCTCGCCCAGGTTGCCGTACAGGCCCGACTTCTCGTTCAGGCGGTGGGCCTCGTCCACCAGCAGGGTGTCGAAGGTGTTGGCCGGGCAGTCCACGAACGAGCCCGAGCCGCTGAACAGGTTGTGGATGTGCGTTTTCTTGAAGGTGCCCGTCAGCTTGGCGGCGTACACGCTGCGCGGCGCCGCGTTCTTGGACACGTAGCGCGCATTGCGCTGGCGTTGCAGCAGCGCGGCCAGCAGGTTCACGGCCACCACGGTTTTGCCGGTGCCGGGGCCGCCTTGCACGATCACCACTTGCTTGCGCGGTTGCTTGCCCTGGTCCAGGCCCTGATGCGTTGGCTTGTGGGCCTTGGCGTCGGCCTGCAGCGCGGTTTCGAACACCAGCTTCTGGTCGTCCACCAGCACGAACTCTTGCTTGCCCTGCAGCAGGCCGGCCACGCTGTCGGCCAGCATCTTCGACGGCCTGATCTTGCCGTGCTCAATCAGGTAAAGCAGGTTGCGCTTGTCACCGTGGCGCACGTGCTGCCTGATGAAGGCCTTGAGCTGGTCTGCTTCTTTTTTGAGGAAGAGCGGCGCGCGCTGCATGTGCGGCGCGTAGGCCGGGTGGTCGATGACGCCGTCGCGCTTGGGGTAGTTGTGCAGGTAGGCACAGGGCTGCAGGGCCACGCCACCTTCGTACACGGCGGTGTTGAAGTCGCTCAGCAGCGCGGCGTACGACCAGGCCTGGTAGCTGGGGTGGGGGCCTTCGGTTTCGCCGGCTTTGCCGCCACGGCGGGCCCAGACGATGCCGTCCTTCTCGCTGAAGCGGGCCTCTGACCACTGCTTGAGTTCGATGATGACCAGCTTGGGCGTGCCCGCCTCGTCTTCCCCCGTCAGCAGCACGTCGATGCGCTTGGAGGTTTGCGGAACGGTGTATTCCAGCGCCACGCCCATGTCGTCGGGGATGGCCTCGTCTTTCAGGACCTCGCCCACTTCGAACAGCGAGTTCTGCCAGGCCCTGAACTCAGCGGGTGCAGGGTGGCGGCCGGTGGTGCGCAAGTACTGGTCCGACAACACCTGCTCGATGTCGTCGTGAAACGTGTGCTGGATGAACTGGCGCTTGCTGGCCTGGTAGACGATCAACTCAACTGCTCCCTTGTGCGCCGGGCTGATGCGTCCTTCTTGCGAGGCTCGTTCCGGCGTGTCCAAGCGTAACGGAATCCTCCCCCTCCAAAGGGTGCCCCTCGCCACCCGAGCGCGCTTTGGTGGCCCCAGGGTTCATCAAACGCCACACCCGCTCGCCCCGCGTCCGCATTCCCGATGAACCAAGCGGCTCAGGCCATGGCGCGACGTGCCCGACCCCTTTGTCACACCCCGTAACTAGAGTCGTTCGCATTCGCTTTTGCCTTCGCTTCACCCCACCTCTGGTCCAACCACGGAGCTCGTTCATGTCCATCAACACCCACCGCCGCAGCCTCATCAAGGGCATGGGCACCCTGCCTTTCGTGGGCGCCCTGGCCGCCCTGCACGCCCGCGAGGCCCTGGCCGCCGGCACCACCACCACCCGCGTGGCCAGCCCCTACGGCCCCATCGCCCCGGTCAACGACCTGACCACCGGCCTGCCCCTGCTGCAGCTGCCCGCCGGCTTCACCTACAAGTCCTACGGCTGGACGGGTGACCTGATGGCCAACAGCAAGCCCACCCCTGCCAAGCACGATGGCATGGGCGTGATCGCCACCCGCAAGCTGGGCCGCAGCACCGAATTCGTGCTGGTGCGCAACCACGAAGTGGGCACCGGCAGCGACGCCACCTTTTTTGGCGCCCCTGGCGTCTACGACAACGCACTCAGCACGGCTGGCGGCAGCAGCTACTCCGGTGGCGGCAACACCAACCTGACCTTCCGCGACGGCAACTGGATCAAGACCGAACCCAGCCTGGGCGGCACCCGCACCAACTGCGCTGGCGGCGTCACGCCCTGGGGCACCTGGCTGAGCTGCGAAGAAGTCGGCTCCGACAGCGTCAGCGCTGGCGGCAAGAAGCACGGCTACGTCTTCGAGGTCACGGCCGACCCGCTGCAGACCACCGGCCAGCCCATCGTCGGCATGGGCCGCTTCGCGCACGAAGCCGCTGGCGTCGACCCCGCCACCGGCATCGTCTACCTGACGGAAGACAGCGGCGGCAAGTCCGGCTTCTACCGCTACGTGCCCGTCAACCCGACCGGCGCACCGGGCTCGCTGGCGCAAGGTGGCACGTTGCAGATGGCCAAGGTCGTCGGCCAGAACAACGTCAGCGTGATCGGCGCCCTGGTGGGCGACACGCACGCGCTGGAGTGGGTCAACATCGCCGACCCGGACGCCAACCGTGGCACCGCCACGGGCGTGGGCGGCACCAACACCATCTCGAACACGGCTGGCCCCTTCCGCCAGGGCTGGGCACAAGGCGCGCTGCGCATGAACCGTGGCGAAGGCGTGTGGTACTTCGAGGGCAAGCTGTACGTGATGGACACCTCGGGTGGCCCCGTCTCGCAAGGCACCATCTGGGAGCTGGACCTGGCCACGCAGGTGATGAAGTGCATCTACGCCTCGCCCAGCGCCAACGTCGGCACCATGGGTGACAACATCACCGTGAGCCCGCGCGGCGGCATCCTGATCTGCGAAGACGGCTCGGCCGTGGTCGACGAGTTCGGCATGGGCCTGCGCCTGATGTCGCTGCACGACGATGGCAAGGTCTCCATCTTCGCCAAGAACAACATCAACGTGACGGCCGCTCAGCTGACGGCCGCCGGCAAGCTGGCTTCGCTGGCCGACGACCACCGCGACAACGAGTTCTGCGGCGCCTGCTTCGACCCGACGGGCCGCTACCTGTTCGTCAACATCCAGACCCCGGGCGTGACCTTCGCGATCACCGGTCCGTGGGCCAAGGGCTCGCTCTGATCCCCCGCCGTACCTCGGATCAACCAGCTACACCAAAGGCATTCAGATGAAACTGCACCACTTCGCCCTGGCCGCCATCGCGGCCGCCACCTTCGCCACGCAAGCCCAGGCTGCTGTCTACAACGGCGCCACCAGCGCTGGCGGCAACGTCGCCACCGAGTTCACCAGCGGCTCGGCCCTGAGCTTCGACCTGGACCTGGCTTCCAAGGCCCCGATCACGCTGAACTTCACCCTGGAGTCGGCCGACTTCAGCGGCGACGCCATGACCTTCAGCGCCCTGGTGCGCAACCTCAGCGGTCTGGGTTTTGACGGCGTGCGCGTGTCCCTGTCGGGCATCACCTTCGCGGCGCCGGCCGGCACCATCACCACCGATGGCTTCTCGGCCGTGAGCGCGACGACCTCGTCGGCCACCGAAGCGATGGCGCGCTTCTCGCCGGAGCTGACCAGCGAGTTCTACATCGGCAACCCGCTGGCCACCGCCAGCGAAGCCAACTGGACGCTGAACCTCGACGGCCTGAAGGCCGGCCAGCAGTTCTCGGTGACCGTGGCAGTGCCCGAGCCCACCACCTACGGCCTGATGGCCGCTGGCCTGGGCGTGATGGGCTTGATCGCTCGCCGTCGCAAGGCCGCCTGATTGCGGCTTTGATCAAGGTTTGAAGGGGGCGCCACGCGAACAGCGCGGCCCCCTCGCTCACCCAACGCCTGGCACCGACCAGGCGTTTTTCATGGCGGGTGCCGGCCATGGCACCGTGGCCTGTGCTGGCCAGGTGCGGGCCTGAGGCCGGTTCAATCGGCCTTGGGGCGGCCCTTCTTGATGGGCGCCAGACCGGTCAGCAGCGCGCGCACCTTGGCATCGCTCAGCGCTTCGAGCGCCTGCAGCCCGGCGCGCAGCACCTCGCTCTTCTTGACGTGCTGCTTCCACTCGATGGCGCGCAGCTTGATGCGGTCGATGATGTCGAAGTCCGACTGCGGCATGGTGAACGAGTCGCGCACGACCTTGTCGGCCTTGGCGGGCTTGTCTGCCTTGAGGGGCTTGGGCGGCTTGGCGACCTTGGTCGGCTTGGCTGCTTTGACGGGCTTGGCGGGCTTGGCCACCTGAGCGGTCTTGACCTGGGGCGGCACGGCGGGCTTGCTGGCCGTGGTGGGCTTCGCGGGCGCTGCAGGGGCCTTGGGGGCAACGGCTTTGCGCACGGTCTTGCGAGCCACCTTGCTGGCCGCTTTGCGAGCAGGGGCCTTGGCGGGGGTCGGGGTCTTCTGGGTCGGAGCGGTTCGGGTGGCCATGGTGTGCGTGACAGCTTTGTGAAAACGTTCATATCGTATGAACTTTTTCCCGGCGATGCAGGCTTTTCGTGCGCCACCGGTGTTGGCGTGATCCGTTCGGCTCATGGTCGGACGCAAGCTGCCCACAAAGCCATGTCATCGGCGGTGACCAGACTCGCGGGCATCCACCTTTCGGAGCCGTCCCATGAAGTCCTCGATCCGCCCCGCCGTGCTCGCCGCCGTCGCCTTGAGCCTGGGCCACGCCGCCCACGCCGCCAGCCCTGTTGCCATCACCGAGTGGATGTACAACGGCGTCGAGTTCATCGAGCTGACCAACCTGGGCAACACCGCCGTGGACATGACCGGCTGGTCCTTCGACGACGAGTCCAACACCCCGGGCAGCACGAGCCTGTCGGCTTTCGGCATGGTCGCCGCTGGCGAGTCGGTCATCCTGGCTGAAGACGAGGCCAGCGACTTCCGCAACTTCTGGAACCTGGCCTCCTCGGTCAAGGTGATCGGCGGCAACACCCACAACCTGGGCCGCAACGACCAGATCTACATCTACGACGCCAGCGGCGCCGTGGTGGACTCGCTGCGCTTTGGCGACTCCTCCTACGTGCCCGGCAGCATCCGCGCCCAGGACATCAGCGGCAACCCCGCCAGCCTGGCCGCACTGAACGACGCCACCTCGGCCAACTGGGTGCTCTCCAGCGCCGGTGATGCCTTCGGCTCGATCAACTCGACGGTCGGCACCTTCGTGGCCAACCCCGGCGTGTTCGCCCTGGCCCCGGCTGTGCCCGAGCCCACCAGCGTGGCCCTGCTGCTGGCCGGTGTCGCCGTGGTCGGCGCCGCCGCCCGCCGTCGCGCCTGATCGCCCGAGCAACCCCATCAGACAACGCCACAACGAGATCCAACATGAAGTTCAACCTCATCCTGGGCGCCGCACTGGCCCTGAGCACCCTGGGCGCCCAAGCCGCTGGCCTGGACCTGTCGCGCTACCAGCTCTCTGCCACCCACCAGATTGACCGCCTCGACAGCCTCGGCGGCATGGGCCTGGAGGCTTCCGCCGTCACCTACGCCGCCGACCGCGGCACCCTGTTCGTCGTCGGCGACGAGGGCAAGGGCGTGGTCGAAATCACCCGCACCGGCACCGTGGTGGGCACCATGGCCCTGAACTGGGCCGGCACCGGCAGCACCAACAACGACGCCGAAGGCCTGACCTACATGGGCAACGGCCAACTCGCCCTGGTCGACGAGCGCCCGCAGCGCGCCTACAGCTTCACCTTCGCCAACGGCGGCACGCAGGCCCTGGGCACCACGCCCTACGCCACCATCAGCAACTACAGCGCCAGCAACATCGGCATCGAAGGCATCAGCTACGACGCCCGCAACGGCAGCTTCGTGACCGTCAAGCAGGACAACGACCCGCTGCGCCCCTCGCGCGGCCCGCAGGAAGTGCGCGCCGGCTCGCTGAGCTTCGGCCTGGGCACGGGCACCACCAGCCTGCCGATCCTGTTCGACGCCACCTTGCTGGGCCTGGACAGCCTGTCCGACGTGCAGGTGCTCTCGGGCGTGAACAGCCTGTCGGGCAGCGACCTGGACAACCTGCTGATCCTCAGCCTGGACTCGCGCAAGCTGGTCGAGGTCACCCGCACCGGCCAGCTGGTCTCCAGCCTGGACCTCAGCGGCCTGACCACCCAGGGCATCGAAGGCGTGACCGTCGATGAGAAGGGCGTGATCTACGTGGTGGCCGAGCAGGCCCAGGACGCCGGTGCGCCCCTGAACGCCACCTCCACGCTGTTCGTGCTCAGCGCCCCGGCTCCCGCCGTGCCCGAGCCCGAAACGTTCGGCCTGCTCGTGGCTGGCCTGGCTGCCCTGGGCGTCGCTGCGCGCCGTCGCCGCGGTTGAGCACACCGATGCAGGTCGGTCACAGTCCGAGTTCACTCAGCCCTGGGTGCTCGGACGGCCTGCGGCCTGCAGGCCAGTGAAACTTGCGATCTGCCTCGGCGATGGGCAGGTCGTTGATGCTGGCGTGGCGCACGGCCATGAAGCCTTGGGCATCGAACTCCCAGTTCTCGTTGCCGTAGGAGCGGAACCACTGCCCTGCGGCATCGTGCCATTCGTAGGCAAAGCGCACGGCAATGCGGTGGGTGTCAAAGGCCCAGATCTCCTTGATCAGCCGGTAGTCGTGCTCGCGCTGCCACTTCCGGGTCAGGAAGGCCTGGATCTGTTCGCGGCCTTGTGGGAACTCCGCGCGGTTGCGCCAGCGGCTGTCAGGCGTGTAGGCCATTGCCACGCGGTGGGGGTCGCGCGTGTTCCAGGCGTCTTCGGCCAGGCGCACCTTCTTGATCGCGTCTTCGCGGCTGAAGGGGGGCAGGGG
>SCMV01000017.1 GCA_005502875.1 Comamonadaceae bacterium 2PF | reverse complement strand
TTCAGGGGCTTTGGCATGGCGGGGTGCTCAGGCAGGTGGCGATGCCTGACATGCTGAGCACCCGGTCTTGCTGTCCTGCGAGCCGCTCGTATCAGCGGCCGACAGGAACGATTTGTTTCATCGGTTCAGCACGCCCTTCAAGGCCACGCCGGTGTGCGTGCCCTTTTCCACCAGCTTCTCGGGTGGGCCCTCTGCCACCACCTTGCCGCCACCCGAGCCACCTTCCGGCCCCATGTCGATGACCCAGTCGGCCTCGGCGATGAGGTCGAGGTCGTGCTCGATGACGACGACGCTGTGGCCGCCATCGACCAGGCGGTGCAGCACGCGGATGAGCTTTTCGACATCGGCCAGGTGCAGGCCCACGGTGGGCTCGTCGAGCACGTACAGCGTGTGCGGCGCCTTCTGGCCGCGGCGCGTGATGTCGTCGCGCACCTTGCTGAGCTCGGTCACCAGCTTGATGCGCTGCGCCTCACCGCCCGACAAGGTGGGCGAGGGCTGGCCCAGCGTGAGGTAGCCCAGGCCCACGTCCTGCAGCAGCTGCAGCGGGTGGGCGATGGAGGGCATGGAGCCGAAGAACTCGACGGCTTCGTCGATTTCCATCTTGAGCACGTCGCCGATGTGTTTGCCGCGCCAGGTGGCAGCCAGCGTCTCGCGGTTGAAGCGCATGCCGTTGCAGGCGTCGCAGTGCACCTTCACGTCGGGCAGGAAGGCCATCTCGATGGTGCGGATGCCCTGGCCTTCGCACTCGGGGCAGCGGCCTTCGCCGGTGTTGAAGCTGAAGCGGCCAGCGCCCCAGCCGCGCGCGCGGGCTTCGAGCGTGTCGGCGAACAGCTTGCGGATGGTGTCCCAGAAGCCGATGTAGGTGGCCGGGCAGGAGCGGGGCGTCTTGCCGATGGGCGTCTGGTCGACTTCGAGCACGCGGTCCACGGCACCCCAGCCTTCGAGGCCCTCGCAGCCGTGCCAGGTGGGTGGGGTGGTGGCGCGTTCCTTGAAGGGGATGGCGAGCGCCGCCTGCACATTGGCCAGCAGCACGTCGCGCGCCAGCGTGGACTTGCCCGAGCCGGACACGCCCGTCACGGCCACCAGGCGCTGCAGCGGCACCTTGACCTTGACGCCTTGCAGGTTGTGCAGCTTGGCGCCTTGCAGCTGCAGCTGCGGCGTTTGCTTGTCGACCTTGCGGCGGCCGATCGGCTGGCCTTCTTCGTCCACGCGCAGAGGGTGCTGCATGGGCGAGCGCAGGCAACGCCCGGTGACCGATGCTTCGCTGGCCATGATGTCGGCCACGGTGCCTTGGGCCACCACGGTGCCACCGCGCACGCCAGCACCCGGGCCGATGTCGATGACGTGCTCGGCGCGGCGGATGGTGTCCTCGTCGTGCTCGACCACCACCAGCGTGTTGCCCGACTGGCCCAGCGTGTGCAGGGCGTCGAGCAGCAATTGGTTGTCGCGCGGGTGCAGGCCGATCGTGGGCTCATCGAGCACGTAGCACACGCCCTGCAGGTTGCTGCCCAGTTGCGCGGCCAGTCGGATGC
Organism: Comamonadaceae bacterium 2PF; assembly: GCA_005502875.1. Taxonomy (GTDB): domain Bacteria; phylum Pseudomonadota; class Gammaproteobacteria; order Burkholderiales; family Burkholderiaceae_C; genus Aquabacterium. The sequence goes on along the minus strand of SCMV01000017.1, from coordinate 73,235 downwards.
GTTGCGCTTCACCGCCCGACAGCGTGGGCGCGGCGCGGTCCAGGCTGAGGTAGCCCAGGCCGACCTGCTCCATGAAGCTCAGTCGTGACTTGATCTCGCTGACGATGTCGCGCGCGATGGTGGCCTCGCGGCCGTCGAGCTTGAGCTTTTCGCTCCACTTGCGCGAGTCCTTGACCGACAGCGCGGACACCTCGGCGATCGACTGCCCGCGCATGGTCACGGCCCGCGCGATGGGGTTCAGGCGCGCGCCGTGGCAGGTGCCGCACTCGGCGTCTTCCACGTCCTCCACATCGGGTTCGGCAAAGGTCTGCTCGCGCCCCTTGTTGTCGTCCTGCTGCGAGTCGTCGAGCACCTTGCGCTGCTCGCGCGTGAGCGCCAGGCCGGTGCCCACGCAGTCGGCGCACCAGCCGTGCTTGCTGTTGTAGCTGAACAGGCGCGGATCGAGCTCCGGGAAGCTGGTGCCGCAACTGGGGCACGCACGCTGGGTGGAGAACACCTTCACGCGGCCCATGTGCAGGGTGGACTTGCCCGTGGACAAGGCTTCGGACAGGCCCTCGAGCCCGGTGATCAGGTGCACCACGCCCTTGCCATGTTCGAGCGCCGAAGCCAGCAGCTCGCGCAGGCGGGCTTCGTTCTCGGGGGCCACCACCACGTCGCCCACGGGCAGCTCGATGGTGTGCTCGCGGTAGCGGTCGATCTTGGGGCCCTTGGTCGTGCCCCAGCCCGCCACGGGCAGGAACTCGCCGTCCACGCGCAGGTGGTCGAAGCCGCGCGCCGAGGCCCACTTGGCCAGCTCGGTGTAGACGCCCTTGCGGTTGACCACCAGCGGCGCCATCAGGCCGATGTGCTGGCCCCTGTACTCGCGCAGCCATTGCGCGGCGATGGCCTCGGGCGTTTGCGGCAGCACGGGGATGGGGTGGCCCTCGGCGTCCACGCAAGTGGTGCAGTGTTGCGTGCCCAGCTTGACGTAGAGCAGGCGCAGGAAGTGGTGCACCTCGGTGGTGGTTCCCACGGTGGACTTGCGACCGCCGCGCGAGAGCCGCTGCTCGATGGCCACGGTGGGCGGGATGCCGTACACCGCGTCCACCTCGGGCCGCCCGGCCGGTTGCACCAGCGAGCGCGCGTAGGCGTTGAGCGATTCGAGGTAGCGGCGCTGGCCCTCGTTGAACAGGATGTCGAAGGCCAGCGTGGACTTGCCCGAGCCCGACACGCCCGTGATGACGTTGAATTTGCCGCGCGGGATGTTGACGCTCATGCCCTTGAGGTTGTTCTCGTGGGCATTGACGACCTCGATGGCGTCGTGACCCGGGGCCTTGGCAGCGGCCGCGCGGCGTTGGTCGCGACGGGCCTTGATGATGGCTTGCAGCGAGGTGCTGGTGTCATCGGCGGCAACAGGCTCGCCGTAAGAGGCGGTGCGCTCCTGTGCCACCACGGCTGAGCCGGTGGCGGTCCGCGCAGCTGCCTTCGCGGGCGCCTGGTCAGCGTCATCCAGGCCCAACGCGGCTTCGTACTCGCGCAAGGCCACGGCCGTGTGCGTGCTGCCGTGCTTGAGGTCCTCCGGCGCACCCAGCGCCACGATCTGGCCGCCGGCATCGCCACCTTCGGGACCGAGTTCGATCAGCCAGTCGCAGGCTCGGATCACGTCCAGGTTGTGCTCGATCAGGATGATGCTGTTGCCCGCGTCCAGCAGCTTGCCGAAGGCGCGCATCAGCTTGGCGATGTCGTCGAAGTGCAGGCCGGTGGTCGGCTCGTCGAACATGAACAGCGTGCCCTTGCGCGCCGTGCGCTGGCCGCTCTTGCTGAGCTGCGTGGCGGCCTCGACCAGGTGGCCGGCCAGCTTCAAACGCTGCGCTTCACCGCCTGACAAAGTTGGCACGGGCTGACCGAGCTTGACGTAGTCCAGGCCCACGTCGGACAGCGGCTGCAAGGCGCGCACCACCTCCACGTCTTGCGCGAAGAGCCGGACGGCTTCGGCCACCGTGAGCTCGAGCACATCCGAGATGCTGAGCTTTTTGTTCAGGCGCTCGATCTGCACCTCGCGCACCTCGGCGCGAAAACGCGTGCCGTCGCAATCGGGGCAGCGCAGGTACACGTCGGAGAGGAACTGCATTTCGACGTGCTCGAAGCCCGAGCCGCCGCAGGTCGGGCAGCGCCCGTTGCCCGCGTTGAAGCTGAAGGTGCCAGCGGTGTAGCCACGCTCGCGCGACATCGGGGTCACCGCGAACAGCGCGCGCACCGCGTCGAAGGCGCCCACGTAGCTGGCCGGGTTCGAGCGCGCCGTCTTGCCGATGGGCGACTGGTCCACGAAGCTGACCGCGCTGAGCCAGTCGGCGCCGAGCAGGTCGTCGTGCTCGCCGGGGCTCTCGGTCGCTTCGCCGAAGTGGCGCAGCAGGGCGGGGTGCAGGATGTCCTGGATCAGGGTGGATTTACCCGAGCCACTGACGCCCGTCACGCCCACCAACCGCTGCAGGGGGAAGTCTACGTTCAGGTCCTTGAGGTTGTGTTGGCGCGCGCCCTGCAAGATGAGTCGGGGTGTGCTGTCCTGCACAAGACGGCGTTGGCCGATCCCGATGCGGCGGCGCGCGCCCAGGTAGGCACCGGTCAGCGTCTCGGCCTGTTTGAGGTCCTCGGGCGTGCCATCGAAAACGATGCGGCCGCCTTGAGAGCCGGGGCCGGGGCCCATGTCGATGACGCGGTCGGCGGCCAGCATCACGGCTGGGTCGTGTTCGACCACCACCAGCGTGTTGCCGGCGTCCACCAGGCGCTGCATGGCCAGGTTGATGCGGTCCATGTCGCGCGGGTGCAGGCCGATGGAAGGCTCGTCCAGCACGAACAGCGTGTTGACCAGCGAGGTGCCCAGGGCGGTGGTCAGGTTGATGCGCTGCACCTCGCCGCCCGAGAGGGTGCGGCTCTGTCGGTCGAGCGTGAGGTAGCCCAGGCCGACATCGACCAGGTACTTCAGCCGCGTGCGGATCTCATCGAGCAGCAACTGCAACGCTTCCTGGTCGCCCTGGTTCGCCAGCGTGACGAAGCCGAAGAAGCGCTGCAGCTGCGAGATGGGCAGCAGCATCAGGTCGTGCACGTTCAGGCCGGGCAGGGCGGCGAAGGCCGTTGCGTCCAGCGACACGCCTTTGGGCTTGAAGCGCTGCGCGGCGGGCAGCACCGCATCGGCGTCGGCTTGTGAGCCCAGGCGCCACAGCAGCGACTCGGTCTGCAGGCGTGCGCCTTCGCAGTCGGGGCAGGGCGTGTAGCTGCGGTACTTCGACAAGAGCACGCGGATGTGCATCTTGTAGGCCTTGCTCTCGAGGTACTCGAAGAAGCGGCGGATGCCGTACCACTGCTTGTTCCAGTTGCCCTTCCAGTCGGGGTCGCCTTCGAGCACCCAGTGCTTTTGTTCGGGCGTGAGCTGCGACCAGGGCGTGTCACGCGGGATGGCGGCGTCGCCGGCGTACTTGACCAGGTCGGCCTGGCACTCGGCCCAGGCGGGCGTTTGCAGCGGCTTGATGGCGCCGCCGCGCAGCGTCTTCTTGCCATCGGGGATGACCAGGCCCCAGTCCACGCCGATGACGCGGCCGAAGCCCCGGCAGGTGGGGCAGGCGCCCGCGGCCGAGTTGAACGAGAACATGCCCGCCGTGGGCGTGCTGTAGCGGCGGTGGGTCTCGGGGCAGTGCAGGCCGCTGGAGAAGCGCCAGAGTTCGGGCTCGCCCGCATCGTCGCCTGCGTTGCTCAGCGCGTAGACGGTGACGTGGCCATTGCCGCGCTTGAAAGCGACCTCGAGCGCCTCCATCACGCGCGGTCGGTCGAGGTCGGCGCCGCTGGCGTCGGCGCCCATGCGGAAGCGGTCGACCACGACGTCGAGCACCAGGCGTTCGCCTTCACCCAGCGTGGACAAGGCCGCGTCAGCGCTGGTGGCGGATTTTTTCGTGGTCTTCTTGGCGGCGGCTTTCTTGGCCGCCTTCTTGGCCACGGGCGCGGCACCGGCATCCGCCGCCACCTTCACCACCCGCTGCGCCTGGATGCGCGAAAAACCGCTGGCCGACAGCCATTGCTCCATCTGCTCGGTGGACGTGTTGGCAGGCAGCTCGGCGCCGAAGGTCACCACCACGCGGCGGCCACCTTCGGCCTGAGCGCAGCGGCGCAGCAGTTCTTCGAAAACCGATTGGGGCGTGTCCTCGCGCACCGGCAGGCCTGTGGACTGGTCAAACAACTGGGCGGCGCGCGCGAACAGCAGCTTGAGGTGGTCGTTGAGCTCCGTCATCGTGCCCACCGTCGAGCGCGAGGTGCGCACCGGGTTGGTCTGGTCGATGGCGATGGCCGGGGGCACGCCTTCGACGCGGTCCACCGCCGGGCGGTCCATGCGGTCGAGGAACTGACGGGCGTAGGCGCTGAAGGTCTCCACATATCGCCGCTGCCCCTCGGCATACAGGGTGTCGAACACCAGCGAGGACTTGCCCGAGCCGCTGGGCCCGGTGACCACGGTCAGCTCCCCGGTGCGGATGTCCAGGTCGAGGTTCTTGAGGTTGTGCTGGCGGGCGCCGCGGATGCGGATGTCGGACATGCGGGAAGCCTTCGGAGGGGTGGGGCGCAAACATTCTAGGGACGGCCGAGCGCCCTTTTTCCTCGCTGCACCGAACAATTTGCGTTCATGGGGGCTCAAGCGGTGCGCCTGGCTGCCGAAGACAGGAGAGCCCCGTCCAAAGCCGGGCGGTGCGACGTCGTGGCGTCCGTGCGCGCGCCAGCGGCCTCGGGGAGCGATCCCACCTGCGCACGGGAGTGCGAGCCATGTTCGGCTGGATCCATCACCTGCCCATCGGGCGAAAGTTCCTGGTTTTGTCGCTGGTGGCCCTGCTCATGGTGGCCGCCCCCACGCTGTCGGTGATCAGCACCTCCTGGGGCTTGTATCGGGCGCTGGAGGACGAGCGGGCTGGACTGCCACCGGTGAGGTCGCTGCTCAAGCTGGTGCGCCTGACGCAGGAGCACCGAGGCCTGAGCAACGCGGTGCTCAATGGTGAGGCCAGCAAATCAGCCGATCGCCAGGCCCGTCAGCAGGCCATCGACCAGGTCTTTGCGGAGGTCGAGCAGCTCTACACCTCTCTGCCACGCGAGACATTGCAGCCCGAACTCAAGGCCATGAAGGCGGCCTGGCAGGACGTTGCCAGCCGAGTCAGCCAGGCAGGGATCGCGCCGCCCGACAGCCTCAAGGCGCACACCGCCCTGGTCAACCGCATGCTCCATTTCCTGGAAGACGAGACCGGTGCCAGCGGCATGGCCCTGGACGCCGACATGGCCTGCTACTACCTGATCACCGCCGCCTTCCGCGACCTGCCCCGCCTTTCTGAAAAGATGGGCCTGGCGCGCGCCCGAGGCACCGGCATGCTGGTCAAGCGCAGCACCGACCCCGACCAACGCAGCACGCTCTCGACCCTGGTCGACGCGTCGCGCTCGCACTTCGAAGACCTGGAGCGTTCCCTGGCCAAGGCCCGCGCGGCCAACCCAGGCGTCGAGCGGGTGCTGGCTGCCCATGTTGAAAAAGCCGCGGCCGCCCACACCCGCATGCAGGCGCTGGCGCTGTCGGTGGCCAAAGGCGCCGACACCCACGAGATGAGCGGCCCGCAGTACTTCGACGCCACCACGCAGGCCATCCTGCCGCAGTTCGCGTTGAGCGATGCCGTGGTCGAAGAGCTCGACGTTTTGCTGACCGAGCGCGCCGAGGCTCAGCGCAGCGAGATCGTCGCGACCCTGTTGGTGGTGCTGCTGATGTCGGGCCTGGGCGGCATGCTGGCCGTGGCCATCACGCGCAACACGGCTCAAGGCATGCAGAAAGTCGTCGATGCGGCCGAGGCCCTGTCTCGCGGCGACCTGACCCTGCGTGCCAGCTCGGCGCAGCGCGATGAAATCGGTCAGGTGCAGCGCGCGATCGCCATTGCCGTGGCGCAACTGCGCGACACGATGGGCGGCATCCGGGCGGCCAGCGAGTCGGTGGCCACGGCTTCGAGCCAGATTGAGCAGGGCAACCTGGACCTGAGCTCGCGCACCGAGACGCAGGCCTCGTCCCTGCAGCAGACGGCCTCGTCGATGGAAGAAATGTCGGCCACCGTTCGGCACAACGCCGACACCGCACTCGAGGCCAACCGGCTTTCTTCTCAGGTGGCAGACGGGGCCGCCGAGAGCGGGCGCCACTTTGCGCAGGTGCGTCAGAAGATGGAGTCCATCAAGCAGACCAGCGCGCGCATCGCCGACATCAACTCGGTCATCGATGGCATCGCCTTTCAGACCAACATCCTGGCGCTGAACGCAGCGGTGGAGGCGGCCCGCGCAGGAGAGCAGGGGCGCGGCTTCGCCGTGGTGGCGGCCGAGGTGCGTTCGCTGGCGCAGCGCAGCGCCCAGGCCGCGCGTGAAATCAAGACCTTGATCGCCGACAGCGTGGCGCAGGTCGAGGAGGGCTACGACCTGGCGGCAGCCACCGCCCGCTCCATCGACGAGGTCATCGTGCAGGTGCAGCGTGTCAGCCAGCTGATGGGCGAGGTGGCCTCGGGCAGCAGCGAGCAGAGCCAGGGCATCGCTCAGGTGAACCAGGCCGTCACCCTGCTGGACCAGGCCACGCAGCAGAACGCCGCGCTGGTCGAGGAGTCGAGCGCCGCGGCCAGCAGCTTGCGCGATCAGGCCGAGCGCCTGCAGGCCGCCGTCGGCACCTTCCGCCTGGCCTGAAACTCGGGGGGTGTGGCGGCCGGCGCACGCGGGCTGGCCCACAGCTGTGACAAGATCCGCGCTGTGCGTGCCGCCCCTGGCACCCTCAGCCTCTCCCCACCATGATCAAGCGCGTCCTCCTGCCCCTCGTCATCCTGATCGCCCTGGTGGCGGCCTATTTCTACGCCATGCTCAGCTGGAGTTACTCCACGGGCGATCGCGCGGGCTGGGTGCAGAAGATCTCGCACAAGGGTTGGCTGTGCAAGACCTGGGAGGGCGAGTTGGCCCTGGTTTCGATGCCTGGCGCACCGGTCGAGAAGTTCAACTTCACCGTCTACGACGAAGCCGCAGCGGCCGACATCAACCGCCACATGGGCAAGCGCGTGTCGCTGCACTACGAACAGAAGGTGGGCCTGCCCACCAGCTGCTTTGGCGAGACGCGTTACTACGTGACCAAGGTGATCCCGGTGGACGACATTTCTCTGTCGCCCGGGGTGGTGGTGCAGCCAACGCATCCCGCGTCGGCTGCTTCGGCCCCCTGAAAGGCGCTCAGCGCACCAGCAGCACGGGCGCCTTGCTGCGCGCCAGCACCTGGTTGGTGACCGAACCCATCACCAAGTTCATCAGGTTGCCATGGCCGTGTGAGCCCATGACGATCAGGTCGTGCTTGCCCTTGTCGGCCAGCTTGGCGATGACGTCGGGGGCGTGACCCGTCTTGGCCACGAAGTTGGTGGCCAGGTTGTGCTTGGCCACGAACTTGCGGATGGGCTTGAAGATGCCCTCTGCGGTGTCCTCGTAATAGGACTTGAGCTGATCGGCCGGGAACATGGCCGCTGCGTGCGGCGGGATCATCGGCACCACCGTCAGCACGGTGTACTCGTGGTCGGCCTTGAGCCACTCGTCGTGGGTGACCAGCCAGGCCAGCATGCGTTTGGTGTAGGCGCTGCCGTCAACGGGGAGCAGGATCTTCATGGTTCGGTTCCTCGGGCGGTTGGTGTCAAGCCTTCAGTTTAGGCGGGTTGGGCGCGTTGTTCTTGATCCAGCTCAGTTCTGGGGCCACGCGGCACCGCCACCACGCGGCGTTCGATGAAACCGGCCTGCTCGCCCTTGCTGAAGTAGCCACGTGGGTTGGCCACGATGCGGCAGGCCCAGTCGCGTCCGGTGGCGGCATCGGGGCCGGTGCGGCCGCGCACGGTGTGGTCCACCGGGCAGTGCAGGTGGCCGTGGACCCAGAGGTCGGCGTGCGGCAGCAGTTCGTCCAGGCCATTGCAAAAGCCCGCGGTGCCCGGCACGAGGCCGTAGCGCGGATCGGCGCTGTGCAGCGTGGGCGCGAAGTGGGTGACGACCACGGTGGCGCCATCGTGTGGTTGGGCCAAGGCCTCGCGCAGCCATCGCTGGCAGGCCAGGCCTTCTTCGCGCAGGTCTTCGGCCAGCATGGGCTGCTCACCCTGGCGGGTGGTGTTCTTGCGCAGGTAGAAGTTGGCCGCGCGGTACGCCTTGGCCAAGGCCTGCTGGCGTTTCGTCTCGGTGCGCTCGGTGGCCGCCAGGGCCTCGAAGTCGGACCACAAGGTGGTGCCCACAAAGCGAACGCCGTCGATCACCACGACCTCGCGGTCCAGCCAGGTGATGCCCAGGTCTGCGCAGAGTGCGCGCAGCCGCTCGCGCGTGGGCCCCAGCTCCAGGCCGTCGTACTCGTGGTTGCCCGGCACGAAGAGCACGCGCCGCCAGGGGGATCCGGCAGCCTTCGGCGAAAAGCGCGTGAGCGCGAAATCTGCCGACGGCAGCAGCGAGCCCGGCTGGTAGGAGCCGATGTCGCCCGCCAGCACCAGCACGTCGGCTTCGGGGGCCGCTTGCGGGGTGAAGTCGGGGTAGCGCTCCAGGTGCAGGTCGGAGGCGACCTGGATGCGCAAGGCAGGCGGGCAGGCCGAGGTGTCGGCGCTCATCGGTGGGCGAGTGGCCTCTGGGGCTGGGCGCGCGCCGCGCTCAGTTGGCGCCGTGGCACTGCTTGTACTTGCGGCCGCTGCCACAGGGGCAGGGGTCGTTGCGACCGACCTTGGGGCCGTCGCGCACCACGGTCTCGACCTTGTGGCGCTGCTCGATGCCGATCTGGGCCAGGTCGACGATGTCGAACACCAGGGCTTCGATGGCCTCGTCGAGGTGCTTGAGCGGGTGGTCTTCGTTCAGGGCCTTGGTGATGGCCTGCTGGGCCTCGTCCTGCTCGGGCAGGTGGCGCCAGATGGAGTCGAGCAGGTCGGGCACGCCGGGCAGGGCGGCTTCTTCGAGCTGCGGGAAGTTGGCCAGCGCCCATTCGAAGCCTGCAGCCCAGTAGCCCAGGCCCTCGAAGGCGGCTTCACCCTTGGCGGGCTGGCCGTCTTCTTCTTCGATCATGGGGATGATCGGGTCGAACCAGCCTTCTTCGAGGATGCCGCGCAGGATCTCGTCCTTGCGGCGCGTGATCAGGGTGACGAGGCGCTCGTGCTGCTTCTCGCTCCAGCCTTCGATGCCGGGCTCGGGCATGCCTTCGGTGCCGAAGACGGGCGAGAGCCACTGCTCGGGCTCGAGCTGCACGGGCTGCACCAGCACGCCGGCCAGGTAGCCGTCGAGGATGACGGCGTCAACGGTCTCGTAAGGGGCGGGCACAGCGGCCAGCAGCTCGTCGAGTTCGTTGATCTCGGAGTCGGTCAAGGGGGGCGTGGTCTTCATGGTGGCGTCGCGGTCGTGCACTCGAAAGTCGCATTGTGCCGGGAATGTGTGGCAGGAACGAAACCTGCGTGGCGCTCGGTGTCATGGGCTGGGCGCCATGAGGGCGCAGAAAGGGACTCGATCATGCTGGACACCTCCACCAAGTTCGCCCACACCAGGGCGGAGGACGCCGAGTGGCGCGGCGACGGGCTGCGCGACTTCTTTCTCTACAAGGACCTGGGCATTTCAGATGCCACCAACGGCAAGGTGGTCGCGCACCTTGTCAAGGCCCACCACGCGCCGGAAAAGGGCACGGGTTGGCACCGCCATGAGGCGAACTTCCACATCGTCATCATGACCAAGGGCTGGGCGAAGTTCATGTACGAGGACCAGGAAACCTTGGTCAAGGCTGGCGACTGCGTGCACCAGCGCCCCGGCGTGCGCCACTTCCTGTTCGACTATTCGCCGGACATGGAGTACCTGGAGATCGTCAGCCCGGCCGACTTCACGTCCATCGACGTGGACCCGGTGTGCGAGGTGCCGGCGCCTTCGGGTTGCTGGCCGACGGCGGCGGTTTCATCGCGCTGAAGCTGGGCTGAGCTGCTGCTGAGCCGCGAGCGGCGGCGCGCTCAGAACTCCACGTCGAGCTCGTCGATGTCGATGGGCTCGGCTTTGGCGCCGCGCAGCCACTCCTTCATCTCGGGCTGGCCGAGCATGAGGTCGCGGTAGGCCGCGCAGACCTTGTCGAGCGGCACGTCGTAGGTGGCAAAGCGCGTGCACACGGGCGCGTACATCGCGTCGGCCACCGTGCGGTGCTGGCCGAACAGGTAGGGGCCGCCGTAGTTGGTGATGCATTCGCGCCAGATGTCGCAGATGCGGTCGATGTCGGCCTGCGCGCGCGACCAGACCTTGAACTTGGGAAAGTGGGCGCGCAGGTTCATGGGCAGCGAAGAGCGCAGGGCCGAGAAGCCCGAGTGCATCTCGCCGCTGATGGCGCGGCAGTGCGCGCGCGCGGCACGGTCGGCTGGCAGCAGTTGCGCATCCGGACAGACCTCGTTGAGGTATTCGGCGATCGCCAGCGTGTCCCAGACGTGCGTGCCCGCGTGCACCAGGCTGGGCACGCGGATGGACGAAGCCAGCAGCAGGATCTCGGCGCGGGTGCTGGGGTCGTCGGGCGGCAGCACTTTTTCGTCAAAGGGCAGGCCCGAGAAGCGCGCCAGCAGCCATCCGCGCAGCGACCACGACGAGTAGTTCTTGCTGGTGATCGTCAGCTCGGCGGTGGTGGCGGGGGCCGCTTTCACGGCCCTGGGCGCGGTTTTGAGCTTGTCGGCGGGCGCCGCGCCGGGGCTCTTCTTCGCAGCGGCCTTCTTCGCCGCGATGGGGCGTGCGGGGGCCTGGGCAGTGGGGGCCATGGTGTCTCCTCGTCGTGTGTTGGGGAACGCGAGCAAAGCGCATGCCACCCGGGTGTTGCGGGCTCGGTTGGGGGCGAAACGCCGGGTGTCGAACGCACCAGCCGACAAGGTGGCTCGCAACTTGCTGAGTCACCTTCACCTGAACCAGCCGAGCACCACATGCTGTATGCCGCCTACGAAACCCAACACGCGATGCTTGGTCCCTGGCGTGCGGCAGCGCGGGGGCTGTCCGACTGGTTGCACCACGTGCTGCCGGACGGTCCGGCCGAATCGACTGCCCACGAGCTGATGTCCGGCGGCGCCATCGCGCGCAGCGTGGCCGCCGCCAGCGACGTCTTCGCTCGCCTGGGCCTGACCCACCACCGTCCGTCATTCGGCATCGGCCCGGTCGAAAGCCTGGGCGTGACCTACGACATCACCGAAGAGGCCGTGATGCGCACGCCCTTCGCCACGCTGCTGCGCTTTCGCAAGGAGGGCGCGCCCGAGCAGCCCCGGGTGCTGCTGGTGGCGCCCATGTCCGGCCACTTCGCCACGCTGCTGCGCGACACCGTGCGCACCCTGCTGCAGGACCACGACGTCTACATCACCGACTGGCACAACGCCCGCGACGTGCCGTTGAAGCACGGGGTCTTCGGCCTGGACGACTACACCGACCACCTCATCCGCTTCCTCGATCGCATGGGGCCGGGCTCGCACCTGATGGGCATTTGCCAGCCCTGCGTGGCCGCGCTGGCCGCCACCGCCGTGATGGCGCAGGACGGCCACCCGGCGCAGCCGCGCAGCCTGACGCTGATGGCAGGGCCCATCGATTGCCGCGTCAACCCGACCGCGGTCAACGAACTGGCCACCAGCAAGCCGCTGAGCTGGTTCGAGGAGAACCTGGTTCACACCGTGCCCTGGCACCTCAAGGGCGCGGGGCGCAAGGTCTACCCGGGCTTTGTGCAGCTGATGGCTTTCGTGAGCATGAACCAGGACCGCCACCGAGGCGCCTTCGAGGAGCTCTACAAGCGCCTGGCCCACGGCTTGCGCACCGAGGCTTTGCCCACGCAGACCTTTTATGAAGAGTACTTCGCCGTGGCCGACCTGCCGGCCGAGTTCTACCTGGAGACCGTGGGCAAGGTCTTCCAGACCTACGACCTGCCGCGCGGCGAGCTGAGCTGGCGCGGCACCAAGGTGGAGCCGCAGGCCATCCGTCGCACGGCGCTGCTGACCGTCGAGGGCGAGCGCGACGACATCTGCTCGGTGGGCCAGACCGTGGCCGCGCAGGACCTGTGTTCAGCGGTGCGACCGTACTGGCGCCAGCACCACGTGCAGACGGGCGTGGGTCACTATGGCGTGTTCAGCGGTCGGCGCTGGCAGCGCGAGATCTACCCGCGCGTGCGCGACCTGATCCACCAGACCTCGGTGTGAGCCTCAGGGCAGTTTGTATTGCAGCGTGGTGCTGACGACGATGCTCTCGGCAGGCGCCGAGACGCGCTGCAGCGCCAGCTGGCGGATGCGAATGCGGTGCGCGTTGGCGTCGATCTCGACGTTCGATGGACAGACTGGCAGGGTGCCGCCCATGGCCCCCAGGTCGAGGTCGATTTCGGGGGCGGCATCGATCGCCTGCAGGTCGCTCAGGGCCCAGTTGGCGCTGTGGCAGGCGTAAGTCGTCGTGCCGGCGGAGTCCATGCCCGGGTAGAAAAAGACGGCGAACTTGCTGGGGTCGTCCACGCGGAACAGGACGAAGAAGTCGAAATCGGCGTGCTCAGGGGTGAGGCCTTCGATCAGCTGGCCGGCCGTGGAGATGCGGGCGGGCGCTGCCGCCATGTCGCTCATGTCCAGGTCATAGCTGCCGGTGGGCACCCGGGCGGTGCCCTGGTTCACGGTGAGCACATTGGTCCGTTCGTCGTCACCACCACCGCCGCATGCGGACAGCAAGGCGGACACGGTCAACAGGCCGCCAAGCAGCCAGCGCGTCGGGTGACGGCTCATCTCGAACTCCCTTTTCGAATCTTGTGTGCGAAACAGGCGGGACTGTAAAACGCAACAAGTGTTCCAAGAAGGGGTCAGATGGCCGATGCCACGTGAACCAGGGGGTCAGCGCTGGACGGCTTCCAGCAGGGCCGCGATGGCAGCCGGGTCCTCGATGGTGGTCAGGTCGCCCGTGGCGCGGCCTTCGCACACGGCCTGGATGGCACGGCGCAGCAGCTTGCCGGAGCGGGTCTTGGGCAGCACGTTGACGAAGTGCACGCGCGCGGGCCGACCCACGGCGCCGATCTGCTGGTCGACCGTCTGCATCACCTCGGCTTCCAGTGCTTTGCGGCCGGCCTCGTCGGCCACGCGGGCCGGGTCTCGGCACACCACGAAGGCACGGGCCACCTGGCCCTTGAGCTCGTCGGCCACGCCCACCACCGCCACCTCGGCCACCGCAGGGTGGGCGCTGACGGCTTCTTCGATCTCGCGCGTGCCCAGGCGGTGGCCGGCCACGTTGATGACGTCGTCCGTGCGCCCGAGGATGAAGTGGTAGCCGTCCGCGTCGCGGATGCCCCAGTCGAAGGTGTTGTAGACCTGATGTTGGGCGAAGCTGCTCCAGTAGGTTTTGACGAAGCGCTGGTCGTCGCCCCACACGGTCTGCAGGCAGCCGGGCGGCAGCGGGTAGCCGAGTGTGAGCACGCCTTTCTGATCGGGCTGGGTGAGCACCTCGCCCGTTTGGTCATCGAGCAGGCGCACGTCGTAGCCGGGCATGGCAAAACCAGGTGAGCCGAAGCGCGTCTGCAGCGATGGGTCGATGCCGCGCGGCACGCTCAAGATGGGCCAGCCCGTTTCGGTCTGCCAGTAGTTGTCGACGATGGGCTTGCCGATGGCGTCGCTGATCCACTTGGCGGTGGGCTCGTCGAGCGGCTCGCCAGCCAGGAACAGGTGCTTGAGGCTGGAGAGGTCGTGGCGCTTGAGGCAGTCCGGGTCCTGCTTCTTGAGCACGCGCACGGCCGTGGGGGCCGAGAACATGACGCTGACTTGGTGTTGCTCGACCAGCTTCCACCAGATGGCGGCATCGGGTCGGATGGGCAGGCCCTCGTAGACGATGGTGCTCATGCCTGCCAGCAACGGGCCGTAGACGATGTAGCTGTGGCCGACCACCCAGCCGATGTCGCTGGTGCAGAAAAAGGTTTCGCCGGGCTTGCCGCAAAAGAGTTGGTCCATGGACGCGGCCAGGGCCACGGCGTGGCCGCCGGTGTCGCGTTGCACGCCCTTGGGCTAGCCGGTGGTGCCCGAGGTGTAGAGCGTGTAGCTGGGGTGGTTGGCGTCGACCCAGGTGCAGGGCACGACCTCGTCCATGACCTCCAGGCGCGCAGTCCGGTAGTCGATGTCGCGGTCCTTGACCATGCCGGCCGGGGCCAGGCCGCGGTGCACCATCACCACCTTGTCGGCCTTGTGGCGACTCAGGTGCAGGGCCTCATCGAGCAAAGGCTTGTAGGGGATGACCTTGCCGCCGCGCGAGCCGGCGTCGGCCGAGACGATGACCTTGGGGGTGGCGTCTTCGATGCGGCTGGCCAGCGAGTGCGCCGCGAAGCCGCCGAACACCACCGAGTGGATGGCGCCCAGGCGCACCGTTGCCAGCATGGCGATGACCGCTTCCGCGATCATGGGCATGTAGATGAGCACGCGGTCACCCTTGCCGACACCCTGGTTGCGCAGCACGGCGGCCATGCGCTGCACTTCGACGTAGAGCTGGCCGTAGCTCAGCGTGCGCTCGGTGTTGGTCTCGCTGGAAACGGCGATCAGCGCGGGCTGGTCGGGGCGGTGTGGCACGTGCCGGTCAACGGCGTTGTGGCACAGGTTGAGTTGCCCGCCGACGAACCACCTTGCAAAGGGTGGGTGGCTGGTGTCGCAAACCTTGTGGAAGGGGCGGTGCCAGTCGATTCGCTGGGCCTGTTCACGCCAGTAGGCGTCGCGATCGTGCAAGGACCGTTGGTGCAGGTCTGCGTAGGTCATGAGATGGGCGCTCGGTGGCCGAGGCCTGGTCCTGTTAGGTTTTGTGGACATGCTAGTGTCCTCATTCCCCCCATGAACAGGGGGGTTACCCCCGCCGTTCACGCCGTGCAGGCCTCAACGGCATCGGTCGTTCAGATGAAGACCGCTGCGCGCCTGAGGATGATCAAACCAAAGAAGCACAGGCCGAGCACCACGCCCCACTTCAGGCACAGCATGGCCCGCTGGCGCCAGACGGCTTGCTTGGTGACGGTGAAGACGGCCATGTTGAGCAAAAAGCCCAGGGCCAGGGCGACGGCCAGGAAGCGAAAGAGCACCATGGGCGTCAGCCTTCTCGGGTGAAGTCGTTCACCAGGCCGGGGCCAGCTCGGCCATGCCGCGCGGGGCCTGGCGCTCGTCGGCGAAGCTGGTGATCTCGTAGGCGTCGGGCTGCTCGAGCAGGGCGCGCAGCAATTGGTTGTTGAGCGCGTGGCCCGAGCGGAAGGCCGTGTACGAGGCCAGCAGCGGGTGGCCAACCACGTAGAGGTCGCCGATCGCGTCGAGGATCTTGTGCTTGACGAACTCGTCGTCGTAGCGCAGGCCGTCGCTGTTGAGCACGCGGTAGCGGTCGACCACGATGGCGTTGTCCATCGAGGCGCCCAGGCCCAGGCCGCGCGAGCGCATCATTTCCACGTCTTTCGTGAAGCCGAAGGTGCGCGCTCGCGCGATGTCCTGTTTGTACTTGCCGGAGCTGAAATCGAACTCGACGCGCTGGCCGGTCTGGTCCACGGCGGGGTGGTCGAAGTCGATTTCGAAAGCGAGCTTGTAGCCGTGGTAGGGCTCCAGGCGGGCCCACTTGAGGTTGCGGCCTTCGCCCTCGCGCACCTCGACGGGCTTGAGCACGCGCACGAACTTCTTGGGGGCTTTTTGCAGCTCGATGCCTGCGCTTTGCAGCAGGTACACGAAAGCGGCCGACGAGCCGTCGAGGATGGGCACCTCTTCGGCGGTGATGTCGATGTAGACGTTGTCCAGGCCCAGGCCGGCGCAGGCCGACATCAGGTGCTCGATGGTGTTGACCTTGGGCGCGCCCGGGTCGCCACCTGGCGAGATGGTGGTGGCCATGCGGCAGTCGCACACCGATTCGGCCTTGACGGGGATGTCCACCGGCTGGGCCAGGTCCACCCGCCGAAAGACGATGCCGGTGTCGGGCGCAGCGGGGCGCAGCGTCAATTCGACGCGCTGGCCGCTGTGCAGGCCGACGCCAACGGCGCGGGTCAGGGACTTGAGGGTGCGTTGTTGCAGCATGGGGGTGGATTATCGCTGCGGCGCAGCAAACGTGCACGCCCGAATCGCCTATCCCGCCGATTGAGGCAAACCATGGCGCTGGCGCGGCCGGGGTGGCCGGCTCAAAGCGTGTGCGTGCGATCGCCCTGCTGAAAACCGATGGCGTCGAACCAAGGGCCTTTGACGAAGCCGATGACCTTGAAGAGCTCACCCATCTCGTGCTCGGCCACCAGCATCTGCAGGGCCGCGCGGGCCTTGATCTCTGCTGCCGTCGAAGCCTGGCCGCAGCGTGCCAAGGCCTCGCCCAGTCCGCAGTTGGTCAAAAAGCGCCCCTGGCTGGTGTAGCCCAGCACCTCCCAGCCCGCCTCCTGGCCCGCCAGGGCGATGCCGGTGAAGTTGACGTGGGTGGTGATGTCCTTGTCGCCGACCAGGGTCAGCGGATCGGGGTCGGCCGTGTGGGCGTGGTGGCACATCAGGGTGCCGCCGCGTCGGTCGCTCAGGTAGTACTCGCGCTCGGGGAAGCCGTAGTCCAGGAAAAAGGCAGCGCCTTGCACCATGCGCTGCGCCAGCGTGGCCACGAAGGCTTCGGCCTGGGCGTGCGTCTCGGTGACGGTGCCGGGCGCATAGGCGGCATCGGGGTGTTCGGTGGGAGGGCGAAGGCCCTCTGGGGCAGGGCGATCGGCCCATTGCAGGAGGGGCTCGCCTGGCTCGCTCGTCGCGCTCGCTGCGCCCGCAGCACCCGCGAACGGAGCCGGCTCTTGCAGCGACACCCCGCGTTCCAGCCAGCGCTCGCCATCCCAGCTCAGCAGTTGCACCGGCATGGCGTCGAGCACCTCGTTGCCGATGACCACGCCTCGGAAGCCGTCGGGCAAGCTGTCGGCCCAGATGACTTTGTTGACCAGTTCGGGGTGTGCCTTGAGCAGTCGCTGGTGCTGGCGCTCGCGCAGCGCACCGGACAGGTCGACGATGACGTAGCGGTCGATCTGGTCGCCGAGTTCGCCCAGCAACTGCTCGGCCAGGGCCCCGGTGCCGGCGCCGAACTCCCAGATTTCGCGGGTGCCGGTTTCTTTCAGCGCTTGCGCCAGCTGACGCGCCAGCACCTCGCCGAACAGCGGCGTGAGCTCGGGGGCGGTCACGAAGTCGCTGCCGTCCTGGGGGCGGTGGCCCAGCACCCGTCGACCGCCGCTGTAGTAGCCCAAGCCGGGCGCGTACAGCGCCAGCTCCATGAAGCGGTCAAAGCCCATCCAACCGCCTTGCGTCCGGATTTCGTCGCGGATCAGGTGCAGCAGGGGGGACGCGGGCAAGGGGGCGGCCACTACACTGGGCGCCTGTTGGCGAGCGTCGGGGCTGGGTGTGGGGCGGTTCATGCCCTGATTGTAGGAAGGCCGCAGCCGTGTTCTCCTGTCGGGCGCCGTGCCGTCAGCCCCCGCGCATCAGCCGTTTCAGCCGTACCAGCCGTTCCAACGCGCCTTGCCATGACCTCATCTCCCGATTCGCCCACCCATGCCGCCCCGGTCAGCCGAGTCGTGCTCGTCACGGGTGCGGCCCGCCGCCTGGGCCGCGAGATCGCCCTGACCCTGGCCCGCCAGGGCTGGGATGTGGCGGTGCACTGCCGCATCTCTCGAACCGAGGCCGTGGCCACTGTGGACGAGATCCGCGCCATGGGCCGCCGCGCCGAGGTCTTCACGGCCGACCTGTCTGACGAGCAGGCCACCCGCGAGCTGGTGCCGCGCATCACCTCGGCCCTCGGTCAGCTCGACGCCGTGGTCAACAGCGCCTCGACCTTCGAGTACGACAGAGCCGACTCCTTCACCTACGCCATGCTGGAAAAGCACCTGCGCGCCAACACCGCGCCGGCCATCGTGCTGTCGCAGGCGCTGGCGGCGCATGTGCGAGAGCGCGGTGTCGAGGGCGCGGTGGTCAACCTGCTTGACCAGAAGCTGTGGAACCCCAACCCCGATTTCCTGAGCTACACGCTTTCGAAGGCGGCGCTGGAGTCGGCCACGCAACTGCTGACCCTGGCCCTGGCCCCGGCGGTGCGCGTGGTCGGTGTGGCCCCGGGCCTGACGCTGACCAGCGAGTGGCTCCAGGGCGAGAAGTTCGAGCAGCTGCACCAGCTCTCGCCGCTGGGGCGCTCGTCCTCGCCCGAGGACGTGGCCGCCACCGTGGCCTTCGCCCTGGCCAACCGCTCGATGACGGGCACCACCTTGCTGGTCGATGGGGGCCAGCACCTGCAGCGCTTCGAGCGCGATTTTTCGATGATGTGAGCCGACCATGTCCCTGACCAAAGGCAACCAGACCCTGACCCTCACCGGCCTGCGCTTCACGGCCAGCCTGGGCGTGCTCGACCACGAGATCGACGCGCCGCAACCCATCATGGTCGACGCCGAGCTCAACATGGGCAGCCAGCCCCTGCTGCCGCACGACGACGAGATCCTCAACGTGCTGGACTATCGCAAGGTGCGCCAAGCCATCATCGAGGAGTGCAACGCCGTGCACGTGAACTTGCTCGAGACCATGATCGGCAAGCTGTGCAACCGCCTGATGGGCATGCCCGGCGTGCTCGGCGTGCGCGTCAAGATCGCCAAGCTGGAGATCTTCGATGACTGCGAGGTCGCCATCCGCATGGAGACCGGCCAGTGGTGACGGCCCTGGTCAGCCCGGGTTACGGGCTGGCCGTGCTCGAAAACCTCGAATCGCGCGGCATCGACCCGGTGCCCGTGTTCGGCCCCGACTGGGTGGCCCGCGTGCGACAGCCCGGTGGCCAGATCCGCCTGACGCTCGATGAGTGGCTGACGCTGCTGCGCCGCGCCACCGAGGCTTCCGGGGACGCGGCCTTCGTGGTCAAGCTGGCGGGCCACATCCGAGGTCGCCATCTGGGCATGCTGGGCTTTTTGCTGATGTCGTGTGAGACGCTGGCCGAGGCGGCGCTGATTTTGCAGCGCTACGAGCGCCTGCACGACAACTTCAACGCGGCAGAGTTCCACGTCGAGGGCGAGCGTTTCAGCCTGACGTGGCGGCCGCTGGTCGAGCAGCCGCCGATGGAGCTGGTGCTGCTGTCGATGACACTGTGGGCGCACCATGGGCGCTGGCTGTCGGAGCGGCCCGACCTGGTGGCCGATGTGCGCTTTGCCTTCCCTCGCCCACCTTCCGACGAGGTGGTCCAGGCCCTGCAGCAGGCCTTCGGCGGCGAGGTGCTGTTCGACCAGCCGATGCACCAGATGCATGGCGAGACGCGCCTGCTGATGTCACCCGTGGCCCAGCGCAACCGCGAGGTGCACGCTTCGCTGCGCCTGCAAGCCGACAGCGAGCTCTCGCGTCTGCTGGGCGAAGAGCTGGGCTTCCTCACCCACCTGGAGTGGGTGCTGGCACAGGGCCTGGGGCAGGGGCGCGTCACGCTGCAGCAGACGGCCGAGGCCGTGAACCTGGCGCCGCGCACCTTGCAGGCCCGCCTGGAAGCGCAAGGCCTGAGCTTTCGGGAGGTGCTGGACCGCGTGCGCCATCGCATGGCCGAGCACCACCTGGGCAACCTGGGGCTGCCTTTGGCCACCGTGGCGGCGCGCCTGGGTTTCGCCGACCAGAGCGCCTTCCAACACGCCTTCAAGCGCTGGAGTGGTCAGTCGCCTGGGGAGTTCCGCAGAAGGCTGACGGGCGGCTGAAGGGGCCGCCTCCCGGCGACGCCCCTTCATGCAGGTTCAGCCGCTCGCTGGCTCGATGCCCGACTGCCTCACCGGCAGGTGCTTGGCGCCGGCTTGTCGGCCAGGCGGTCGCTCAGGTATTGCAGCGCGCCGCTCCAGCCGGTCACGGCCAGCAGGATGTGGTCGTTGAAGGTGCGCTTGTAGCTGACCTTCACGCCCTGGTTGCAGTAGGACTGAACCAGTGCGTCGACGTCCTTGATCGGCATGAGCTCGTCCACCGTGCCCTGGTAGATGTGGATCGGCGCGCCTGGCTTGCGCTGGCCCAGGCGGTTGGCCGCGATCACCTGCTTGACCATGGGCACTTCCAGCAGGTCGGGCACCTTGACCAGGTTCTTCATGCGCTGGAAGGCAAAAGCCATCAGCGGGTCCGGTGCGCCGGTGAGGAACTGGCCCAGGCACATGTCCTGCGCCTTGACCAGCATCTCGGCTCCCTTTGCGTTGACCAGCGCTGCGGGGTTCACCTCGGGGTAGGCGTTGGCCAGGGCCGCCACCGCGCCGAAGTACACGCCCGCGAACAGCGTGCCGTCCACCTTGCGCGCCACGTTGCCCAGGTCCACCGGCACGCCGCCGGCCGCCACGCCCTTGATGTTGAGTTCGGGCGCGTAGCTCTGGTAGAGCTCGTTGGCCCAGGTCGAAGCGATGGAGCCGCCCGAATAGCCGGTGATGACCGTCGGCGTCGACGGGCCGTCCAGGCCTGCCTGCTGGAAGCGCTGCGCGGCGCGAATGCCGTCGAGCACGCCCTGGCCCGAGATCAGGCCGGTGGTCCAGAAGGAGCCCAGCCCCTCGTAGTCGGGCGACATCACCACCAGGCCCTTCTTCAAGGCGCCCGCGATCAGCGCTTGCTCCAGCGCCGTGCCTCGCACGAAGGAGTAGGACGGCGCGCAGCGCAGGGTGAGTGCGTCGTAGGCCACGTTGTAGGCCATCAGCTGGCGGCCGGTGGCCGGCGCGTTGGTGGGCACGAGCACGGTGCCGACCATGGCCACGGGCTGGCCGCGGTGGTCGGTGGTGCGGTACATCAGCTGCCAGGCCTGGCCCTTGACGGGGAAGAGGTAGTAGGCCTTGGCGGTGACCTCGCGGGCGCGCAGCACGGTGCCGGGCTCGAGCGACGAGAGCTCGCCCGATGCCGGAGAGGTGTAGAACGGGTCTTGCTGAGGCGACAGTGGAGGCGTTGGAGGGGCCGGGAAAACCGCCGGGGTGTCGTAGGCGGCCTGCGCGACGGCGCCCCACAGGGCGAGGCAGCAGCCCACTGCGCTCATGAGGTGGCGAACGGGTCTCTTCATGGTTTTTTGCTTTCTGAAAGGTGGGATGGGGCTTCCGCCCAGGGGGGCGGTGAGGGCATCCTCCCGTTTGGCGCCGGCTGCGTATTGCTCGCGGGCGCGAAAGCGGTGTGCCAACGCGCAGGCTGCGGGTTAGACCCGGTGCACCGTGCGGGTGCGAGGTCTGTCGGGCCTCAGGGTTCCCCCGTTGCGGTCGTTTTTCACCCTGGCCCCACCCAAGCCCGGGAGCGCGCGGCACGAACGCAAGACAAACCCGGTCGCATCGGCGAAAATGGAAGGTTATGAGTCAAGCCGCTTCTTCCGCCCTGCCGTCCTTCTTCAGCGATGCCGCCCCGGGTGATGACACCCGCCGCGCCACGGACGCCCAACTCTTTGCGAACGCCGCCCTGGCTGTGGAGGCCGCAGCAGGGGTGCCCGTGGCCGAAGCGGCCATGGCCGCCGCCGAGCGCGCCGAGCAATCGCAAGCCGAGGCCGCCGCCGACAAGGCCGCCAAGCGCCACGCCTTCGAGATGAACAAGCTCAGCAAGCGCCTGCACCGCGAGGTGGGCGAGGCCATCACCGCCTTCAACATGATCGAAGACGGCGACAAGGTCATGGTGTGCATGTCCGGTGGCAAGGACAGCTACGCCATGCTCGACATCCTGATGAACCTGCAAAAGCGGGCGCCCATCCGATTCGAGCTCGTCGCCGTCAACCTCGACCAGAAGCAGCCCGGCTTCCCCGAGCACGTGCTGCCCGAGTACCTCACCAAAGTGGGCGTGCCCTTTCGCATCGAGGAGCAGGACACCTACAGCGTGGTCAAGCGCGTGGTGCCCGAGGGCAAGACCACCTGCTCGCTGTGCTCGCGCCTGCGCCGTGGCATCCTCTACCGCGTGGCCACCGAGCTGGGCTGCACCAAGATCGCCCTGGGCCACCACCGCGACGACATCCTGCAGACCATGTTCATGAACATGTTCTTCGGCTCCAAGCTCAAGGGCATGCCCCCGAAGCTGGTGACCGACAACGGCGAACACGTCGTCATCCGCCCCATGGCCTACTGCCGCGAGAAGGACCTGGCCAGGTACGCCGAGCACCGCGAGTTCCCCATCATCCCGTGCAACCTGTGCGGCAGCCAGGAAGGCCTGCAGCGCCAGCAGATGCGCGAGATGATCAACGACTGGGACGAGCGCTTCCCCGGTCGCGTCGACAACATGTTCACCGCGCTGGCCAACATCGTGCCCTCGCACATGATGGACAAGAACCTCTACCCCTTCACCACGATCAAGGCCACGGGCGCCCCCGTCAAGGGCGGCGACATCGCCTTCGACGAGGACGAAGACGAGTCGTGTGGCGACAAGCCCGCAGGCAAGGGCCTGCCCGGCGAAGCCAGCATCTCGCTGGCCAGCCTCAAGCTGCGCAAGGCGGACTGAGGTGCGCGGCGGTCGCGGTCAACTGCCTGGCGCCCTGTTGGGGCGTCACCACCTGGGTCGCCTCGGGCTGCTGGCCCTGTTGGGTCTGTTGGGCCTGGTCGCCTTGCTGACCGGTTGCGCGGCCACCCACGTGGTCAGTCAGGTGTCGTCCTACGGGCCCTGGCCCGATGCCAGCAAGCCTGGCGCTTACGCCTTCGAGCGCCTGCCTTCGCAAGCCGTGCAGGCCGCCGATCAGTCTCGACTGGAGTCCGCTGCCGAGCCAGCCTTGCTCAAGCGGGGCTTTCATCGCGTCGAACAGCCTGAGCAGGCCGACTACACCGTGCAGATCGACGCCAGCGTGCGCACCGAACCCCGCACGCGGTATGACCCGCTGCTGGCCCCCTACGGCATGCACCCCGGCCACCTCGTGCCCGCGCACCCCCACTTCTGGCGCCCTGGCGTGGGCGGCTGGTGGGGCACCGGTGGATCGGGCCTGAGCTTTTCGCTGGCGCTCGAGCCACCCTGGGTCACGCTGGAGTTGCGCCTGCTCATCCGCGACCGCCGAGATGGCCGCGTGCTGTACGAAACCCAGGCCGCCCACGATCGGGTGGGGGCACTCGACGAGTCGGTGCTGCCCTACGTCTTCGAAGCCGCGCTGGACGGCTTCCCGCAACCACCCAGGGGCCGGCGCGTCGTGACCGTGCCGCTGCCGGATGCCAGCCGCTGACCCCAGGCTGGCGCAGCACCCACCTCCCTTCAGCCCCATTCATTCAAGCAGGACCCCCATGTCGCTTTCCATTGTCATCATGGCCGCGGGCAAAGGCACCCGCATGAAATCCGCGCGCCCGAAGGTGCTGCACAAGCTGGCGGGTCGGCCCATGCTGGCCCATGTCATCGGCACCACGGCCACCCTGCAGGCCGCGCAGCAGATCGTCATCACGGGGCATGGGGCCGAGCTGGTCGAGCCGGCCATGTCCCAGGCCTTCCCGCAGGCGCCGCTGAGTTTCGTGCGCCAGGAGCCGCAACTGGGCACCGGCCACGCCGTGCAGCAGGCCGTGCCCGTGTTGCCCGATGAAGGTATCACCCTCATCCTCAATGGCGACACGCCGCTGATCCGGGCCAGCACCGCGCAGGCCTTGGTGGACGCCTGCGCTGGCGGCAAGCTGGCCCTGCTGACCATCGAGCTGGCCGACCCCACGGGTTACGGCCGCATCGTGCGTGACGCGTCGGGCGAGCGCGTGCTGGCCATCGTCGAGCACAAGGACGCCAGCCCCGAGCAGCGCGCCATCCGCGAGGTCTACACCGGCATGATGGCCGCGCCCACCGCGCACCTCAAGCGCTGGCTGGCCGGGCTGACGAACAACAACGCGCAAGGCGAGTACTACCTGACCGACGTGGTCGCCATGGCCCAGGCCGAAGGCGTGCCCGTGGTGGCCGCCCAACCGCAGGACGAGGTCGAGGTGCTGGGCGTCAACAGCCCGGCGCAGCTGGCCGAGCTCGAGCGCCGCCACCAGCGCGCCCAGGCCGATCGCCTGATGGAGCAAGGCGTGCGACTGGCCGACCCGGCGCGCTTCGACTTGCGCGGCAGCCTGCAGTGCGGTCGCGACGTGGACATCGATGTCAACTGTGTTTTCGAAGGCAGCGTCACGCTGGGTGACGAGGTGCAGATCGGTGCCAACTGCTTCATCCGCAACGCCCGCATCGAGGCCGGTGCCGTCATCCATCCCTTCACGCACATCGATGGCGACAAGGACGGTGCCACCGTGGGCGAGGGTTCGCTGATCGGGCCCTTCGCCCGCCTGCGCCCTGGTGCGCAACTCGGAGCCGAGGTGCACATCGGTAACTTCGTCGAGGTCAAGAACAGCACGATGGCCAAGGGCGCCAAGGCCAACCACCTGGCCTACCTGGGCGACGCCACCGTGGGCGAGCGCGTGAACTATGGCGCCGGCGCCATCACCGCCAACTACGACGGCGCCAACAAGCACCGCACCGTCATCGAGGCCGACGTGCACGTGGGCTCGAACTGCGTGCTGATCGCGCCCGTGACCCTGGGTGCGGGTGCCACCATCGGCGGCGGCAGCACCATCAGCAAGGACGCTCCGGCCGGTGCACTGACCGTGGCGCGGGCCAAACAGGTGGCGCTGCCGGGCTGGCAGCGCCCACAAAAACAACGCCGTTGATTCCCTGAGGGCCGGGGCCGGGTCATTGCCCCTTCAGTTGGTGGGACGCCTGCCGTTAACATTCGGCATCCATCGAACCGGTCCCGAGCCGCACGCCGTGAATCACTACGAACGACTGAAGGTCACCCAGGATGCCCCGCCCGAGGTCATCCGGGCTGCTTACCGAGCGCTGGCCAACCGCCTGCAGGCACAACCGCCAGCGCCTGGCGCTGCAGCCGATGCCGCCCAGGAAGAGATGATGGGGCTGAACGCGGCGTACGAGACCCTGATCGATCCGATGCTGCGCCGTGACTACGATGCCAGCCTGGCGCCCGGCCAGGGGTGGCAAAAGCCCGTCGGCGACGACGACGGCGAGGGCGCGCCCGGTCAAGCCAGTCCGTTGGCCGCTGCAGCGCCGGATGGCGCCGTCCCTGGCCTGATGGCCCAGGAGTCGGCGTTCGCGCCTGAGCCCAACCAGGTCATGCTGGGCACCTTCATCGCCTTGTTGTTGATCGTGCTGGGTTTCGCCTGGTACTTCACGCGCTCGGGGACCTCTGCTCCGGCCATGGACGCCGCCCTCGTCAAACAGATCGGTGCGCAAGGCAACGTGTCGGCCGATCCGCTTGGCGGCGCGGTTGCGCCCCCGCTGGCCAGCGTCTTCCCGAGCATGCATCCGCTGGATGGGCCCAGCATCGAGCTGAGGTCCGAGTCCTTGTTGCTCAGCGCCCGACCGGTTGCCGAGCGCATGGCCGAGCCCAAAGCCGCAGACTGATCAGCGACTTGCTGCTCCCAATGCAGCGCCAGGCGAGCCTGGCAATGGCACGGCGGTGCCGAATTTCGCCCGTTTCACGCCAAAAAAGGCGCGCACATTGCGCACCCGCGCGTCTTCGTTGAACAGGCGCCGGGTCACGTCCTGGTAGGCGGGCATGTCGGCCACCTGGATCACCAGCACGAAATCCGGCCCGGGTGACACCCGCCAGCATTGCTGCACGCTGGGTTCGTCCACCGCACGGGCCTCGAAAGCATCCAGCGCTTCGTTGGTCTGCACGTCCAGGCTCACCTCCACCAGCGCGCTCAGGCCCCAGCCTGTCCAGGCGGCCAGCTTGGTGGGCGAGAGGATGGCCACCCGCTTTTCGATCACACCGGCTTGGGTGAGGCGCTGCACGCGGCGGTGGCAGGTGGCGGGCGACAGGTTCACCGCCTCGGCCAGCGCCTGGTTGGACAGGCTGGCGTCGACCTGCAGCAACGACAAGATCCGCCAGTCGTGGGCATCCAGTTGAGGGGATGCATCGCCGGGTGTGGTGGAATCTTTCATTTGCATGGTGTTTTGTTGATATTTATATCGACATTTTGTCACGGTGGGATGATTCATTCATTTTCAATGAAAATTCGGAAGAACATTCCGCCTTGATTGCCCTAGCATCCGCGCTGCATCACCACCACCAACAGCGGGAGTCCCCCTCATGTGCGGCATCGTTGGCGCCATCGGCGCACGCAACATCACCCCGGTCCTCGTCGAAGGCCTCAAGCGCCTGGAGTACCGCGGTTACGACTCCTGCGGCGTGGCCGTGTTGCAAGACGGCGCGCTGCGCCGCAGCCGCTCCACCCAGCGCGTGGCCGAGCTGCAGGCCCAGGCCGACGCCGATGGCATCCACAGCAGCCTGGGCATCGCCCACACCCGCTGGGCCACGCACGGCGCGCCGGCGGTGCACAACGCCCACCCGCATTTCTCGCACGGCCCGGGCGCCGACGCTGCCACCGCCAAGCCGGGCCGCGTGGCCCTGGTGCACAACGGCATCATCGAGAACCACGAAGAGCTTCGCCGCGAGCTGCAGGCCAAGGGCTACGTCTTCCTGAGCCAGACCGACACCGAGGTCATCTGTCACCTGGTTGACCAGCTCTACGACGGCGACCTGCTGGCCGCCGTCAAGGCCGCCACCAAGCGCCTGCATGGGGCCTACGCGATCGCCGTCTTCCACCGCGATGAGCCTCAGCGCATCGTGGGTGCGCGCCAGGGCTCGCCCCTGGTGATGGGCGTGGGCGGGGCCGACGCCTCCGAGCGTTTCCTGGCGTCAGACGCCATGGCGCTGGCCGGGGTCACCGACCAGATCGTCTACCTGGAAGAGGGCGACGTGGTCGACCTGCAGCCCGGTCGCCACTGGATCGAACACATCGCGCCCGGTGCCGCCGAACACGTGCGCGTGGACCCGACCGAGCGCCCGGTGCGCACCGTCACCGCCCACAGCGGCGCGGTCGAGCTGGGCCCGTATCGCCACTACATGCAAAAGGAAATCTTCGAGCAGCCGCGCGCCATCGCCGACACGCTCGAAGGCGTCGAGGCCATCACGCCCACGCTGTTCGGTGAGCAGGCCGAGGCCGTGTTCGGCCAGATCGACCGCGTGCTGATCCTGGCCTGCGGCACCAGCTACTACTCGGGCTCGACCGCCAAGTACTGGCTCGAATCCATCGCCAAGATCCCCACCAACGTCGAGATCGCCAGCGAGTACCGCTACCGCGACAGCGTGCCCGATCCGCGCACGCTGATCGTCACCATCAGCCAGTCGGGCGAGACGGCCGACACCATCGCCGCGCTCAAGCACGCGCGCAGCCTGGGCATGGAGCAGACGCTGACCATCTGCAACGTGAGCACGAGCGCCATGGTGCGCGAGTGCAAGCTGGCCTACGTGACGCGCGCCGGCGTTGAAATCGGCGTGGCCTCGACCAAGGCTTTCACGACGCAGCTGGCGGGCTTGTTCCTGTTGACGCTGACGCTGGCCAAGCTGCGCGGCCACCTTGGCCCCGAAGACGAAGCCAGCCACCTCAAGGCCATGCGCCACCTGCCAGCTGCGCTGCAGGCCGTGCTGGCGCTGGAGCCGCAGGTCGTGGCCTGGGCCGAGGCCTTTGCGCGCAAGGACAACGCCTTGTTCCTGGGGCGTGGGCTGCACTACCCCATCGGCCTGGAAGGCGCCTTGAAGCTCAAAGAGATCAGCTACATCCATGCCGAGGCTTACCCCGCCGGTGAGCTCAAGCACGGCCCGCTTGCACTCGTCACGGCCGAGATGCCCGTGGTGGTCGTGGCCCCCAACGACGTGCTGCTGGAAAAACTCAAGAGCAACATGCAGGAAGTCAAGGCGCGCGGTGGCGAGCTGTACGTGTGCGCCGACGGTGACACGCAGATCCAGGCCGAGCCGGGCATCCACGTGATCCGCATGCCTGAGCACTATGGTGCCCTGAGCCCCATCCTGCACGTGGTGCCGCTGCAGCTGCTGGCGTATCACACGGCCTGTGCGAAGGGTACGGACGTGGACAAGCCGCGCAACCTGGCCAAGAGTGTGACGGTCGAGTGATTTGCACCGGATTGAAGGGGCGCAGGTTGCCCTCTTCAAAGGCAGCGGAACACAATCGAGCCCTCCGCATTGCATCGACCACCCGCCTTCGGCGGCGCACCAGGGAGCACCCGTGTACCAATGTTTCAACAACGACATCCAGCCGGGCTGCCTCGACAAGTCGCCCTTCCAGTTCGGCCACCGGCTGATGGGACACCCGGCGCTGGAGCTGGGCAACCTGGCCACGGCCTTGCCGGCGCTCGGCGAGCGGGTGATGTACTCCAAGGGCTTGTCCAGCCTGGGGGCCAACCTGGACCGCGCTCACCTCGATGACCAGAACGGCCTGAGCATCGAAGAGACCATCGAGCAGATCCGCACCACGCAGTCCTACATCGCGGTGCGCGGCCCCGAGCATCACCCCTCGTTCAAGGACCTGCACCGCGTGATGTGCGAGGACATCGCCCAGCTCATGCGCGCCAACGGCACGGGCCAGTTGCCCGAGAACGCCGAGATGTGGCTCTTCATCGCATCGCCCGGTGCGATCACGCCGTTTCACTTCGACCGCTTCTCCAACTTCCTGCTGCAGTTCCGTGGCAGCAAGGAGGTGGCGGTGTTCGAGCCCTGGAACGACGAGGTGATCACGCCGCTGCAGTACGAGGCCTACACGGCGCGCAACGACCGCCAGATGGACTGGGCCGACGAGAAGGACCGCTTCGCCCACAAGTTCCACTTCCACCCAGGTCAGGCGATCCACATCCCTTTCCTGGGCGGCCACTACGTCAAGAACGGGCCAGGGGACGTTTCGATCTCGATGGCGATCTTCTACGACACCGATGAAACCCGGCGCTTCAAGCAGGCGCTGGTCATCAACGATTTGATCCGCCGCCGTGCCGCGAGGTTTGGCTGGCAGCCGAATCCGGTGAATTCGCCGGGTTCTTTGGATGGCCTCAAAAGCGGCCTGTACCCCGTCGTCAAAGGCGCGGCGGGCCTCAAGGGCCGGATCTTGCGTCTGGCGCGCCCTGCCGCGTCGGCGCACGCCGCAGGGGGGCTTTGGCTGCATGGCGCAGAGCTGATGGCCGAGTCCGAGCCCCTCTTGCTGGGTGGCCTGCGGATGATGGGGGCGGCTTGACGGCATCACCGCACAACGACCCGCTGCACGGCGCGACCTTGCAGCACATCGTCGAATGCCTGGCCGAGTTCTACGGCTGGGACGAACTGGGCCGGCTGATCCCCATCCGCTGCTTCACGCACGACCCCAGCGTGTCCTCGAGCCTGAAGTTCCTGCGCAAGACACCTTGGGCGCGCGAGAAGGTCGAGGCGCTGTACGTCGAAACCTGGCGGCGATCCAGGGGGCTTTGAAGTCCGATTCATGAGCGCTGCTTCGATCCGCCGCGACGTGCTCGCGGGCATCACGACGTCTTTCGCCCTGGTGCCTGAATGCATCGCCTTCGCGCTGGTGGCCCAGCTCAACCCGCTGATGGGCCTGTATGGCGCCTTCATCGTCTGCACGATCACGGCCTTGTTCGGGGGGCGGCCGGGCATGGTCTCGGGCGCAGCCGGCTCGATGGCGGTGGTGATCGTGGCCCTGGTGGTGCAGCACGGCGTGCAGCACCTGCTGGCCACGGTGTTGCTCAGCGGTTTGATCATGGTGCTGTTCGGGGCCTTGCGCTTGGGCAAGCTGGTGCGCATGGTGCCCCACCCGGTGATGCTGGGCTTCGTCAACGGGCTGGCCATCGTGATCGCGCTGGCCCAGCTGGAGCACTTCCAGGCTGGCGGCCATTGGTTGCAGGGCGAGGCCTTGTGGCTCATGGCGGGGCTGGTGGCGTTGACGATGGCCGTGACCTGGCTCGTGCCCCGGCTGACCCGCGCCGTGCCGCCCGCGCTGGTGGCCATCTTGGGCGTGGGCTTGCTGACCTGGGCCCTGAAGCTGCCCACCCGAACCCTGGGCGACATGGCCCACATCGCGGGGGGCTGGCCCACGCTGTCCTGGCCTGAGGTGGACTGGGGTTTGGAGACGCTGCGAGTGATTGCACCTTACGCCGTGCTGATGGCCATGGTGGGCCTGCTCGAGACCTTGCTGACCCTCAACCTCACCGACGAAATCACCCAAAGCCGTGGCCGCACCAACCGCGAGTGCGTGGCCCTGGGCGCGGCCAACATCGCGTCGGGCCTCGCCGGTGGCATGGGCGGTTGCGCCATGATCGGCCAGACCATGATCAACCTGAACTCGGGCGGGCGAGGGCGCCTGTCGGGCGTGGTGGCGGGGGTGATGGTGCTGATGTTCGTGCTGTGGCTGTCACCGCTGATCGAGCAGATCCCGCTGGCGGCGCTGGTGGGCGTGATGTTCGTGGTCGCGCAGCAGACCTTTGCCTGGGGCTCGCTGCAGGTGATCGGCAAGGTGCCGCGCCAGGATGTCTTCCTGATCGCGCTGGTCACGGTGGTGACCGTGTTCACCGACCTCGCGGCAGCGGTGCTCTGCGGGGTCGTGATCTCGGCCCTGCACTTCGCGTGGCAGCACGCGCGGGAGCTGCGCGCCGAGGTGGTGACGCAGCCTGACGGGGTGCGCACGTACCGCCTTCACGGCACGCTGTTCTTTGCCTCCACCACGGCCTTCCTCGATGCGTTCTCGGTGGCCGATGACCCGGCTCACGTGACGCTGGACGCGCAGCACCTGAGCTTCGTCGACTACTCGGCCATCGAGGCCTTGCACACCCTGCGCCAGCGCTATGAACGCGCGGGCAAGCACCTGCGGGTGGTGCACCTGTCGCCGCGTTGCAAGCAGCTGCTCAGGCGGGCGGGCTCGGTTGGTTCGGCGAATTGAGCAAGGTGGTCGTGTGATCGGGTGGACCATCAGGGACCAAGCGGCTCAGGTGCTTCGTTGGATGGCCTTGGGCCTGTGGCTGCTCAGCCTCTGGTTGCCCACCCTGCCGACCCCCTCGATCGGCGAGATCGCCGGCACGCCGCTGCCGGGTGCCTACCTGCTGGCCAAGAGCCTGGTGATGGCGCTGTACCTGCCCCAGTCCATCCAGTACCCGCTGCACCTGATCAGCCTGGCGGGCAACGTGGTGTTCCTGCGCGAGCTGCTGGCCTTGTTGCCGCGCTGGCAGGGCCGGTGGCGCGTTTGGCCGGCATGGGCGCTGGGTGCGCTGGTGCTGTGCCACGTGCACGTGGGGTGGCGCACGCTCAGCCCCGATGGACAGGTGCCTTTGCCTGGCGTCCTGAGTCAGCCGGGGTACTTCGTGTGGTTGGCGGCCTTTGTGCTGATCTGGCTGGCGGCCTGGTGCCAGCCTCGCCAAGCGGCTGCCAGCTGAGCCCGTGCCTCAACCCTGGCCAGCCGCTGCGGCCTCACCGGGCTGCTTGGCCTGCCGAGCCACGATGGCATCGATCTCCGACACCGCCGATGGCATGGCCAGCAAGAAGCCCTGGATCTCGTCGCAACCATCGGCGGTGAGCTGCTCGAGCTGGGACTGCGTCTCCACGCCCTCGGCCGTCACCGACAAGCCGATGGCCTTGCCCAGCGCCAGGATGGCTTGCACGATGGGGCGTGAGCTGTTCTGGGCATCGAGGTCACGCACGAAACTGCGGTCGATCTTGATGACGTCGAAGGGGAAGTTGCGCAGGTAGCTCAACGAGGAGTAGCCGGTGCCGAAGTCGTCGATGGCCAGTTTCACGCCGATGGCCTTGAGGGCGTTGAGCACGTCCAGCGCGCGGCGGGCATCGGTCAGCAGCACCCCTTCGGTGACCTCCAGCTCCAGCAGGTGGGCGGGCAGGCCGCTGAGCTCCAGCGCCTGGCTCACCTTGAGCACGATGTCGTCGTCGTTGAACTGGATGGGCGAGAGGTTGACCGACACGCCGATGCCATGCCAGCTCGCAGCCTGCTCGCAGGCCTTGCGCAAGATCCATTCACCCAGCGACACGATGAGCCCGCTTTGTTCTGCCAGCGGGATGAACTCTGCCGGGCTGACGCGGCCGCGCTCCGGGTGGAACCAGCGCGCCAGGGCTTCGACGCTGCGCATGTGCAGGCCCTGCGCCTCGAAGCGGGGTTGGTACTCGATGTAGAAGTCGCCCGCGGTGAAGCTGTTGCGCATGTCCTCGATGAGCTTGCGCTGGCCGTGCAGGCGGGCGTTGAGCTCGTCGGAGAAGTAGCTGCGGGTGCCACCGCCGTTTTTCTTGGAAACCGTCAGAGCGGCGTCGGCGGCGCGCAGCAGCTCGTCGGCCGTGCTGCCGTCGGTTGGCGCCATGGCGATGCCGATGGACATGCCCACGCACACCTCTTCGCCTTCGCCCCCGAGGATCGGGCTGGCGATTTTTTCCATCATGGTCTGGCAGAAGCGCTCGACCACTTCGGCGCCCATGCCGGGTGCCGCGATGACGAACTCGTCCCCGCCCACGCGAGCCACCATCTGATCCTCGCGTAGCAGGCGACGCAGGCGATCGGCGACCTCGCCGAGGACGCGGTCCCCGGTTCGGTGACCATGCTGTTCGTTGACCTGACCGAAGTGGTCCAGGTCGACGTAGAAGAGCGCGAGGGTGCCGGCCGAGTTGGCCAGGTGCGTGCTCAGGAAGCTGCTGAGCTTGGCGCGGTTGGGCAGCGAGGTGGCGGCGTCCAGGTGGGCCTGGCGCTTGGCCTCGTCGTAGGCCTCGGCCATGGCCACGTTGGCGCTGACGTCGGTGGCGAACTTCACCACCTTGAAAGGGCGGCCGTTGAGGTCGAGGATGGGGTTGTAGGACGCCTGGATCCAGACTTCCTTGCCGCCCTTGCCCTGGCGTTTGTACAAGCCTGCGTGGTGCTGGCCCGAGCGCAAGGTTTGCCAAAAGCGCGCGTACTCCTCGCTGGCGGCGGTGTCCGGGTCCACCAGCATCGAGTGGTGCTGACCGA
This sequence comes from Comamonadaceae bacterium 2PF, assembly GCA_005502875.1. Taxonomy (GTDB): domain Bacteria; phylum Pseudomonadota; class Gammaproteobacteria; order Burkholderiales; family Burkholderiaceae_C; genus Aquabacterium. The sequence goes on along the minus strand of SCMV01000017.1, from coordinate 40,492 downwards.
CCAGCTCGCTGCGTTCGTAGCCCACGGTCTGCAGGAAGCGTTCGTTGGCATCGGTGACGTGGCCGCCGAGGTCGAACACCACGACGTCCTGCGACTTGTGGATGGCCTCGATCTGCCCTTGGTAGTCGGCCTGGCGCAGCTTCTCGGCCGTGATGTCGGTGGCGTACTTCATCACCTTGAAGACGCGCCCGTTCATGTCGAGGATGGGGTTGTAGGTGGCTTGCAGCCAGACCTCTCGACCGTCCTTGGCGATGCGCTTGTACTCGCCCGATCGGTGGTGGCCGAGCGCCAGCTCGTGCCAGAACTTGCGGTAGCCCTCGCTGTTGCGCACCTGGGGCGTGACGAACATGCCGTGGTGCTGGCCCTTGACCTCGGCGAAGCGGTAGCCCATGGCGCTCAGGAAGTTCTCGTTGGCATCGATGATGCGGCCGTCGAGCTCGAAGGCGATGACGCATTGGGCGCTGTTGATGGCGGCGATCTGACCCTGGTGTTCGGCTTGCAGCAGTCGCTCGTCGGTGACCACGGCGGCGTACTTGACCACCTTCACCGGCTTGCCGCCTGCGTCGAAGATGGGGTTGTAGGTGGCCTGCAGCCAGATCTCGCTGCCGTCCTTGGCCAGGCGTTTGTACAGGCCGGAGCGGTGCTGGCCTCGTCGCAGGTCGTGCCAGAAGCTGGCGTAGTCGCTGCTGTGCGCCTGGGCCGGGTCCACGAAGACGCGGTGGTGGCAGCCGCGCACCTCGTCGAGCGAGTAGCCGGTCTCCGACAGGAACAGCTCGTTCGCGTCCAGGATCGCGCCACTCATGTCGAAGGTGACCACGCAGTTCGACTTGTGGATGGCCGTGACCTGCCACTGGTAGTCGGACTGCCGCATCTTCTCCTGCGTGATGTCCGTGGCGTACATCACGATTTTGACCACCCGCGCGGCCGGGTCGAGGATGGGGCTGTAGACGGCCTGCAGCCACAGGTCGCTGCCATCCTTGCGAACGCGGTGGAACTCGCCCGACTGTGGCGCGCCACGCTGGAGCGATTGCCAGAATGCCTTCTCGGCTGCCGACTCCCTGTGCTGGGCTGGCAGGAACTGCGAGTGGTTGGCGTCAAGCACCTCCGAGCGCTGGTAGCCCGTGGCATCCAGGAACAGCTCGTTGACCCACAGCACCCGGCCGTCCAGCGAGAAGTGCGCCACGGCGTGCGTGGCCTGGATGGCCGAGATCTGGCCGTGCTCTTCGGATTCACGGGCCAGGCGGTGCGTGATGTCCTCGGCGATCTGCACGATGGCCTCGGCCTGCCCCGATGCGTTCATGATCGGCACGAAACGTGACTCCAGCCACACTTCCTTGCCGCCTTGCGTGATCCACAGCCCGATTTCGGTGTGACGCTTGCCACCCGCCAACCTGGCCCACAGCTCGTTCATGCTGCCGCGCTGGTTGGATTTGGACAGGAAGCGGTTGACGTCCTGGCCGATCACCTCGCTGAGGTTGCAGCCGAACAGGCGCAGGAACTGGAAGTTGGTCGACTGGATCTTGCCGTCTGGCGAGTAGGTGACGACGATGAACGCCTGGTTGAGCGCACGGCTGTCGGCCCCCGCCAGGCGGTCCACGCCCGAGTTGGCTTGCCAGGTGGCCTGGGCGACCAGGAAATTGGCGTCTGAGTCCATGAGCGCTCCGCGGCGTGTGCAGCGCCGACACGGGCCCGGCTGCACCTGAAGGTGTCCTTCAGTCTTTGTTGTGTTGGCTCGGCAAGAAACCGAGCCCTGCGGAGGATGTCGACAAGGTTTCGTCAAACTTGAGGCGCGCATTCGACGCGTTGGGCGCGTGGGCGGCCAACAGCCGGTGCCGATGCGCCCCGGGTGCCTCGCCCGTCGCGCGCTTGAAAAAGCGACTGAAGCCGGACAGGTCGGAGAAGCCCAGCAGGTAGGCGATTTCGCCCAGCGCGTAGACCTCCTGGCTCAGCAGCCGCCTGGCCACCGCCAGCCGCGCTTGGTCGAGGATGTCGCAGTAGGACGAGCCCTGCTCCTGCAGCCTGCGTTGCAGGGTGCGCAGGCTCAGGCCCAGGCGCTCGGCCACCCGCTCCTGCGTGGCGCCGCCACGTGGCAGCAACTCGACCAGCAGGCCCAGCACGCGGTGCTGCAGGTTGTCCTTCTCGACGTCGGCGAGCATCTTCACGAGGATGGGGTCGTGGTGGCGTGCCAGGTGAGCGTCGCCGTCGCGCAGGGGCGCATCGAGTTCGCTGAGGCGAAACCGCAGCTCATTGCGGTCGCTGCCGTAGTGGATCGGGCAGCGGAAGGCGGCGTCGAACGCCGTGGTGTCGTGGGGCCGTGGGCGCTTGAGTCGGACCTCGACCGGCTCCGCGCGCAGCGGGCTGGCCAGCGCGCGGCACATGCGCACCATGCAGGACATGAAGGCGTCGACCGATTCATGCGAGATGCCGTAGCCGTGCGGTGCCATCAACTCGAATCGGGCCCAGTCGCCATCGACCGTGAAGCCGAGCTCGCCCGCGTCCGAGACGATGCGGAAGTAGCGCAGCAGTCTCAGGAAGGCATCGTGCAGCGTCGGGCTGGCCGCCAGCGACAGGCCCAATGCGTGGAAGGTGTTGGCGCGAACGTGGCTGGCCACGCGGATGCCGAATCCCGCATCGCCTGCAGCGGCCGTGGCCAATCGCCAGAGCGCGCTGGTTTGTTCGATGGGGATGCGCGCCTGAGGCGTGTGCAGCGACGCCGGTGCGATGCCGGCTTGCCGCAAGATGCCATCGGCGTCACAGCCGCAAGAGACCAGGGTGCGGTGGATGACCCCGACCCAGCTGGCCAGGGAGGTGGGGGAGCGGTGCATGTCGGGGCGCCTCATGGAGCGCGCCGATCATGCGGCGACGCCCAGGCGGTTGGCGCGAGTGAAGGTGCCGAAGTCATTGAAGCGCACGCCCATCTCCCGCATCACGGGTTTGACCTGCGAGGCGGTCATCTGGCGAACGTAGAAGGGCTCTTTGACCAGGAAGTGGTGGATGGCGTGGGTCGAGCCGAAGTTGAAGCAAAACAGGTGAAACGGCAGCATGAGCCAAGAGTCCAGCACCTGGCACTCTTCGATCTGGTTGCCCGCCTCGACGTCGCCGTGGTAGTGCATGTTGCTGCTGACGAAGTGCAGGCAGAAGCTGCGCAGCACGTTGGGCGCGATCAGCACCACCACCCACGCGCCCAGCGTGTGCATGAACGACAGCGTGTTGGCCGACCAGGCGATGGGCGAACCCAGCGCAGCCGCAACGGCATCGACCGCATGGAAGACCAGGAAGGCATGCCAGCTGGCCCAGAACACCACGCCCAGCGGGAAGTAGGCCATGAACGATCGCTTGAGGATGTTGAGCATCGACGGGGCGCGGTGAGCGCGCAGCAGCACCGACAAGGCGTTGTCGCCCAACATGAGCAGGCGACGCAGGCCCCAGGGCTCGCCATTGGTGATGGCGCGCTCTTCCAGGTCCACCGGCTGCCCCGAGGTCTTGTGGTGGTGAAAGTGCAGCTCGCGCCGCACCCAGGGGTTGACGGTGCTGGGGCGGGCCAGCCACACCAGGCCCATCATCAGGTTGTGCGCCCAGGGCGTCTTCCTGAAGTACATCTTGTGGATGAGGTCGTGCTCGAGCTCGTGGGTGAGCGAGGCGAACATGGCCGTGGCCACGATGGTCAGCCACGCAGGCCAGCTGCCCTGGAGGTACAGCCAGCCCGAAGCCAGCATGCCCAGCAGCGCGATGGCCAGGATGCCTGCGCCGATGGCGTCCTGGTGTCGCAGGATGGGGTGGCGCTGGCGCAGCGCGGCGCCTGCGGCCTCGGCGACCTGCTTGATGTGGGCGGCTCGGGTGGCGTGGGGTGCCTGGGGGGAGGGCTTGACCATGGTTCGGGCTGGACGAGTCAGGTGGGATGAGCCATGGTAGGCAGCCGCGCCCGCCAGCGCCATGGCGTGAGCCGCCACCGGATTGGCTTTTTCCGCCAGCGCCGGTGCGGGTGTCCTCATGCTGCGCGCGAGCGCCTCGGGGTCAACCCGCGGTGGGCCGCAGCGGGTGCATCGTCGCGTCGTAGTCGTTGAGCGAGGGCATCTTCAAGGGCTCCAGCGAGTCCAGCTGGTCCAGGTGCGCCTGGTAGGCCTGCATGATGGCTTCGCGCTCGGGCTGCTTCAGGTAGGGCACGTGGTAGGCCACGAAGGGCGGCAGCACCGTCAGGCCCACGTAGCCCAGCATGCCTTGCTGGATGGGCTTGAGCAGGGTTTCGAGCTCGCCATGCACAGCGCCCGGGCCGAACATGTGGGGCTGGCCGCCCAGCGACGTGGCCAGCATCGCGCGCTTGCCCTTGAGGCCGCCCCGATCGTAGATGCGGGTGCCGCCGTAGCAAACGCCCGAGATGAAGACGCGGTCGACCCAGCCCTTGAGGATGGCCGGCATGCTGTACCAGTAGACGGGGAAGCTGAAGATGATCAGGTCGGCCCATTGCACCTTCTCGACCTCGGCCACGATGTCCGCCGCCAGCGTCTTGCTTTGCCAGCCCTGGCGCTGCTCCAGCGCGTAGGTGAGGTAGTCGGGGTTCTGGCGGGCACCGAAGTCGGCGGCCGAGGCCACGGGGTTGAAGCCCATGGCGTACAGGTCGGAGACCTGGACCTCCCATCCTGCTTGCTCGAAGTGACGGACGGTGAGGTCCTTCATCGAGGTGACGAAGGACTGGGGTTCGTTGTGGGCGTGAACGATGAGCAGTTTCATGGGGCGATCCGGTGGGGCACAAAGCGCGGAAGTGGCGACAAGCGTCCGCGATCTTAGTGCGTGCCCCGGCTCACCGCATGCCCGGGCGCGCCAATCAGCGGCCCGGCTTGCGGCCCAGGCCCAGGATGGCGCACAGGCCGCCCAACAGCATCGCCCAGGTCTTGGGCTCGGGCACTTGCGAGACCTGCAGGGCCACGAACTGCGTGAACTGGGTGCCGCTGAAGTTGTTGTCCGACACCAGCACCAAGGTTTGCTTGCCATCGATCACAGGCCCCAGCGTCAGGCCCTCGATGTTGTCCAGGGCCAGCGCCGAGCCATCGTCGTTGCGCAAGTCGGAGAGGTCGAGCAGCAGCGCCTTTTTGGCGGCCACGACGCTGGCGTCACCGGCGATGCTGTCGCGCCCGGAGATGTCGGTGGCGTTGCGGGCGTCGATGTGGAACAGGCGGATGGTGTTGCCGGTCACCGGCGTGCCGGGCGTCTGGGCACCCGTGGCGAACGAGCGCTCGATGCCGATGAACTGGCGGTCACCGATGGCCAGCAGGTCGGTCAGGCCATTGGTGGCGAAGGCGCCCGCGGGGTTGGGCGCGATGGCCACGGGCGAGACGTCGTAGGCGTACTCGGCGCCTGCCTGACCGGTGGCCACGTCGAAGGACAGGATGCGGCTGCGCGAGCCCCCGCTCACCGAAGCGGTGGGACCGTCTTGCACCAGGGCGTTTTCGGTGGCGGTGTAGAGCGTGCGGCCGTCGGTCGAGAAGGTCAGGCTCTCGAAGGCCAGGTTGTTGACGATGCCTCGGTCTCCCGTGGTGGTGCCTGCTGGGCTGCCCAGGGGCTTGTACGCGACCGGCACACCGAACTCGCGCACGTGCGAGCCGTCCAGGCGCATCTCGCGCACGGTGGGGTTTTGCAGGCCGGCGGCGCTGCGTTGGCCCTCGTTGCTCCACACCAGGGTCCGGGTGGCGGCGTTGTAGCGGATGCCTTCCGGATCCACCGTGTTCGGCGCAAAGACCGTGCCGGTGGGCGTTTGAAGCGTCGTCACGCTGTTGAAGGCGACGCCAGCCGAGCCAGGCGTGGCCGAGCGGGTGAACTGGCCCAGGTTCAGGCTGAGGTTGTAGAAGCGCGCCGCGTTCAGGCCGCTGCGGTCGTCGCTGATGGCGAAGTAGGTGCCGGTGCCGGCGTCGAAGTCGATGCCGGACAGGCCACCCACGGTCGTGCCATCGAAGCTGGTGCCCGAGGCCACGATCTGCTGGCCGATGTAGCTCAGGGACCAGTCTGCGCTCAGTGCCGACGAGCTCAAGGTGAACAGGCCGATGACCAGGCCGAGGGTGCGGGTCGGGGTGCGCATGGGGGGCTCCAAGTGATGCGTTGCCAACGCACTTTAGGCAGCCTGCATGTCATGCCGATGCCAGCCTCAAGCGCTGGCTTGATCCGATCAGTCCAGGGGGATCTCCAGCACCTCGGCGAGCTGGCGGGCGTTGCCCCACTCCAGCGCACCTCCCAGCAGGCCGATCGCCATGCGAAGCATGGCCTGTCGCGTGCGGGCCCAAGCGCCGTCGGTGGGGCCTTCCGGTCCGAAGTGAAAGCGGTAGCCCAGGTACTCCACCCCGATCACGAAGGCCTCCACCTGCAGCGGATCGAAAGGGCGTCGGCCCAGCGCCACGGCGGCCGCGTTGAGCTCCGTTTGCACGGCTGCCAGCACGCGCTGGCGGTGGCCGTGAGCGGGCGAATGCACATCGTGCATCTCGGCGAAGATGGCGCTCAGCAGCGGGCCGGTTTCTTCGCCCCACCTGCGCCAGGCGAGCAGGCCGGCCTCGACCTTCTGCATCGGACTTGGCGCTTGACGGATGGCGGTGAGCACGCCTTCGATCAGCCGGTCGTTGACGTCCTGCAGCACGAGCTCGATCACCTCTTGCGCATTGTTGAAGTAGCGGTAGAAGGTGGCCCGAGACAAGCCTGCGTTGCGAAGGATGAGCTCCACGGAGACGCCGTGGTAGCCGTGCTCTGCCATGACCTGGCGCCCCGCTTGCTGGATCAGCTGGCGGGTGAGTTCGGTTTGCTCGGCGGTGCGCCTGGGGCGACCGCGTGGCGGGCGGGGAGCGACGTTATCGGGCTCGGACATGCTGCCGATTATCGGCTGGCAAGGGGCCGCTCGGCCAGGCAGGTTCAGGCTGCGGGCCCGATCTCCTTGAGCAGGCCGAGCGTGAGGCGGTGGGCCATGCCATAGATGCTCTGCTGAGGGTTGGCGCCGATGCTGGTCGGGAACACCGACCCGTCGTGCACCGACAGGTTGTGCAGTTGCCAGTGGCGCCCCCTCGGGTCGACCACGCCCAGTTCGGGGTGGGCGGCCATCGTGCAGCCGCCCATGACGTGGGCCGAGCCCACGCCGGTGACCTGGGCGCGCATGTCCAGGCTCGCGATGCCCGCTTCGGCGGCTTTGAGGCTGGCATACGGTCGTGCCTGATCGTGGTAGGGCAGGACGCTGCGCGCGCCCGAGGCGAACTGGATGCGGGCCATCGCCAGGAAGGCCCGTCGGATGCCCTGCAGCACGTAGTCGTTGAGTGGGTAGTGCAGCAACGGCGAGCCGTCCGGGTTCAGCATGACCCGCCCCCCGGCTGCATCGGGATGAAAGCCGTCTCTCATCAAGGCATGCAGCATCTGGGTGTGCGGGTGCTGGTCCATGCGCTCCTTCAGGGTTGCGCCCACGCCCCCCAGCAGGATGGACGTCAGGCCCGGGTGCAGGGGGATGGCCTCGATCTTGAAACCCATCTCCTGCTCGGCAACGCCCGGCGGTGGCATGAACGCGTCGGTGTAGACGGTCTGGGGGGCGCCTGCCCAGGCCTGCACCGGCTGGTCGAACACCGCAGCGCTGAAGGCCACGGGGTGCAGGAACGTGCGTCGACCCAGGTGACCATGGGGGTCTGGCGCCTCCGAGCGCTTCAACAGGGCCGGGCCATTGATGCCGCCTGCCGCCAGGACATGGTGCCGAGCAAGGACGCGGATGGGCGGCGTCGGGTGGTCCGCGCCGTTGTCGCCGACCGCTTGACACCGCAAGGCCCGGATGCGTGAGCCCTCCAGCTCGTAGTGCTGCGCGCGCAAGTGATGCACGAGGGTGCCGCCCGCTTGCAAGGCCCCGGGGATGGTCGTCACGAGCATCGATTGCTTGGCGTTGGTCGGGCAGCCCATGCCGCACGAGCCCAGGTTCCAGCAGCCCTTGACGTTGCGGGCGATGCGGTGAGGCTCAAGCCCCAGTTGCTGCAGCCCGTCTTCTAGCAACTGGTTGTTGCGGTTGAGGGGGATCTCCCAGGGGCGGATGTGCAGTCGTCGCTCGACCGCCTCGAAGTGCGGCCGCATGCTCTCGCTCGTGTAGTCCGTCAGGCCGAACTCGCGTTGCCAGGCCTGCAAGGTGCTGTCTGGCGTGCGAAAGGACGTGGTCCAGTTCACGGTGGTGGAGCCGCCCACGCAACGGCCCTGCAGGATCGAGATGCCCCGGTCCAGCGTCTGCCTGGAGGCGTTCTCCTGGTACAGGCTTGCGTAGGCCTCGGCCTCGTTCTGGTTGAAGTCCCGGCTGGTTTTCAGCGGGCCCTCTTCGATCATGAGCACGCGCAGGCCGGCCTGTGCCAGCAGCTCGGCCGTCAGGGCTCCGCCCGCACCTGTGCCCACGATCGCGACGTCGCACGTCAGGGTGGATTCGCTCAGGGTGCGCGCGTCGTGCACGCGCCAGCCCTGTTGCATGCCTTGCTCAAAGGGGTCCGGGAGTCGGCTCATGGTTCAGATGTCGAGGGGGCCGGGGTAGCGCGTCAGGCGACTGGCCAGGCTGGGCTGCGAGAAACAGTTCAGGCAGATGAAGTTGCGCATGCTGCGGTAGGCCAGCTGGATCAGGGGGCTGTGGCTGAGGCTCATGTCTTGCAGCAGTTGCGCCACCTCGGCGTCGCTCAGCCTGGACAGCTCTCGCCAGTCGCCTGTGAGCGCCAGCCGCGAGGGCGGGCTGGCCAGGCTGCCGAGCAGGGCGGCGATCTGTGTTTGCACCCACGGCGTCATCTTGCGCACGCCGTCCTCCAGCGCCAGCACCCAGGCGTCCAGCAGCGCCTGCCGCTCAGGGCCGTGGGCGGGCAGGTAGGCCTGCATGACGCCGCGCGTCAGGTCCGACAAGGTGGCCTTGCCGGATGGCGTCAGCGCGTCGCCCGACCAACCTCGCCGAATGTAGGCGTGAGTGGCCCAGCCGCCCAGGCCCACCACCGAGACGGCCAGGGCGCTGAACAGGAAGCGACGGCGTGTCGGTCGCAAGGGGCTGCTGGACGGTTGGGGCATGGGCGACTTATTAATAAAACATTAATGTATGATAATATATGGGTTCCGGGGCATGGACCCCTTCTGTTGGGGTGGTCACATGCAGGACATTCGGCGTGTCACGGTCGTCGGCGGTGGGCTCATTGGGGCGTCCTGGTGTGCTTTGTTCCTGGTGCACGGCCTGGAGGTGGTGCTGCACGATGTGGTGCCGGATGCCGAGCGTCGCGTGCGCGAAGAGCTGCAGCGCATCTCGCCGGTGCTCCAGTCGCTGGGCCTGGTGCTCGACCCGCAGACGCCACGGTTGAGCTTCACGCTGGACCTGGCCGACGCCGTGCGCCACGCCGACGCCGTGCAGGAATGCGGTCCCGAGCGCCTGGCCTTCAAGCAGGACCTGTGGGCCCGAATCGAGCGGCACTGCAGCCCCACGACCTTGCTGATGTCGTCCAGTTCGGGCATCACGGCCAGCATGCAGTCGCGCCGCATGAACACCCCTGAGCGCATGCTGATCGCGCACCCTTTCAACCCGCCGCACCTCATCCCGCTGGTCGAGCTGGTGCCGGGGCGCCGAACCGACGCGCGCGCCATGGCCGTTGCCCAGGTGTTTTTCACTGGCCTGGGCAAACGCGTGGTGCGCTTGCGCAAGGAGATCCCGGGCTTCGTGGCCAACCGCATCCAGGCGGCGGTCATCCGCGAGAGCGTCTCGCTGGTGCGCCAGGGCGTGGTGTCTGTCGAGGACCTGGACGTGGCGGTCACCCAATCTCTGGGGTTGCGCTGGGCGGTGGGTGGGCCGTTCATCTCCGCTCACCTGGGCGGCGGTGCCGGCGGCATTCGCGCGTTCTGGGGGCAGTTCGCCACCGGTCTGCAGCTGCTGTGGCTGCACATGCGACTCAAGCCCGTGTGGTTGGGGCGCGGGGCCCAGCTCGACCTGGCCGAGGCGGTGGAAAAAGCATATGGCGCCAAACCGGTCGCAGAACTCGCGATGGCCCGCGATCGGCAACAGAATGCGGTGCTGGGGGCGCTGCGCGCCTCCCTCGACACCTCTGAGGACGACAAGGCATGAAGCAGCAACAAGAACTGGTTTTGATCACGGGATGCGGCTCGGGCATCGGTCAGGCGCTGGCGCGGGCTTTTCACCGCAGTGGCCAGCGCGTGTGCGCCACCGCTCGCCGCATCGACACCCTGGCGCCCCTGGCGGCCGAAGGCATGCTGGTGAGGGCCCTGGACGTGACCGATGCCCAGGCCACAGCGGCCTTGCTCGACTCGCTCAAGGCCGAGGGCCTGGGTGTGGGCACCCTGGTCAACAACGCAGGTTATGGCGCCATGGGGCCGATGCTGGACGTGCCCCAGTCCGAATGGCAGCGCCAGTTCGAGGTCAACCTGTTCGCGCCCATCGCCCTGGTGCGCGCCGTGATGCCGGGCATGATCGAGCGAGGCCGAGGCCTGGTGGTCAACATCAGCAGCGTTTCGGGCGTGCTGACCACGCCGTTTGCAGGCCCGTATTGCGCGAGCAAGGCCGCCTTCAACGCCGCCACCGATGCGTTGCGCATGGAGGCCGAGCCGCTGGGCATCCGCGTGGTGACCGTGCAGCCCGGGGGCATCCAGTCCGCTTTTGGCAGCAGCGCCGCCAACCAGGTCAGCCTGGCGCCCGACTCGCCCTACCAGGCGGTGCGCGAGGGCGTGCTGGCTCGCGCCAACGAGAGCCAGTCCGACGCCATGCCGGCAGACACCTTCGCCAGCTTGCTGGTGGCACAGCTGGCGCGCTCGGACTGCCCGCCCGTTGTGCGGCTGGGCAAAAAGAGCCGTTTGATGCCGTTCCTCAAGCAATGGATGCCGGTGCGCACGCTCGACGGCATCCTGCGCAAGCGCTTTCAGCTCGATCGACTCCAGCCACGCGGCGCCGGTCGCTGAGGATCAGGCCGCCGGCGCATCGGGTGCATCAGGCGCATCCGGCGCCACAGCCACCCGGTTGCGACCGCGCTGCTTGGCCATGTACATGGCCTGGTCTGCGCGGTGCAGCAGGGCGCTGAAGCCGGCGTCGTCGGCGCGGCACTCGCTCACGCCCAGGCTGGCGGTCAGTCGCAGCCTCAGGCCCTGGTGCACGGCCTCGCGCTCTGAGATGAGCTCGCGCAGCCGCTCGGCCGTGGTCACCGCCTGCGCCTGGTGGATGCCAGGCAGCAAGATGGCGAACTCTTCGCCGCCCACGCGGGCCACGAAGTCCACTTCTCGAACGGCCTCTCGGACCACGCTGGCCGCTGCTCGGATGACCGCGTCACCTGCGGCATGGCCGTGCTGGTCGTTGACCTGCTTGAACAGGTCGATGTCGAACAGGATCATCGACAGCGGTTGTTGGTAGCGCTGCGCGCGGGCCACTTCTCTTGCGGCGACCTCCTCGAAGCAGCGCCGGTTGGCCACGCCGGTCAGGCCATCGGTGCGCGCCAGGCGCTCGGCTTCGTCGCGTGCGCGGGCCAGCTCGGCGGTGCGCTCTTGCACCGTGCGCTCCAGGTCCGCATTGGCCTGGGCCAGCATGTCACTGGCTTGCAGCTTGTGCTCGAGCATGGCTTGTTGCGTGGCGTGGTGCTGATCGCGCAGCAGCTTGATGCGGTCGCCCAGCGCCATCGACAGCAGCACCACGTCGATCAGGATGCCGAACTCCGCTGCATGGAAGGTGGCGAAGGTGTAGGGCAGCCAGCCGCTGACCGTCAACGCGGTGCACAGGGCGCCCCCCAGGCTGACCATGGTGGCGAGCACGAAAAAGCGCGCGGCCCGGTAGCCTCCCCACCAGGCGGCCAGGCCGGCGGCCAGGATCAAAGGCGTGCCCAGGAAGATGAAGTTCACGGGGGCGGCGTTGTAGGCCACCGGGTTGCCCCACAAGGTCACGCCCAGCCAGCAGGCCAGCAGCAGCCCCAGGAAGCCCTGCAGCACCCGGTGCAGCCGGGGCAGGCGTGTCCTGGATTCCAGGAAGGTCATGGAAAACAGCGTGGCCGTGACCTGGAAGATGAAGATGAAGACGGTGTGCCCCAGGTTGCTCCAGGCGGGCGAGTCGGGCCAGAAGAACTGGAAGGCAAAGCCGCTGTAGGACGCGTTCATGGCGCTGAAGGCCAGCAGGTACAGGCAGTACCAGGCGTAGTTCGGCTCGCGGGTCCACAGCCAGATGAGCCCGTTGTAGAGCACCATGACCAGCAAGATGCCGTAGAACATGCCGTAGTAGGCGGCCCAGCGCTCCTGTTCGGCCGAGAAGGCCTCGGGCTGCCACAGCTCGATCGGGGTCATGAAGGCCTGGCGACTGCTCACGCGCAGGTAGTGGGTGTGGCGCCCCGGCGCAACGGTCACCTCGAGCACGAAGGCCGGCGTGAGGTGATCTCGGGCCGAGAAGGGCAGGTCGTCGCCCACCAGGCGCTCCTCGAAGCCCCCTTGCGCATCGGCCGCGTACAGGTGCACCGTGTCCAGCCAGGGCGTGCGCAGCACCAGCAGCCTGCGCTGCGGCGTGTTGCCGGGGTTGTCCAGCGTGAAGCGGTACCAGTGGGCCGAGCGCGTGAACCCAAAGCTCGAAAGCGCCGAGCCCGCTGGCCGAAAGCCCTCGGCCGCGCCCCCTGAGAGCAGGTCCTGCAGCGTGAGCCGACCGGACGGGTCCTCGAGCACGTCGGCGGCGGCGTGCACGTTCAGGGAGGGCTGTCCGGGCGCGATGCGCAGCACGTCGGCCACGGCGTTGCCACAGAGGAGCTGGCTGCACAGCAGCACCAACCAGCACAGGCGTTGGATCATCTTGGGCCGTCGCTCGGGTGATTCAAAGGTGTCCTGGTGGGACGCTGCCGGCCTGGCTAAGTTCCCTGCCTTGAGCCGCACGCTGTTTCTGTTGCTCATTTTGACAACATGAGTGATCAACGTCGGCCAAATGGCGTCAACGTGTCGATTCATCGCCAGATGCTGGCAAATTACCTTGACGTGCGAGCATCCGGATGGGAGAGTAAGGGGTTTTTTGTGACAAGCCCCGAACCGGAGAGCCGTTTGAAGCCCGTGACCCTCGCCCGCCTGGCCCTGATCTGCCTGCCCCTGTTGGGCTGGGTGCCCGTTGCCCACGCCGATGGCAGCCCCGTGGGCACTTGGTGGAGCTTTGACGATGGCGGCAAGCAGCGCAAGGCCGAGATCGTCATCACCGAGCGCGATGGCGTGCTCTCGGGGCGCATCGTTCGCCTGCTCGATGGCCGCTCGGCCAAAGACCTGCGCTGCGACCTGTGCGACGACGAGCGCAAGGGCGCCCCGCTGGCTGGGTTGGAGATCCTGAGCAACCTCAAGGGTGACCCCGACAACACCGACAAATGGGCCGGCGGTCAGGTGCTCGACCCCGGCTCGGGCAAGGTCTACAAGGTCGAGATCACCGTGCTGGAGCATGGCCAGCAGCTCAAGGTGCGCGGCTACCGGGGCGTGCCCGCTTTCGGTCGCACCCAGGTCTGGACGCGCACGCAGTGAAGTTCGGGCGATGATCGGGGGTGGTCTCGCGCAGAGACCGAACTGGAACCCGAGACCCGAGACATGACCCCAGCCGTTCGTTACCTCAACCCCGAGCGCCGCTACTCCGACGCCGCCATCCACGGCAGCGTGGTGTGGCTGGCCGGCCAGGTGCCCACCGACCCGAGCGCCGACATGGCGGGTCAGACCCGTCAGGTGCTCGAGCAGATCGATGCCTTGCTGCTGGAGGCGGGCAGCTCACGCGGCCGCATCCTCATGGCCCAGGTCATCGTGCGTGACATCACTGAGGTGCCGGCCATGAACGAGGTCTGGGAGGCCTGGTTCGATGGCGTGACCGCGCCGCCCCGCGCCACCTTCCAGGCGCCCCTGGTGAACCCCGCATGGCGCATCGAGGTCATCGTGACCGCGGCGCTGAACTGATCGGCAGGGCGAGCATGGGCGTTGCGCTGTCGAAGCAATGGGCGCGCCTGTTGGGTGTGGCGTCGGATGCCACGCTGGGTGCGCGGGTCGTGGCCTGGCACGTGCCAGCGGCCGACAGCGACTGGGTGAGCCAGGTCTGGGCGTGGGTGCAGGCCCAGGCCGGCCTGCCGGCGCCAGCCATCGCGGTCGATGGCAGCCAGGGCTGGTTGCTGTGTTTTGCCTTGCCATCGCCCCGACCTGTCAACGAAGCCCAAGCGGTGCTGCGCCAGCTGATCCGAGATGGCTTGCAACAACTTGGCGTGGCCGTGTCACCTGCCGATGCAGCAGCCTGGCGCTTGACATGCTGGCCCGCCGACGCACCGGCCGATGCGGGCGAAGACGCCGTGCCCGTGCCGCGAGAGGTTTCACCCGATCGGTGGTCGGCCTTCGTTGCGCCCGATCTCGTGCCCGTCTTCGCCGAGTCCCCCTGGCTCGATTGCGCCCCCAGCGAAGAAGGGCAAGCCGTGCTGCTGAGCAAGCTCGTGCCCATCCCGGCCGACGGGTGGGCTCGCTGGCTGGCGACTTCGTGTCAGGGCTTGCCCGATTCGCTCGCAGCGATCAACGGCCGCGCAGGCAGCGGGTGTCAGGCCGACGCACAAGCGGTTGCCGGGGAGGGGCCGCTGAGCGCGACCTTGTCGTCGTCAGGCGGTGCGGCGCCCTCCGACGCACCACGCGCCTTCCTGCTGGCTGTCATGAACGATGCCAGCGTGGACCTGGCTTTGCGCATCGAGGCCGCACGCGTGCTCCTGGCCCACGGGTGATCGGATCGGACGCGGGGGTGATCGGATCGGACACCAGGTGTCCTGTGGCGACACCACGGCCCCGGGGCGTCCCGGAGAGCCAAGCTGGCAGGCCGCTGACAGAATCGCCGCGATCAGGCATTCAGGAGGTCTTCACCATGCAGCTCATCGACACCGATCTGGCGCAGCCTTTGCGCGCCTCCACCGACGGACGAGGCACGGCCATGTTGCTGGCGCGCGCTGGCGACCGGCGTTTCCCACCCTCCAAGCTATCGGTGCTGCTGGGCGTGATGAGCGAGCTGGGCGCCGACCCCAACGAGGTGCTCGCTGGCACCGGTTTGCTGCCAGAGAACGTCGGCAACCCTTTCACCATGACCTCGTGTGCGCAGTTCCTGCGCGCCAGTCGCAACGCCGTGCGCCTGCTGCCCCATGCCGACCTCGGCCTGCGCGTGGGCGAGCGCCTGGGCGTGACCCACTACGGCATGTACGGCTACGCGCTGCTGTGCTCGGAGTCGCTGCGCCAGGTCTGGGAGCGCGCCATCCGCTATCACCCGCTCTCGGGTGGCATGCTGCCCTTGCGCTGGGAGGTCCAAGGCGACGAAGCCGTCTGGACCTTCCCTGACCGCGCGGCCTTCCCCTGGCCCGATGTCGACGAGGCGCTCTATCGCTTCATGATCGACCTGCAACTGGCGGCGCACGTGCGCATCGGTCAGGACGTGATGGGCGAGTCCTTCGGCCCCAAGCAGGCGGGCTACATCGGACAGGCACCGGCGGACGTCAGCCATTGGGAGCGCGTGCTGCACGCACCCGTGGTGTTCGGGCAGTCGGCCAACACGCTGCGCTTCGATGCCACCTTGCTGACGCGTGCGCCGCAGCTCGCGCACCCGATCACGGCCTCTCACCTGTCGGTGCAATGCGCGAGGCTGCTGGAGGAGGCCAGCTGGGGCGCGGGCATGACCCGACGCGTTTATGAAGAGCTCACCCGGCATGGCGGACGTTTTCCTTCCATCGAAGAGGTGGCCAGCCGCCTGTGCATGATCTCGCGCACCTTGCGCCGCCGCCTCGAGGCCGAAGGCGCGGGCTTCTCCGAGCTGCTGGCTGCGGTGCGCAAGCGCCTGGCGATCGACTACCTGGTGGGCACGCGCATGAGCACGGAAGACATCGCCGAGGCGCTGGGCTTCAGCGACGTGGTGAGCTTTCGCCACGCCTTCAAGCGCTGGACGGGCCTGACGCCGCGTGAGTACCGCATGGCACAAGACGGCGCGCGTTTGCACCTGCAGTGAGCGGGTTTTCCTGATCCCCCACTGTCCCATCAGGTCTGCTTTTTGTCCGTGATGTTTCTTCACGGTCCTTGGGGCGGCGAGCACAGTGCATGGGCCCCGTTGAGTCGGCTTCGGTCGCGGCAGCGGGCTCCGTTCAACGATGCACCCAACCGACAACGAAGAGGACACATGAAGAACGCACCCCTCCGCTCTGCTTTGCGCCACACCTGGCGCGCCACCTTGGTCACCTCGCTCGTGGCCACTGCCGCCAGCGCCTTCGCACAGACCACGGCGCCGACCTCCGCCTCGCTCAACGCATCGGCCGGCCCGCTCAGCGTGAGCACGGCCTCCGTCACCGCACCGCGAGGTTTCGGTGGCGGCACCATCTATTACCCGACCACGCAGGCGCGCTACGGCGTTCTCGCCATCAGCCCGGGCTTCACCGCCACCCAGACCAGCATCGCCTGGCTGGGGCGCCGCATCGCCACGCACGGCTTCGTGGTCATCACCCTCAACACGCTGACCACGCTCGACCAACCCGACAGCCGCGCCAACCAGCTGATGGCCGCGCTCAACCACGTCGTCAACTCGTCGAGCTCGGCCGTGAAGGCGCGCATCGACACCAGCCGCCTGGCCGTGGCGGGGCACTCGATGGGTGGCGGAGGTGCGCTGATCGCTGCGCGCGACAACCCCACGCTCAAGGCCTCCTACCCCTTGACGCCCTGGAACATCAACTCGGCTTTCTCGACGGTGCGCGTGCCGACGATGATCGTCGGGGCCGATGGCGACACCATCGCGCCCGTGGGCACCCACGCCAGGCCGTTCTACGCCGCGCTGCCCGGCGCCACCTCGAAGGCGTATGGCGAGCTCAACGGTGCCACGCACTTCTCGCCGAACTCGACCAACACCCCGATCGGTCGGTATGGCGTGGCCTGGATGAAGCGCTTTGTCGATGGCGACACCCGCTACTCGACCTTCCTGTGCGGCACCGAGCACTCGCGCTACGCCACGGCGCTGGTCTTCGACCGCTTCAACCAGAACTGCCCTTACTGAGCAGGGGCGCGCCATGATCATCTCGATCACGTCGCGCCGCCGGTCGTGGCCCCAGCCTGTCCTGGCGCTGTGTGTGATGGTGGCTTTGGCGGCCCTGGCCCTGGTTGGCTGGCTGGGGGTGTTTTCGCGCGGCGCTCCACCCGTTGCGAATGCACCCCTGGTCCAGCCGCCCGGGTCGGACCGGTGGATCCAGCCCGAGGTGCCGGTGCCCCAGCAGCAAAGCAGCGCTTTCTCCGGGGCAGCCGTCGGCGATGAGGGCCCGGTGCGCATCGGCACGGTCAAGCCCTTTCGCAGCGATGCCTCGGGTGCCTTGGTGCTCGATGCCGACACGGTGGTGACGCTGGAGCAACTGGTGGCCTTCAGCACCCCCGATCGGTTCGTGGCCCTGGCGCGCGAGGCCGCTGCAGGTTTGCCAGCCAGCGTGCAGGCGCAGGCGCTGGAGCTGGCTCAGCGATTCGACCGTTACCAGGAGGCCGTTCGTCAGCGCATCCAGTCGGAGCAGGCGCCCACCACGGTGGACGACATGGCCCGTGACCTGCAAGCCCTGCAGGTGATGCGACACGATCACTTTGGCGCCCAGGCGGCCTTGCAGATGTTCGGTGACCAGGAGGCCGTGACCGCTCGGCTCATCGAGCTGATGAGGCAGGACGCCCACTTTGACGCACCCCTGGAGGAGCGTGCCATGCGAGCCCAGGCGCGCTTGCTGGCAGAACGCAACGGGCGCGACAGCACCGGCGGCTGAGGGCGGCGCGAGCCGTCACTGGCTCAGCGATCGGTGGTGCGCACCTGTGAAGCGAAGGCGAAATCAGGGAGGGCCAAGGTCGCCTCGGCCACATCGAGCAGGCGCTTGTTGTGGTCCATCGAGGCCTTCTGCAGCGCGCGGAAGGCCTCTTCTTCGCTCAGGCCCAGGCGCGACATCAGCGCCCCCTTGGCGCGCTCGATGACCTTGCGCTCGTGCAGCGCGCGCCGTGCCGTGTCGAGCTCCGACTCCATGCGGCTGAGCCGTGCCGACTGGTCTTGCAGCAACTCGACCAGGGCCGAACCGGCGCCCGCACCCGGCGCGTCTTTGAGGCCATCGGGCAGGTTCGACAGAACGGGTGCCTCGGATTGCTCGGCGTCGTTGAAGAAGCGGTCGACCGCGTGGCTGTGGCGCGGCGGGTTCTGGCGCAGGCGCTCAAGCAGGCCCTCGGAGTCCTGCAGGTCTTGTTCGGTGGCGCGGATCTGGGCGTCGCAGTCGTGGCGCAGCGCGTGCACCAGGGCCACGAGCATGTCCTCCATCTCGCCGATGCGCGCACTGGTCACCTCGAACCAGCTTTCGCTGAGCGCGGTGTCGAGCTTGGCGCCGGGGCGGGCCGTGCACACGCTGCGGCGCAGGCGCTCGAGTTGCGCCGTGTTGGGCGTGAGCTGCGATTGCAGCCAGCGCCCACGCAGGGTCGGATCGGTGAATTCTTCGAAGACGTGCAGGCTGCGCTCTTGTGCGTCGATGAGGTGGATGACGCGCTGTTGCTCGGCCTCGATGCAATGCCCCGAGGCAAAGAGCTGGGCCCCCACCGCGCGTTCCTGCCCGGCGGCCTCCTTGCCCTGAACCAGGTGAACAAAGGCCACCAGCAGGCGCGAGATGCCGGGGTGCAGCGTGGCGTCGGCCACGTGGAAGATGAGCTCGACCAGGCCGGCGATGAGTCGGCTGTAGGCCGTCACGGCCTCGTGGGCGGAGACGGTGTGCTGCACGGTCTGGGCGCGCAGGCCGCTCAGGGCGTCGAGGTCGAGCACCACCCAGGCCATCAGCGAGAGCATGCGCGCCGACGCACCCGCCTCGGGGGCCAGTTGCGCTTCGAACAACTCGCGCAGGCGGGCCTCGATGGGTGTGACCGACTCGAGCGTGGCCTGGCGTTCGCCGGCAAATCGCTGCCCGCTGGATGCCAGGTAGATGCTGGTGGCGCCGCGCTCGCGCTGCAAAGCGTGGATCAGCTGCCCGATGACATCGACCAGCTCGATGCGGCCCGCGAGGTGCCGGATGCCTTCCAGCTCCAATTGTTTGGCGCGCAAAACGAGGCTGGAGACGGACAGGGACATGGCAAGGCGGTCAGGACGGCGAACAAGCCTGATTGTCCCTGCTTTGGCCCGGCCGGTGGCGGTTTTCTGGGTTGGCGATGGCATCGCGACGAGGGGCGCTACCCGTCGGCCGGGTGGGAGAAAGGAGAAGCGGACATTTTTCGGGTTCCAGGGTCAGCGGGGGAGTGGGCCTGCGCGCCTCTGTCGGGTCGTCGTCAGGCGAGCGGGGCGGTGGGCCGCCCTCTGCTTTCGCGGGTTTGTCTCTTCGGTGCGGTCAGGATCAATGGGCGGTCAGCGCAGGCTGACCTGCACGAGGCCGCCTTCGGTGCGCACCGCGTGGGCGCTCACCGATAGTTCGGGTTGCTCGATGCATTCGCCGCTTTGCAGGTCGATGTGCTGCTTGTAGAGCGGCGAGGCCACGACGATGCGATCGCCCAGGCTGCCGACCAGCCCGCGCGAGAGCACGCTGGCGCCGGACTTGGGGTCGACGTTGTCGATGGCGAAGAAGCGGTCGCTTTGATTGGCGGACTTCACGCGGAAGACCGCGACGTGGCGCCCCTGCACCAGCGCGCACACGCCGGTGTCAGGGAGGATGTCGTCGGCCGGGCAGATGTCGGTCCAGGATGAGGTGTCAGGGGAAGTCATGGTGGGGGAGAGGACGGCGCTCATGGTTCAGGCTCCTGCTCAGGCGGTCTCGGTGGTCGCGCCGGACTCAAGGCTTTGACGCTCTTGAGGGCTCGCGGGCCGGATCTGGCCGCGTTCCTTGACGAACAGGATGCGTTCGTCCTTGGCTTCGCTGTTGACGAAGGAGCGGAAGCGCTTGCGCACCTCGGGGTTGGTCACCGCCGTCTTCCATTCGCACTGGTAGGTGTTGACCACGTGCTGCATTTGCGCTTCGAGCTCGGCCCCCAGGCCCAGTGAGTCGTCGATCAGCACGGACTTGAGGTAGTCCAGGCCGCCTTCGAGGTTGTCGCGCCAGGTGCTGGTGCGCTGCAGGCGATCGGCCGTCTTGACGTAGAACATCAGGAAGCGGTCGATCATGGCGATCAGCTGCGGCTTGGTCAGGTCGGAGGCGATGAGTTCCGCGTGGCGAGGCTTCATGCCGCCGTTGCCGCACACGTACAGGTTCCAGCCCTTTTCGGTGGCGATCACGCCCACGTCCTTGCCTTGTGCCTCGGCGCATTCACGGGTGCAGCCCGACACACCGAACTTGATCTTGTGCGGGGCGCGCAGGCCCTTGTAGCGGTTCTCCAGCTCGACCGCCAGGCCGACTGAATCGTCCACACCGTAGCGGCACCAGGTCGAGCCCACGCAGGACTTGACCGTGCGCAGCGACTTGCCGTAGGCGTGGCCCGACTCGAAGCCGGCGGCGATCAGCTCTTCCCAGATCAGGGGCAGCTGCTCCAGGCGGGCGCCGAACATGTCCACGCGCGCGCCGCCCGTCACCTTGGTGTAGAGGCCGTACTTCTTGGCCACCTGGCCCACGGCGATCAGGCCATCGGGCGTGACCTCGCCACCGGGCATGCGGGGCACCACCGAGTAGGTGCCGTCCTTCTGGATGTTGCCCAGGAAGTAGTCGTTGCTGTCTTGCAGCTTGGCGAGTTCGGGCTTGAGCACGAAGTCGTTCCAGACCGAGGCGAGCACGCTGGCGGCGGTGGGCTTGCAGACGTCGCAGCCCAGGCCCTTGCCGTGCTTGGCCAGCAGCTCGTCGAAGGTCTTGATCTGGCCGACGCGGATGAGGTGATACAGCTCCTGGCGCGAGTAGGCGAAGTGCTCGCACAGGTGGTTGTTGACCTCCATGCCCTGGCGCTTCATCTCGAACTTCATCACCTGCGTGACCAGGGGCACGCAGCCGCCGCAGGTCGCGCCCGCCTTCGTGCAGGCCTTGAGCTTGGCGATGTCGGTGGCACCTTCGCCCACGGCCGCGCAGATCTGGCCTTTGGTGACGCTGTTGCACGAGCAGATCTGGGCGCTGTCGGGCAGGGCTTCGACGCCCAGGCCGGGCTTGGCCTTGCCATCGCTCGAAGGCAGGATCAGGAACTCGGGCTCGGCCGGCAGGTCGATGCCGTTCAGGGCCATCTGCAGCAGGGTGCCGTATTCATCGGCGTTGCCGACCAGCACGGCGCCCAGCAGCTTCTTGCCATCGGCGCTGACCACGATCTTCTTGTAGACCTGCTTGACTTCGTCCACGTACTGGAAGGCGCGGCTGCCCGGTGTCTTGCCATGCGCGTCGCCGATGGAGGCCACGTCCACGCCCATCAGCTTGAGCTTGGTGCTCATGTCGGCGCCGGTGAAGGCGGCGTTGGCATCACCCGCGATGTGCTTGGCGGCCACGCGGGCCATGTCGTAGCCGGGGGCCACGAGGCCGAAGGTCTGGTCGTGCCAGGCGGCGCATTCACCCACGGCGTAGATGTGTTGGTCGCTGGTGCGGCAGTGGTCGTCGATGGCGACGCCACCGCGCGCGCCCACGGCCAGCACGCTCTGGCGGGCCAGTTCGTCGCGCGGGCGGATGCCGGCCGAGAACACGATCATGTCGGTCTCGAGGTGGCTGCCGTCTTCGAAGACCATGCGGTGGCGGTGCGTGGCGCCATCGACGATCTTGACGGTGCTGTGGC
Source organism: Comamonadaceae bacterium 2PF (assembly GCA_005502875.1). Classification (GTDB taxonomy): domain Bacteria; phylum Pseudomonadota; class Gammaproteobacteria; order Burkholderiales; family Burkholderiaceae_C; genus Aquabacterium. Next base: position 18,832 of record SCMV01000017.1, on the reverse strand, counting down.
TGGTGTGCACGTGCACGCCCAGGTCTTCGATCTTCTTGCGCAGCACGCGCCCGCCACCGTCGTCGACCTGCACGGCCATCAGGCGCGGGGCGAACTCGACGACGTGGGTGTCCAGGCCCATGTCGCGCAGGGCCTTGGCACATTCCAGGCCCAGCAGGCCGCCGCCGACCACGACGCCGGACTTGGACTTGGCGCCCGAGGCCTTCATCTTGTCGAGGTCTTCGATGGTGCGGTAGACGAAGCAGTGCTCGCGGTCGCGGCCGGGGATGGGCGGCACGAAGGGGTTCGAGCCGGTGGCCAGCACCAGCTTGTCGTAGACGATTTCTTCGCCATCGACGGTGGTGACGGTGTTGGTGCGGCGCTCGATCTGGGCGGCTCGGGCGGCCAGGCGCAGGTCGAAGCCGGTGCGGTCGAAGAAGCCGGGTTCAACGACGGAGAGCTCCTCGGCGGTCGTGCCCGAGAAGTAGGCCGACAGGTGGACGCGGTCGTAGGCGGGGCGGGGCTCTTCGCAGAGCACGGTCACCTGGGCGCCGGTCAGGCCGGTTTCGGCGAGGCTTTCCAGGAATTTGTGGCCGACCATGCCGTGGCCAACAACGACGATTTTCATGATTGCTCCAGAGAAGACGAGGACGTGCAGGTGGGGACCGACGTGAAACGCCAGTGCCGACTGAGTCCGCCGTCGTCAGCGGGAGTCGTGCATGACCGGGGCGACTTCACCACCGGGTCGGATGCGTCAACTCATGCAAGCGCCGTGCCGGGTTGGTGTGCCCTGGGAGTCGGCCCTTGAACAGGCCGATTGCACCAATGTGGTGCTGCGCCCCGCCTCGTGAACAGCGACGGGGCACGTTCGCGGTGCGTCAGCGGTAGAACGCTTCCACCTTGCCCTTGAGCTTGATGCACATGGGGCGGCCCTTGCGGTCGAGCGTTTTGCCGGCGGGCACCTTGACCCAGCCTTCGCTGACGCAGTATTCCTCGACGTCGTTGCGCTCCTTGTCGTTGAAGCGGATGCCGATGTCGTGCTGGAACACGGCGGCGACGTGGTGCGGGCTGCGCGGGTCGATCGAGAGGCGGTCGGGCAGTTCGGGGCGTTCGGTCTGGCTCATGGTGTGCGGTGCCCGGCAGGGCGTGGTGAGGGCAAGGCGGTGGCGCTGCGGGGCGCCTGCTCGAAGGGCGACAGTGTACCGATCCGCGGTTTCAGCAGGGTTCAGCCTAGGCGCGCGGGGTAGGTGAAGGCCAGCAAGTGCACCGCGTTGACGGTGAAATGGGTCAGCACGGCGGCCTCGATGCAACGGGTGCGGGCAAAAACCCACCCGCTGCCCAGGCCGACGAGCGTGGCCAGTGCCGCCATTTGCGGCCCGCCGCCCAGGTGGGCCAGACCGAACAGCGCGGCGGGCAGGGCGATGGCGCTCAGCCGGCCACCCCAGCCATGGACAGACAGGCGTTTCATCAAGGCCGTTTGGAGCAGGCCCCTGAAAAATGCCTCTTCGGCCAGGCAGGTGACAAAGAGGTTCAGCAGCAGGAAGAGCGGCAGCGCCAGGGCTTGACCGGGCACTTGGGGCCAGCTGGACGCCGGCTCGGTCAGGCCCCAGGCCCAGCCCAGGCCCAGCGTCAGGGCGGTGGTCAGGCTGGCGATCGCCATCGTGGTGAGCGACGGGCGCGCGCCCCAGCTCGCGGCCGGACCGCGCGGCACCACCATCACCCACAGCATCAGGGCCGCGTTGGCTTTGTCGAAAGAGGCCCTCAGGCTGAACGCGGGGTCGCCGGGGCGCCATTGGACCTGGTCGAGCACCAGGGGGTTGTGAAAACCGGGCACGGCGTGCAACGCCAGGGCAAGGGCGAAGGCGCCCACCACCCAGGGCATCCAGCGTGGCGGCGCACGGTGGGGCCGGTGCACCGCTGCGTTCGCGCCCCAGCAGGACAGGCCGATGCAGGCTGCCACGGCGGCAACGCCCATGGCATCGAGCAAACCGCTCCATCCGCCCAGGGCTGCTGCAGCCACCCAGCACAGCGCCCAGGCGGGCAGGCCGATCAGCCGACTCGGTGTGCGCAAGGGGGCGATGCCGGCGACCGCTTCGGGTGGTCGGCGCTGACACCACCAGGCCAGCCCTGCGAGGGCGAGCGCGAGGAAGGGCAGGGTTGTGGCCATGGGGCGCGATTGTGGCCCCTGAGCGAGGCCGAGGCCCGCCGGTTCGTGGTTGAATCCGCGCATGGCACAGACCCGCTCACCGAGTCGCAGTGACACCGTGGCCGATTGGGCCCGTCGCTGGCGCACGCCCATGCTGCGTTTCGCTCAGCTCCACATCCAGCCGCGCGAGGATGCCGAGGACGCCGTTCAGGAGGCCCTGGCCGCTGCGCTGTGCGCCCAGGCCGATGCAGCCGAGGTGCTCGAGCCGCGCAGCTACCTGTTCGGCATCCTCAAGCACAAGATCACCGACCGACTGCGCCAGCGCTACCGACGCGAGCAACCCGTCAGCGAGCTGGTCTCTAGCGACCTGGACGAGGCCCTGTTCGACGAGAGGGGGCATTGGCATCCCGGGGTCGAGCCTTCGCTGTGGCAGTCGCCAGAGGGCATGCTGGCGTCGGATCAGTTCTTCGCGGTGGTCGACGCCTGCGTGCACAAGTTGCCCAGCAAGCCGGCGCGCGTCTTCAGCATGAAAGAGCTGCTCGAATGCGAGGCCGACGAGATCTGCACCGTGCTGGGCATGAGCAAGACCGATTACTGGCAGTGCATGAGCCGCGCGCGCAAACAGCTGCAGGTTTGCCTGACGCAGAACTGGTTTGAAGGGGGCGAGCGATGCTGATCAGCTGCCGCCGTTTCACCGACCTGGTGGCCTCGGGTGAGCTGCAGGAGGCCGGTTGGCTCACGCGCCTGCAAGCCGGTCAGCACCGTTGGGTGTGCACGCGGTGCCGTGCGTTCGAGCACAACGATCGCGCACTCGATGACATCCTGTCGGCGCACCGTGATCGCCTTCAGCGCCCCGATGATTCGCCGGATCAGGATGGGTCGGCGGGACCACCCGGTTGACCGACCTGCGGTGACGCCGTCGTCAGCCGGGCCAGGGCGGCCTGCACCTGTGCCACCCTTTGCGCCAGCGGACCGTGCACGCGCAGCACGGGCTCGTCTCGGCTGAGCAATTGCGCCTCGTACCAGCGGTGTTGCTCGCGCTGGAAGTCGGCGCTGCGTCGGGTGCCGTCCTGCACGAAGCCGAAGTCGGGCTCGCACAGCACCAGCAGGTCGTAGGGGCGTTGGGCCGCCAGCGTCAGCTCGGGTGCTTGGTGGCCGAACATCCAGCCCGCGTAGCCCCATGTGGTCAGTGGCGAGGTGTCGCACACCAGCCAGCGGTGGGCCTGGCTGAGCAGGGCCTCTTCGTGTTCGACCTGGATGCGGGCGATGTCGACGAGGTCGCCGAGGCTCAGGTGGCCGCCGCAGGCCTGCCAGCGTTCGCGCCCGTGCTCGGGCACCCACACCGTGCCCTCGGCGCTGGCCAGGGCTTCGGCCAGGGTGGTCTTGCCGCTGGACTCACCACCGAGCAGCGCAACCCGTCCGACGAAATCGCGGTAGACATCGGGGTGCAGCCACTTGCGGTGGGCGTGCACGTCCTGGCGCAGGGTCCGGGCGCTGATGGGGTGCAGGGTGCGATCTGGGTCGACGCTCACGGGCGTCACGCCCTGGCCCCAGGTGCGTGCCAGCCGGTCGCATGTGGGCACGAGGTAGGGCTCGCTGGCGAACATGGCGTCGGGGCGCAGGCCGATGGGGCCGTCGAGCAGCCAGGCCAGCCATGCTTGTTGCGCCTGATCGCTGGCCAGGTTGTCGGGCATGGGCCGCCAGGGCAGGCCCAGGCTTGCACAGCGCTCGCGCACCCAGGCGTCGTCGATCTGCAGGTTGATGACGCCCGGGAAGCGTCGCCGCACCCAGGCCTCGCGGCGACCGCGTTCGCAACCCGCGAACGTGGGCTGGCTGTAGCCGAGCACGAGCACCTGATCGCAGGCCTGTTGCGCCCGATGGATGACGTGCTCGTGGCCCCGGTGCAGTGGCGAGAATTTGCCGACCACCAGGCCCAGCCGGTGGCGTGTGAGGGAGGTGCTCATGGCCTGGCCCGGCGCCACACCCACCAGCCATGCCAGGCGTTGAGCCACAGCAAGGCGTAGAGCACGGCGGTGATGTGCAGGCCGCGGCTCAGGTACAGCGGCACCGAGATGGTGTTGACCAGGATCCAGCAAGGCCAGGTCTCGCGCCGCCCCTGCATCAGCAGCCACTGCGCGATGACGCTGCTCGACAGCACGGCCGAATCCCAGAAGGGCGCGTAGGCCTGGGTCCAGTGCGCCAGCAGCGCCCCGTAGGCGAGCGTCACGCCCAGGCCCAGCGCCAGCAGCATCAGCCAGTTCTCAAGGGTGAGCCGGGGCGCGGCGGTCGGCGCGTGGGTGAGCGGGGTGTGCGCCTGCCTGAGCCACGATCGCCAGCCCCACAGGCCGGTGCCGATGAAGAAGGCTTGCAGGGTGGCGTCGGCGTAGAGCTGCGTGTCGTGAAACAGGCGCATGTACAGGGCGCTGCCCACGATGCCCACGGGCCAGGTGGCGATGTGGCGCCGCGCGGCCAGGACCACGCACAGCGCCGTCATCAGCGTGGCGGACCATTCGAGCAGGGCGAGCGTGTCAGGCCAGGGCATGGGGGGGCTGCAGGTCACTGGTGTACTGGCGGACCTTGTCGTCGGCGTGCAGCGCTTCGATGCGCAGCGGCAGCTCACCCAGCAGGCCTTGCAGGATCTGCCTGAGGCGGGCGTGCAGGGCCTCGGTGTCTGGCGCGTCGCTTTGCAGGCGCAGCACCAGGGAGCGGTCGGTGTGCTGGTGGAGCGCGTGACGCCGCAGGTCGAGGTGGCGCAGGCGCTGGCTCAGCTCCACGTTGTTGACCCAGTGCCCGTTGGCGTGCAGGAAGCTCACCGGCGGGCGGCCCTGCAGGTCGCGCAGGGCCGGGCCCAGTGGCGTGTGCACCAGGCGGGCGTGGTCCCCGGTGCGGTAGCGCAGCAGGGGCAGGCAGGGGTTGATGCCGCCAGTCAGCGTGACCTCTCCGTGCTCGCCTGCGGGCACGGGGCGACCGGTGTCGTCCAGCACCTCCACGCACAGGCCCGGTTGCAACAGCACGAAGGCGTCGACCTCGGGCACGTGGGCCGCGATGGGGCCGGCCTCGTTCATGGAGTACAGATCGACCACGGGGCAGTCGAAGTGCGCAGCCAGCCGGGCCTTGAGGCCCTCGCTCATCGCCATCGATGTGGACAGGAGTGCGCGGGGGCGGTGCCGCATGCCCAGCGTCGCCAGCTCGCTGAGCGAGACGGGGTCACCGGAGATGAGCTCGGGGGCCATGGCGTCCAGGTAGGTGGCCCGGTCCTGGGGATGTCGCCACTCGCCGGGCTGGAGGTTCACCTTGGCCAGGCCGCATTCGCCTCGCATCGGGTTGACCGAGACATAGGTGAAGCAGCGTTGCTGAAAGCCAGCCAGCACGATGCCGACGTCACCCCGGCCGGCCTGCATGCGCACACCGTGCAGGCGCAGCGCCCGCTCGTGCAGCACCGGGTAGGCGGCCGCTGCCAGCGGACTCGAAGGCACGCGCAAGGGGTGGCCGGTGGTGCCGCTGGTGCTGAAGCACAGCAGGGGCGCATCGGCGCCGGGCCGCAGCACGTGCCGGCGCGAGACGTGGCGGATCAGGTGGCTGGACAGGTCGGCCCGGCAGGTGGTGGGCAGGTGGTGCCAGCCGCGTGCCAGGCTTCGCGCATCGGGCCATGCGGCCACGTTGTGCCGGTTGGCCAGCAACCAGGGCCAGACCCACGCGGGCGGTGAGCCGCTGGACACCGGCGCGTGCAGCAGCCAGGGCTGGCGGCAACGGGCCTGCCAGCGCATCGCCGCGCTGAGTCGGTGGCCGCTCATGTCGCGGAACCTGGGCGCCGCTGGGTGTTCGCGCAACCGGCGCAGCATGGCCTCGCCGTGGGCGCTCAAGCCAGGCAGCCGGCTCGGCGAGGTGAGTGCCTGCCAGTCCGGTGCGGTCGAGTGCTGGGCCGGGGTGTGCACGGGCTCACTCGCGGGTGTACTTGTCTGCGCCTTCCTGGGCTTCGGGGCTGTCCAGGTGGGCCTCGAGCGCATGCTGGCGTGCGCGGGCCTCGCGGCGCAAACGGCGCTTGCGGGCCAGCGGGGTTTCGGCGAGCTCGGGCTCCGCTTGCTCGGCTTCATCGGCCGACTCGAGCGCCGATGTGATCTCGTGCAAGGCGAAGGCGAGCTCGTCCGCCGAATCTTGTTCCGCCTTGGCGGCCTCGTCCTCGTGGGCCTTGAGTTCGCGCGCGGCCTCCTGCTGGCGGTCGAAGCGGGCGATCGCGTCCAGTCGATGCAGCCACACGAGCCATACCGGCAAGCCGATGGCCACCGAGCCCAGCAGCCACCAGCCCAGCGGCGCTGGCTCAGGCATCACGGTGTTCAGACCCAGGTGGGTCAGGGCGCTGACGCAGACCAGCCACAGCGGGCCCGCCACGTAGATCGAGTTGCCCCGCATCTGGAAAGGCAGCGCCAGCAAGCCGACCGCGAACACCCACACCGGCGCGCCGAAGCTGTGTGGGATCACCAGCGCGCCCACCTGGTGGAGCAAAGCCAGTGCGAAAGCGGCGCTGCCCAACCAGGCCAGCCAGGCGGCCGGACGCGGCATGACCGGGTGATTGGCCAGCGTGAACAGGCTCAAGCCCCCGATCACCGACAGCGGCAGCGCCACCGCAGCCGGTGCCAGCGATGCGCTCAGCGCGGTCAGCCACCAGCAGGCTTCCTGGCCGGTCGGCGCGGCGGCTTGCCAGCGCTCGGCCACGGTCGGCGCCAGCCAGACGGTGACCAGGAGCACCAGCGCGCTGATGACCTGCATGCGGCGCTCCGGGGCCCGGTCGGGGTCGGCAGACACGCCACCCAGCCAGGCCGCGCCGGCGCCGATCAGTGGCACGGCCGCATGCCAGCCTCGCCACCAGCTTTGGCTCAGAGCGGGTTGCCAGGGCACCATCGCCGCGATGCCGAGGGCCATCAGGCAGCAGGTCACGGTGAGCCAGGGGATGCGCGAGGGGGACATGGAGGGCCTTGCAGAGCGGACCGGCACTATAGGGCGCGAAGCCGATGCTTGGCGACTCGGGTGGGCCTGGTGGACACCGGGCTCCCCGACTCTGGTGTCACCAGATGTATCGACTCGGCGGCCGGGGCAGGGTGGAGGAAAATGCCGCCCTCACAAATCAACAAACAGCCAGGGATGGTCGGGCGCTTCACCGAGGGCGCCCCGACGAGGCATCCCTGCCCGGTGTCGTCATGCAAGAGTCTGCCAAGGCCGTGTCTCCTGTTCGCAAGCACGCGGTGCGCGCCCTCGCCATCGTGGGCCTTTTGTTCATCGTGCTCATCGGCTGGTTCGCTTTCGACAGCTGGCGCGAGCGGCAAGCGCCCATCCCCGAGACCGAGACCATTGAATCGATCATGGGCGCCACCTACGGTCGCTACGACGAAGAGCAGAAGGGCTGGCTCTACGTGGGCAACGACAAGCGCAGCTACGTGGTGCGCGTGGTGCACCAGGTGCAGTTGCAGGACAAGCGGCCGGGCGATGGCCTGTACTTCGTGGTCAGTGGCGCGCCGCTCGATGGACAGCCGGGGCACCTGTTCGGGTTCTTCCAGGTCACGCGCAACGCCCAGACCGGTGAGCTGGAACAGGTGGCCTTGTCCGAACGCGCTGACTGGGGCGTGCCGCTCACGCCGGAGCGCGTTCGCTTCGAGGCCTTGAGCGACGTGGTGTGGGGCTGGGTCGTCAAGCAGCAGAGTGACCTGGAGGCCCCCGACACCACCGTGAACCTCACCAACGTGGTGCTGGCCCCGCGCGATGCCGCCATCGTCGAGCTGGCGCGTTTTCGTGCGGCCGTGACGACCAAGCCCAGCGTGAGCTGCACGCAGGCGGACGAGCGCTACGCGAAGTGGGCGGCCCGCATGGAGCGGGAGGTCCTGGCTGCCGAGCAGGCAGAAATCGAGGCTGCGTCGGCGCAGGCCTCGTCGGCCAGCGGCGCTGATTCCTCGCTTGAAGGGCAGCCACAGGCGCAAGAGCCGCAAGAGCCTGAAGAAGCCGAGGCGGTGCCCGACGCCGAGCCACCCGCCCGCTGCGATGCCGCCACCTGGACCTACCGCACCGACCCGATCCGCGACGGTGGGGCCTTCACCCCCTTGCACGTTCGCCAGAGCGGCATGCTCGATGGCAAGCCGCTGCCTGAAAAGAGCTGGAAGATCGTCTTCGACCCCAAGGCCTTTGTCTACCTGGTGCCCGACGAGTTGAAGTGGTGATGCGGGCCTGAGCACCCGAATGGGAGGGCTCGACCCTGCGCGCATGTGGAGCCCCACAATTTATTTCTGATTCCCGCTCGATAACCTTCGTTTCATGTGAGCCGGCCTGCGTGGCCGGTTTGTCTTGTCGGCTCCGCCCTCCCGGACTCCCCATGAAACGCATCGCCTCCAGCCTCTACTTCTGGGTCGTGCTCGCCATCGTCGCTGGCGCCTGCATCGGCATCGTCAACCCGCAACTCGGCGTGCAGCTCAAGCCGCTGGGCGATGGCTTCATCGCGCTGGTCAAGATGCTGATCGCGCCGATCATCTTCTGCACGGTGGTGCTGGGCATCGCCAATGGCAGCGACATGAAACAGGTCGGTCGCGTGGGCGTGAAGGCCTTCACCTACTTCGAGGTGGTCTCGACCCTGGCGCTGGGCATCGGCCTGCTGGTGGCCAACGTGCTCAAGCCGGGTGCCGGCTTCAACGCCGACCCGCACACGCTGGACGGCAAGGCCGTGGCCGCTTTCGCCAAGAAGGCCGGTGAGCAAAGCACGGTGGACTTCATCCTGCACATCATCCCCAAGACCTTCACCGACGCCTTCACCGGCTCGGGTGACCTGCTGCAGGTGCTGTTGCTGGCGCTGCTCTTCGGCTACGCCATGCAGCGCATGGGCGGTCGCAGCAAGGCGGTGCACACCTTCATCGAAGAGTGCTCGCACATCTTCTTCGCGATGATGAACGTGATCATGAAGCTCGCGCCCATCGGTGCCGGCGGCGCCATGGCCTTCACGCTGGGCAAGTACGGCGTCGACTCGCTCAAGCCGCTGATGTTCCTGATGGCCAGCTTTTACCTGTGCTGCCTGGTGTTCGTGGTCGGCGTGCTGGGCACCATCGCGGCGCTCACGGGCTTCAACATCTTCAAGCTGATCGCCTACCTCAAGGAAGAGCTGCTGACCGTGCTGGGCACCTCGTCGTCCGAGTCGGCCCTGGTGCCGCTGATGCACAAGCTCGAGCGCCTGGGCTGCGCCAAGCCGGTGGTCGGTCTGGTGGTGCCCGCGGGCTATTCGTTCAACCTGGACGGCACCAACATCTACCTGACGATGGCGGCGCTCTTCGTGGCGCAGGCCTTGAACATCGAGCTCACGCTGATGCAGCAGCTCTCTTTGCTGGCCGTGGCCATGCTGACCTCCAAGGGCGCTTCGGGTGTGACCGGCGCTGGCTTCATCACCCTGGCCGCCACGCTGGCCGTGGTGCCCGAGGTGCCAGTGGCCGGCCTGGCCCTGATCCTGGGCGTGGACCGCTTCATGTCGGAGGCCCGCGCCTTGACCAACTTCATCGGCAACAGCGTGGCCACCATCGTGGTGGCGCGTTGGGAAGGCCAGCTCGACCGCGAGGCCCTGGACCGCGAACTCAGCGGTGGCAGCCTGGCGGGTGCGGTGGCAGCGGTCGCTGCGGCTCAAGCTGTCGGCAACCACGCCGCCCACGCAGGTGAGCCCGCGACTTCGGTGGGGCGCCCGCAAGCCTGATCGCAGGGCAGGGCGGCCTGGGTGCTGCCCCCGTGCCCGATGCAGGGGGACGTCGTCGGCGACAATCCAGTCCCGATGACGTCCTCTTTTTCATTCTCCTCATGATCCAGGGCCTGGTGCTGTTGGTCGCTGGCCAGTTGGTCGGCGAGGCCGTGGTCACCGTGACCGGGCTGCCTGTGCCATCGGCCGTGGTCGGCATGGTGTTCGTGCTGGCCGCGCTGCTGGCGCGCAAAGGGCAGATGCCCGAGGTCAAGCGAGCCGGGCACACGCTGCTGATGCTGGTGCCGCTGTTCCTGGTGCCGGTGAGCGTGGGCATCATGGAGCAGTTCGACGCCCTGCGCGCCGACGCCTGGCCGTTGACCGCCGCGATGTGCGTGAGCATCGTGCTGGGCATGGCGGCCACCGGGCTGGCGGTGCGCTGGTTCAGCCGCTTCGATGGGGTCGAGGCACCGGCCGGTGCGGCGGATCCAGTGCAGCAGGGTGATCAGGGGGGGCGCCATGACTGAGCCCATGCTGGCTTCCACCCTGGCAGCACAGGCCGCCCAGGCCGTCCTGGCCCACCCCATCTTCCCGCTGGGCCTGACGCTGTCGGCTTACGCCGCGGGCACCTGGCTGCACCGCCGGGCCGGGCAGTCGCCCTTTTTTCATCCGCTGGTCCTGGCCGTGGCCATCGTCATCGTGGCGCTCAAGGCCATCGGCATGCCCTACGCCACCTACTTCGAGGGCACGCGCTTTCTGCACTGGATGCTGGGGCCGGCCATCGTGGCCCTGGCCATCCCGCTGTACGGCGAGCTCACGCAACTCAGGGCGCGCTGGCGCAGCACCTTGGCGGCGCTGCTGGTGGGCAGCGTGGTGGCCACGGGTTCGGCTGTGCTGGTGGCCTGGGCTTTGGGTGGCAGCCATGGCCTGCTGCTTTCGCTGACCACCAAGTCGGTCACCACCGCGCTGGCCACCGTGCTGGCGCACGAGATCGGTTCCAACCCGGCCATCGCTGCGACCATCGTGCTGGTCACGGGCCTGTTGGGGGCGGTGGTCGGCCCCTGGTTGTTCGCTCGCCTGCGCCCGGGCGACGATGCGGCCCTGGGCACTGCCCTGGGCACCTGCGCACATGCCATCGGCACTTCTCGTGCCATCCAGCTGAGCGAGGCCTGCGGCGCTTTCGCCGCCCTGTCGATGGGGCTCAATGGCCTGCTCACCGCCCTGGTGTTGCCTGCGCTGATGAAGTGGCTCCAGGGTTGACCCTGGCCGCTGCCCTGACCTGACGCCTTTTGCCGCCAGAGACACCCGCGCTCCGGGGTTTGCCCGGTTCAGGAGACGTGTGATTTTGTAAGTGAATGACGGTGTTTCGATAAACGAAAAATGTTTTGACAGGAGACATCGCATGCCCCCCACCCCCCGCCATCGTCAGCCCAGCGGCTCGATCGCCGTGTCGCGCCATTTGCGCCCCTCGCGCCCGGCTGGCTTCGCGTCCACGCTCGCATCGGCGTTCGCCGCCGCCACCGGTGCCGCGCTGATCGCCATTCAGGCCCACGCTCCCGCCCAAGCTGCGGCCCCAGACTTCATCGCTTTTGAAAGCGGCCATGTCCGCCCGCTGGCCCTGTCGGCCGACGGCACGAAGCTGTTCGCGGTCAACACGCCCAACAACACGCTGGAGGTGTTCAACGTCACGGCGTCCGGGCTGCAACTGGCCGCGCGCGTGCCCGTGGGGCTGGAGCCGGTGTCCGTGGCGGTGCGCAACGCCAGCGAGGTCTGGGTGGTCAACCACCTGTCCGACAGCGTGAGCGTGGTCAGCCTGCAGGGCACGCCGCGCGTGGTGCGCACCCTGCTCGTCGGAGACGAGCCTCGCGACATCGTCTTCGCCGGCACGCCCGCCAAGGCCTTCGTCACCGCGGCCCACCGGGGCCAGCAGCTCACGCACGTCTCGCTCAAGGGCGTGCCCGGCGCGGGCGACCCCAAGCTCACCACCCCCGGGGTGCCGCGCGCCGACGTCTGGGTGTTCAACCCCGACAACCTCTCGCCGCAAGTCGGCGGGGTGCCGGTGCGCATCATGAATTTCTTCGCCGACACGCCACGTGCGCTGGCCGTCAGCCCCGACCGCAACACGGTCTACGTGGCCGCGTTCAAGTCGGGCAACCAGACGGCATCGGTCAACGAAGAGCTGGTGTGCGAAAGCTTCGAGCTCAACAAGCCTTGCGACATCAAGGGCACGAAGTCGCCCGGTGGTCGGCTGGGTCCGGCCACCAACGCCGAAGGCAAGCCCGCACCCAAGACCGGGCTCATCGTCAAGTTCAACCGCGACAAGGGCCAATGGCAGGACGTGATCGGCCGCAACTGGACGCCGGCCATGCGCTTCAACCTGCCCGACAAGGACGTCTTCGCGGTCGACGCCAACGCGCTGACCGACAAGGCCATCTACGCGCACGTGGGCACGACGCTGTTCAACATGGCCACCAACCCGGTGACCGGCAAGCTCTACGTCACCAACACCGAGGCCAACAACCTCACGCGCTTCGAGGGCCCGGGCAAGCATGGCGGCTCGACGGTGCAGGGCAAGATCGCGCTGTCGCGCATCACGGTGGTGGGCAATGGCCAGGTGCTGCCGCGCCACCTCAACAAGCACATCGACTACAGCAAGCTGGCCAACGACCCCGGCTTTGACGCCGCCGCCAAGCAGCACAGCCTGGCCAGCCCCATGGAGATGGCCGTCACCCGCGACGGGCGCACGCTGTTCGTGGCCGCCAACGGCTCCAGCCGCATCGGCGTGTTCGACACCACCGAGCTGGAGAACGACACTTTCAACCCGCGCACGGCCAGCGCCCGCTACATCACCGTCAGCGGCGGTGGGCCCAGCGGCCTGGTGCTCGACGAGTCGCGCGACCGCATGTACGTCATGACCCGCTTCGACAACGCCGTCAAGGTGCTGAGCCTGTCGGGGCGAAGCGAAGTGGCCAAGGCCGCGCTGCCCAACCCCGAGCCGGCGTCGGTGATCGCCGGTCGGCCCTTCCTGTACGACGCCAACCTCTCGTCGGCCAATGGCGAGGCATCGTGCGCCAGCTGCCACACCTTCGGCGACATGGACGACCTGGCCTGGGACCTGGGCAACCCGGATGACGTGGTCACCAAGAGCCCGATGAAGCAGGAGTTCACCCGCGAGACCGAGTTCCAGGTGGCCAAGTTCCTGTTCCAGCCCAACCCCAAGGTCAAGATCAACGGCAGCGACGACCCCAAGGACTTCCACCCCATGAAGGGCCCGATGACCACGCAGACGCTCAAGGGCATGGCCAACTCCGGCGCGATGCACTGGCGCGGCGACCGCTCCAACGGCTTCTTTGGTGTGCATGCCGACGACGCGGTGCTGTCGTTCAAGAACTTCGCGCCGGCCTTCGAAGGGCTGCTGGGCAACCCCGCGCCGATGAGCGAAGGCGGCATGCAGGCCTTCGCCGACTTCATGCTGCAGGTGCAACTGCAGCCCAACCCGATCCGCAACCTCGACAACTCGCTGACGGCGGCGCAAAAGCGCGGCTTCGATTTCTACTTCGGCGACCGCCCGTCAGACGGCATCCTGGTGCCCGAGATCGGCAACCTGCGCGCCTTCGTCAAGAGCCACAACTGCAACGGCTGCCACACGGTGGACGCGGCCCAGGGCCTGTACGGCACGGGCAAGATGCAAAGCTTCGAGGGCATCTCGCAAATCGTGAAGGTGCCCCACCTGCGCAACATGTACGCCAAGATCGGGCGCTTTGGCTCACCTGCCATCCCGTTTGCGACGGCGCCTGACACGGGCCACCAGGGCGACCAGGTGCGCGGCTTCGGCTTCGTGCACGACGGCACCGTCGACCTGCTGGCGCACTTCTTCACGGTGCGCGTGTTCCAGCCCACGCTGAACTCAGGCTTCCCGCTGCTCAACCCGAACCAGACCCGCCGCGACGTCTCGGACTTCATGCACGCCATGGACAGCGACCTGGCGCCCATCGTGGGCCAGCAGGTCACCCTGAGCGCCGACGCGGGGCAGCGCCTGGCCGCCTGGCCACGCATCGACCTGCTGATCCAGCGCGCGAAGACGCCCTTCGTGTCCAAGCTGCTGGGCGGCCAGGTGACCGAGTGCGACCTGGTGGCGCACACGGTGGAGACCGGCTTGCGACGCGGCTTCTGGTTCGATGCCGCCGCCAACGCCTTCGTGGGCAGCGACGGCAGCCGCCGCACCGATGCGGCCCTGCGCAGCCTGGCCAACGTGGCCGGCCAGGAGGTGACCTACACCTGCGTGCCGCCGGGGTCGGGGCGTCGGATTGCGGCCGTCAATTGATGGTGGACGGACAGGAGATCGTCTCCAATTCGTATCCAAGTGACAAATACAGGTGCGTGCGCATTGTTTTACCTGCCCCATCGGTGAGGTGCACGCCCTCATGACTGGTGCAGATGTTTGATCGACGCGTTCTGCCTCGATTGTCGATGGACTCGAGTTGATCGCCGATGTTGCGCGTCTTGATGCCTTGACCAAATGCTGCCATCCCGATGAAAGCGGTTTCAGCCCAAAGCTTCGGAATGCGCACGCGATAGACGAAGGGTTGCTCTCCACTCATCTCATTGGTGGTCAACACGCTGTCTGGCGATGCCTTGCTGAAATCTGTCGCGGTGAGGCGTTTGCAACAAGCTGCGTTAAGTTGGCCCGATGGATATTGAATGTCCACTGAGGCCTGGTCTCCCAGTGGTGAATCAGTGATCAAAACTCCGTGCCCGAATCCATCTAAATGGATGATGGCATGGCGTACTTCGGAGGACAGTACCGGCGAGGAAGCCAGTACGAATGTCATGAATGTGATGAGCTTAGTGACCATCGTCTGACCAATGAGGTGGGTCTGAAACGAGCTTGTTCACGCCGTAAGTGGCTCCCACAGCATTCAGGTCACTCAGTTTCTTGATCTCGACATCTGCACCTGATGCGTTCTTGATTTTCTTGTCAACAACACCTGTGATCGTCATGTCGATTGCTGCGCGCTCGGTGTGGCGAGAGATCAGGGCCGGTGGATAGACGATCCCGTATCCCTTGGTCATGTTCGATGCCGCCTTTTTGGACTCTTCGTCGGTGGCATGAACCCAGTCGATGTTCACGCCATCCATGGCGGGGACTTTGTCTGCGGTGATCTCTCCTCGGGAAATCTTTGAGCTGTAGTGCATCAGGTACGCACGCTCCCTTGGGCGATAGGTCGCAGCGATGTTGACGGCACCACCTGCGGACTTGATCGCGCCGATGAACTTCTCCACTTTTGCTTTGAATGTTGGATCCAGATCGTCAAGGCTGGCGCTGCCTGGAAATCGACTCACCCATTGGGCTCCGCTTTTGTCCTTGGCGGGCACCTCAGCAACAGCAGGTGTCGTATCGGTTTTGGGAGTCAGCTCCGCCGTCGCTGTTATCGCCATGGTGATGAACCTCCAAAGTCGCTTTTTGTTTGATGTTTGAACTGATTTTTTCCGTCAGCCCCTGTGTGTCGGTGACGCCTGTGATTGAGCGACCGTCCTCCAGGGTGATCTTGTACGAGACCTTAGGCAGCGCTTTCCCTGTTGCTTCGTCACGGACAACAAAGTGAATGTCGTAGTCGTGGTTCTCGGGTAACAACGAACTGAACAGCCCCGCTGCTTTCAGCGCTTCTTTCGCTCCATCAGTTGATTGGGCGCCAGCGCTAGATCTTTCACTGCTGCGGCCATGACTGACACCGCCACCGCCACCTCCTCCAACTGTCGAGACGGCCTGCCCCGAAATCAACGTCGCCCCACACGCGCACTTGTCGCCATGCCGCGCCGCCGGCTGCCCGTCGATGATCATCGTCGGGTCGCCCGAGACGATGACGGTGGTGCCGCCATGGCCCTTCTTCGGGCAAGTGACCTGGTCGCCCACGCGGGCGATGCGTTTGCCGTGCGTGTCGGTGGTTTGCGAGGAGCCGATGACGACGCCGCCGTGGTCGGTGCGGTCGCCGATGACGATGAAGGGCCGGGACATGGGGTCGGGTGCTCTCTGGGTGATTCGTGTGGCGCGCGGGTGCGTTGCCCGTGCAGGCGCGACTTTAAGCGCCCCCCGAGTCAGGCCCTGTCCCCCCATCCGGGGCAAATTGTTACCGTTTGCGGGGCGCGCCCCGCAGCGGCTCAGTCCTTGGGCATCGGCACGCCCGGCGCCGGCACCACCGAGATGCTGTTGTCCGGCGAGCCCTCGATGAGGCGGTCTGAGTAGCTCAGGTAGACCAGGGTCTGGCGCTCGGGGTCGAGCATGCGCACGATGCGCAGGCGCTTGAAGACCAGCGAGGTGCGTTCGGTGAACACCTCTTCCTGACGTGGCAGCTTGCCTTTGACGCTGATCGGCCCGGTCTGCCGGCAGGCGATGGACGCCTCGGAGCGGTCCTCGGCCAGGCCGAGCGCGCCTTTGACGCCACCGGTCTTGGCCCGCGAGACGTAGCAGGTCACGCCCTGCACCTTGGGGTCGTCGTGCGCATCGACCACGATCTTGTGATCCGGGCCGATCAGCTTGAAGACGGTGTCGACTTCGCCGATCGAGTCGGCGTGGGCGAGTGAACCGAGCAGCCCGCCGATGACCAGGGCGCCGGCAATCAGGCGGGTTGGGAGGGGTGATGTCATGTGTTTGGCGGGCATGTCGGCGCGTCCGATGGTCAATGGTGGGTTCTATCAGGGTTGAGGCCGCAGGCGCGACTCTCTCTCCCAGAGGCGGGTGGCTGCGCCGCCCATGAAATCACGGATCTGGCTCACCGGGAAGTAGAACCGATCGGGCAAGAGGTCCGCGGCCTGCAGCAGCGTCTGGCCGCCTTCGTCCATGCAGATGGCCTTGAGGTGGGCGTGGGCATCGCGCACGAAGCCCAGTGCCGCATCCTGGTGGGCCAGCTCGTCGGCGGCTCTGGGCGCCAGCAACACGGCGATGGCGTCGAACAGCACGGACGGGGCGCCAGCGAGCTGGGCGTCGGCCTCGACCTTCTTGCCATCGGACAGGGTCACGTCCAGGCGGCGCGGGGCGACGGTGACCACGCGGGCACCGGTGTTGCGCAAGGTGTCCTTGAGCTTCTTGAGCGTGCTGGCGTTGCTGCCGTCGTGGATCAGCACGCCGATGGCGCGTCCTTCGAGCGTGAGTTTCATCTTGCCGATCAGGCCCAGCGCGGGTGAGGCCGGCAGGTCCCTCACCGGGGTGCTCAGGGGCATCGGGGCGGGCACAGGCTCGAGTCCGAGCCCCCGCGCCACGCGCTGACCCAGGTCTTCGTGAACGGTGCGCAGCTGAGCCACCATGCGTTGCCTGATCTCGGCGGCGTTGACCTTGGAGAGCTCGAAGACAAAGGCCGCGGCGATGTGCGTTTGCTCCACCTCGGTCTGGCTGAGGTAGAAGCGCCTGGCCTGTTGATGGTGTTCACCGAAACTGCTTGCGCGCTCGCGCGAGCGAGGCCCGATGCCGTCATGGCCTGGTGCGGCCCTCAAACCATCGGGGTGCTCGCGTGGTCCCTTGGGTGCCAGCCCGTTGGGCTCGTAGGCCACCTGGCCGCTGGGGGTGTTCGTCTGCATGGCCCCGTCGCGGTAGAAGTGATGCACAGGGCAGCGCGCCCTGTTGATGGGCAGCTGCTGAAAGTTCACGCTGCCTAGGCGGTGGGTCTGGGTGTCGCGGTACGAAAACAAGCGACCGTGCAGCAACGGGTCGTCGCTGAAGTCCATGCCGGGCAAGATGCGGCTGGGGCAAAACGCCACCTGCTCCGTCTCGGCAAAGAAGTTGTCGGGGTTGCGATCGAGCACCATGTGACCGATCACCTTCAGTGGCACCTGCTCCTCCGGGATGAGCTTGGTTGCGTCCAGCGGGTCGAAACCAAAGGCCTGCGCATCGGCTTCGGTGAACAGTTGCACAGCCAGGTCCCACACGGGGAAGTCGCCTCGGTCGATGGCTTCCCACAGGTCTCGCCGGTGGAAGTCGGGGTCGGCGCCGGCGATCTTGACCGCCTCGTCCCAGACCAGGGACTGCAGGCCCAGCCGAGGGCGCCAGTGGTACTTCACCAGCGTGACCTCTCCCTCGGCATTGACCAGCTTGAAGGTGTGCACGCCGAAGCCCTCCATCGTGCGCAGCGAGCGCGGGATCGCGCGGTCGCTCATCACCCACTGCAGCATGTGCAGCGACTCGGGCATGTGCGAGGCGAAGTCCCAGAACGTGTCGTGCGCCGATGCCGCCGACGGGAAGCCGCGATCGGGCTCTCGCTTGACGGCGTGCACGAGGTCGGGAAACTTCATCGCGTCCTGGATGAAGAAGACGGGGATGTTGTTGCCCACCAGGTCCCAGTTGCCCTCCTCGGTGTAGAACTTGACGGCGAAGCCGCGCACGTCCCGCACCGTGTCGGCCGAGCCCTGAGGCCCTGCCACGGTCGACAACCTGGCGAACACCGGGGTCTGGTGTCCCACCTGGGTCAGCACTTTGGCCGTGGTGTAGTGAGCCAGCGATTCGGTTAGCTCGAAGTGGCCGTGTGCGCCCGAGCCTCGGGCGTGCACCACGCGTTCAGGGATGCGTTCACGGTCGAACTGAGAGAGTTTTTCTTGCAGCACCACATCGGCGAGCAGCGAGGGGCCCCTTGCATGCGCTTTCAGGGTGTTCTGGTTGTCTGACACGACGGCGCCGTCGTGGGTGGTCAGCCTGGGCTGCTCGGCTTGTGCGCGCTGATGCCACTCCTGGCCGGCTCCGGGGTGCTCGGGTTTGAAGGCGGGTGTCTGGGAACGGGGCATGGTTCTTCCTGTGGTCTGGATTCAAGGGGCGGATGCAAGAGAGCGAGCGGCCACGCCATGGACGAAGCACAGCTTGTCCAGCACGGTCTCGCTCAGAACGAAGGGGTAGGCGTCGCCATGTCCCAGGCTGCGGCCCAGGCTGTTGAGGCATTGCGACAGCGGCAGCCAGGCGTCGATGAGGACCTGGCGGAAGGCCTGCGGTTCGCCGGGCAGCCCGTCAGGCAGGCGCGAGGCCAGGGACAAGG